>CAZVIF010000001.1:0-211620 GCA_964626745.1 uncultured Steroidobacteraceae bacterium
TGCGCGGCTACTGGAACCGGCCGGAGGAGACCGCGAAGGTGATGCTGCCCGGCGGCTGGCTGCGCACCGGCGACGTCGGCCGCATGGACGAGCGCGGCCGCACCTTCATCGAGGACCGCAAGAAGGACATGATTCTGGTGTCCGGCTTCAACGTGTACCCGAACGAGGTCGAGGGCGTGGTGGCGCAGATGCCGGCCGTGCTCGAGGTCGCCGCCGTGGCCCAGCCGGATGAACGCTCGGGCGAAGTCGTCGCGCTGTTCGTCGTCAGGAAGGACCCGGCGCTCACCGCCGAGGACGTGATCGCCTTCTGCAAGCGCGAGATGACCGGTTACAAGGTGCCGAAGTACGTCTACTTCCGCGCCGAGCTGCCGAAGACCAACGTCGGCAAGATACTGCGCCGGACGCTGCGCGACGAGCTCAGGGCGGTCTAGTGGCGCGATGGGGACAGTCCCCTTCAGCCTCCGCCGTCACTGAACTTGGGAAACCCTATCGCTGAAGGGGACTGTCCCCTCCGTTTCCATGGTACTGCGGCGACAGCTCCCGCACCGCCGCCACCATCGCCGCGACGTTCTCCGGGTCGACGCCCGGCTGGATGCCGTGGCCGAGGTTGAACACGTGCCCCGGCCCGCGGCCGTAGTTCTCGAGCACGCGCGCGACTTCCGCGCGGATCGCCTCGGGCGTGGCGAACAGCGCACCCGGGTCGAGGTTGCCCTGCAGCGCCACCCGGCCGCGCGTGTCCCGCCGTGCGGCCGACAGCTCGATCGTCCAGTCGACGCCCAGCGCGTCGGCGCCGGTGACCGAGAGTCGCTCGAGCCAGGCGCCGCCGCCCTTGGTGAACAGGATCACCGGCACCCGCCTGCCCTCCCGCTCGCGGATCAGGTCGGCGACGACCTGCTCCATGTAGGCGAGCGAGAACTCGTAGTACGCCGGCGTGGTCAGGACCCCGCCCCAGGTGTCGAAGATCATCAGCGCCTGCGCGCCGCTCGCGACCTGCGCATTGAGGTAGTCGGCGGTCGCTCGCGCGAGCCTGCCGAGCAGGCGGTGCATCGCCTGCGGGTCGCCGTACAGCAGCCCCTTGGACCTCGGGAAGTCGCGGCTGCTGCCGCCCTCGATCATGTAGGTCGCGACCGTCCAGGGCGAGCCCGCGAAGCCGATCAGCGGCGCGCGGCCCGCGAGCTCGCGGCGGATCAGCGCCACGGCGTCCGTCACGAAGCGCAGCTCGCGGGCGGGGTCCGGCACCGGCAGCGCGTCGATGTCGCCGGCCGTGCGCACCGGCCGTTCGATGCGCGGCCCTTCGCCCTCCGCGAACGAGAGCCCGACACCCATGGCCTTCGGGATCATCAGGATGTCGGAGAACAGGATCGCGGCGTCGAGCGGGTAGCGCGCGAGCGGCTGCAGCGTCACCTCGCAGGCAAGCTCGGGATTCGTGGCGAGGCCGAGGAAGCTCCCCGCCTTCGCGCGCGTCGCGCGGTACTCGGGCAGGTAGCGGCCCGCCTGGCGCATGAACCAGACCGGCGTGCGGTCCACGGGTTCGCGCGCCAGCGCCCGCAGCAGCCGGTCGTTCGATAGCACGCTCATCGCCTGGCGAAGTGCCCGGCGATCGTCGCCTGGATCGACTCGGCGGCCGCGCGCGGGTCCGCGGCGTCGCGGATCGGGCGGCCGACGACGATGTAGTCGGCGCCGTTCGCGAAGGCGTCGCCGACGCCGACCACGCGCTTCTGGTCGTCCACCGGCCGGTTTTCCACGGGCCGGATCCCGGGCGTCACCACGATCAGGCGGTCGTCGACGCCCTGGCGCAGCAGCTTCGCCTCGAGCCCGGAGGACACGACGCCCACGCAGCCCGCGGCGAGCGCGCGCCGCGCGCGAGAGAGCACGAGCGCCTCGACGTCGCACTTGAACCCGAGGTCGTCGAGGTCCCCGCGGTCGAGGCTGGTCAGCACCGTGACCGCGAGGATGCCGACGCCGCTGGCGGCGCCGGCCGCGGCCTCCATGATGGCCTGGTTGCCGTGCACGGTCGTGAAGGTCACGCCGCGGTTGCCGAGGTTGCGGACCGCCGCCGCGACGGTCGCCGGCACGTCGAACAGCTTGAGGTCGAGGAACACCTTGTTGCCGCGTCCGACCATCCAGTCGAGGAGCTCGAAGGCGCCACCGGACATGAACAGTTCGAGGCCCAGCTTGTAGAAGCACACCGAGTCGCCGAGCCGGTCGGCGAGGCGGCGCGCGTCGTCCGCGGTCGGGACGTCCATCGCGAAGATCAGGCGCTCGCGCGCGGGGATGTCGGCTCGGTTCACGGGGTCCTCCAGGCGGGCGCTCATGCTATCAGCCTCCCGCCAGCCTCGCGTGCTCCTGGAACGCGAATCGGTCGGTCATGCCGGCGATGTAATCGGCGACTGCGCGCGCGCGCCCGGCGGCGCCGCCGGCCGCCTCGAGCGCGAGCGCGGCGTCCCGGTGGCCGGGCGGCATGCGCCCGACGTCCGCCATGAAGGCCGCGAACAGCCCCTCCAGAACCCGCCCGGCGCCGAGGCGCGAGGCCTGCATCTTCTCGTGGTGGTAGAGGCGCGTGCGCAGGAACTTCTTCATCTCGCGGTGCTCGCGTTCGCGCCCGGGCGAGAAGCCGATCAGCGGCCCGGGCTGGGTCCGCACCGCCTCGATGTCGGCGGGCGTCGCGGCCGCGATCCGGCGGCCCGATTCCTCGATCAGGTCGCTCACCACGTCGTGGATCATGCGCCGCACGGTTTCGTGCACGCCGCGCCGGCCCGGCAGCTCGCCGTAGCGCGCGAGTACCTCGTCGTGGTGGCGCGCGAACAGCGCGACGCCGCGCAGCTCGTCGAGGCTCACCAGCCCGGAGCGCAGGCCGTCGTCCACGTCGTGGTTGTTGTAGGCGATGGCGTCCGCGAGGTCGGCGATCTGCGCCTCGAGGCCCGGCTGACGACGCTCGATGAAACGCTGGCCGAGGTCGCCGAGGCGGCGCGCGTTGGCGAGCGAGCAGTGCTTGAGGATGCCCTCGCGGGTCTCGAAGCAGAGATTCAGGCCGCTGAATTCCGCGTAGCGCTCCTCGAGCTCGTCCACCACGCGCAACGACTGCAGGTTGTGCTCGAAGCCGCCGTACTCGCGCATGCAGTCGTTCAGCACGTCCTGCCCGGCGTGACCGAACGGCGTGTGGCCGAGGTCGTGCGCGAGGCAGATCGCCTCGGTCAGCGGCTCGGACAGCGCGAGCGCCGCTGCGACCGAGCGGCCGATCTGCGCCACCTCGATCGAGTGCGTGAGGCGCGTGCGGTACAGGTCGCCTTCGTGGTTGATGAACACCTGCGTCTTGTAGACGAGGCGGCGGAAGGCGTTCGAGTGGATGATGCGGTCGCGGTCGCGCTGGAACTCGCCGCGCCAGTCGGCGGGCGGCTCGGCGTGGCGGCGGCCGCGGGACTTGCGCTCGAGGGCGGCCCAGGGCGCGAGCCCGGCGTCCGGGTCGCGGCCGCGCCTCATGCCCCGGCCCGCTCTTCCAGGAGCCGCTCGAGCGCCTCGCGCGGGTAATCGTCCGCGACCGCAGCGCGCCCGATGCCATCCAGCAGGATGAGACGGATCGCGCCGGCCTTCACCTTCTTGTCCATCGCCATGAGCTCGAGCATGCGCGCGGCGCCGAGCCGCGGCGGGTCCACGGGCAGGCCCGCGGCGGCGATGAGCTCGCGCAGCCGCCGCGCGTCCGCGCCGGGGAGCCGGCCCAGGCGCGCGGAGAACTCCGCGGCCAGCACCAGGCCCGCGGCGACGGCCTCGCCGTGCAGCACGGCGCCGTAGCCCGCGCCCGTCTCGATCGCGTGGCCGAAGGTGTGGCCCAGGTTGAGCAGCGCGCGCCGGCCGTGCTCGCGCTCGTCCTCGGCGACGATCGCGGCCTTGATCGCACAGGCGCGCAGGATCGCCTCCGCGAGCGCCGCGGAGTCCCTGGCCAGCAGGCGCGGCAGGTTCTGCTCCAGCCAGGCGAAGAATGCCGCGTCCGCGACCAGCGCGGCCTTGACGATCTCCGTGAGACCCGCGCGCAGCTGGCGGTCGGGCAGCGTCGACAGCGTGTCGGTGTCCGCGAGCACGGCGGTCGGCTGGTGAAAGGCGCCGATCAGGTTCTTGCCGCCCGGGTGGTTGACGCCGGTCTTGCCGCCGACCGAGGAGTCGACCTGCGCGAGCAGCGTGGTCGGCAGCTGCACGATGGCGATGCCGCGCTGGTAGGAGGCGGCGGCGAATCCCGCGACGTCCCCGATCACGCCGCCGCCGAGCGCGAGCACCATGCCGTCGCGGTTCAGCCGCGCGGCGACCAGCGCGTCGATGATGACGGCGACGTTGCCGAGCGTCTTCTGTTCCTCGCCCCCGGGCAGCACGCAGACCTCGAAGGTCCGTCCGGCGAGGCCCTGCTCGAGGCGCGGCAGCCAGAGCGGCCCGACCACGTCGTCGGTCACGACCAGCAGCTTGCCGGCGCCCGCATGTTCCGCGAGCAGCTGCGCATCGCCCAGGAGCCCGGGACCGACGAGGATGGGATAGCCGCGCTTGCCGAGCCTGACGTCGAGGCGCTGCATCATCGCGCGCCTGCATCCGCAAGCGCGCGCGCGATGTCCGTGGCGACCGCCGTCGGCGCCCTGCCGTCGGTACGCACCGTGATCGCGGCGATCGCGCGATAGAGCGGGTCGCGGACGGCCGCGAGCTCCTGCAGGCGGGCGCGGCGGTCGGTGCCCGTGAGCAGCGGGCGGTGCCGGCTCCGCTGCGTGCGCTTGAGCTGCTGATCGACCGTCGTGTCGAGGAAGACGACGGTGCCGCGCGCGGCGAGCCGCTCGCGGTTCTCCGGCAGCAGCACGGCGCCGCCGCCGGTCGCGAGCACGATCGCGGGCCGCTGCGTCAGCGCATCGATCACGTCCCGCTCGCGGATCCGGAAACCCTCCTCGCCCTCGCGCTCGAAAATGTATGCGATGTCGACGCCGGTGCGCGACTCGATTTCCGCGTCGCTGTCCACGAACGGCAGGTCCAGGCGGCTCGCCAGCGCCCTGCCGACCGCCGTCTTGCCCGACCCCATGGGGCCTATCAGGAACACGCTGCGCAAGGGGACCGTCCCCGTGAATGAAGGGGTCAGACCCCTTCAGCAACTCGTATCGTATTTCAAACGGCAGCCCCGCCGCTGAAGGGGTCTGACCCCTTCATTCACGGGGACGGTCCCCTCCTCGCTTCCCCGCCGCCATCGCAAAAAAACGGCCGCCCGAAGGCGGCCGTCAGGGTTCCCCGCGGGGACCGGGTCACTCGATCGACGAGCCCTCGCGCAGGATCTTCGGGGTGACGAAGATCAGGAGCTCGTCGCGGTTGTTGACCTTGCCCTTGGTGCGGAACAGGCCGCCCAGGACCGGCACGTCGCCGAGGCCCGGCACCTTCTTGACGGTGTCGCGGCGCTCCGTCTCCATGATGCCGCCCAGCACGACCGTCTGGCCGTCCTTGACGAGCACCTGGGTCTGGATGTTGCGCGTGTCGATCGAGGGCACGAAGCCGCCGGTGGCGCTCGGCACGAGCTGGCCGACGCTGTCCTTGGTGACCACGAGGTCGAGGATCACGCGGTCGTCCGGCGTGATCTGCGGCGTCACCTTGAGCGACAGCACCGCCTTCTTGAACTGCGTGGTGGTCGCGCCGGAGGACGCCGACTCCTGGTACGGGATCTCGACGCCCTGCTCGATGATCGCCTCGCGCTGGTTCGCCGTGATGACGCGCGGCGTCGACTTGATCTCGCCGCGGCCCTCGTTCTGGGCGGCCGACAGCTCGAGGTCGATCAGGAAGTCGTCGAAGTCGAGGATCGACAGGGCGATGCGGCCGGCCGGGTTCGCGACCGGCATGTTGACGTTGTAGCGCTCGAACGCCGGGCCGAACGGCACCTCGACCGGGAACGGCTGGCCGGAATTCGCCAGGTTGTCGAGCGCCGAGCCCATGATCGAGTCGGTCGCCTGGGCGCTGCCGCTGATCGCCATCAGGTCCTTGACGTCGTCGGAGACGCGCGTGAAGCCCGCGCGCACGCCGAGGTCGCGGCTGAAGTCGTCGGCGACGATCACGATGCGCGACTCGATCAGCACCTGGCGGACCGGGATGTCGAGCGTCGCGACCATGTTGCGGATCGCCGTGAGGTTCTCGGCCGTGTCCTGCACGAGCAGCGTGTTGGTGCGCTCGTCCACGGTCACGTTGCCGCGCGCGGAGAGCAGCGAGCCGCCGCCGCCCGACTTCACGAGGCGCGCGAGCTCGGTCGCCTTCGCGTAGTTGACGGTCAGGAACTCGGTGCGCAGCGGCGCCAGCTCCTGGATATCCTTCTGCGCCTCGAGCTCGGCCTTCTCCTGGGCCGCGAGCTCGGCCTGCGGCGCCACCAGGATCACGTTGTCCTTGCGGCGCATGTCGAGGCCCTTCGTCTTCAGGACGATGTCGAGCGCCTGGTCCCAGGGGACATTCTGCAGGCGCAGCGTCACGCGGCCCCGGACCGTGTCGGACACCACGATGTTCTGCCCGCTGGTGTCGGCCAGCAGCTGCAGCAGCGGCCGGACCTCGATGTCCTGGAAGTTGAGCGTCAGCCGCTCGCCGGTGTAGACCTTGTCCTTGTCGGCAACGGCGGCCGTCGCGCGCGGGCGCGGACGGACCTCCACCACGTACTGGTTGTCCGCCTGGTAGGCGAGCTGCTCGAAGTCGCCGGTCGCCGTGACCACCAGGCGCGCGCCGCCGCCGGCGCGAATCGTGTCGAACGTCGTCACCGGCGTCGCGAAGTCCACGACGTCGAAGCGCTTCATCAGGTCCTCGGGCAGCGTCACGCCGCTGAAGTCGACGATGACGCGGTTGCCTTCCTGCTTCAGGCTCGCGGGCGTCGCCGGGTCGGAGAGCTGCACCACGACGCGTCCGGCGCCTTCCGGCGAGCGGCGGAAATCGACGCCCTTGATCGTCCGGCCGCCCGCGGGAGCGGCGGCGGGAGCGCCGGCCGCGGCAACCTGCGCTCCGGCGGGGGCGGCGCTGCCGAGCGTCACGAGCACGCTGTCACCCTCGGCGACCGCGCTGTAGGGCACGAGCGAATCGAGGTTGAACACGACGCGCGTGCGGCCCGTGGCCTCGGCGGCGACGATCGTGTCCACGCCGCCGGCATTGACGTCGATGCGCCGGTTCTCGAGGGCGAGCCCGACGTCGGGCAGGTCCACCGACAACCGCGCCGGACGGTCGATCGTGAAAGTCAGCGGCTGGGGCGCGGGGCCGTCCGTGCGCAGCCGGACCTGCAGGGTGGACCCCTGCATCGGCAGCACTTCCACGGCCGTCAGCCGGGCGGCGCCCTGGGCCGACGCGAGCTGGGACCAGGCGATGGCGAGGATCGCCAGCGCGCCGCCCAGCCGCAGCACGAAGCTGCGCGCCGTGTTCATGTTCGACACCGTCGTACGGTTGTTGCCAGCCATCAGACTTACTCCCAAAAATCAGTCGGCCAGGGCCAATGCCGCGGGGCGCTCGAGGTATCCGCCAAGTCCGTCAGGAATGATCTCGACCAGGGTGATTCGCGCGTCGGACACGGCCATCACCCGGCCGTCGTTCTGGCCGAGGTGGTTGCCGGGCAGCACGCGGTGGATCAGCCCGTCCTTGGTCTGGACCAGGCCGTAGTTGCCGCCGCCGAGGCGCAGCGTGCCCACCATCTTCAGCGTGTCGAGCGGGAACTGCTCGAGGTACTCGCGCGGCCGCTGCGAATCCGGGCGCGGCCCGGTCGGGTTCTCCCCGGCGAGGCTCTGCAGGAACGGCGAGCGGCGGTCGAGCATCTGGTATTCGTGGCTCACGTAGGGCCGCACTTCCGGCAGCGGCTGGATGCGACCACCCGGGCGCTGCTTGGCCTTCTCGATCTCGGCGCGCAGGCCGTCGAGGCCGTCGCCGCAGCCCGCGAGACCGAGCGTCGCGGCGATGCCGGCGACGGTGAGGATCTTGCGCATGGCTCCCTCGCTCATGTCTTCTTTTCCTGTTCACGCTCGCGCCGGGTCTTGCCGCCCTTCTTGCCTTTCTCCTCGGCGGCGGGCGCGCCGGCCTCGCCCTCGTCCAGGTAGCGGTAGGTCTTGGCCGTCAGGTTGAGCGTCAGCGAGTCCGTCGGCGCGGGCGCGCCGCGACGGGCGCCGCCGCGCGTGGCGCCGCGGGTGATCTCGATGTCGTGCAGCGTGACGATACGCGGCAACGCCGCGATGCCGGACACGAACTGCCCGAACTCGTGGTACCCGCCGGTCAGCTGGATCTTGATCGGCAGCTCCGCGTAGAAATCCATCTTCGTCTCGCTGCCGGGCTGGAACAGCCGCTCCTGCAGGCCGGCCGCGAGGCCCGTCTGCGAGATGTCGACCAGCAGCGAGGGCACTTCGGTCTTGCCCGGGAGCTGGCGGAGCATCGCCCCGAAGGTGCGCTCGATCTCCGCGAGCTGCTGGCGGTAGGCCTCGAGGTTCGCGGCCTTGCGCTGCTTCTCGTCGAAGGTCGCCCACAGGGACTTCTGCTCGGCCTGCGCCCTCAGGAGCTGAGGCCGGTTGCCGTTCTCGCCCCAGACGAAATACCAGACCAGCAGCAGGGTCGCGAAGACCAGCACGATCGCGACGCCGAGCGCGCGGAACGGGAACGGCCAGCGGCCGATGTCCTTGAAGTCGAGCTGCTTCAGCTGTTCGACGAAAGTCATTTCCGCGCCTCCGAAACGCGCGTCGCGCGTTTCCCGCCCTGCTCGGCTTCTTCGCCGGCGGGCGCCCGCTGCGAGGCGAACAGGGTGAACTGGGCGCCGGGCCCGGTGCCGGACCCGGTCTGGATGACCTTCAGCTCCGGCGAGGTGAGGGACTCGGAAGCGTCGATGTTGCGCATGAAGGCGGAGACGCGCGTGCTGGACTGCGCCACGCCGTTGAACTCGAGCTTCCTGCCCGACTGCTTGACCGAGGTGAGGTACACGCCCTCCGGCAGCGTCGAGACGATCTGGTCGAAGAGCTTCACCACCTCGGGCCGGCTGGCCTGCAGGCGGTCGATGACTTCCATGCGCGAGATCATCCGCGCCTTCTGCTCCTCGAGCGCGAGGATCTGCTCGATCGCCTTGTCGAGCTCGGCGATCTCGGCCTTCAGGAGGTCGTTCCGGCGGTTCTGGGCGTCGATCATGGAGCTCACCGCGAGGTGCGCGAGCAGCGTGATCAGCGCGGCGAGGCCGACGGCCGCGCCGATCCCGATCAGGAACTCCTTCCGGCGCCGCTGGCGGAGGGCTTGCCGCCAGGGCAGTAAGTTAATACTTGGCATCTTCGTCGAAACTCCGCAGTGCCAGACCACACGCGAGCAGCAGCGCCGTCGCGTCCCGAGTCACGCCGAGGGCCTTGGCCTTCGAGGAAATCTTCATCTGTCCGAGCGGGTCGCCGCGCTCGGCCGGGATGCCCACGCGGCTCGCGATCACGTCCGCGACGCCGGGAATGTTGGCGCAGCCGCCGCAGATCAGGATCTGCTCCGGCTGGCTGCGGCCGCTGCCCGAGGCCAGGTAGAACTGCAGCGAGCGGCTGACCTGCTGGGTCATGTCGTCGATGAACGGGTCGAGCACCTCGGGCTGGTAGTTCGACGGCAGCCCGCCCTCTTTCTTCGCGCGCCCGGCCTCCTCCATCGAGAGGCCGTAGGTGCGCATGATCTCCTCGGTCAGCTGCTGGCCGCCGAAGGCGAAGTCGCGGGTGTACACGACCACGAGGTTCTTGAGCACGCTGAAGGTGGTGGTGCTGGCGCCGAAGTCGACGACGGCGATCGTGCGGTCGATGCCGCCGTCCGGCATCTGGTGGGTGAGCAGCTTGCAGGCATTCTCGAGCGCGAAGGCCTCGACGTCCACGAGCTTGGCGACCAGGCCCGAGGCGTTCACCGCCGCGACCCGCTGTTCGACGTTCTCCGAGCGCGAGGCGACGAGCAGCACGTCGCGCATGTCCGGGTCCTTTTCGGAAGGCCCGAGCACCTGGAAGTCGTAGCTGACCTCTTCCATCGGGAAGGGGATGTACTGGTCCGCCTGCATCTCGATCTGCTGCTCGAGTTCGGCGTCCGACAGGTTCTTCGGCATCTGCACGGCCTTGGTGATGGCCGCGTCGCCGGAGATGGCGACCGCGCACTCGCGCGCGCGCACGCCGGAGCGCTTGACCGCGCGACGGATGGCGTCGCCGACCGCCGCGGCATCCACGATCGCCTTCTCGTTGATCGCGTTGTGCGGGGTCGGCTCGGCCGCGTAGGCCTCGACCCGGTACTGGCCGCCCGACTGCGAGAGCTCGATCAGCTTGATCGAGGACGTCGTGATGTCCAGCCCGATCAGCGGCGAGTAGCTCCGTCCCAGTGAGATTTTCGGCAGCTTGAGCACAGAAATTTCCTTTTCAGGTCAGGCTATTACGCAGCCAATCGCAATTCTGGGTCAAGTCAGCGGTCAACTATATAGCAAGCAACTGTTAAATTGAACGTGACCCGGCCCGCAGTTCGGCCCGGATTCCCGGGCCCACGGCTGCGGCCGGGGCTCCTGCCCCGGCCCTGAACGCCCGCATCCGGCCTTTCGCGCCCCACGGGCCTCCGGAACCGGATCCGCCTGCGATGCTGCACTCGAACGGGCCCACCAACCGTGTCTGGCGTCACGGTCCCGGCGTCGCGGGCCGGCGACCCGGGTCCCGGCAGTGCCGGACATTACTATGCATAATCGCTCCCGGTGATCACGCCCCTGAACCGCCGCCTGCGCATCGCGGCCACCGTCGTCGTGTCGATCGCGGGCCTCGTCGGCCTCGCATTCCTGGCGACCTTCTACTACCTGAAGCCGACGCTGCCGGACGTCGCCGTGCTGCGCGACGTGCGCCTCGCGGTCCCGCTGCGCGTATACAGCCGCGACGGCAAGCTGCTCGCCCAGCTCGGCGAGCAACGCCGCGTCCCGGTCACCTGGGAGGAGATTCCGGAAGTCGTCGTGCAGGCGGTGCTCGCCGCCGAGGACGACCGCTTCTTCGAGCATCCGGGCGTCGACTGGCAGGGCATCGCGCGCGCCGTGTTCGTCGCCGCGACGACGATGCAGGCGACCCAGGGCGGCAGCACGCTGACCCAGCAGCTGGTGCGCACGACGCTCATCACCAAGGAGAAGCAGCTGCGCCGCAAGCTGCGCGAGGTGTTCCTCGCCCTCTCGCTCGAGAACGAACTCACGAAGCAGGAGATCTTCACGCTGTTCGTGAACACGCAGTTCCTCGGCCAGCGGTCCTACGGTTTCGCCGCGGCGGCCGAGACCTATTTCGGCAAGCAGCTCGGCGAGGTGGACGCGGCCGAGGCCGCGCTGCTGGCCGGCATCCTGCAGGCGCCTTCGCGCCAGAACCCGGTGGCGAGCGTCGCCGAGGCGACCGCCCGCCGGGCCTACGTGCTGCGGCGGATGCGGGAGCTCGGCTTCCTGGACGAGCCCGCCTGGCAGGCGGCGATGGACACGCCCGTCTCGCGGGGGATGCACGGCCCGCGCGTGCAGGTGGACGCGCCCTACGTCGGCGAGATGGTGCGCATCGTGCTCTACGAGAAGTTCGGCGAGCGCATCTACTCGGACGGCTTCCAGGTCGTGACCACCGTCGACAGCCGGCTGCAGCGCGCGGCCGACGTCGCGCTGCGCAGCGCCGTGCTCGAGTACGACCGGCGCCATGGCTGGCGCGGCGCGGCCGGGCGCGTCGAGGTGCGCGACCAGGACGACGAGGCGCTGGCCGCGCTGATCGCGGAGCGCCCGGTCGTCGGCGGGCTCATTCCCGCGGTCGTGGTTCGCACCGGAGCGGAAGAAGCCACGGTCGTGGCAAGGAGCGGCCTGCGCTATCGCCTCGGCATGGACGGCATCCGCTGGGCGCGGACCGGCGACGCGACCCCGAAATCGCCGCGCGACGTGCTCAGGATCGGCGATGTCGTGTACGTGCTGCCCTCGGGCGAGGGCGCGGCCCTGCTCGCCCAACTGCCCGAGGCGCAGGGTGCCTTCGTCGCGCTCGACCCGCGCGACGGGTCGATCGTCGCGCTCGCGGGCGGCTTCGACTACGCCGCCTCCAAGTTCAACCGCGTGACCCAGGCGCGGCGCCAGCCCGGCTCCTCGTTCAAGCCGTTCATCTACTCGGCGGCGCTCGCGGCGGGCCTGTCCCCGGCGACGGTGATCCTCGACGCGCCGGTCGTCTACGAGGCGCCGGACGCCGCGGTCGGCATCGGCCAGGGCACGGAACTGCCGGCCGAGGGCGAGGCGCCCGGGCAGGAGGACTGGCGGCCGCGCAACGACTCGGGCCGGTTCTACGGCCCGACGCGGCTGCGTGACGCGCTGGCGCGCTCGCGCAACCTGGTCACGATCCGCGTGGTGCGCCGCATCGGCGTGCCGTTCACCCGCGAGTACGTGCAGCGCTTCGGCCTGCCGGCCGAGCACGTCCCGGCGGACCTGACGGCGGCGCTCGGCACGGCGCAGCTCACGCCGCTCGAGATCGCGAACGGCTTCGCCGTCTTCGCGAACGGCGGCTCGCTGACGAGGCCGCACGTCATCGACCGGATCCTCGCCGCCGACGGCACGGTGCTCGAGGCGACCGATGCGCCCGTCGCCTGCAACGACTGCGGAGCGCCGCCCGCGGCGGTCGCGGGCGACCCGCCCGCTTTCGTGCCGGCCGTGGGCGAGGGCGGCATCCTGCGCGCCGCGGACATCGGCGGCAGCCTGCCGCAGCCGGAGCCGGAGGCGGTGGCGCCGCGCGCGATCAGCGAGGCGAATGCCTGGATCGTCACCGACATGCTGCGCGACGTGATCAACCGCGGCACGGGCCAGCGCGCGCGCACACTCGGCCGCAACGACATCGCCGGCAAGACCGGCACCACGCAGCAGGGGCGCGACGCCTGGTTCTCGGGCTACAGCGCGGACCTGGTGGCGACGGCCTGGGTCGGTTTCGACCAGGAGCGCCCGCTCGGGCGCGACGAGGAAGGCTCGCGGACCGCGCTGCCGATGTGGATCTACTTCATGCGCGAGGCGCTCGCGGGCGTGCCGCAGCGCCGACTGCCGATGCCCGACGGCGTCGTGACCGCGCGCGTCGCGCCCGCGGAGGGCGCGTTCGGCCAGGAGCCGTCCGCCGAGTTCGAGTATTTCCTCGCCGAGCACCTGCCCGACGGTGCGGCGGGTCCGGATGCGGCCGCCGGCGAACAGGCGCCGCAGGTCTACGACGAGCCGATTTTCTAGCGCTGGAGGTGCCGGTGGCGAAGCGATCCGTGCGCGGCGACATGATGCGCCAGGCCATCGCGCGCGAAGCGGCCCGTCTCATGATGGAGCACGGGCACGGGGACTACGGCGTCGCCAAGCGCAAGGCCGCGGAACGCTTCGGCGTGACCGATCTCGCCGTGCTGCCCAGGAACACCGAGATCGAGTCGGCGCTCGCCGAGCACCAGCGCCTGTTCGATCCGGGCTCCCACGCGAGCGCGCTCTCGGCGATGCGCACGAGCGCCCTCGAGGCGATGCGGCTGCTCGCGGAGTTCGAGCCGCGCCTGGTCGGGCCGCTGCTGTCGGGCACGGCGACGCCGCACAACGACATCACGCTGCACCTGTTCGCGGACACTCCGGAGGCGGTTGCGCTGCGGCTCGTGGACCGGGGCATCCCCCACGAGGTCGCCGAACGCCGCTTCCGCGCGCAGCGGGATGCCGTCGAGGCCTACCCGGCGCTGCGCTTCACCGCGCGCGGCCACGAGGTGGACGCGACGATCTTCCCGAAGGACGGCATCCGCCAGGCGCCGCCCGGGCCGGTCGACGGCAAGCCGATGCGCCGCGCGACGCTCGCCGAGGTCGAAGCGCTGATCAAGAACGAAGGGAACGAAGGGGTCAGACCCCTTCATATTCGGGAAGGCGAGGCCGAACCGCGAGTATGAAGGGGTCTGACCCCTTCGTTCCCTTCGTTCTTGATCAGCGCTTCGTCACCGGGACGTAGTCGCGCCGAGTCGGCCCGGTGTAGAGCTGGCGCGGACGGGCGATCTTCATGTCGGGGTCCGCGATCATCTCCTGCCAGTGCGCCACCCAGCCGGCGGTGCGCGCGATCGCGAACATCACGGTGAACATCTCGCGCGGGATGCCGAGCGCGCGGTAGATGATACCGGAGTAGAAATCGACGTTCGGGTAGAGCTTGCGGCTGATGAAGTAGTCGTCCTTGAGCGCGACTTCCTCGAGCTTGAGCGCGAGCTCGAACAGCGGGTTGTCGCTCTGGCCAAGCTTGCCGAGCACCTTGTGCGCCATCTCGCGGATCAGCGTCGCCCGCGGGTCGAAGTTCTTGTACACGCGGTGGCCGAAGCCCATCAGCCGCACGCCGCCCTTGCTGTCCTTGACCTTTGCCAGGAACTCGGGGACGTGGTCCACGTCGCCGATCTTCTCGAGCATGTCCACGACCGCCTCGTTGGCGCCGCCGTGCGCCGGGCCCCACAGCGCCGAGACGCCCGCGGACATCGCCGTGTACGGGTTGCAGCCGGTGCTGCCCGCGAGCCGCACCGTCGAAGTGCTCGCGTTCTGCTCGTGGTCGGCATGCAGGATGAAGAGCAGGTCGAGCGCCTTCGCGTGCAGCGGGTCGACCTCGTAGGTCTCGCAGGGCACGGCGAAGAACATGTGCAGCATGTTCGCCGTGTAGTCGAGGTCGTTGCGCGGGTAGATGAAGGGCTGGCCGAGCGCGTGCTTGTAGGCCGCCGCCGCGATGGTCGGCAGCTTGGCGACGATGCGGTGCGAGAAGATCTCGCGGTGGCGGTCGTCGTAGATGTTGGTCGAGTCGTGGTAGAAGGCCGCGAGCGAGGCGACGATCGTCGCGACCATGGCCATCGGGTGCGCATCGTGGTGGAAACCCCGGTACAGCCGGAGGATCCACTCGTTGAGCATCGTGTGGCGGGTGATCGAGTTCGTGAAGGCCTCGAGCTCCTTGCGATCCGGAAGCTCGCCCTTCTGCAGGAGGTAGGTCACCTCCAGGAAGTTCGAATGCTGCGCCAGCTGCTCGATCGGGTAGCCGCGGTAGAGCAGCACGCCGGCGTCGCCGTCGATGTAGGTGATGGCGCTCGCGGTGGCGGCGGTCGCCATGAAGCCCGGGTCGTAGGTGAAGACGCCCTGGTCCTTCAGCAGCGTGCTGATGTCCAGCGCGTCGGGGCCGACGGACCCGGCAAGGGCCTCAAGTTCGGTCGAGCGGCCGGTGGACTCGTTGGTGAGCTGGTAGTGCTTGCTGGTCATCGATTTCCCGCGTCGCAGACTGTCATGCTGCAGTGCAGGAATCAAGGCTGGCAAGCGCACTGCGCCTAGAATGTCGGCGTGCCAGCACCGATCTCGATTTACGTCCACCTGCCCTGGTGCGTGCGCAAGTGCCCGTACTGCGATTTCAACTCGCATGCGCGCCCCGACGTGCTTCCGGAGGCGGAATATGTCGCGGCGCTGCTTGCGGACCTCGAGGGCGACCTCGATCTCGCGGCGGGGCGCCCCGTGTCGAGCGTCTTCCTCGGCGGCGGCACGCCCTCGCTGTTCGGCGTCGACGCGATCGCCGGGCTCCTCGCCGGCCTCGCCGCGCGCCTGCCCTTCCTGCCGGATGCCGAGATCACGATGGAGGCGAATCCCGGCACCATCGAGCACGGGCGCTTCGCCGGCTACGCCGCCGCAGGCATCAACCGCGTCTCGCTCGGCGCGCAGTCCTTCGACCCGGCGGCACTGAAGGCGCTCGGACGCATCCACGGCCCGGGGGAGATCGAGGCGGCCGTCGCGGAGCTGCACGCTGCCGGCCTGCGCAACTTCAACCTCGACCTGATGTACGCCCTGCCGCAGCAGGCGCGTGCGGGCGCACTCGCGGACCTCGAGGCTGCGATCGCCCTCGGCCCCGCGCACCTGTCGCACTACCAGCTCACGCTCGAACCCGGGACGGCCTTCCACCACCGCCCGCCCGCGCTGCCGGACGACGACACGGCCCTCGAGATGCAGCTCGATTGCCAGGCGCGGCTCGCGGCCGCGGGCTACGCGCAGTACGAGGTCTCCGGCTACGCGCAGCCCGGCCGGCAGTGCCGGCACAACCTGAACTACTGGCGCTTCGGCGACTACCTCGGCCTCGGCGCCGGCGCGCACGGCAAGGCCACCGTGGCGGGCGAGGTGTGGCGCACCGAGAAGCCGCGCTCACCGCGCGAGTACTTGCGCGGCGCCGGTCGCGCCGGCGCCATTCGGCGTGTGGTGCCGGCGGCCGAGCTGGCCTTCGAGTACATGCTGAATACCCTGCGGCTCGTCGAGGGCTTCACGCTCGCGGAGTTCGAGGGCGCGACGGGCCTGGCCCCGGCTGCCGTGCGCGATGCGCTGGCGGCCCAGGCGGCGCGCGGCCTGATCGAGGAGATCCAGGGCCGATTCCGGCCGACGGCGACCGGCTTCCGCTTCCTGAACGAGTTGATCGCCGCCTTCCTGCCTGAGGAAAACGCCCGATCCGAGCGCCGGGAGTTGTACACAGCACCCTCCCGGTTCGTTCCGGATAGGGACTTTCGCGACTTTGTTAGCGAGGTGCGTTAACTGACCTGCGTTAAGCCATTGACCAATATAGGGAATATGGCCTGCTCAAAATTTAATCAAACCGTCATTAATGCTGAAATGGACGGCCCGGGATCCCCGCTTTGACCGGCGGTCCACAGAGTTATCCACATATTTTGTGGATAAGGAAAATTCTTGAGTAAATCCAGCGAGTTATATCTTCAGCCCCGCGGCAGCCCCGGTTGCCTTGAACGCCGGGGGCCTTGCCATTAGACTGCGCGCCCCCACGCTCGGCGGCCATGGGAAGCACCGCGATGAAAGAAGGCATTCACCCGACCTACACCGACATCACGGTGACCTGCACCTGCGGCAACACCTTCCAGACGCGCTCGACCCTCGGCCAGAACCTCGAGGTCGAAGTCTGCTCGAACTGCCACCCGTTCTACACGGGCAAGCAGAAGATCGTGGACTCCGGCGGCCGCGTCGACCGGTTCCGGAAGAAGTACGGCCTGAAGTAAGGCGCCGGACCGCCCCGCGGCGGTCAACTTTCCGCCTCGCACCTTATCTAATCCGGGACCGGTACCCTTGGGACCGGCCCCGGAGATTGCCATGCGCCGAATGACAGGGACGTTCGCCCGCCTCGCCGCCCTCGCCGCGGCGCTCGCCATTGCCGGCGCACCCGCGGCGCTCGCCGACGAAAAGCCGCAGAAGGAGAGCAAGGACGTCCAGACGGGCAAGAAGATGCACGTCATGTTCACGCGCCAGATGGGCGTGCACAATGACCTGGAACTGCAGGAGTACGTGCAGCGCGTCGGCGAGAAGCTCGCGGCGGTCAGCGAGATGCCCCACCTCGACTGGCATTTCACGATCATCGACACCGACGACGTCAATGCCTTCGCGACCATGGGCGGCTACGTCTACATCTCGCGCGGCATCCTGCCCTACTTCCAGGACGAGGCGGACCTGGCCGCCGTGCTCGGCCACGAGATCGGCCACATCACCGCCGAGCACCTCAAGAAGCAGAATCGCAAGGGCATGATCTCCGGGCTCGCCAGCGCGGCGACCGCCATTTTCACCGGCATGCCGGCACTCGCGGACCTCACCAACATGGCCGGCCAGGCCATCATCAGCGGCTACGGCCGCGAGGCCGAGCTCGAGGCGGACCGCCTCGGCGCGAGCTACCTCGCGAAGGCCGGCTACGACCCCGAGGCAATGATCCGGGTGATCTCGACGCTGAAGGACCAGGACACCTTCGAGCGCGAGCGCGCGCGGCTCGAGAACCGGGACCCGCGGCTGTACCACGGGGTGTTCGCCTCGCACCCCGACAACGACACGCGCCTGAGGGAGGCCATCGCCGCGGCGGGACGCAAGCCCGACACGGCGGCCGCCGACACCTCCAACCGGCTCGGCTACCTGCAGGCGATCAACGGCCTGCCGGTCGGCTCCAGCGCGCGCCAGGGGATGGTGCGCGACAACCGTTTCTACCACGCTGACATGCAGTTCACGCTCGCCTTCCCGCGCGGCTGGCAGGTCGTGAACCAGCCGGACCAGATCCTGGCGATCGCGCCGAAGAAGGATCACTACATCGAGATCCGCACCCAGGCGCCGCCCGCGGACCTCACCGATCCGCGCGAGTTCGCGACGCGGGGGCTCGCGAACAAGCGGCTCGCGCGTACGGAGACGCTGGAAATCAACGGGCTCAAGGCCTGGACCGGGATCGTGCGCGGCGATCCGTCGCCGTTCGGGCAGTCGACGAACGTGCGCTACGTCATCATCTACTACGCCAACCTGATGTGGGTCTTCAAGGGCGCGAGCCGCGCGGGCGTCGAAGTCCCCGCGGGCGATCCCTTCTTCCTGTCGACGGCCAACACCTTCCGGCGCATGCGCGCGAACGAGTTCGCGCTGTCCGAGCCGTATCGCCTGCGCATCGTGCGCGCGGGCGAAGGCACGACGATGGAGGCGCTCGCCGCAGAAGCGTCGATCGAGAAATACCCGCTGCAGCAGCTGCGGCTCTTCAACAAGCTCTACCCGGACGGCGAGCCCGAACCCGGCGATCTCGTCAAGACCGTGCGGTAGAAGCGAAGGGGCCAAGTGAAGGGGTCAGAGTGAAGGGGTCAGACCCGTTCATATTCGCGAATCTGATGCACCGCCTGCGAATATGAACGGGTCTGACCCCTTCACTGACCCCTTCACTCTGACCCCTTCACTTGGCCCCTTCGCTTCTACCACCCCGCCGCCTTCATCTTCTCGGCCAGCGCCGCCAGCGCCTGGCCGCGGTGGCTGACGCGGTTCTTCGCGGCCTCCGCCATCTCGGCCACGGTGACGCCGGTGCCGGCGACGATGAACAGCGGGTCGTAGCCGAAGCCGCCGCGGCCGCGGCGCTCGAAGCCGATGCGGCCCTCCCAGGCGCCTTCCGCGACGATCGGCGACGGGTCCGCGGCTTCGCGCACGAAGACCATCGCGCAGCGGAAACGCGCGCCGCGGCCCGCCTCGGGCGTGCCGGCCAGCTCGGCGAGCAGCTTGCTGTTGTTCGCCTCGGCGTCCACTTCGGGACCCGAATAACGCGCCGCGTGGATTCCGGGCCGTCCCCCGAGCGCATCCACCTCGAGACCGGAGTCGTCCGCGATCGCCGGCAATCCGGTGACGGACGCGGCATTGCGCGCCTTGATGAGCGCATTGGCGACATAGCTGTCGCCGTCCTCGACCGGGGGGCGGATGCCGAACTCCGACTGCGGCACGACCTCGAGGCCGTGATCGGCGAGGATCGCCTGCATCTCGCGCAGCTTGCCGGGATTGCCGGTCGCGAGCACCAGCCGCCGTCGGCCCATGTCAGCCCTGGCGCGCCTGGAGCTGCAGCCCGAACAGCCGTGCCGTGCCGGTGACGGCGAGGTCGAGCATGGCGTCGAGCTCCTCGCGACGGAAGGCGTGGCCTTCCGCCGTGCCCTGCACCTCGATGAAGGCGCCGCCGGAATTCATCACCACGTTCATGTCGGTTTCCGCGGCCACGTCCTCGGCGTATTCGAGGTCGAGCACGGCGACCCCCTGCACGATGCCCACCGAGACCGCGGCGACCTGCCCGTGCAGCGGGTTCGCGGCGAGCTGCTTGCGCATCATGAGCGTGTCGATCGCGTCCGCGAGCGCGACATAGCCGCCCGTGATCGCGGCGGTGCGCGTCCCGCCGTCCGCCTGCAGCACATCGCAGTCGATCGTGATCGTGCGCTCGCCGATCGCGGCGAGGTCGATGCAGGCCCTGAGCGAACGGCCGATCAGCCGCTGGATCTCCTGCGTGCGGCCGCCCTGCCGGCCGCGCGCCGCCTCGCGCGCGCTGCGCGTGTGGGTCGCCCGCGGCAGCATCCCGTATTCCGCCGTGAGCCAGCCCTTGCCGCTGTTGCGCAGGAAGGGCGGCACGCCGTTCTCGACGCTCGCCGTGCACAGGACGCGCGTGCCGCCGAATTCGCACAGCACCGAGCCCTCGGCGTGTTCGGTGAAGCGGCGCGTGAAGCCCACCGGCCGCAGTTCGTCGGCTGCCCGGCCGCCTGGTCGCATGGGAGACTCCGTGATCCGGTCAGTGGCGCCAGACGAGGCTGGCTGCCGTGGCATTGTCGCTGTGCGGCGCCGCCGCCGCCACTGCCCGCTCGACCAGCTTTTGCAGCGCCGGCCGGGCGCTGCCGTTGCCGCCGGCCTGCGGCCTCAGCATGGCCGCGATCTCCGGGTCCTTGAGGTTCGACCACACGCCGTCGGTGCAGGCCATGATCACGTCGCCGTCCTCGAGCGGCTGGCGCCGCGAGATCGTCATCTCGGGCAGCATCGACTCGCCGCCGAGGCAGCATTCGACGAAATTGCGCATCGGATGCCCGGGCACCTCGTCCTCGCGGATCGATCCCTCGCGGAGCAGCTGCTCGACGTGGCTGTGGTCGCGCGTGCGGGCGATCACCGCCCCGCCCCGCAGGTGGTAAACGCGGCTGTCGCCGATGTGCGCCCACCAGGCCTCGCCGCGCTGCACCACGCAGACGGCGCAGGTCGCGCGCGGCCGCATGTCGATGGCGAGCTTGGTGCCGAGCGCGACCACCGCCGCGTGCGCGCGGCCGAGCGCCAGGTGCAGGAACCCGAGCGGGTCGAACAGGGGCTTGGTCTCGGCGCGGAACAGCTCGATCAGCACCTTGCAGCCGGTCTCCGCCGCGCGCGCCCCCCAGGCGTGGCCGCCCATGCCGTCCATGACGACGACCAGCGACGCGCCCTCGCCGGCGATGACGGCGGCGCGGTCCTGGTTGTCTTCGCGATCGCCGGTCAGGCTGAACTCGGCGGATTCGATCGCCACGCTGGCTGCCCGCGGTCCTCGGACCGACGCCCCCCTGCTAGACTGCGGTGAAGCTTACATGAGCAGCCCATGTTGAGGAGCATGACGGGATTCGCGCACGCGGAACGGGCTACGCCGTCAGGGCAGCTCGCCTGGGAGATCCGCAGCGTCAATCACCGCTATCTCGAGGTCGGCCTGCGCCTGCCGGAGGAGCTGCGCGCGTCGGAGGCCGAATTCCGCCGCGCGATCGGCGCGGCCGCGCGCCGGGGCAAGGTCGACGCGTCGTTTTATGTCAGACCGGGGCCGCTGGCGGGCCGGGAGCTGACCCTCGACGAGGCGCTGCTCGACCGGCTGATCGAGCAGGCGACCGCCCTGCGCCGCCGCCTCGGGCCCGAGGGACGCATCGACGCGGTCGACCTGCTGCGCTGGCCCGGGGTCGTGAAGGAGGCGGAGCGCGACGCGGCGCCGCTCGCCGCCGCGGCCATGGACCTGCTCACGGAGGCGCTCGCCGCATTCACGGCGTCGCGGGCCGCGGAAGGCGCGCGAATCGCCGAGATGCTGCGCACGCGCGGCGCCCAGGTCGGCGCAATCGCCGGCGAAGTCGCCGCCCGCTTGCCCGACGTGCAGGCGCGCATCCGCGGCAAGCTCGCCGAACGACTCGCCGCGCTCTCCGCCGAGGTCAATCCCGAGCGCTTCGAACAGGAGGTCGCGCTGCTGCTGCAGAAGATGGACGTCGCCGAGGAACTCGACCGCCTGCGCAGCCACGTCTCGGAACTCGAGTCGTCGCTCGCCTCGGGGGACGCCGTCGGCCGCAAGCTCGACTTCCTGATGCAGGAGTTCAACCGCGAGGCGAACACGCTCTCGTCGAAGTCGCAGGACGTCGAGACGACCCGCAAGGCCGTGGAGCTCAAGGTGCTGATCGAGCAGATGCGCGAGCAGGTCCAGAACGTAGAGTAGCGGCCGCCCGATGAACGACCCCGTCCCCGCCTGGAAGCGATTCTGGGAGAACCTCAAGCGGCGCCAGGTATTCCGCGCAACCGCGATCTATGCCGTGGCGGCCTGGGGCCTCGTGCAGGTTGCCGACGTCGTGCTCCCGGTATTCGGCGACGAGGGTGCGGTCATGCGAGCGATCGTCGTGCTCGCCTTCGCGGGCTTCCCGGTCGCGGTGATCCTCTCCTGGGTGTTCGACGTCTCGTCCGAAGGCATCACGATCACCGGCGACGACGGCCAGCCGGCCCCGCGCCGGAATCGTCGCCGGTGGCTGCGTCCGCTGATCGCGGCGCCGCTGCTGGCGGGCGTCGTCGGCGGCTCGGTGTGGTACTTCACGCGAGCCGCGGACGAGCCCGAGTTCGTGCGGCAGGCACGGCCCGACCAGCTGCCGATCGTCGCCGTCCTTCCGCTCGAGAACCTCACGGGCCGCAAGGAACTCGATTGGGCGGGCGCGGGCATCGCCAACCTCGTGCGCGACGGCCTCGCCCAGTCGAAGTATCTGGCCATCGTGTCGGCCGCGCGTACCCTGCGCCTGACCGAGGATGCCGCCGGCATGGACGAAGTTTTCACCCGCGCCGTCGACTCCGGCATCACGCACGTGCTGACCGGCGAGGTCCTGCGGACTCCGCAGGGCTTCACGGTGACGTCCCGCCTGACCGACCTGCTGCGCAACGTCGAAGTCGGCGCCAACCGCCAGGAGTCGCTCGACCCGGAGGAACTGGTCGGCGTGGCGACGCCGATGACCTCGCTCGTGAAGCAGGGACTCGGCGTGCCCGGCACCGAGAAAGTGGACGTGTTCGCGGCGGACTATGCGACGCGCAATATCGCCGCGTACGAGGCCTTCGTGGTCGGCATGCAGCACTTCCTCGCCTACGACTACGCCTCGGCCCGGCAGATGTTCGAAGCCGCCGTCGAGCGCGCGCCGGACTTCGCCATGGCGCGCTACCGGCTCGCGCACACCGACGCGGCCCTCGGCGACACCGAGGCGGCGCTGCGTCAGGTCCGGCTCGCCAAGGAGGATGCCGCGCGCCTCTCGGCGCGGGAGCAGCAGTACATCGCCGCCGGCGAAAGCTACTTCTCCCGTGACAGCGCCGAGGCCGAGCGGTTGTACCGCGCCTTGCTCGAGTCCTGGCCCTACGAGACGGAAGCGCGGGTGCTGCTGCTCTACGTGCTGTGGGCGGACGGGCGCTACGAGGAAGCGCTGGTGCAGGCCGAGGCGCTGGTCGCCCAGGATCCCGGCGACGAGGTCGGCTGGAGCAGCATGGCGGACCTCAACCTGCGGCTCGGGCGCTACGACGAGGCCGAGCAGGCGGTCCAGAAGTTCATCGGGCTCGCGCCCGACAATCCCAACGCGCACTACCTGCTCGGCGAATCGCACCTGTACCGTGGCCAGTTCGACCGGGCGGCACCCGAGTACGAAAAGGCGCTCGCCCTCGATGCGACCTTCGGCGACGCGATCCTGAGGCTCGCGCACGTCGACGTGCTCGAAGGCAGGACGCCGGCCGCCATCGTCCGCTTGCTGGACATGAGCGCATCGACGGTCCTGCCGGCCTCGCTGCGCATCAGCGCCGCGACCGACGCCGCGCACCTGCTGCGCGCGGAAGGCCGCTGCGCCGAGGTGGACACGCTGCTCACCGGCCTTGCGCCGGAGCTGGAAGCCGAGAAGATCACGGTCGCCTACGCGCTGTGGATTCGCGCGCACTGCCGGCTCGTTGGCGGTGACCTGGCGGGTGCCATGGCGCTCGCGCAGGAGGCGTTGACGCGGTCTCCCGGCCGGCCGACACGCTACCTGCTGTTGCGCGGCCTCGCGGAGGTGGCGTCAGGCGATGTCGCGGCTGCCGACCGGACGGTCGCCGCGCTGCGCAGCCTGCAACCACCGCCAGCGCAGGGCGACCGCAGCGACCAGGCGGCGGCGGATTATCTCGCCGGCATGCGGGCCCTTCAGTCGGGCGACCCGAGAGCCGCCGTCGCGTCGCTGACGGCCGCGGTGGACGCGGGCGCGACGCGTTTCGAGCTCTACGAACTCGCGCAGGCGCGGGCCCTCGCGGCTGCGGGCGACGCGCGGGCCGCGATCGCCGCGGCGCGGATCGCCGCCGACCGCGGCCCCCCTGGTTCGCTCAAGCTCGAGTTCGAACCGGGCCGGCGCGAAGCCGCGCGACTGCTGCGTGAATGGGGCGGCTAGCGGCCCGGGTCAGGGAATGCCCTTGAGCGCGCCCGGCCCCGGCGGGCAGAAGATCCCGATCGATGTCTGCCCGTTGCCGTCGAGGTCCAGGCCGAAGATCGATGCGAGGTTTCCCTCGGTGCATACGAATCCCGTGACCTGCCGGAAGCGCGTGACGGACTCGTTCGATATCACCGTGTAGCCGGCGCGTTTCGCGTCCGCCGCGGTGACCTTGCCGTCCCCGTTCAGGTCCTCGAGCTGCGCGGGTGCGAAGCCGCTGACCAGGAAGGCGCGGACTTCGTAAACCTGCGACGAAACCAGGTCGGTCCAGAGGTTCTGCGCGGAACGGCCGCCCGCGACGGCCTGCACCGGCCCGCCGTCGACGCGGAA
This sequence comes from uncultured Steroidobacteraceae bacterium, assembly GCA_964626745.1. Lineage (GTDB taxonomy): Bacteria > Pseudomonadota > Gammaproteobacteria > Steroidobacterales > Steroidobacteraceae > SCUD01. The sequence goes on from CAZVIF010000001.1 coordinate 24,292, forward strand.
ACGATGTTCGCCCGCGTCGCAGTTGCCAAAGCCATCGTGGACGCCGATGCAGTTGTCGAGCGCGATGAGCGGCGCGATGAGGCCGTTGGGCAGCGTCATGCCCGCGTGAATGACGGTGGTGCCGCCATTCGACTTGAGCTCGTAGTTCACCGAGTTGAGGAACCCCGCCAGGTTCCATTGCCGCCGGGGCGACACCGGCTCGAAATCGGAAGTCTTGGTCCCCGGCGAACCGTCGGCGTCCGCGTAGACGAGGCCGACGCCGCGCGGCGACAGCACCACGAGCCCCGGCAGGTCGTCGTCGGCGCCGTAGCCGAACCCGTCGTCGGCGCCGCCGCCGGTGAAGGGGCCGAGCGGCATCGACTCGGGAACCGGCGGGTCCACGTTGAGGCCCTGCGTGAAATCGCGCGTAAGCGCCAGGAACTCCGGCGCGCCCGACTGCAGCGGGTCGGCGAGCGCGGCGCGCACGACGGGGTTGCGGGCGAACCCGTCCGCGACGCCCGCCTCGTCACGATCGATCGTGAACTGCAGGTAGGTCTCGTCGGGCGTGATCGCCGACAGGTCGGTCTGGTCCGGCAGGATCCACGGATACAGGGACGCGAGGCAGGAGCGCTGGAACCCCAGCGGCACGCCGATGCCGAGCGCGATCTCGAGGCAGCCGTCCGGGTCGGCGAACACGATCCAGCCCGTGTCCCAGTTGCCGATGTAGCCGCTCACGCGGTCGGTCGCGATGCCGAGCGTCGGGCCCGTGATCGCCGCCGTGATCTCGAATGCGGTGCCGCTCTCATACATGACGCCGAGCAGCTTTTTGGCGGAGTACGCGGGCGAGGCGATCTCGAGCTTCACGGGCGGCGTCGCGGGCGGCGGCTTCGGATTGCCGCCGGCCACGGCGGCAGCCGCGGGCAGCAGGCTTGCGGCGACGGACGCGGCGAGGACGCTGCGGATGATGATCGGCATGTGACTCCCCCTCGAACTTTTCGTGTGCCGGTTTTTCATAATCCCGGCGGGTGCGGGATCACGGGGAAGAGGGTGAGGCGCGCGACGGAATTTTGCAAATTCCGCGGCCGCGAGTCAGCGCCGCACGCGATGCCAGTTCTGCGTCGGCGACGGCCGCTGGTTCCATCCGTAGTACGGGTGCCGCGCGAGCATCGCGCGGTCGCGGAACACGAAGCTCAGAACGACGCCGGCGACGAAGCCGCCGACGTGCGCCCAGAACGCGACGCCGCCGCCTTCGGCGCCGAGCGACATCGACCCGCTGACGATCTGCAGCAGGAACCAATAGCCGAGCATGAAGATCGCCGGCACGGCGATGGTGTTCACGTAGAAGCCGAGGAAGATGAGCAGGTGCACGTGTACGCGCGGGTACATCATGACGTACGCGCCCATCACCCCGCCGATCGCGCCCGAAGCGCCGACCATCGGGATGATCGAGTCCGTGTCGAAGGCGGCCTGCAGGAGCGCGGCCGCGACGCCCGAGAGCAGGTAGAAGACGACGAAGCGCGGGTGTCCCATGGCGTCTTCGACGTTGTTTCCGAAGATCCACAGGAACCACAGGTTGCCGATCAGGTGCATCCACCCGCCGTGCAGGAACATGGACGTCAGCACCGTGTGCCAGCCGCCCTCGCCCGCGAGCACGCAGGCGCTGTCCGGGCCCATAGGGAAACTCGCGCCGGCGGGCGCGGTGCCGAGCACCTCGCCCGGGATGAATCCGAGCCGGCAGACGGAGGCGGAGAGCGCCGGCTCCGAGCCGAGGCCCTGCAGGAGCGCCCACGCGAGGACGTTCGCGCCGATCAGCGCATACGTGGCGTAAGGCGTCGTGAAATGCGGGTTGTCATCGCGGACCGGGAACACGCCGACATTGTAGGGGAGCGCCCCTGGCAGCGCCGGGCCACAGGTTCGCAGTCATCGCATTCGCGCGCCGGAGGGGAGGAAGCGGCGACACGACTGGCGTCCGATGACTGCGAACCTGTGGCCCGGCGCCCCGTTGGCCCGGGCTCACTGCTCGAGCCGGCTGGCGACGACGACCACTTCGGGCAGCACGGCCACGGCAGCGGCCTGCGGCACGTCGCGCTCGAGGATCACCCGCTGGTCGAGCGCCAGCGAGTTGCTGACGACTCCGGCCAGGGCGGCCACGATGATCGCGGCGTAGCTCGTGTTGCGGGCCGTCGAATAGCGGCTGGCCGGCTTCGGGTCGGGCCTGACCGCGTCGTCGCCCTGCACCGGCGCGATGCCCGCCTGGGGCTCGAACCCGCGCCCGGTGACGACCTCGGCCTGCCGCCGCTGACCCTCCGCCAGGAGGTCCAGGAACTCCAGGAAACCCTGCAAACGACCGTTCATTGCGTTATCTCCTCATGCCTTTCGGAGCGGCGGGCACCACGCCCATTTGCCCCGTGTTCGGGCTAGACTTTGAACGCCCGGCGTTCCCCGAACAAACGCATTAACTCAAGCTCGGTTAAGGGAAACTTGTGGTCGCATCCGCCTATGGACGACTGCCGCTCAATGCCCTCCGCGTGTTCGAGGCGGTGGCGACGCGCCTGTCGTTTTCCGAGGCCGCGGAAGCCCTGAACGTGACGCCGGCCGCGGTCTCCCAGCAGATCAAGGCGCTGGAGGATTACCTGCAGATACCGGTGCTGCGCCGCAGCGGCCGCAAGGTGGAGCTGACGCCGGAAGGCGCGAAGCTGCTGCCCGGCGTGCAATCGGGCCTCGACGCGCTGGTGGCGGCGATGCGCGAGACGCGCATGATGCGCGCGAGCGGCGTCATCAACATCTCGACGCTGTCTTCGCTGATGCAGAAATGGCTGACGCCGCGCCTGCATCGCCTGCATGCGCGCTTCCCGGAGCTGCGCGTGGACTGGCACACCTCGCGCGAGGCGGTCGACTTCACGCGCAGCGATTTCCACGCCGCCGTGCGGCTCGCGGAGCGCGTCGCGCCGGGTCTCGAGGTCGACGCGCTGATGGACGAGTGGCTGGTGCTGGTCGCGTCGCCGAAACTGTTCAAGAAGTACGGCTCGCTCGACGACCGCGAGACATTCGAGGGAATCCCGATGCTGCAGGCCCGGGACGAGCCCTGGTCGCGCTTCGAGAAGGGCACCGCGCCGACCCCCTGGCCGGCGGGACCGACGACCATCGACGATTCGGTCAGCGTGCTCTCGGCCGTGATCGAGGGGCTGGGTTACGCGCCGGCGCGCTGGTCCATCGCCGCCAACGACCTCGACAACGGCACCCTCGTCCTGGCCAGCAAGAAGATCGTCCCGTCGCTGTTCCGCTACTGGTTCGTGTGCCCGCCGGCGTATGCCGAGCTGCCGATGGTGCTCGCGCTGCGCCAGTGGCTGCGCGACGAGGCCGCCGCGTTCCCGAAGCCCGAGGACTGGCTGAGCCGCCGCTACCGTTGATGAAGCCGGGCCATCTCTACGTGATCGCGGCACCTTCGGGTGCCGGCAAGACCAGCCTGCTGCACGCGCTCATGCGCCGCCGTCCGGGACTCGGGTTCTCGGTTTCCTGCACGACGCGCAGGCCGCGACCGGGCGAGGTGGACGGCAAGGACTATCACTTCATCGACCGCGGGGAGTTCGAGCGCCTGGTTGCCGCCGGCGAGTTCATCGAACACGCCGACGTCTTCGGCAACCTCTACGGCACGCGCCGGAGCGTGGTCGAGGCGGCGCTCGCGGGCGGCCGCGATCTGATACTCGAGATCGACTGGCAGGGCGCGAGGCAGGTGCGCGAGCGCCTGCCCGAAGCGATTCACATCTTCATCCTGCCGCCTTCCCGGCTCGAACTCGAGACGAGGCTGCGCAGGCGTGGCAGCGACAGCGACGAGGCAATCGCGCGCCGCCTCGGGGAATCGGTGCTCGAGATGTCGCATTGGACGGAATTCGACTACGTGGTCGTGAACCGGGACTTCGACCGCGCCCTGGCGGAGCTCGAGGCCATCTTCGACGGCCGGGGCGAAGCCAACCGCCGGGACCGGCCGGAACTCCAGGCCCTGGCCCGGGAGCTGCTCGGGACCTGAATCGCCGGTCAGGGCCTGCCCGATTCCCTTCCTGCGGGGATTCGTTAGCATGGGCGCTACGGGCAAGGCGCGATCGATGGCAGGCAAGGACAGCAAGGATACGGACCGGCGCTGGCACGCCGTCTCGGTCAAACCGGGCGCCAATGCCTGCAATGCCGCGGTTTCGGGCCGTAATCGGCGCTGGCTGTCGCGCGAGGCCCCCCTCCTGCCCTTGCCGGGGTGCACCCGGCCGGATACCTGCGAGTGCACGTACAGCCACCACGACGACCGCCGCGCCGGCAGCCGCCGGGCCGATGACCTGGACGCCTTCGCCCAGTCGCCGCGGATCGGCAACGAGCGGCGGTCAAAGAAGAACCGGCGAGGTACCAGCTAGCACCGCTTTTAAGTTATCATTTTCGGTCCAATTCCCTGAAAGCACGGTCTTTTCCATGGCCCGCATCACCGTCGAAGATTGCCTCTCCACGGTCGACAACCTGTTCGACCTCGTCCTGCTCGCCGCCAAGCGCTCGCGCCGCCTCGTGAACGGCGCCGAGGCCCGCGTCGACTGGGAGAACGACAAGCCCACGGTGGTGGCGCTGCGCGAGATCGCCGAAGGCAAGGTCACCATCGACCTGCTCTCCGAGCCGGATCCGGAGCCGGAGCCGGAGATCATCCCGGAGAATCCGCTCGACCTCGGCGTCGACTTCCGCGCCCCGCAACTCGGCCTGGGGGACTGACCGCGAGCGTGCCTGCCCGATGAACTACGCGTCTTCCATCCTCGGATTGCTGCCGGGCGGAAGACGCGCTCCCGGAATCGGGCAGCTCATCACCAAGATCGAGGGCTACCTCCCGCCCGACCAGGTCGAACGGGTGCGGGAAGCCTTCGACTACGCCGAGACCGCGCACAAGGGCCAGAAGCGCAGGTCGGGCGAGGCCTTCATCACCCACCCGGTCGCGGTCGCCGACATCCTGGCCGACCTGCACCTCGACGGCGCGACCCTGCAGGCGGCGATCCTGCACGACGTGGTGGAGGACACCCCCTCCTCGATGGCCGAGGTCACGGAGAAGTTCGGCCAGGAAGTCGCCGAAATCGTCGACGGCGTCACCAAGCTCGACCAGATCCAGTTCAAGAGCCGCAAGGAGGCGCAGGCCGAGAGCTTCCGCAAGATGCTGCTCGCCATGGTGCGCGACATCCGCGTGATCATGGTCAAGCTCGCGGACCGCACGCACAACATGCGCACGCTCTCGGCGATGCCGCCTGAGAAGCGCCGCGCCGTGGCGCGCGAGACGCTCGACATCTACGCGCCGATCGCCAACCGACTCGGCATCCATTCGATCAAGCTCGAGCTCGAGGAGATCGGGTTCCGCACGCTCTACCCGCAGCGCTACCGCATCATCGAGCGGGAGCTCAAGCGCGCGCGCGGCAACCAGCGCGAGTTCCTGCCGAAGATCGTCAAGGCGGTGCGCAAGTCCCTGGCCGACGCCGGCGTCAACGGGCGCGTCGAGGCGCGCGAGAAGCATCTGTTCAGCGTCTACGTGAAGATGCGGCGCAAGCACCTGTCGCTGTCGCAGGTCGTGGACATGTTCGGCATCCGCATCATCGTCGGCAGCGTGGACGAGTGTTACCGCTCGCTCGGCCTCGTGCACGGCCTGTACCGGCCGATGCCCGGGCGCTTCAAGGACTACATCGCGATCCCGCGCGTCAACGGCTACCAGTCGCTGCACACCTCGCTGTTCGGCCCCAACGGCACGCCGATCGAGGTGCAGATCCGCACCGAGGACATGCACCGCATGGCCGAGTCGGGCATCGCGGCGCACTGGCAGTACAAGACCGGCGAGAAGGACGGCGAGACGCAGCAGGCGCGCGCGCGCGAGTGGCTGCAGGGCGTGATGGACCTTCACGAGGGCTCGGCCGAGGAACTGGTCGAGAGCGTCAAGATCGACCTGTTCCCCGACAAGGTCTACGTGTTCACGCCCAAGGGCGACATCATGCGCCTGCCGCGCGGCGCGACCTGCGTCGACTTCGCCTACGCCGTGCACACCGGCGTCGGCCAGCGCTGCGTCGCCGCCAAGGTCGACCGGCGGCTCGTGCCGCTGCGCACCGTGCTGCGGAACGGCCAGACGGTGGAGATCGTCACCGCCAAGGGCGCGCAGCCGAATCCCGCCTGGGCGAGCTTCGTCGCGACGGCCAAGGCCCGGTCTTCGATCCGCCAGTACCTCAAGAACCTCAAGAAGGGCGAGGCCGCCGAGCTCGGCGGGCGCATGCTGAACCAGGCGCTCGAGGAGTTCGATCTCTCGATCAGGAAGCTGCCGGCCGGCCGCCTGGACGAGGTCGCGCGCTCGCTCGCGCTGCGCGACGGCAGCGAGCTGCTGGAGAAGATCGGCCTCGGCGAGCGCCTCGCGCGCCTGGTCGCGCGCCGCCTGCTGCCGGACGACGACACGCGCCCGGACGCCGCCACCGCGCAGCCGCTGGCGGTCGCCGGGACCGAGGGCCTCGTCGTCAGCTACGCGCGCTGCTGCTTCCCGATCCCCTACGACGCGATCATCGCCTACCTCTCGAGCGGACGCGGCGTCGTGATCCATCGCGAGAGCTGCTCGAACGTCGCCGCCTTCGGCAAGCAGCCGGACAAGTGGATACCGGCGGTCTGGCAGAAGGACCAGCAGCACCTGTTCAGCGCCGGGCTGCTCGTCGAGGCCTCGAACCGCATGGGGATCCTGGCCGAGATCGCGACCCGCATCGCCGCGGAGCAGAGCAACATCAGCCACGTCAACGTCGACTCGTCGCAGGGCGATCACTCGACGATCCTGTTCGAGATCCAGGTGAAGGACCGCGCGCACCTCGCGCGCCTGATCCGCGCCATCCGCGGCATGCCGGACGTGATGAAGGTCGAGCGCAGCCTCGCCTGAAGCCCCGCGGGCCCCGGGCGTGGCGAGGGCTATACTGCGCCCCGGGGCGGGGGCCATGCAGAAAGACAGTCGCATCATCGCCGCGATCCTCGCGGCCGACGTCGTCGAGTACAGCCGGCTCATGGCGGCCGACGAGCCCGGCACGCTCGCGGCGCTCAAGTCGCTGCGCGCGACCTTCGCCGGCCAGGTCGCCGAGTTCGGCGGCCGCGAATTCGGCAGCGTCGGCGACAGCCTGATGGCCGAGTTCCCGAGCGCGGTCAACGCGGTCTCGGCGGCGCTCGCGATCCAGGACGCCGTCGCGGCCGCGAACGCCGCGCTCCCGCCCGCGCGGCGGATGCTGCTGCGCGCCGGCGTCAACCTCGGCGACGTGATCGAGGAGAAAGGCGGCTTCTTCGGCGACGCGGTCAACGTCGCGGCACGCCTGCAGGCGCTCGCGAAACCCGGCGGCGTGCTGATCTCGGGAGCCGTGTACGACCAGGTCCACGCCAAGCTCGAGGCGCGTTACGTCGACGCCGGCACGCGCCAGGTCAAGAACATCCGCGAGCCGGTCCGCAGCTTCGAGGTGCTGCCGCCCGCCCCGCCCGGGATCGGCGGACGCATCGCTGCGGCGTTCACCGGGCTCTTCTCGCGGCGCATCCTGCGCGGCGCACTGGTCGGCGTCGCGGTCGGCATCGCGCTCGGGCTCGGGCTCTTCTGGCGCGACATCCCGGTGCCGGCGACCGGCGGCAACCTGGGTGCAATCCTCGAACCGGATTCGACAATCGAGGGCTCGCGGACGCTGGCGGTGCTGCCCTTCGCGAACATGACCGGTGACGCGGAGTACGACTACCTCGGCGACGGTATGGCCGAGGAACTGCACCAGAAGCTCTCGCGCGTGCCGGGGCTCACCGTTGCCGCACGCCGGTCGGCATTCGTCTACAAGGACAAGAGCGTCGACGTGCGTCAGATCGCGCAGGCGCTCGGCGTCAACTACGTCGTTGAGGGGACTGTCAGGCGCCAGGGCGGCCGCGTCCGCGTGAGCGCTTCGCTCGTGGAGCGCGGCACCGGGACCAACGTGTGGTCGAATTCCTACGAGTCCGTGGGCGATTTCTTCTCGATCGAGGACGATATCGGGACCCAGGTGCTCACGGCGCTGAAGCTCGTGCTGGAAGCGCGCCCCGCAAGCGCGGCCACGGCCGGGTCCCGAGACGCGACAGCCTACGATCATTACCTGCGCGGACTTTCGCACCTGCGGAAGCCCCGCAGCAGCGTCAACGTTGATGCAGCGGAGCGTTGGTTCAGCCAGGCGCTCGAGGAACAACCCGACTTCGCCCGCGCGCAGGCCGGACTGTGTCGCGCCCTGGTCGAACGCTACGCACTCGACCGCGAGCCCGCGCACGTCACGGCGGCCGAGTCGGCGTGCAGCCGTGCACGGGCACTCGACGGCTCGGCGCAGGAGGTGCACGAAGCGCTGGGTCAGCTGCTCCTGGCGACTGGCAATCCGGTCGAGGCGGAGGCCGCATACCGCAAGGCGCTCAAGCTGGTGCCGGCGTCGCCCGATCTTCTGATCGGCCTGGCCGAAACGCTTGCGGCAGGTGGCAAGGCGCCCGAGGCGGAGTCGACCCTGCGGCGGGCCATCGCGGTACAGCCCAGTTACGCGGCGGCGCACACTGCGTACGGCAATTTTCTGGTGGCGCACGGCCGCGCGCGCGAGGCAGTCGCCGCCCATGAGCGTGCGACGGAGCTCGCTCCTGACAACCCGAACGCCTTCAGCAACCTGGGCGGTGCGTATCTCTACCTGGGCGAGTTCGAGAAGGCCGACGAGGCGTTCTCGAGATCGCTCGCGATCGAGCCGCGTCGCGGCAGTTATTCAAACGTCGGAACGGCGCTTTACTACCGCGGCCAGTTCGCGAAGGCGGCGGAAATGTTCCGCAAGGCCATCGACCTGGCACCGTCTGATCATCGTCTCTGGGGCAACCTGGCGGACGCGCTGCTGTTCGGCGGGCTCGAGGAAGAGGCGGGGCCGGCCTACCGGCGGGCGCTCGAGCTGGCCGAAGGGGAACTGGGGGTCAATCCCAGGCACGCCACCAATCGGGCGCAGGCGGCGTACTATTCGACCCGGCTCGGCGAATCGGACCGGGCGCGCAACCACATAGCAATTGCCCTCAAGGAAGGGGATCGTACCGACAGCGTGCACTACTACGTGGCGCTGGCTGAGCTCGGGCTCGGCGATCGCAGGACCGCCGTCGCCCACGCCCGGCGCGCGAAGGAGCTGGGTTATCCGGAGAGCTTCCTAAAGGCTGCCCCGGAGCTGGCGGAAGTAAGGACGGAAATCTGAACTTCGGGAGGGGAACATCATGGCAGACCTGGATATCACGATCGGTGTGCGCGACGACCAGACCATGTCGCAGTACACGATGCCGAAGAACGGCAAGGTGACATTCAACAACGCCGATCCCGTGGCGACGCTCAAGATCACCGCCAAGGAGGACAAGCCCTGGCCATTCTGCGAGAAGCAGAACGATGAAGTGACTAAGGGACCGCCGATCACTGTGGCGCCGCTGGGAAAAGAAGGGGCGTGGATCTGCAAGAATTTCACTGGCGGCGAGGTACTTTACAACGCGCAGATCGGGACAGCCGCCGTGGAAGACCCGATCATCATTTTCGAGAAGTCCAAGTTCAACCTGAACGTCACGACCGCGGCCTTGGGCGGCGTTCTGATCGGGGCTGTGGCGGCCTTGATCGTCATGCGCGCGATGGGGCTGCGCGCCAAGCGGGGCTGAGGCCGCTCGCTGGTCAACCGGTAGAGACGGACTTGCGCAGCGCGGCGGCGTCGCACACCACGACGGTGCCGCGGCCGAGGCCGACCCAGCCCCGCGCCTTCCAGTCCTGCAGCTGCTCGTTGACCGACTGGCGCGAGACGCCGAGGAAGCTCGCGAGCTCCTCCTGCGAAATGCGGATCGTGCGACCGCCGGGGCCGTCCTCGCCGTGCAGCTCGCCGAGCGACAGGAGCCTCTTGGCGAGCCGCGCGGGCGCGTCGAGCAGCGCCGCATCCTCAAGCAGGCCGCTGGTCCAGCGCAGCCGCTCGCCCGCGAGGCGCAGGAGCTCGAGCGCGGCCTTCGGCTCGCGTTCCAGCAGTTGGAATAGCGGGCCGCGGCGGATCGAGACCAGCTCCGTCGGTGCGATCGCCGTCGCGGTCGCAGTGCGCGGGCCCCCGTCGAGCAGCGCGATCTCGCCGAAGGTGTCGCCGGGTTCCATGATGTTGAGGAAGATCTCGCGCCCGGCCGCCGTGCCGGTGCTGATGCGGACCCTGCCGGTCACGACCGCGAACAGCGCGTCGCCGGGGTCGCCGTGGCTGAAGACGATCTCTCCGCGGCGGTAGCCGTGCTGGGTCGCGAGCGCCGCGATGCGCCCGAAGGTTCCGGGATCGAGGCCCCGGAACAGGGGGCTGCGCTGCAGCATCATCCGGCCGGCGAGCGTCGTCATGCCGTGCTCCGCTTCTCCACCGAGCGTTGACGCGCGCATGATACGCCTCATGCGCCGGCACGCCGCCACGGCACGTCTCGCCCTCGTCCTCCTGTCCGCGGGCCTGTGGCTCGCGTCCGCGGTCCTGGCTGCCGGACCCGCGTCCGCCGCGGCCGGCGACGACTCGCCCTACCGCGTCGAAGGCGCGCGCCGCGTGGTCGCCTTTGCGGACGTCCACGGCGCCTACGACGAGCTCGTCGCGCTGCTGCGTGCGCAGGGGCTCATCGACGGCGAGCTGCGCTGGCGCGGCGCGGACACCCACCTCGTCAGCCTCGGCGACCTCGTGGACCGCGGTGCGGACTCGCGGCACGTGCTCGACCTGCTCATGCGGCTCGAAGGCGAGGCGCGCGCCGCGGGCGGCGCGGTCCACGTCGTGCTCGGCAATCACGAGGTCATGAACGTCGCCGGCGACCTGCGCTACGTGAGTGCCGGGGAATACGCCGCCTTCGCCGGCCCCGAGGACGAGGCGCTGCGCGAGTCGGCCTGGGCACGGCGGCTCGAGCGCGATCCGGGCGCGGACCGCGCGGCTTTCGAGGCGGGCCATCCCGCCGGCTGGTTCGCGCACCGCCAGGCATTCTCGCCGGGCGGGCGCTACGGCGGCTGGCTCCTGTCGCGGCCCTTCGTGCTCGTGGTGAACGACACGGCGTTCGCCCACGGCGGACTGCCGCCGCGGGTCGCCGAACTCGGCCTCGACGAGGTGAATCGCGCGCTGCACCGGGAACTCGCGGACTACCTGCGGGCCTGGCAGGAACTCGGCGCGGCGCTTCCGGACCCGGATGCTGCGGAGTTCCGGGCGCGCCCGGAGGCGCTCGCCGCCGCGGGCTTCGCGGAACCCTCGGCCCGGCTACGCGAACTGACGGAGGCGTCCGTCTTCACCACCGACGGGCCGACCTGGTTTCGCGGCCAGGCGCTCTGCCCCGCGTTCACCGAGGACGCCAATCTCGGCGCGGCGCTCGCCAAGCTCGGCGCCGCGCGCGTGGTCGTCGGCCACAGCGTCACGCCGACGCGGCGCGTGACCGGCCGGTTCGACGGCCGCGTGATCCTGCTCGACACCGGCATGCTCCAGTCCGCCTACAAGGGCAGGCCGTCCGCGCTCGTGATCGAGGACGGCCGGTTGCTCGCCGCCTACGCCGACCGGCCCGGCGCGCTCTCGCCGCCCGAGCCGCTGCCGCGCGCGATCGGCGCGCGCCCGGGCGGCCTCGACGACGACGCGCTGGAGGCCTGGCTCGCCGGGGCCGAGATCATCGGCGTCGAGGAGCTGCCGACGGGCATCACCGAGCCGCAGCGCGTCACGCTGCGCCGCGACGGCCTCGAGCTGCGCGCCGTGCTCAAGAGCCTGTCCACGGACTTCGGCGCCGCCCATTCGACGCAGTCCCTCAATGAAGGCGACCGGTTCGAGTTCGAGGTGGCGGCCTACGAGCTCGATCGCATGCTCGGCCTCGACATGGTCCCGGTCACGGTGCCGCGCACGGTCGGCGGCAGGAAGGGCGTGCTGCAGTTCTGGGTGGAGGGCGCGATCAACGCGCGCCAGATGATCGAGGCAGGCCTGCGCCCCGAGGGCTGGTGCCCCGTCGACCCGCAGTACAACCTCATGAACGTGTTCGACGTGCTCGTGCACAACACCGACCGGACCCAGGAGAACCTCCTGCTCACGCGCGACTGGAACGTGGTGCTGATCGACCATTCGCGCGCGTTCACGCTGCGCCAGCAGGCGCCGACGCTGCTCTACCAGAAGCCGGTCACGCTCCCGCCCGCGCTCGCCGCCCGCCTCGCCGCGCTCGACCGTGCCGCGCTCGAGCGCGAACTGGGCCCCTGGCTGCACCGCCGGCAGATCGACGCGCTGCTCAAGCGCCGCGACCGCCTACTGCGCGAGCACGGCGCCGGCGAGGCTGCCGCCGCCCGATAGCTTCGCGGCAGCGCGCTCGCGGCGCGCGTACTCGCGGCCGACGAGCCAGGCGACCAGCAGCAGCGCCAGGCTGAGGGCGGCAATCAGCCAGATCAGCTGCGCGCGAACGTCGTCGAAGAGCCGCAGCCCGACGTAGATCGAGCCGGTGGCCAGCAGGTCGCCGGTGCGGTAGAAGAACGTGTCGATCGCGGTCTTCGCCTGGTACTTCGCCTCGCGCCCCATCGGCAGCAGCAGGGCGTTGCGCGTCGTGTTGAGCAGCGAGTAGTCGAAGCTGCGCTGCACGACCAGGACCGACTGCAGCAGCAGGAACGCGGGCACGATGCCGACCAGCAGGTAGCCCGCCGCGAAGGCGACCGGCGTGAGCAGCAGGGCGCGCGCCAGGCCCGCGAACTGGATGATGCGCGAGACGAGCAGCAGCTGGATCAGGAAGCTGGCCAGGGTAACGACCGAGCAGTAGTTGCCCATGAATCGGCCGATGAACTCGGACTGCGCGCCGGGCGCCTCGCGGGCGGCGACGTCGACGAGCCAGCTCGACAGCACGAAGTCGCCGGCCGAGGTGATCCAGTTGAGCAGCACGACGAGCGCGGCGATGCCGGTCAGGTAGCGGCTGCCGGCGACGACGGCAAAGCCGCCGAGCCACCGGCCGGGGCCTGGCGCGGGACGGGCCTCGGCGCCGAGGCCCTGCGAGAAGGCCGGGATCGCCGCGTGCACCCGCCCTCCGAGCGCGATCGCCGCGACGAGCGCGGCCGCCGATGCGAGCATGAGCCCGTAGGGACCGAGCACGTCGAACAGCAGGGCGGCTGCCTGCGCGCCGGCGAAGGCGCCGGCGGAGATGCCGATGGCGACGAGCCCGAACAGGCGCTCCCCCGACCGGACGTTGAAGAGGTCGGTGGCGAAGGCCCAGAACTGCGTGACGGCCATGACGCTGAACAGGCTTCCCCAGACGAAGAACATGAAACCCAGCGGCAGGCCCACCCGGCCGGCCGCGAAAAAGAGCAGCAGGTTGGCCAGGAAGAAGGCGTTGACGAGCAGGTACACCCGCCGCGGGTCGGTGCGCCGGACCCAGGCGCTGTAGGCGGGCACGATCAGGATGAGCAGCAGCGCCTGCACGGCGACCGCGTAGCTGCGGAATTCCGCGCCGCCCTCGGTGAGGATCAGCGCCTCGCGCACCGGGCGGATCAGGTACCAGGCGAACATCAGCGAGAACGCCTGCAGCCACAGGATCGCGACGGCGCGGCCTTCGCCCGCGCGCACGGGCGCGAACAGCGTGAGGCAGCGCTCGAATCGATTGGCGTCCGTCCGGCTCATGGAATCCTCCCGCCGCATCGGCGCCCGGCCGGGTCCGGCCGGGCGCCGGCTGCGCGCATGTCTCAGGCCTGCGAGGCGCCGGCGGGATGGCGGCGTTCGAGGGCGATGGCGAGGTCGCCGGTCGCGTCGCGGTCGAACTGGATCAGCCGTGCCGGCTCGAACGACTCCACCAGGGAGGCCACGAGCACGGTCGTGACGATGGTGGCGGCCAGGGCGGCGGCGACGGAGTGGCTGCGGTACTGGTTGGTCTTCATGGTCTTCCTCCTCGGATCGATGTTTGATCCGGGAGTGATGTTGGGCCGGGCGGCCGCGGGACTCTGTCAGGCAGGCGACACTGGCGGCGAAAAAGTCCGCGCGCCGGAAAAGCCCCATAATGTCGGCCTTTCACGACGCGGGTGGCCCCATGACACGCAAGACGATCCACACGCCGAAGGCGCCGAAGGCGATCGGTCCCTACTCCCAGGCGGTCGCCGCAGGCGGCGCCGTCTACCTGTCCGGCCAGATCGGGCTCGACCCCGCGAGCGGCGAGCTGGTCGCGGGCGGGATCGAGGCCCAGGCGCGGCGCGTGTTCACGAACCTCGCCGCGGTCGCGGAAGCCGCGGGCGCGAGCCTCGACGCCGCGGTGAAGGTGACGATCTACCTCGTGGACTTCGGGCACTTCGCCGTGGTCAACGGGATCATGCAGGAGTACTTCCGCGAACCCTTCCCGGCGCGCGTGACGATCGCCGCGGCGGCGCTGCCGCGCGGCGCCGCGATCGAGGTCGACTGCATCCTGGTGCCCTGACGGCGCGCAGCCGGTGACGCTGGAACGCCGCGCCGTCACGTCGCTCAAGGGCGTCGGTCCCGCGCTCGCGAAGCGGCTCGGCAAGCTCGGCATCGAGACCGTCGCCGACCTGCTCTTCTGGCTGCCGATGCGCTACGAGGACCGCACGCACGTCGTGCCGATCGGGTCGCTGCGTCCCGGCATGCGCGCGGCCGTCGAGGGCGAGATCGAGCTGGCCGAGGTCGTGTTCCGCGGACGCCGCTCGCTGCTGGTGAGGCTCTCGGACGGCACCGGCTTCCTGACGCTGCGCTTCTTCCACTTCAGCGGCGCGCAGCAGGAGCAGCTCCGGCGCGGGGCCAGGCTGCGCTGCTTCGGGGAAGTGCGCCGCGGCAAGCACGGCCCGGAGATCGTGCACCCGGAGTACCGCGATGCCGACGCGCCGGACACGCAGGCGGTCCAGGGCGCGCTCACGCCGATCTACCCGCTCACCGAGGGCATCCAGCAGGGCCGCCTGCGCAACCTCACCGCGCAGGCCCTCGCCGCCGCGGATGCCGGCGAGCTGACCGACTGGCTGCCGGCGGAGGTCCAGCGCGACCTGCGGCTCCCGGGTCTCGTCGAGGCGCTGCACTGCGTGCACCGCCCGCCGCCGGACGCGCGGCTCGACGTGCTCGATTCCGGCCGGCATCCCGCGCAGCGGCGCCTGGCCTTCGAGGAACTGCTCGCGCACCAGCTCACGCTGCGCCGGCTGCGCAACGAGATCCGCCGCGACCCGGCCTGGCCGGTGAAGGCGCGAGGCCGGCTCGCCGCGCGCCTGCTCGCGGGCACGGGCTTCACCCTGACCGCGGCGCAGCGGCGCGTGATGGACGAGGTGCGCCGCGACCTCGCCGTGCCGCACCCGATGCTGCGCCTCGTGCAGGGCGACGTCGGCTCGGGCAAGACCATCGTGGCCGCGCTCGCGGCCGCGGACGTGGTCGAGGCCGGGGGCCAGGCGGCGCTCATGGCGCCGACCGAGCTGCTCGCCGAGCAGCACCTGCAGAACTTCACCCGCTGGCTCGCGCCGCTCGGCCTCGCGCCGCTGCTGGTCACGGGCCGGCTCTCCGCGAAGGCGCGGCGCGAGGCGGAAGCGGCGCTCACCGACGGCAGCCGGGGCATTGCCATCGGCACGCACGCGCTGTTCCAGGACGAGGTGCGCTTCGCGAAACTGATGCTCGTGATCGTGGACGAGCAGCACCGCTTCGGCGTGCACCAGCGCATGCGCCTGCGCGAGAAGGGCGCGCAGGGCCGCTACCCGCACCAGCTCATCATGACCGCGACGCCGATCCCGCGGACGCTCGCGATGACGGCGTACGCCGACCTGGACGTCTCCGTGATCGACGAGCTGCCGCCGGGCAGGACGCCGGTGACCACGGTCGCGATGCCCGACTCGCGCCGCGACGAGGTCGTCGCGCGCATCCGCAGCGCCTGCCTCGCCGGGCGCCAGGCCTACTGGGTCTGCCCGCTGATCGAGGAATCGGAGCTGCTCGAGGCGCAGGCCGCGGAGGACACCGCCGCCGCGCTCGCCGCGGCGCTACCCGGCGTCGCGGTCGGGCTGGTGCACGGGCGCATGCCGCCCGCCGCGCGCGAGAAGTCCATGGCGAAGTTCAAGGCGGGCGAGATCGGGCTCCTGGTGGCGACGACGGTGATCGAGGTGGGCGTCGACGTGCCGAACGCGAGCCTGATGGTGATCGAGAACGCCGAGCGCATGGGCCTCGCGCAGCTGCACCAGCTGCGCGGGCGCGTCGGGCGCGGCAGCGAGGCGTCGAGCTGCGTGCTGCTCTGGCACGCGCCGCTCTCCCCGCTCGCGAAAGAAAGGCTCTCGGTGCTGCGTGAAACCAGCGACGGCTTCGAGGTGGCCCGACGGGACCTCGACCTGCGCGGGCCGGGCGAGTTTCTCGGGACGCGCCAGGCCGGGCTCATGAAACTTCGGGTCGCCGACCTGGTACGCGACGCCGACCTGCTGCCGGGCGTGCAGGCGGCCGCCGGCGTGATGATGCGCGCGCATGCGGATAACATGGCGCCACTCGAGCGCCGCTGGATCGGCGCCGCGACGCGCTACGGGAAGGTATGAACGGACAGCCTGCCGCCAGGAACCCGCAGCCACCGGGGCCCCGCTGGTCCCGCCGCCTCGACGCCTGGCTGCCGTCCGCGCCGGCCGCGGCGGCGGCCTGGCTCGGTGAACCGGGGCTGCTGACCGAGCGGCTGCGCGCCTGCTGCGCGGGCGTGCCGGGCCTGAACGTCGTTTCGGAGGCCGAGGCGCCGCTGGCGGCGGAGGACGCCGCGATGCTGCGCGCATCCGGCGGGACGGCCTTCGTGCGCGAGGTCGAGCTCACCTGCGACGGCCGGCCCTGGGTGTTCGCGCAGACGCTGGTCCCGGAGTCGACCCTCGCGCGCCAGCGCTGGCTCTCCGCCCTCGGGCGCGCCGCGCTCGGCGAGCGGCTCGCCGCCGTGCCCGGCATCGAGCGCGGTCCGCTCGAGTTCGCCCGCCTCGCGGCGGGCGACCGCCTCTACGGCCGCGCGCTGCGCGCGCGCGCGGATCCTCCCGCGGCGCTCTGGGCGCGCCGTTCCTGGTTCGCGATCGACGGCGACCGGCTGCTGGTGCAGGAGGTCTTCCTGCCCGAGTCGCACGCATGAGCGGCGACCCCGACGTCGCCCGCAAGCGCGACCCCGCGTACAAGCCCGAGTACGAGCCGCACCTGCTGCGTGACGGGGCCCGCGCGCTCGGGCGCACGCTGCGCGAGTACGCGCGGCTCATGCGCCTGCACCGGCCGATCGGCATCTGGCTGCTGCTCTGGCCGGCGCTCTGGGGCCTGTGGATCGCGGGCGAGGGCCGCCCGGACGCGCGCATCCTGCTGGTGTTCGTCGCCGGCGTCGTGGTGATGCGCTCGGCGGGCTGCGTGATCAACGACTACGCCGACCGCGACTTCGACCCGAAGGTCGCGCGCACCCGCGACCGCCCTTTGGCCGCGCGGCGCGTGGCTCCCGTCGAGGCGCTGCTGCTGTTCGTCGCGCTCGGCCTGGTCGCCGTCTGGCTCGCGCTGCAGCTCGACCCGTACGCGCAGCTCTTCGCGGTCGCCGGCGCCGTGCTCGCCGTGACCTACCCCTGGCTCAAGCGCGTGGTGCACGTCCCGCAGTTCTATCTCGGCATCGCCTTCGGCTGGTCGATCCCGATGGCCTTCGCCGCCGAGACGGGCGAGGTGCCGAAGATCGCCTGGCTGCTGCTCACCGCCGTCGTGCTGTGGGCCGCGGTCTACGACACGATGTACGCCATGGTGGACCGCGAGGACGACCTGCGCATCGGCGTGAAGTCCACGGCGATCCTGTTCGGCGAGGCCGACCGCCTGGTCATCGCGGTCATGATGGCGATGATGCTGTTCGCGCTGCACCTCGCGGGCCAGGAGGCGGGACTCGGGGCCTGGTACCGGGCGGGCCTCGTCGTCGCCGCGCTGCACTTCGCCTGGGAGCTGTGGCTCATCCGCCGGCGCGAGCCCGAGGACTGTTTCCGCGCCTTCAACAACAACCACTTCGTCGGCATGGCGGTGTTCGTCGGGCTGGCGCTCGACTACCTCTATCGCGGGACGTAGCCCGCCGCGCCCGCGGCACCCGCCGCCCGCGCCACCGCCCAGACCTCCACCCGCCGGCATCCGGCACGCTTGAGCTCGCGCGCGAGTGCGTCCACCGTGGAGCCGGTGGTCAGCACGTCGTCCACGATCGCGACCGCGGCGGGTACGGGGACGTCACGCACGGCAAAGGCGCCGCTGACGTTGATGCGGCGGACGATCGCCGGCAGCGCCGCCTGCTCCTCGGTCGCGCGCACGCGCGTCGCGAGGTTGCGGATGACCGGCAGCGCCAGCCGCTGCCCGGCGAAGCGCGCGATCTCGCCCGCCTGGTTGTAGCCGCGGCGCGCTTCGCGCGCGGCGTGCAGCGGCACGGGCACGAGCGCATCCACCGCAGGCGGGCCCCGCTCGGCCAGCCGGCGCCCCAGGAGCGTCCCGAGGATGCGCGCGACCGCGACCTGCCGGCCGTACTTGAGGCGGTGGATCAGCTCGACGAGCGGAAACTCGTAGCGGTACGGTGCGAAGGCGGCGTCGAACGCAGGCCGGCGCGCGAGGCAGGCCGCGCAGGCGATCACGGGGCCTGCGACCGGCGCCGCACAGATCGCGCAGACCCGCGCCGTGCGCGGCAGGTCGGCCTCGCAGCCGCTGCACAGGTCCAGCGCCGGCGCCTGCCCGGGCTCGAGGCACAACAGGCAGCTCGGCGGGAAGAGCCTGTGAATCAACGACCTGGAGGCGCCGTAAACCTGCCTGAGCAGGTTTGGTTGACAGTCCCGGAGGGCGTTCGAATACTGCGCCACGGCGTCAATCTGCGCCGCCCGCGACGAGCGCATGCCGCGGTTTTCCGGCCGGAACGGGGAGCAATGCGATGGACGGCAACGGCGCGGGCGGCGATGTACGGAGCACGTGGACGCTCGACGAGGTGCGCGCGCTGCATGCGCTGCCCTTCGCCGACCTCGTGTTCCGGGCGCAGACCCTGCACCGCCGGTACTTCGACCCGAACGCCGTCCAGGTCTCCACCCTGCTGTCGATCAAGACCGGCGCCTGTCCGGAGGACTGCGCCTACTGCCCGCAGAGCGTCCGCCACGACACCGGACTCGAACGCGAGGCCCTGATGGAACCGGACGACGTCGTCGCCCGCGCGCGCGCGGCGCGCGAGTCCGGCGCCACGCGCTTCTGCATGGGCGCCGCCTGGCGCAGCCCGAAGGACCGCGACCTCGAGAAGGTCGCGAAGATGGTGGAGGACGTCGCGGCGCTCGGCCTCGAGACCTGCGCGACGCTCGGCATGCTGACCGAGCCGCAGGCGCGTCGGCTGAAGCAGGCCGGGCTCGACTACTACAACCACAACCTCGACACGTCCGAAGCCTTTTACGGCGAGGTCATCACGACGCGGACCTACCAGGACCGGCTCGACACGCTCGCCGCGGTGCGCGAGGCCGGCATCCGCGTCTGCTGCGGCGGCATCCTCGGCATGGGCGAGACGGACGAAGACCGCGTCGCCTTCCTGCACCGGCTCGCGACGCTCGACCCGCACCCGGAGAGCGTGCCGATCAACAACCTCGTGCAGGTCGAAGGCACGCCGCTCGCCGGCACCGCGCCGCTCGATCCGCTCGAATTCGTGCGCGTCGTCGCGCTCGCCCGCACCCTGATGCCGCGCTCGCACGTGCGGCTGTCCGCGGGCCGCTCGGCGATGAGCGACGAACTGCAGGCCCTGTGTTTCCTGGCCGGCGCGAACTCCGTTTTCTACGGCGAAAAGCTCCTGACGACGGGCAATCCCGACACCGCGAGCGACCGCGCGCTCTTCGGCCGGCTCGGCATCCGCCCCGAGCCCGCGGGAACCTGACCCCGTGACCCTCGCGGTTCCGGCATTCGCGGCCGCGCTCGCGGACCTCGACGCGCGCGGGCTGCGCCGGCGGCGGCGCGAGGTGCGGCGCCTCGCGCACGACACGGCGGAGATCGAACTCGACGGCAGGCGCTGCCTCGACTTCTGCAGCAACGACTACCTGGGCCTCGCCGCGCATCCGCGCGTGACGCAGGCGTTCATCGCGGCCGCCCGCGAGCACGGCGTCGGCGCCCGCGCCTCCCACCTGGTCAGCGGCCACCAGGGCGAGCATGGCGCGCTGGAGGAGGAACTGGCCGCGTTCACCGGCCGCGAGCGCGCGCTGCTCTTCTCGACCGGCTACATGGCGAACCTGGGACTCGCGACGGCGCTGGTCGGCAAGGGCGGCCTGGTCCTCGGCGACGCGCTGAACCACGCCTCCCTGATCGACGCCGGCCGGATCGCGCGCGCGGACCTCGACTGGTATGCGCACGGCGACGCCGACGCGCTCGAAGCGAAGCTCGCCGCACGGCCGGCGCGGCCGGCGCTGGTGCTGACCGACGGCGTGTTCAGCATGGACGGCGACCTCGCGCCGCTGCCCGCGCTCGCCGCCGCCTGCCGCCGCCACGGGGCGATGCTCGCCGTGGACGACGCGCACGGGATCGGCGTGCTGGGCGCCGGCGGCGGCGGCTCGCTCGAGCACTTCGGGCTCGCGGCGCACGAGGTGCCGGCCCTCGTCGGCACGCTCGGCAAGGCCTTCGGCAGCTTCGGCGCCTTCGTGGCGGGCGACGCCGGGCTCGTCGAGCTGCTGGTGCAGCGCGCGCGGACATACATTTATACGACGGCGCTGCCGGCCGCCGTCGCGGCCGCCACCCGCGCGGCCCTCGCCGTCGCGTCCGCCGAGTCCTGGCGGCGCGCGCGCGTCCTCGCGCTCGCCGGCCGCTTCCGCTCCCTTGCCGCCGGGGCGGGCCTGCCGCTCGCAAGCTCGACGACGCCGATCCAGCCGGTCCTGCTCGGTGCCGCGGACGCGGCCGTCGAGGCGAGCCGGCGGCTTCTCGAGCGCGGCTATTACGTCGCCGCCATCCGGCCGCCGACCGTACCCGCCGACGGCGCCCGCCTGCGCGTCGCGCTTTCGGCCGTGCACCGCGATGCCGATCTCGACGGCCTCGTCGCGGCGCTCGCGGACTGCGTGCCTCGGCCGTGAGCGACGCCGGACAGCCGCTGCTCGACCGCGCCGCCATCCGGCGCCATGCCGACCGGGCGAGCGCGTGCTACGACCGGTCCGCGGTGCTCGCCGCGAACCTGCGCGAGCAGATGATCCGGCGCCTGGACTGGGTCGCCTTCACGCCCGAATCCGTGCTCGACCTCGGCTGCGGCACCGGCCACGGCGCCGCCGCGCTCGCCGCGCGATGGCCCGGTGCGCGCATGATCGCCCTCGATGCCTCCCCCGCGATGCTCCGCGAGGCCGCGCGCCGGGAAGGATCGGCGCGCTTCGAGCGCCTGCTCGCCGACGCCGAGGCGATCCCGCTGCCGGACGCCAGCGTCGACCTCGTCTTCAGCAACCTGGCGCTGCCCTGGTGCGAGGACATCGACGCCGTCTTCGGCGAGGTGGCGCGCATCCTGAGGCCGCGCGGGCTGTTCACGTTCACGACCTTCGGGCCGGACACGCTCGCCGAGCTGCGCGCCGCGTGGACCGGCGTGGATCCGTTCACGCACGTGCATCCCTTCACCGGCATGCACGACCTCGGCGACGGCCTCGTGCGCGCCGGCCTCGCCGAGCCGGTGCTCGACGTGTCGCGCTACACGCTCACCTACCCGGACGTCGGCGCCCTGATGCGGGACCTGCGCGCGACCGGGGCTCAGAACGCCTCGACCGGGCGGCCGCGCGGCCTGACCGGCCGCGCGCGCATCGCGGCCATGGCCGGCGCCTATGAGGCCTTCCGTGCGGGGGGCGTGCTGCCGGCGACCCACGAGGTCGTCTTCGGCCAGGCCTGGGGCGACGCCGGGCGCGCCCGGCGCGATCGATCGTTCGCAATACCCGTCGGGTCCATCGGCCGTCGCGACCCGCGGTAGACTCCCGCGATGTCCGCCTGGCCGACCGCCGGACCCGCCGCCGACGAACCGGTCTTCCGCGCCACGGGGCTGACCAAGGTCTACCGCATGGGCGAGGTCGAGGTGCACGCGCTGCGCGGCGTGGACCTCGAGCTGTTCGCCGGCGAGTTCGTCGTGCTGCTGGGCGCCTCGGGCAGCGGCAAGTCGACGCTGCTCAACATCCTCGGCGGGCTGGACGCCCCGACCGCCGGTACCGTCGAGTGCCGCGGGCATCCGCTGACCGGCGCCGGCGACGCCGAGCTGACGCGCTTCCGCCGCGAGCACGTCGGCTTCGTGTTCCAGTTCTACAACCTCATCCCGAGCCTCACCGCGCGCGAGAACGTGGCGCTCGTCACCGAGATCGCCCGCGAGCCGATGGCGCCGGAGGACGCGCTGGCGCTGGTCGGCCTGCGGGAGCGCATGGATCACTTCCCGGCCCAGCTCTCCGGGGGCGAGCAGCAGCGCGTCGCGATCGCGCGCGCCATCGCCAAGCGCCCGGACGTGCTGCTGTGCGACGAGCCGACCGGGGCGCTCGACTCCGCGACCGGCATCCTGGTGCTCGAGGCGCTCGCGCGCATCAACCGCGAGACCGGCGCGCTGACGGTCGTCATCACCCACAACGCCGTGATCGCGCGCATGGCAGATCGCGTCATCCGGCTCAGCGACGGCCGCATCGCCGGCATCGACCGCAACGCCTCGCGGGCCGACCCGCGCGAGCTCTCCTGGTGACGGCGCTGCACCGCAAGCTCTGGCGCGAGCTCGGCATGCTGCGCGGGCAGGTGGTCGCCATTTCCCTGGTCATGATCGGCGGCATCGCCACGATGGTCATGGCCCAGACCAACTACGCCTCGCTCGCCGACACCCGCGCGCTTTACTACGCCGAGCATCGCTTCGCCGAGGTGTTCGCGCGCGCCAAGCGCGCGCCCGTCACCCTCGTCGAGTCGGTACGCGCGATCCCCGGCGTGCGCGAGGCCGAGCCGCGCGTGACCGGCTACGTCACCCTCGAGATCGAAGGCTACGCGGAGCCGATCACCGGCCAGGTGATCTCGCTGCCGCGTCCCGGCGACCCGGGCCTCAATCGCCTGTACCTGCGCGCCGGACGCCTGCCCGCGGACGGCGGCGAGGCGGTCATCGGCGAGGCCTTCGCCGAGGCGCACGGGCTGCGCCCCGGCGACTCGCTGGTGGCGATCCTGAACGGCCGCCGGCAGCCGCTCACGATCTGCGGCATCGGCCTGTCGCCGGAATTCATCTACCAGATCCGTCCCGGCGACGCGTTCCCGGATTTCGAGCGCTTCGGCGTGCTCTGGATGGCGCATGAGCCGCTCGCGACCGCCTTCGACATGGACGGCGCCTTCAACGACCTCGCGCTGACGCTGACGCGCGGGGCGCGCGAGCAGGACGTCATCGACGCGCTCGACGCGCTGCTCTCGCCCTACGGCGGCATCGGCGCCCACGGGCGCGACCTGCAGCTCTCGCACCGCTTCCTCGACGAGGAACTCGGCCAGCTCGAGGTGATGACGACCCTGTTCACCGCGATCTTCCTCGGCGTCTCGGCGTTCCTGCTCAACGTCGTGATCGGGCGGCTGATCGGCACGCAGCGCGAGCAGATCGCCGTGCTGAAGGCCTACGGTTACGGGCGGCTCGAGCTCAGCCTGCACTACGGCCAGCTGGCGCTGCTGATGGTCGGCGCCGGCGTGCTGCCGGGCATCGCGCTGGGCGCCTGGCTCGGCAGCGGGCTGGCGAGGATCTACACGGACTTTTTCCGGTTCCCCTTCCTGGCCTGGTCCCTGCAGCCGTACGTCGTCGCGCTCGCCTGCGGGTTCGCCTTCACCGCCGCGTCGATCGGCACGATCGGCGCGCTGCTGCGGGTGTTCCGGCTGGCGCCGGCGGAGGCGATGCGCCCCGAGGCGCCGCCGCTGTTTCGCGCCTCGCTGACCGAGCGGCTGGGGCTCGGCGCGCTGCTGGACCCGGCCGCGCGCATGATTCTGCGCAACCTCGGGCGCCGGCCGATGCGCACGGCGCTGTCGGTCGTCGGCATCGGCCTGGCCGTGGGCATCCTCGTCATGTCCCGCTTCCAGCGCGGCGCCATCGAGGAGATGATCGACGTGCAGTTCGGCTTCGCCCAGCGCGACGACTTCGCGGTCACGTTCTCGGAACCCGCCTCCTCGCGCGCCGCGCTCGAGCTCGCCGCATTGCCCGGCGTGCGGACGGTGGAACCGTTCCGCAGCGCCGCGGTCCGGCTGCGCCACGGCCACCGGGTTTACCGCACGGTGCTGCTGGGCCTGCCCGCCGGCGCGGACCTCAAGCGCGTGCTCGACGCGGACCTGCAGCCCGTGGCGCCGCCCGCGGACGGCCTGCTGCTGACCGACTACCTCGCGGACCTGCTGAAGGTGCGCGCCGGCGACCGGCTCGGCGTGGAGTTCCTCGAGGGCCATCGGCGCACGCTGTCCGTGCCGGTGGCCGAGACCGTGCACGAGTACCTCGGCGTCGGCGCGTACGCGCGCCGCGAGACCGTCAATCGCCTGCTCGACGAGGGCGGCGCCGTCTCGGGCGCCTGGCTGTCGCTCGGGCGGGAAACGCGCGCGGACGTGATCGCGGAGCTGCGCGCACGCCCGCGCATCGCGGCCGTGACCGACCGCTCGGCGATGGTGCAGAGCTTCCGCGACACGATGGCCGAGACGATCCTGACCTTCACGCTGGTCGCGACGCTGCTCGCCGCCAGCATCGCCGTGGGCGTCGTCTACAATGCCTCCAGGATCACGCTCGAGGAGCGCGGACGGGAGCTGGCGAGCCTGCGGGTGCTGGGCTACACGCGCGGCGAGGTGCGCGCCCTGCTGCTGGGAGAACTCTTCACGCTCGCGTTCCTCGCCCTGGTGCCCGGCTTTCTGCTCGGCATCGGCATGGTGTGGCTGCTGGTCGAGGGATTCTCCTCGGAACTGTACCGCGTGCCGCTCGCCCTGCAGCCGCGGGCTTTCGCGTTGGCTGCACTCATCGTGCTCGGCGCGACCGCCGCGTCCGCGCTGCTGGTGCGCAGGCGCCTCGACCGGCTCGACCTGGTGGCGGCCCTCAAACTGAAGGAGTGACGATGCGCATCGACCCGAAGCACGTCCGTTACGCCCTCGCCGGCGCCGTCGTCGCAGTCCTGGTCGCCGTCGCGGCCTGGCCGGGCGCGCGGCTGGTGGACAGCGGCGAGGCGGCACGCGGCGCGGTACGGGAGACCGTCGAGGCCGAGGGACGCACGCGGCTGCGCGACAGTTACGTCATCGCCGCGCCGATCGCCGCCATGGCGCGCCGCCTGCAGCTGGAGCCCGGCGACGCGATCGACGCCGGCCAGGTGCTCGTCGTGCTCGATCCCGTCACGACGCCGTCGCTCGACACGCGCAGCCGTGCCGAGGCCGTCGCCCGGCTCGCCGCCGCGCGCGCACGATACGCCGCCGCGCAGGAGCAGACGCGGGCGGCGGAGGCGATCGCCGACCAGCTGCGCAACGAGGCGACCCGCCAGCGCGAGCTGCTGACGCGCGAGCTGGTCGCGTCCGAGTCCGCCGAGCGCGCGATCGCGGTGTCGCTGCGCGCGGATCGCGAGGCCGCCAGCGCGAAGTTCCAGGAGGCCACGGCACGCCACGAAGTCACCGCGGCCGAGGTCGTGCTGGCGCGCGGCAGCCGGGACCAGCCCGGCACGGCGGCCCTCGAGCTCGCCGCGCCCGTGTCCGGCGTCGTCCTGCGCCGCCATTTCGAGAGCGCCCGGCCCGTGCAGGCCGGCGAGGCGCTCATCGAGATCGGCGATCCCGCCGGTATGGAAGTCGAGGTCGACGTGTTGTCGGCCGACGCCGTGCGCCTGCGCGAGGGCATGGCGGTCGAGCTGCTGCGCTGGGGCGGGACGCCGCCGCTGGCCGGGCGGGTGCGGCGGGTCGAGCCCGGGGGCTTCACCAAGTTTTCCGCGCTCGGCGTCGAGGAGCAGCGCGTGTGGGTGATCGTCGAGATCGCGAGCCCGCGCGAGGAATGGACGAGTCTCGGCGAATCCTATCGCGTGAATGCCCGTTTCATCCTGCGCGAGGCCGCGGATGCGCTGCGCGTGCCCGCGAGCGCGGTCTTCCGGCACGCCGGCGGTCCGGCCGTGTTCCGGATCGACGGCTCGCGCGCGCGGCTCACGCCGGTCCGGACCGGCATCGAAGGCGAAGGATGGGCGCAGGTGGAGGAAGGGCTGGTCGCCGGCGATCGCGTGGTCCTGCACCCCGACCGCGAACTGGAGGACGGCGGCCGTGTGCGGATCCGGCGCTGAAGGCGATACCCGAAGCATGCCGCGTGAATACTGGGTGACGGGCACCGACACGGGCGTCGGCAAGACGCTCGTGACCGCCGGGCTGCTCAGGCGCCTGCGGGAGTCGGGTCTCGCCGTCGCCGGCATGAAGCCGGTCGCCGCCGGCAGCGGCCCGGGTCCGGAGGGCCCCGTCAACGAGGACGCGCTCCTGCTCCAGGCGGAGTCCAGCGTCCGCCACCCCTACGCCGACGTGAATCCCTGGCTGTTCGAGCCCCCGATCGCCCCGCACCTGGCTGCCGCGGAAGCGGGCGTCGTCATCGACACGGCGCGCATCGCCGCCGCGCACGCGCGGCTGCGCGCCGGCGCGGACGTCGTGCTCGCCGAGGGCGCGGGCGGGTTCCTCGTGCCGCTTGACGAGGACCGAAGCCTGGCCGACCTGCCGGCGCTGCTCGGCATGGACGTGCTGCTGGTCGTCGGCCTGCGCCTCGGCTGCCTGAACCACGCGCTGCTCACGGCCGAGGCGATCGCGGCTCGCGGCCTCATGCTTGCCGGCTGGATCGGCAACGCCCTGGACCCCGGATTCAGCCGGCGCGACGAGAACATCGCGACGCTCGCCGCACGCCTGCCGGCGCCCTGCCTCGGCATCGTGCCCTGGATGGCCTCGCCGGATGTCGGCACGGCCGCGGCCGCGCTGGCCGGCGCGCCCGCGCTGCAGAGGCGCTGAAGTTCCCGCATGAAGTTACATCTTGCTGTATTGGAAAGAGAAAATCGGGTTGCGGCCCCCGCGCCCAACCCTTACGATGCGCGGGCCGTGAGCCCGCGTACCGTGGGCCACTTCCGGGGGCTCCGTTGCACATCGCCAATCGGTTCCTGAAGCGGTCGGCCGTTGCCGGCACTGTCGCGACGCTTGCGTCGGTGCCCGCGCGCGCCGACTGGAACCTCGTCAACATGCCGGAGGGCGTCTCCGTGCTGTCGCGCGAGATCTATGGCATGCACATGATCATGCTGTGGATCTGCACGATCATCGCCGTCGTCACCTTCGGGGCGATGATCTACGCCATGGTCCGCTTCCGGAAGTCGAAAGGCGCGGTCGCGGACCCGAAGATGCTGCACAACGCACGCCTGGAGGCCGCCTGGACCATCGTCCCGGTCCTGATCCTGGTCGGCATGGCCATTCCCTCGGTCGAGAAGCTCATCAAGATCGAGGACACCTCGGGCTCGGAGCTCACCATCAAGGCCACCGGGCACCAGTGGTACTGGCAGTACGAGTACCTGGGCACCGGCGTCTCCTTCTACAGCCGCATCGCGCGCGACAGCGACCTCGCCCGCCAGAAACGCTCCGGGATCGACCCGGAGGGCGTCGACAACTACCTGCTGGACGTCGACAAGCCGCTGGTGGTCCCCACCGGCACCAAGATCCGCATGCTGCTGACGGCGAACGACGTCATCCACGCCTGGTGGGTGCCCGACTTCGGCATGAAGCGCGACGCGATTCCCGGGTTCATCAACGAGATGTGGATCTCGGTCAATCCCGACAAGCCCGGCACCTACCGCGGACAGTGCGCGGAGCTGTGCGGCGCCGACCACGGCTTCATGCCGATCGTCGTCATCGCCAAGCCCAGGGCCGAGTTCGATGCCTGGCTCGAAGGACAGCGCGCGGCGGCCACGGCGCTCGCCGCCACGGAGTAACTGCAAATGGCACACGCCGGGCATCACGACGACCACGCGCACGGACCCCCGAAGGGCATCGTACGCTGGCTCACGACCACGAATCACAAGGACATCGGCACGATGTACCTGGTGTTCTCGCTCGCCATGTTCCTGCTGGGCGGGCTGTTCGCGTTCGTGATCCGCGCCGAGCTGTTCCAGCCGGGCCTGCAGCTCGTCGACCCCGCGTTCTTCAACCAGATGACCACCATGCACGCGCTCGTCATGGTGTTCGGCGCGGTCATGCCGGCGACCGTCGGGCTCGCGAACTGGATGATCCCGATGCAGATCGGCGCCGCCGACATGGCGCTTCCGCGCATGAACCTGTTCTCGTTCTGGCTGCTGTTCTTCGCGTTCATGCTGCTGCTCGCGACCTTCTTCGTGCCGGGCGGCGCGCCGGCCGCGGGCTGGACGCTCTACCCGCCGCTGGTGCTGCAGACCGGCGAGGCCTTCCCGATGGCGATCTTCGCGATCCACCTGATGGGCGCCTCGTCGATCATGGGCGCTATCAACGTGATCGTGACGATCGTCAACATGCGCGCCCCGGGCATGACGCTGCTCAAGATGCCGCTGTTCTCCTGGTCGTGGCTGATCACGGCCTACCTGCTGATCGCGGTGATGCCGGTGTTCGCCGGCGGCGTGACCATGCTGCTCACCGACTACTTCTTCCAGACCAGCTTCTTCAACGCGGCCGGCGGCGGCGACCCGGTGCTGTACCAGCACGTGTTCTGGTTCTTCGGGCACCCCGAGGTCTACATCATGATCCTGCCCGCGTTCGGGATCGTGTCCGAGGTCATCTCGACGTTCTCCAGGAAGCCGATCTTCGGCTACGAGGCGATGGTGTACGCGATCGCGTCCATCGCCTTCCTGTCGTTCATCGTCTGGGCGCACCACATGTTCACGGTCGGCATGCCGCTGGCCGGGCAGCTGTTCTTCACGCTTTCGACCATGCTGATCGCGGTGCCGACCGGCGTGAAGGTCTTCAACTGGACGGCCACGATGTGGCGCGGGTCGATCAGCTTCGAGCCGCCGATGCTGTTCTCGCTCGCCTTCCTGTTCCTGTTCACGATCGGCGGCTTCTCGGGCCTGATGATGGCGATCGTGCCGTCGGACTTCCAGTACCACGACACGTACTTCATCGTCGCGCACTTCCACTACGTGCTGGTGCCGGGCGCCGTGTTCGCGATCATGTCGGCGGTCTACTACTGGCTGCCCAAGTGGACCGGCCACATGTACGACATGGCCCTCGCGAAGTGGCACTTCTGGCTGTCGGCGATCTTCGTGAACGTGCTGTTCTTCCCGCAGCACTTCCTCGGGCTCGCTGGCATGCCGCGCCGCATCCCGGACTACGCCACGCAGTTCACGGAATGGAACATGGTCTCCTCGATCGGCGCCTTCGGCTTCGGCCTGTCGCAGATCCTGTTCGTGTGGCTGATCGTCAAGTGCGTGCGCGGCGGCGAGCGCGCGACCGCGGGCGTCTGGGACTACCAGCACGGCCTCGAGTGGACGGTGCCCTCGCCGGCCCCGTACCACACGTTCGAGAAGGCGCCGGAGGTCCGTTGAGCGTCCGGTCGAAGAACCTCCGTCTCGCGCTCGCGCTCGGCTTCGTGGCCGTCGCGGTCTGGGCGACCTTCATCCTGCTGCGGATGATGGAGCGCGGCGCGTGAGCGGCCCCGCAGCCGGCCGCAACCGCAGCCTCGCCGCGCGCCTGGTGCTGATGGCCGCGGGCAGCTTCGCCTTCGGATTCGCGCTGGTGCCGCTCTACGACGTGGTCTGCGAAGTCACCGGCATCGGCAGCCGCGAGCGTCTCTCGCGCGCGGGCACGGCCGACGGCCAGGCGCCGGTCGACGGCCGCACCGTCGTCGTCGAATTCACGGCCTCGGTGCCGGCGGGCGGCTGGGTGTTCGAGCCCGTCGCGCCGACCATGGAAGTGCAGCCCGGCCGCCTGTACGAGACGCACTACCGCGCGCGCAACCTCGCCGGCGGGGCCGTGACCGGCCAGGCCGTGCCGAGCGTCGCGCCGATGCGCGCCGCGCGCTACTTCGTCAAGACGGAATGTTTCTGCTTCACGCCGCAGCAGTTCGCGGCGGGCGAGGAGCGCGAGATGGCCGTGCGCTTCGTCGTCGACCGCGAGCTGCCGCCGGGCATCGATCGCCTGACGCTGTCCTACGCGTTCTACGACATGGGAGCCTGAATGGCACACGCCGAGCAAGGATCCGACAAGGGGTACTACTTCCCGCACGGCAGCCGGCTGCCGTTCTTCGGGTCGATCTCCCTGTTCACGCTGATGGCCGGCGCCGCGGCGACGCTGAACGGCGCCGCAATCGGCGGCTGGGTGCTGGGCCTCGGCCTCGCGCTCCTGTTCACGCTCTTCTTCCTGTGGTTCGGCGAGGTCATCCGCGAGAACCAGGCGGGGCTCTACAACGAGCAGGTCGACCGCTCGTTCCGCATGGGGATGATGTGGTTCATCTTCTCCGAGGTCATGTTCTTCGCCGCGTTCTTCGGCGCGCTGTTCTACGCGCGGCAGCTGTCCGTGCCCTGGCTCGGCGGCGAAGGCGCCAAGGCCGTCACCTCGCTGCTGTGGCCCGAGTTCGAGGCCGGATGGCCGACCGCCGGGCCCGGCACCGTGACGCCGCGCGACGACGGCAGCTTCGAGATCATTCCCGCCTTCGGCCTGCCCGCGCTCAACACCGCGCTGCTGCTCACCTCGGGCCTGACGATCACGATCGCCCACCACGCGCTGAAGAGCGGGCACCGCGGCATCCTGAAGGTCTTCCTCGCGCTGACCTTCCTGCTCGGCTTCATCTTCCTCGGCGTGCAGATCCTCGAGTACGGCCACGCCTGGCAGGACCTCGGACTGCAGCTCGGCACCGGCATCTACGGGTCGACCTTCTTCATGCTGACCGGCTTCCACGGCCTGCACGTCATGGTGGGCGCCATCATGCTGGTCGTGATCTGGCTGCGCTGCCTGAAAGGCCACTTCACGCCGCGCCAGCACTTCGCCTTCGAGGCGGTCGCCTGGTACTGGCACTTCGTCGACGTCGTCTGGCTCGGCCTGTTCATCTTCGTCTACTGGATCTGAGGCGGGTCCGGCGGTGGCCGGAAAGCGCTTCATCGCGGTCGCCGGCAACATCGGCGCCGGCAAGACCGAGCTGACGCAGTTCCTCTGCCGGCGCTACGGCATCAAGCCGTTCTACGAGCCGAACGAGCACAACCCCTACCTCGCCGATTTCTACCGGGACATGAAGACCTGGGCCTACCGGTCCCAGCTCTTCTTCCTCGCGCACAAGTTCCGGCTGCAGCTCGAGCTGCAGGACGAGCCGGGCACCGTGGTGCAGGACCGCACGATCCACGAGGACGCGGAGATCTTCGCGAAGAACCTGCACCGGCAGCGCTTCATCGACGCGCGCGACTACAAGGTGTACCGGCAGCTCTACGGCTCCATCACCAAGGCCCTGCGCCCGCCTGACCTGATGATCCAGCTCTCCTGCCCCGTGCGCACGCTCCGGCAGCGCATCCGCCTGCGCGGCCGCGCCATGGAGCGTGAGATTCCGGTCACTTACCTCCGCCGGCTCAACCGCCTGTACGAGGACTGGTTCCGGAGATACGACCTGTCGCCGGTGCTGCGGCTCGAGACCGACCGGCTCGACTGGCTGACCGACCTCGTCGATCGCGTGGACCTGTTCCGCAAGATCGAGCGCCACCTCGACTGAACCCGGAGCGGCTGCCACGTCGCCGTTCGGCGACGAGCCGCGGGCAGGCCGGATCGGCGCGGGTGCGACCATGAATCCCGGGACAGCCCCGCTGTCGAATGGCATATTGCGCGACGAAAAGATGTTCGACCCGACCCAGACCCAGCCCCTGTCCTGGCGCATGCACCAGGGGAAGCCGATACCCTGGGAGGAGGTCCCGATGGACCCGCCGGACCGCCAGGAACCGAGCTTCGACAGCTCGCCCCCCGACCGCCTCTCGGAGCGCGGCTACCGCCTGCGCGCGCGCCTCGGCCACTGCCGGCTCGGGCCGGTGTACGAGGCGCAGGACGAGCTGTCCCGCATCTCGGGCAGCCGCCATTTCGCCGCCGTCACGCTGCTCGACGCGAAGATCGCCGCCCGGCCCGGCTTCGCGGCGGAGTTCGAGCGTGGCGCCGCCGAACTCAAGTCCGTCGCGCACCCGAACATCGTCAAGCTCCTCGAATACGGGCGCGAGCGCGGGCACTACTACCTCGTGAACGAGCTGCTCGAGAGCGCATCGCTGCGCTTCGTGCTGAACGACGTGGGCGTGCTGCCCATGCAGGAGGCCGTCGCAGTGCTGCGCGCCGTCGGCGATGCGCTCGAATACCTGCACGCCAAGGCGATGGTCCACGGCAACCTCCGGCCGGAGAACGTGCTCGTCACCTTCGGCTACGAGGTGAAGCTGCTCGACATCGTCCCCACGGGCTGGCTGGCGACCCCGATCGATGCGCTCGGCGTGCCGGCGCGCGCCCCCGACCGGCGCGACGACGTCTTCGGGCTCGCCTGCCTCGCCTACGAAATGCTCGCGGGGCGCCACCCCTACAACGGCAACACCGCGCAGGAAGCGGTGCGAGCAGGCCTCGAGGCGGCGCCGGTCGAAGGGCTGGGCGAGCGGCAGTCGCGCGCGCTCGGGCATGCGCTCGCCGTGCACCGCGACGACCGCACCGCGAACGTCGCCCAGTTCCTCGAGGAGTTCGGCGTGCCGCCGGCGCAGAAGCTGCGGTCCGTGGTCGCGGCCGCGAGCGACCCGCCGCGCGCCGGGCCCGCCCGCCTGCCGTCCCGCGCCGCGCCGGAACCGGGGCCGGTGCCCGTGCCGGAACGGGCGCCGCCACTGGTCGCCGCGCGCCCCATGCCGTCGCAACCCGCGCGCGGCGGCACGTTCCGCACGCTGTTCCTGCTTTTCGCGCTGATCGGCTTCGGCGCCGCGGCCTGGCATTACCGCGAGCCGCTGCAGGCCTTCGGGACAGACCTGATGGCGACCGTTGATTCGGAGATGGAGCGCATCCGGGCGGAAGACACGCGTCCTGCGACTGCCGCCGCCAGCGAGCCGCTGGCCCGTGCGGCGGCGGTGACGGATGAAACGCCCGCGACCGTGGTCGCCGATGGCGCGGGGCAGACCGCGGTTGCCGAAGCGCCTGCCCCGAAGATCCCGGCGATGGCCGAGGCGGACGAGCCCCCCGCCGCTGCAGTGGCGGCGGTGCAGCAGGCCGAGACCGCACCGGAACCGCCACCGCCGCCGGCCGAATCGGCCCGCTTCGGGTTCGCTCAGCCGGTACTGGCAGTGCGCGAGGGCGACGTCGCGGCGCGCATCGTGATCCAGCGCTCAGGCGACCTGTCGGGCGAGGCGGAGGTTTCGTGGCGGACGGCGGACGGTACCGCCGTCGCCGATCGCGACTACGCCGACCTCGGCGCGCGCATCGAACGCTTTGCGCCCGGCGAGGCGAGCCGCACGGTCTTCGTGCCGCTCACCAACGACTCGACGCCCGAGCCTGCGCGCAGCTTCCGCGTGCTGCTCGAGAGCGGCGCCGAGCTGCGCGTCGACATCATCGACGACGACTGATCCACCGCCGCTCTTCGGCGTGTGCGGGCCCCGGCGGGACTCCCCTCGTTCGCTCGGAAGAACGGACACTCGCTCTCT
This sequence comes from uncultured Steroidobacteraceae bacterium, assembly GCA_964626745.1. Lineage (GTDB taxonomy): Bacteria > Pseudomonadota > Gammaproteobacteria > Steroidobacterales > Steroidobacteraceae > SCUD01. The sequence goes on from CAZVIF010000001.1 coordinate 57,779, forward strand.
CGGGGGTCCCGCCGGGGCCCGCACACGCCCGATGCGCCGCGGCGGTTCCCGCGCGCGCCGGCCGGCCGGGGTCCTGCACGAGCGACTTGCGGTCGCCGCCAGGAGCGAGTGCAGGAACCCCGGCCGACCGGCGCGCGCGAAGCGCTGCAGAGAACCTGGCAGCGCTAGCCGCGCGGAACCTCGCGCGCGGCGACTGCCTTGCTGCCGACCGAGCCCGCGACCTTCACGGGCTGCCCCTGCCGCAGCCGCTCCCCGCCCCGCACGACGACGCGGTCGCCTGCGGCCAGGCCGCCGGTGACCTCGACGCGCTGCGCATCGCCGTTGCCGACGCGCACCGCGATCCGCTCTGCCACGTCCCCCTTGCCGACGCGGAACACGTGGGCGCCGTCGGCGCGCACGATGACCGCGTCGCGCGGCACCATGAGGCCCGCGCTCTGCCGCGCCGCCGGCAGGTCCACGCGCACCGCCGAGCCGATCGGCCAGCCAGCGCCGCTCATGGCGACGCGCAGCTCGATCATGCGCGAGCGCTCGTCGCCGACCGGCACGATCGCGCGGATCTTGCTCGGCTGGTCCTGGGCCGCGCCGTGCACGGTGACCGCCTGCCCGACGGCGAGGTGCCCCGCTTCCGCGACCGGCGCGCGCGCCACGACCTCGACATTCTCGGTGTCGGTCAGGCGCAGGACTTCGGTGCCCGCGGCGACGAACTCGCCGAGCTGGCGGATCCGCTCCGCGACGTAGCCCGTGAACGGCGCGCGGATCGTCGCGCGCGCGATCGAGTGGCGGGTGCGCTCGCGCGCCGCGCGCGCCTGGTCGAGCTCGTGGCGGGCCATCGCGAGGCGTGCTCCCGCCTCGTCGATCTGGCTCTGCGAGGCGATGCCGGCCGGCAGGGCGTTGAGCCGCGCGAGCTGCGTGTCGAGCAGCTCGGCGTTCGCGGCCAGCCGCGAGATCTGCGCGTCGTTCTCCTGCAGCTGCAGCTCGAGCGCGCGCGCGTCGACGCGGGCGACTGCCGCGCCTTTTGCGATCCGCGCGCCGGGCTCCGCGACCCAGTCGAGTCGGCCGGCGACTTCGGCGGCGAGGCGCGCGTCGTTGCGGCTGACGACCGTGCCGGTGGCGGCGACGGTCGCGGCCAGCGTTCCCTTGACCACGGGCGCCACGGTGACCGGGGCCGGCGGCGGCCCCGGGTCCTGCGCCCGGGCCGCGCTGGCCGCCAGGGAGGAAACGGCCAGCGCGGCCGACGCCACGCACCATGCCATGGAACGCGTCCGGGAAATCATCAGGCACCCTCCTCGAGCGCCCGTCCCGCCGCCGCGGCGGACAGCGCCGCCGCCGGCTCGCCGAGGCGCAGCAGCGCCGGCAGGAGGACGAGCATGAACACCGTGTTGAGCAGCATGCCGCCCGCGATCACCGTCGCGAGGCCGCGGTAGAGCGCGGCGCCGGGACCGGGCACGACGATCATCGGCAGGAGGCCCGCGAGCTGGCCGAGCGAGGTCGCGAAGATCGGCCGCGTGCGCTCCTCGAGCGCGTGGCGCACCGCGCTCCGCCGGTCCATGCCCGCCCGCTCCGACGAGCGCGTGCTTTCGACCAGCAGGATGGCGTTGTTGACCGCGGCGCCGAGCAGGATGATGAAACCGACCATGGTCAGCATGTCGAGCGTCTGCGGCGTGAACAGGTTGAGCAGCCGGATGCCGAGCACGCCGCCGAGGCTCGCGAGCGGGACGGTCAGGAGCACGAGCGCGCTGTCGCGCGCCGAGCGGAACAGCGCGGCCATCAGCAGGAACAGCACCAGCAGCGCGAGCGAGATGTTGACGCGCATGTCCGCGAGCGCCGTCTCGAGGCTGCCGGCGTCGCCGGCGTAGCTGATGCCGCCGTCCGGCGGCAGCAGCGGGCGGATCGCCGGGTCGACCTCGGTCTCGAGCTGGCGCATCGCCTGCTGCAGCGAGACGCCCGGCGGCGCGACGACGTTGATGCCGATCGTGCGGCGGCCGTCCACGCGCCGAAGGCCCGTCGAGGCCACGGTCGGCTCGATGGCGACCAGTTCGCCGAGGCGCACGACGCCGCCGGTCGGCGTCGCGACCGGCACGGCCGCGAGCGCGTCCGGGCTGTCCCAGCCCCCGGCCCGCAGGATCATGTCGAGCCGCCGCTCACCGTCGAAGTGCTCGCCGACCCAGATGCCGTCGCCGAGCGCGCGCACCACGGTCGCGACGTTTGCGCGGGTCCAGCCCGACTCGCTGATGCGGCGGTCATCCGGCACGAGGCGCAGCTCCGGCTCGGACAGCTCGAGGTCCTGGAAGGTCTGCACCTGGGCGCCCGGCATCTTCTCGCGGATCACGTCCTCGGCGGCGCGCGCGGTCGCGAGCAGCGCGTCGAAGTCCGCGGACTGCAGCCGCACCTCGATGTTGCGCCCGTCGCCGAATCCGCCGAACAGGTTGCCCTGCTGGGCGAAGACGTTCAGGTCGGGGAAGCCGGTCGTGATCTCCTCGTTGATCACGCGCCCCAGCTCGTCGATCTTCGCGGGGTCGAGCGGCCGCACCCCGATCGAGCCGCCGCCGTTCGGCCAGATCAGGATGTAGTAGTTCTTGAGCGCGGGCTCCTTCTCGCCCGCCATGTAGGGCCGCAGCCGCTCGATCATCGGGTTCACGACTTCCGTCTCGATGGCGTCCACGTTCATGCCGGGCGGGAACTGGAAGAAGCCGTCGATGGCGTCGCGCTTGACCGGCGGCAGGTAGTCGATGGGCGGCAGCAGCAGCCAGGTCAGCGCGGCGGGCGCGACCAGGCAGGCGGCGATCGTGATCCTGCGCTGGCGCGGGCTGTCGGTGAGCGCGGCCATGCGCTCGCCGAGCCGGCGCGGCCATTCGGCCGCCTTCTGCGTCGCCGCGGTCGGTTTCAGCCAGCGCGCCGCGGCCACCGGCAGGACGGTCATCGCCATGACCAGCGACATCGCGATCGCGACCGAGATCGTCAGCGCCAGGTCCGCGAACAGCTGGCCCTCGGCGTTGTTCATGAAGATCACGGGCAGGAACACGATGATCGTCGTCAGCGTCGAGGCGAACAGCGCCGGCCAGACCCGGATCGCACCCTCGAGCGCCGCCTGCGCGGGCGCGAGGCCCCGCTCGCGGCCCTGCAGGATGCTTTCCAGCACGATGGTCGCGGCATCGAGCGTCATGCCGACGGCGAAGGCGATGCCGGCGATGGAGATCACGTTGAGCGAGTGGCCGGTGACCATCATCACCAGCACCGTCGCGAGCACGCTGACCGGGATCGCGACGCCGACCAGCAGCGTCGAGCGGAACTGGCGCAGGAACAGCCACAGCACGCCGATGGCGAGGATCACGCCGGCGACCAGGTTGCCGCTCACCAGGCCGAGCGCCTGGTTGATGAACACCGACGGGTCGAAGGACTGCTCGATCCCGAGCCCCATCTCCGCGAGCGGGCCATCGCGCAGCGCGGCGACTTCCGCCTTCACGGCGTTCAGCGTCGCCAGCACGTCCGCGCCGGACTCCTTCAGGATCTGCACGGCGATCGCCGGGTTGTTGTTCTGCACGGAGAGCGAATTGCGATCGCCGCGCTCGACGGAGATCGTCGCGACGTCGGCGAGGCGCACCGGGCGGCCGTCGCGCCAGTCCAGGACCAGCTCGCCGAGCTGGTCGGGGTGGTAGCGGCCGGCGAAGCGCAGCGTGTACTGCCGGCGCCCGAGCTCCGCGAAGCCGCCCGAGACGTCGTCGGCGCTGCCGGCGACGCCGACGATCGATGGAATCGGTATGCCGAGCTCGGCGGCGCGGTAGGGATCGAAGGCGATGCGCAGCTCGTCGGGCGCGCCGGCGTTGACGTTGACCGTGCCGACGCCCGGGATGGACTCGATGCGCGAGCGGAACAGGTCCTCGACCTCGCGCCGGTAGTTCTCGACCGGACCCGGCGTGCCGGGCTTCAGCTGCACGAAGAACCAGGACAGCGTCTGGTTGGGGCCGCCGCCGAAGTCCTCGCCGAGCGAGATGCGCGGCGCGTCCGCGTCGCGCGGCAGCGGCGGGAGCTGGTTCATGCGCGCGATCACGTCGATCAGCGTGCGGCCCATGTCCGTGCCGATCGCGAACTCGAGGTTGATGAACGCGCCGCCCGGGTTGGCGAAGGACTGGATCTGCTGCAGCCCCGGCAGGCCGCGCAGCGCCTGCTCCTGCGGCTCGATCAGCTCGGATTCGACTTCGGCCGGCGCCGCGGCGCGCCAGCCGGTGAAGATCGTGACGACCGGCTCCTCGATGTCCGGGAAGAGCTGCACGGGCAGGCGGACGAGCGCGACCAGGCCCAGGACGACGATGAGGCCCACGCCGACGGCGACGCCAATCGGATTCTTCAGCGCGCGCTCGGTCAGGTTCACGGATGCCTCCCTGCTCGGAGATCGGATGCGGCAAGCGCGGAAAGGGTTGCAGCGCCCGATCCGCAGCCCATTCTAGGAACCGCGGGTTGCGCCCGGATTGCGCCCGGCAACGGCCCGGCGCGGGTGGGGGCCGCTTCGTCGAATCAAAGGCCTATCGAAGGGGTCAGACCCCTCCGTAAGATGGCGGCATGCCAGCGCTCTCGAAGTCCTGCCGCGCGGTGCGCCTGCGGGCCCCGGGCCTTCCGCTGGAGGATGCGACGCTCGACGCGCCCGCGCCGGGGTCCGGCGAGATCCTCGTGCGCGTCAAGGCCGCGGGCATCTGCCACTCGGATGCGCATTACCGCTCAGGCGTCGGCTCGACGCGCCACCCGCTGACGCTCGGCCACGAAGTGGCCGGCGTCGTCGAATCCGTCGGGGCGGGCGTCTCGACGCCGCGGATCGGCGACCGCGTCTGCCTGCATTACCTGGTCACCTGCGGCAAGTGCCGCGACTGCCGCGCGGGCCGCGAGCAGTTCTGCGCGACCGGCGAGATGATCGGCAAGGATCGCGACGGCGGCTACGCCGAGTTCATCCGCGTGCCCGCCCGCAACGCGCATCCGCTGCCGGAGGCGATCCCCTTCGAGCACGGCGCCATCCTGATGTGCTCCTCGGCGACGGCGCTGCACGCCCTGCGCAAGGCGCGCGTGGCGGCGGGCGAAACGGTCGCCGTCTTCGGCGTCGGCGGCCTCGGCGTCTCCGCGCTGCAGCTCGCCCGCGCCCTGGGCGCGGGAACCGTCTTCGCGGTGGACCTCAATCCCGCCAAGCTCGCGCTCGCGAAGCGGCTCGGCGCCGTCCCGATCGACGCGAAGGCCGGCGACCCCGTTGCCGCCGTCCGCGAGGCAACTTCCGGCCGCGGCGTCGACGCCGCCCTGGAGCTGATCGGTTCGGCGCGCGCGATGGAGCAGGCCGTGCGCTCGCTCGCCCCCCAGGGCCGCGCGGCACTCGCCGGCCTCACCCAGGAACGGCTCTCGGTCGCGCCTTACCGGGACATCCTCGGCCGCGAGGCCGAGATCATCGGCGTCTCCGACCACCTTGCCGGCGAGATCGGCGAGCTCATGGGCTTCGTCGCCCGCGGCGAGCTGGACCTCGGCGAGGCGGTCACGAAGATCGTGCCGCTGGAAGCCTCGGCGATCGGCGCCGTGCTGGACGGCCTGGAGGCCTTCCGGGACGAGGTTCGCTGCGTCATTCGCCCCTGAAACCCCGTAAAATCCGCGGATGACCCAGGACGTCCCGCGTTCCGAAGAAGTCGTGAGTGCCGAGGCGGTGCAGTCCGCCCTCGACCGCATGGCCCGCGACATCACCGCCCGGCTCGAAGACCGCGATCCGCTCGTGATCACGGTGCTGAACGGCGGGCTCGTGTTCGCGGGCCAGCTGCTTCCGCGGCTGCCGTTCGCGCTCGACATCAGCTACGTGCACGTGCGCCGCTACGGGCGCGAGACGAAGGGCGGCGAGCTGGTCTGGATCGCCGGACCCCAGGAGTCCGTCACCGGGCGCACGGTGCTCCTGCTCGACGACATCCTCGACGAGGGCCAGACGCTGCTCGCGATCCGCTCGCGATTGTTCGAACTCGGTGCGAGCGCCGTGCTGCTCGCCGCGTTCGCGGTCAAGATCCGCGCCGAACCGCCGGTGGTCATGGCGGATTTCACCGGCATCCGCGTGCCGGACCGGTTCGTCTTCGGGTTCGGGATGGACGTCGGCGGCCGCTGGCGCAACCTGCCGTCGATCCGGGCGCTGGCGGAAACGGCGGACTGAGCGGCGGGGTCAGCCGCCCACGCCGTGCGGCTCGATCCAGCCCATCTTCCAGGTCCACCACAGCACGATGAACAGCAGGATCGACAGCCCGATGCGCAGCGTCAGCGCGCGCACCATGCGGCGGGACTCGCCCTTGTGGTCGTGCACGAGCTGCACCATGGCCGAGCCGAGGCTCAGCACGATCGCGAAGAAGATCAGCAAGACCAGCCACTTCACGCCCGTCATGGTTCTGCCTCGCACTGGCGGATGCACGAGTATAGCCCGGTGAGGAACCCGCGCCGCTCGCGGTTCGTCCCCCGCTTCGGGCCCACCCTCCTGATGCTGGCAGGGGTCGCCCTGTTCACCGCCGCGGGCTGCTGGCAGCTCGGCCGGGCCGGGGAGAAGCGTGCCCTGGCGGCCGATTTCGCCGCGGGCGGCCCCGCCCTCGAGTGGCGACTGCTGCCGCCGGACGCGCCCCGCTACCAGCGCGTGACGCTGCGCGGCCATTACGATCCCGACCGCCAGTTCCTGCTCGACAACATGGCCCACGAAAGCGTCGCGGGCCTGCAGGTCCTGACGCCGCTGGTGCTGGACGACGGCAGCGCCGTGCTCGTCAACCGCGGCTGGCTGCCCTGGGGCCGTTCACGCAGCGTGTTGCCCGATGTCGCCGTGGACGGCGAGAAACGCACGGTCGTCGGCCGCATCGACGACCTGCCGAAGCCGGGGATCTGGCTGCAGGCGCCGCCCGCGACCGGCTGGCCGCGACTGGTGCAGTACCCGGGCATGCAGGAACTCAGCCAGGCCCTCGGCCGCGAACTCGCGCCCCGGCAGGTGCTGCTGGATCCCGCGGTGCCGGACGGCTTCGTCCGCGAATGGGCCGTGCCGGGCACGCCGGCCGACCGCCACCTCGGCTATGCCGTGCAGTGGTTCGCCTTCGCCGCCATGGCGGTCGCCCTCTGGCTGGTCCTGAGTTTCCGCAGATCGGGAGAACCCGCATGACGACGTCCGACGCGGCGCGCCGTTCCGGCCGCCGGCAACTCCTGCTGGTGGCCTCGCTGTTCGTCGTGCCATTCGTGACGGCCATCCTGTTGTACTACTCGTCCGACTGGCGGCCGGTGGTCAACTCGCAGGGCACGTTGATCGACCCGCCCCGCACGCTCGCGGCCGCCGGCCTCGCGATGCCCGACGGCACGCCCGCGCCCGCCGACGTGTTCGAGGGCTACTGGTCCGTCGTGCATCCGGCCGCGACCTGCGACGCGCGCACCGAGACGCTGCTCGAGGAGCTCGGGCGCGTGCGCCTCGCGCTCGACAAGGATGCGCGGCGTGTGCGCCGCGTGCTCCTGCATGCCGGCGGCTGTGCCGATGCGAACCTGCAGGCGGGCGATGCGGACCTGCTCGTGCTCGCGGCGAGCGGGCCGGCCGGCGAGGCGCTGCTTGCCGCGTTTCCGCCCGCCGTCGACGGCGCGCCCGGCATTTATATCGTGGACCCGCACGCCAATCTCATGATGAGTTACCCTGCGTCCGGTTCCGCGCGCGGGCTGCTCAAGGATCTCGAACGGCTCCTGCGGCTGTCGAACATCGGCTAGGGAAGATTCCCTGGGGGACACGCATGCCCGAATCCCGCGGCCTGCTCTGGTTCCGCCGCGCCGCGCTCGCCGCGACGCTCCTGTGCGTGATCGTCGTCGTGGTCGGCGCCTGGGTGCGGCTCACAGATGCCGGCCTCGGCTGCCCGGACTGGCCCGGCTGCTACGGCCACGTCCACCCGGCCCAGGCGGCCGAGCGCGTCGCCGAGATCAATGCGGCGAATCCCGACCGGCCGTTCGACTACCAGAAAGCCATCAACGAGATGGTGCACCGCTACATCGTCGGCGGGCTCGGCCTGCTCGTGATCGGGCTCGCGGTGTTCTCCGTCGTCAACCGCCGCGACCCGGCGCAGCCGCGCGTGCTGCCCTGGCTGCTGGTCGGGCTGCTCATCGTCCAGGCGCTGCTCGGCATGTGGACGGTGACGCTGCTGCTGAAGCCTCTGATCGTGACCCTGCACCTGCTCGGGGGGCTGCTGACGCTTGCGCTCCTGTGGTGGCTCGCGCTGCCGCCCGCGCGACGCGAGCTGAAGGCGGCCGAGCGGCCCGTGCGGCGACTCGCGGTCGCCGGACTCGTCGTGCTGGCTGCCCAGATCGCGCTCGGCGGCTGGACGAGCACGAACTACGCGGCGGCCGCCTGCCCGGACTTCCCCACCTGTCAGGCGTCCTGGTGGCCGCCTATGGACTTCCGGAATGCCTTCATCCTCTGGCGCGGGCTCGGAATCGACTACGAAGGGGGTGTGCTGGACGCGCCGGCGCGGGTCGCGATTCATTACACGCACCGTGTCGGCGCGTATGTCACGGCCCTGGTGATGGCGCTGGTGGTGGTTGGCGCCTTGCGGCGAGGTCAGTCGAATGCGGCGAAGCTCGCCGCGGTGGCCGTCGGCTTCGCGGTCGTGCTGCAGTGGCTGATCGGGATGAACCTGATCTGGAAGGGCTGGCCGCTCTGGCTCGGCACGGCCCACAACGCCGGGGCGGCGCTGCTCGTGCTGGCGAGCGTCGCGCTCGTGCGCGCGCTCAGCCCGCGCTCCGAGGTCGGCCGTTACCGGCCGGCGCTGCGCTGAGCGTCAGAAGAACTGGATCAGGACCGGAAACGCCGCGACCGCGAGCGCCAGGCAGACCGCAAAACCCGAACGATTGAAGAGGAACATGGGGGCTCTCCTGCTGTGTGCGGGAGAGAAATTACGCGCCTGAATTGTTCCGATAAACGGCTCAATATTGACTTTATTGGTCAATATCATTTACCAATAGCACCGTGGAACCCCTTCAGGCGATGCAGGCCTTTGCCAGGGTGGCGGAGCTCGGATCGTTCACCCGCGCCGCGGACGAGCTCGAGCTCTCACGTGCCATGGTCAGCACGCACGTGCGTCGGCTCGAGCGGCGCTTCGGGCTCAAGCTGCTCAACCGCACGACGCGAAAGGTCGCGCTGACCCCCGCGGGGACGGATTACCTCGAGCACTGCCGGCGCGTGTTCGCGGAGCTCGCCGCGGCCGAGGAAACGCTGCGCCGCGGCAAGGAGCAGCCGACCGGCCGCGTGCGGGTGGACGTGCCGGGCCCGTTCGGCCGTCATATCCTGCTGCCGGCATTGCCCGAGTTCCTGGAGCGCTATCCCGGCATCGAGCTCGACCTGCGCTTCAACGAGCGCGTCGTGGATCTCGTGCGCGAGGGCGTCGACCTCGCCGTGCGCGCGAGCACGGGGGCCGACCCGGATCTCGTCGAGCGCCGGGTCTGCGGCTCGCGCTGGATCACCTGCGCCTCCCCCGGCTATCTCACGCGCCACGGCCGGCCGCAGACGCTCGCGGACCTGGCCGACCACGCGCTGATCGGCTCGATACCGGCGGGCGGCTCGCATCCGAGGCCTTGGCTGTTCAAGAACGACGAGCCTCCGCCGTTCGAACTGCGATTTCGGATGACGGTGAACGAGGCGGAAGCCGGAATGCTCTCGGCGGCGCGCGGCGTCGGCATCATCCAGACCACGGACCTGCTCGCAGCCCGCGAGATCGTCGACGGCAACCTCATGATCGTGCTGCCCGAGCACACGCGCCTCGGACCCGGGCTGTCCATCGTCCACACGCCGGCGGCCCAACGCCTCGCCCGGGTACGCGTGTTCTCCGAGTTTCTTCGCGGGCTCTGTGAGTACGTCGTGCAGCGCGCCGCCGCCCACACCGGCCTCAAGCCGATCCCATAAACGGAGGGGTCAGACCCCTTCACGAATATGAACGGGTCAGACCCCTTCGATGCGAGGTGGTAGCATTTCAGATGCGATGAGCGTCCGGGGAGCGCATTCGGCAGCGACGGGACGGGTATCGACCCGGGCCCGGGACTATTTTGCGCTGACCAAGCCGAAGGTCGTCTCGCTCATCATGTTCACGGCGATCGTGGGCATGTTCCTCGCCGTACCGGGCTTCCCGCCCGCGGGGGCCCTCGTCTGGGGCACGATCGGCATCGCGCTGGCCGCCTCCTCGGCGGCGGCCATCAACCACGTCCTGGACGCACGCATCGATGCGGAAATGTCGCGCACCCGCATGCGCCCGCTGCCGCGCGGCACCGTTTCGGAAGCCTACGCGCTGTCCTTTGCCTTCGTGCTCGGCGCCGGCTCGATGCTGGTCCTCGCGCTGCTCGTCAACGCGCTGACCGCGGTGCTGACCTTCTTCTCGATCATCGGCTACGCGGTCGTCTACACCGTGTGGCTCAAGCGCGCGACGCCGCAGAACATCGTCATCGGCGGCGCTGCCGGCGCGGCGCCCCCGGTGCTCGGCTGGACCGCGGTGACAGGCGCCGTGGAGGCCGATGCGCTGCTGCTGTTCCTGATCATCTTCGCCTGGACGCCGCCGCATTTCTGGGCGCTGGCCATCGCCCGCCGCGACGAGTACGCGCGCGTCGGCATCCCGATGCTGCCGGTGACGCACGGCGTCCCGTACACCAAGCAATTCATCTGGTACTACACGGTGCTGCTCGCGGTCGTCACCGTGCTGCCGTTCCTGACCGGGATGGCGGGCTATTTCTATCTCGCCGCCGCGCTCGTGCTCGACGCCCTCTTCCTGCGCCTGGCCTGGCAGCTGCTCCGCTCGGAGCGCGCCGACCTGCCGATGCGGACGTTCCGGTATTCGATCAATTACCTGGCGCTGCTGTTCGCGGCCCTGCTCATCGACCACTACCTGCCGCGCGCCCTCCTGGGCGGCTGACGACGAGGAATCCGCCATGCGCTGGGAAGGACGCCGGCAAAGCGACAACATCGAGGACCGGCGCGGCATGCGCGTCAGCCGCGGCGGCCTGGTCGGGGGCGGCCTCGGCACGCTCGCCATCGCGCTGCTGGTGATGTTCCTCGGCGGCGACCCGACCCCCGTGCTGCAGGGCGTCGGCAACGCGCCTGTGGAGACGACCAGCGAGCCCTACGTCGAGTCGCCTAACGAGGCCGAGTGGCGGCAGCAGATCGCCGTGACGCTCGCCGAAACCGAGGACGCCTGGAACACGAAGTTCGCCGAGCTCGGCGGCCAGTACCGCGAGCCGGTGCTGGTGCTGTTCGGCGGCGCGGTCGAATCCGGCTGCGGCTTCGCCGAGGCGGCCATGGGTCCCTTCTACTGCCCGCCGGACGAGAAGCTCTACATCGACCTGTCGTTCTTCGACCAGCTCGGGCCGGAACTCGGCGGGGCCAACGACTTCGCCCGTGCCTACGTCGTCGCGCACGAAGTCGGCCACCACGTGCAGAACCTCATGGGCATCTCGAACCGCGTGCATGAGCTGCGCCAGCGCGTGGGCGAGATCGAGGGCAACCAGCTGTCCGTCCGCCAGGAGCTGCAGGCGGACTGCTTCGCCGGCGTCTGGGCGCACCATGCCCAGCGCTACGCCGGGATCCTCGAGCCGGGCGATGTCGAGGAAGCCATGCGCGCCGCCGCCGCGGTCGGCGACGACACGCTGCAGCGCGGCGCCGGCCGCGCCGTCGTGCCGGACGCCTTCACCCACGGCAGCGCCGAGCAGCGCATGCGCTGGTTCACGACCGGTTTCCAGTCGGGGTCCGTCGAGGCCTGCGACACCTTCAAGGCCGCCGACGTCTGATCAGAATCCCGCGGCGACCTGCACCCAGACCTTGCGCGTGTCCGTCAGCAGCTCGTCCGCGGAATAGTCCGCGTACTTGACCAGCAGCTCGTAGCGCTTCGCGAACTTGCGCGATACCGAGGTGTCCCACTCGCTCCCGTAGTCGGCGCCCGTCGCCTCGGCGCCGAAGTCGTGCCAGACGAGCTTCAGGTTCCAGCCTGCCAGCGTGCCGTTGACCCCGAGCCAGAGATCCTCGATGCCCGCGGAGGGCGTGGTGAGGAACTTGTCGGCCCAGCCCTGGAAGGCATGCAGCGTCGCGAGCGGCGTCTGGAACGCGGGATTCGTGGTCGCGGTGAACGTGCCGCGCTCGCCCGAGAGCACCTCGTAGCCCGCCGTGAAGCCGAGTTTCGCCGACTGCAGCCGCAGCTCGGCGAGCCCGTAGTACGCATCGACCTCGGCCGCGTTGGCCCCGGCGTCGCGCTGCAGGGCGTACTCCAGCGCCCAGCCGCCCTTCCACTCGCCCAGGACCGGCCGCTCGCCCTCGTAGCGCAGGCCCGCCGTGTCGAGCGAGAGCTGCGGCGCGTTCTCGAAGTCCAGCAGCTCGGCATGCAGAACCAGCGTGCCGGCCGGGAGGGAGGTCGTACGCACGTCGAGCAGGTGGCTGTCGCTCGAGAGCGTTGCCGGCGGCACGCCGGAATCGGGTCCGAACACGCGTTGCACGCGGTCCACGTAGACGTAGTTGGCGACGGCGCCCGGGATCGCCTTCGTGTCGAGGCGCAGCGCGTCGAAGGTCTGCTCGTTCTGCCGCCAGCCGACGGCGCCGACGAATCGCTCGTTGCCGAACGTGATGCGCTGCCGGCCGGCCCGCACGCCCGTGTCCCTCACACCGCGCCACTGCAGCCAGTACTGGTTGAAGTCCGTGCCCTGCGGATCGGCGATCACGGGGTAGTTCACGAGGCCGTTGCGGGTGTCGTCGTAGCGCGTGCTGCCGATCGACTCGAGGTGATCGAGTTCGACCAGCGCCTTGAAGCCGTAGGCGATCCCGGACTCCAGCCGGCCCCGGATCCGCAGCGTGTTGGCCTCGGCGGTGGACGGCCTGTCATCCTGCTCGACCGTCTCGAAGCGATAGCGAAGGTCGAGCGCGGCGTCGCCGCCGCGGATGAAGCCGCCCGTTTCCTCGGCCGCCGCGGGGGCGGCGGCGAGCAGCAAGGCAAGCACTGGCGGGAATCGCCTCATGACGCAGCCCTCCGGCCTGGGGCCATGATCGGCACTCGCCGTCGCGGCCGCCTTGACCTGCGTCAACCGGCACGACGCTCGCTAGAATGGCCTTCTCATGAGCACCCACATCCACCCGGTCCCGGAAGCCTTCGCCGCCAAGGCCGCGGTCAAGGCCGCGGACTACCAGGCCGCGTACGAGGCTTCGGTGCGGGACCCCGGGGCATTCTGGGCCGGCATCGCGAAGCGCATCGACTGGTACCGGTTCCCGACGAAGATCAAGGACGTCTCCTTCGACCCGGACGACTTCCGCATCCGCTGGTACGCGGACGGCGAGCTGAACGTCTCCGTCAACTGCCTCGACCGGCAGCTCGCGAAGCGCGCCGACAAGACCGCGCTGCTGTTCGAGGGCGACGACCCGGGCGTCTCGCGGCGCGTCAGCTACCGCGAGCTGTACGAGGCCGTCTGCCGTTTCGGCAACGCGCTGCGCCGGCTCGGCGTGAGGAAAGGCGACCGCGTCACGATCTACATGCCGATGATCCCGGAGGCCGCGGTCGCGATGCTCGCCTGCGCGCGCATCGGCGCGGTCCACTCGGTCGTGTTCGGCGGCTTCTCGCCCGAATCGCTGGCCGGCCGCATCGAGGACTGCGAGTCCACGCTCGTGATCACGGCGGACGAGGGCGTGCGCGGCGGCCGGAAAGTCCCGCTCAAGGCCAACGTCGACGAGGCGATCGCCTCGCGCGCGCTGCCGGTGAAGCACGTCGTCGTCGTGCGGCGCACGGGAGCCGAAGTCGGCTGGGTCGCCGGTCGCGACGTCCGCTATGAGGAGATCACGGCCGCCGAACCCCCGAGCTGCGAACCCGAGCGGATGAACGCCGAGGACCCGCTCTTCATCCTCTACACGTCGGGCTCGACGGGCAAGCCCAAGGGCGTGCTGCACACGAGCGGCGGCTACCTCACGTACGTCAACTACACCTTCGCCATCGTCTTCGACTACCGCGAGGAGGACGTCTTCTGGTGCACGGCGGACGTCGGCTGGGTCACCGGGCACAGCTACATCGTCTACGGTCCCCTCTCCAATGGCGCCACCAGCCTGATGTTCGAGGGCGTGCCGAACTACCCCGACACTTCGCGCTTCTGGCGCGTCGTCGACAAGCACCAGGTCACGATCTTCTACACGGCGCCGACCGCGATCCGCGCGCTGATGCGCGATGGCGACGCGCCGGTCAAGGCGACCTCCCGCAGGAGCCTGCGCCTGCTCGGCACCGTCGGCGAGCCGATCAACCCGGAAGCATGGGAGTGGTACCACCGCGTGGTCGGCGACGGCCGCTGTCCGGTCGTGGACACGTGGTGGCAGACCGAGACCGGCGGCATCCTCATCTCGCCGCTGCCCGGCGCGACGACGCTGAAGGCGGGCTCCGCGACGCTGCCGCTGCCGGGCATCCGTCCCGCGCTGGTGGACGGCGAGGGTCGCCTGCTCGAGGGCGCAACCGACGGCAACCTCGTGCTGCTGGACAGCTGGCCCGGGCAGATGCGCACGGTCTACGGGGACCACCCGCGCTTCATCAACACCTATTTCACGACTTTCCGCGGCAAGTATTTCACGGGCGACGGCGCTCGCCGCGACCAGGACGGCTACTGGTGGATCACCGGCCGCGTGGACGACGTGATCAACGTCTCCGGCCACCGCATCGGCACGGCCGAGGTCGAGAGCGCGCTGGTCGCGCACGCGAAGGTCGCCGAGGCCGCGGTGGTCGGCTTCCCGCACGACGTCAAGGGCCAGGGCATCTACGCCTACGTGACGCTGATCAGCGGCGAAGTGACGACCGACTCGCTGCGCATGGAACTCGTGCAGTGGGTGCGCCGGGAAATCGGGCCGATCGCGCAGCCGGACCACATCCAGTGGGCGCCCGGCCTGCCCAAGACGCGCTCCGGCAAGATCATGCGCCGGATCCTGCGCAAGATCGCCGCCAACGAGCACGAGCAGCTCGGCGACACCTCGACGCTCGCCGATCCCGCCGTCGTCGCCGACCTGGTCGCGAATCGCCGGCAGCCCGGTTCGTGATCCGGCGCCTCGCCGCGGCGCTGGCGCTCGCGGCAGCGACGGCCGCCGGCGCCGCCGAGCCGCTGACGCTCGCGACCTGGAACCTCGAATGGATGATGACTCCCGCGGCCTTCGACGCGCTGGCGCCGGACTGTTTCGGGCGCGATGCGCGGCCGAGCGGCGGCGAGCGCGCGATCCCCTGCGACCTCGTCCCGAAGAAGCGCTGGAGCGAGGCCGACCTCGCGCGCCTCGCCGCCTTCGCGGCGACCGTGTCCGCCGACGTGGTCGCGCTGCAGGAGGTCGACGGCGAGGGCGTCGCGCGCGAGATCTTCCCCGGCCATGACTTCTGCTTCACGAAGCGCCGCCAGGTGCAGAACGTCGGCTTCGCGATCCGCAAGGGACTCGCGCACCGCTGCAACCGCGACTACCGCGCGCTCGGGCTGCCGGGCAACGACGTGCGCTGGGGCGCGGACGTCACGATCGAGCCGGGGACGCCGCGCGAGATGCGCCTGCTCGCGGTGCACCTGAAGGCCTCCTGCAACCGCGACCCGCTGACGAACGGCCGGGACGACTGCCGGATGCTGCAGCGCCAGGTACCCGTGCTGGAGGCCTGGATCGACCGCCGCGCAAGGGCCGGAGAAGCCTTCGGCGTGATCGGCGACTTCAACCGCCGCTTCGACCGGGAGCGAGCCTCGGCCCGCGACGCGCAGGGCGCCATCGTCGCGCTCTGGCCGGAGATCGACGACGGCGAGCCCGCCGGCGCGGACCTCGTGAACCCGGGCGCGGGGCACGGGGCCGTCGGCTGCGGCAACGGGCATGGCGAGCGGATGCCGATCGACTACCTTATTCTTGGCGAGCGGCTGGCGGGACGCCTCGTGCCGGGCTCGTTCCGGGTCTGGGACTACCCGCAGGGCGGCCGCTGGCCCGATCACTGCGTGATCTCGATACGGCTGAAGCCGGGAGCCTGAGATGGCCTACGACAAGGACAACATCTTCGCCCGCATCGTCCGCGGCGAGATCCCCTGCCACAAGGTGTACGAGGACGCGGACACGCTCGCCTTCATGGACATCATGCCGCAGGCGGAGGGCCACACCCTCGTCGTGCCGAAGGCGGCCGGCGAGGACATCTTCACGACGCCGCCCGACTCGCTCGCCGCGGCGGTGCGCACCACGCAGAAGGTGGCGCGCGCGATCAAGAAGGCCTTTTCGCCGCCGGGCATCATGGTCGCGCAGCTGAACGGCCCCGCCGCGGGCCAGAGCGTCTTTCACCTGCACTTTCACGTGATACCGCGCTACACGGGCAAGGACCTCGGCATCCACGCGGCCGACCCGGCGGATCCCGCGGCGCTCGCCGCCCACGCGGCCCGCATCCGTGCGGCGCTCTGAGGACTGACCGTGGCCGCGAACGACAGCGTGGTCTTTTACCAGCGGCTGCTCGGCACCGCCGGGCTCGCGATCGTCGCTTTCCTCGTCTACCGGATCATCGAGCCCTTCCTCGGCCCGATCGCCTGGGCGCTGTTCCTCGGGTTCCTCCTGCAGCCGGCGCAGGAGAAGCTCACGCGCCTGATGCGCGGACGCGACTCGATCTCGGCCTTGACGCTGACCATCGCGGTGCTGGTCCTGTTCCTCGGCCCGATGACCGCGCTCGCGGTCACCTTCGCGCGCCAGGCCGCCGAACTCGCGGGCCGGCTGCAGGGCTGGCTGGCCGTGCGGCGCGACGCCTCGTTCGACCACCTCGACCAGCTGCCGTTGATCGGCCGCGCGCTGCAGTGGCTGGACGCCAACCTGCACATCAGCGCGACCCACGTGCAGACCTGGCTGGTCGAAGGCAGCAAGACGCTGTTCCAGCAGCTCGCGAACTACGGGGGCATCGCCTTCATGGGCGCGGTCGGCACGGTGCTCGCCTTCACGGCCATGCTGTTCATCCTGTTCTTCATCGTCCGCGACGGACGCGCCATCGCGCGGGCCGGCTCGGCGCTCGTGCCGCTCGCCCCGGACCGCCGCGAGGCCCTGGCGGTGCGGCTGGCGTCCGTCACGCGGGCGGTCGTCCGGGGCACCGTGCTCACGTCGATCGTGCAGGGCCTGCTGCTCGGCATCGGCTTCGCGCTGGCCGGCATGCCGGCGCCGGTCGTGTTCGGCGTGCTGGCCGCGGTGCTCTCGGTCGTGCCGTTCGGCGGCACCGCGCTGGTGTGGGTCCCGGCCCTGCTGACGCTGTTCGTCCAAGGCCGCTACGGGCAGGCGATCGCGATCCTGGTGGTCGGCGTCGTCGTCAGCAGCGTGGACAACTTCCTGAAGCCGATCCTGATTTCCGGGCGCTCGCCCCTGCCGACGCTCGCCGTGTTCATCGGCGTGATCGGCGGCCTCGCCGCCTTCGGCCTGATCGGCCTGTTCGTCGGCCCGGTCGTGATCGCCCTCGCGCTCGCATTGCTCGAGTTCGCGCGCGAAAACCGCCCCTGAAAAGGGGACGCACCCCTTTTCCGCGCGAGACATTCAGCCCGCAAATGGTCCGAAACCGGAAAAGGGGTGCGTCCCCTTTTTAGGTAGAATCCGCCCTCCCATGACGTCCCTCGACCTCCTCCAGTCGCTGAACGAGGCGCAGCGCGCCGCCGTCTCGGCGCCGATCGGCCCCGTGCTCGTGCTTGCCGGCGCGGGCAGCGGCAAGACGCGCGTGCTGACGCACCGCGCGGCCTGGCTGATCCTCGAGTGCGGCGTCTCCCCGCACGGGCTGATGGCGGTCACTTTCACCAACAAGGCGGCCAACGAGATGCGCGGGCGCATCGAGTCGCTGCTCGGCATGCCCGCCGACGCGCTCTGGATCGGGACCTTCCACGGCCTCTCGCACCGCATGCTGCGCCGCCACTGGCGCGAGGCGCGCCTGCCCCAGTCGTTCCAGATCCTCGACCAGGACGACCAGGAACGCCTGGTGCGCAGGATCATCCGCGAGCAGAAGCTCGACGAGCAGCGCTGGGTGCCGCGCGAGGTGCAGGGTTTCATCAACTCGAACAAGGACGAGGGCCGCCGCTCGAAGAGCCTCTCCGACCGCAACGACCCGACGCGCAAGCAGCTGATCCAGCTCTACAAGCTCTACGAAGACCGCTGCGCCGCGGCCGGCGTCGTCGATTTCGCCGAGCTGCTGCTGCGCAGTTTCGAGCTGCTGCGCGACGTCCCGGAACTCGGCGAGTACTACCGCGGGCGATTCCGCCACATCCTCGTGGACGAGTTCCAGGACACCAACGGCATCCAGTACGACTGGCTTCGCCAGCTGGTCGGCAAGACCGGCGCGCCGTTCGTCGTCGGCGACGACGACCAGTCGGTGTACCGGTGGCGAGGCGCGAAAGTCGAGAACATGCAGCATTTCCGCCGCGAGTACGGCGCGACGGTCTACAAGCTGGAGCAGAACTACCGCTCGACTCAGGTCATCCTCGCCGCCGCGAACGCGGTCATCGCCAAGAACACGGACCGCATGGGCAAGGAGCTGTGGACCGCGGCCAAGGGCGGCGAGCCGATCCGCGTCTACGCCGCCTACAACGAGCGTGACGAGGCCGATTTCGTGATCGACCGCATCCGCGACCACCAGCGCCGCGGCCTGCCGCTCGCGGCCGCCGCCGTCCTGTACCGCTCGAACGCCCAGTCGCGCGCCTTCGAGGAGTCGCTGATGGCGGCGCGCATCCCGTACCGCGTGTACGGCGGGCTGCGGTTTTTCGAGCGCGCGGAGATCAAGGACGCGCTCGCCTACCTGCGGCTCACGCAGTTCCGAGACGACGACATCGCCTTCGAGCGAGTCGTGAACCTGCCCGCGCGCGGCATCGGCGGCGCGACGCTGGAACTGCTCCGCAACGACGCCCGCGACAACCAGCGCAGCCTCTGGCGCGCGGGCCACGAACTCGCCCCCGCGCTGCCCGCGCGCGCGGCCGGCGCCCTGAAGGGCTTCTTCGCACTCATCGACCGGCTCGCCGTCGAAATCGCCGAGCTGCCGCTGCACGAGCAGGTCAAGCACGTCATCCAGCACTCGGGGCTGCGCGACCACCACGCGAAGGAGAAGGACAACAAGGGCGAGGCGCGCGTCGAGAACCTGGACGAGCTCGTGAACGCCGCGGAGTCCTTCTCGCCGGAAAACGACGAGGGGCTTTCGCCGCTCGGCTCCTTCCTCGCGCACGCGACGCTCGAGTCCGGCGAGACCCAGGCCGCGACCGGCCTCGACTGCGTGCAGCTCATGACGCTGCACGCCGCCAAGGGCCTCGAGTTCCCGACCGTATTCGTCGTCGGCCTCGAGGAGGGCCTGTTCCCGTCGGAACACGCGGCGTTCGACCCCGACCGCCTGCCGGAGGAGCGCCGGCTCTGTTACGTGGGGCTCACGCGCGCGATGCAGCGGCTCTACCTGACGCACGCCGAGAGCCGGCGCATCTTCGGGCGCACCGCCTACCGCGACCCGTCGCGATTCCTCGCGGAACTGCCGCCGGGCTCGGTCGAGGACGTCCGGCCGCGCATCTCCGTCAGCCGCCCGCTCTACGCGCCGGACCGGGTTTCCTTCTCGTCGCCCGTGCAGGACGACGCGGCGCGCCGCCGGTCGCGCGCCGTGCCCGTGCCCGGCGAGGACCTGCCGATGCGCCTCGGCGCGCGCGTCCGGCACGCGAAGTTCGGCGAGGGCACGATCCTGCGCTTCGAAGGCCAGGGCGAGTCGCGCCAGGTGCACGTCAACTTCGAGGGCGCGGGGCGGAAGATCCTCATGTACTCCCTGGCGCGACTCGAGCAGCTCTCCTGATGCTGACGTGAGCGCGCTCGCGCGGGGCGGCCGGGACGCCGCCTCGCTCGCGCGGCCGGAACTTTACGCGCTCGCTTCGGCGGGTCCCGGCCACCCGCGACTGCACCGACGCGTCATCGCCAGGTCTGCGCGCGCACGACGCGCCGACACCGTGCCCGCGCGCGCCGGCCGGCCGGGTCCCCGAGCGAGCGAATGCGGTCGCCGCCCTGAGCGAGCGAGGGTCCCCGGCCGGCCGGCGTCCGCGGGTATCGTCCGCCGACCGCGTTATGCCCGGCTGGCACGGCCTGACGCGCCCGTGCGGTAGAATCCGCGTCCGACCCGGGGAGAACGCGTGAAAATCATCATTCTGGGAGCGGGCCAGGTCGGCAGCACCGCCGCGCAGCAGCTCGCGCGCGAGCAGGCGAACGACGTTACCGTCGTCGACACGCGCGACGAGATCCTGCGCGAACTGCAGGATCGCCTCGACATCCGCACCGTCTCCGGTAACGCCGCGCAGCCCTCGACCCTGCTCGCCGCCGGCAGCAAGGGCGCCGACCTGCTCGTCGCGCTCACCTCCAGCGACGAGGTGAACATGATTGCCTGCCAGATCGCCTGGACGCTGTTCCGCACGCCCACCAAGATCGCGCGCATCCGCTCCGGCGATTACTACGGCCGGCCGGAGCTGTTCGGCGACGACGCGATCCCGGTGGACCTCGCGATCAGCCCCGAGCAGCTCGTGACCGACTACGTCGAGCGCCTGATCCGCTACCCCGGCGCGCTGCAGGTGCTCGAGTTCGCGGAGGGCCGCGTGCTTCTGGTCGGCATGCGCGCGCTGAAGGGCGGCAAGCTCGTTGGCCACGAGCTGCAGGCGCTGCGCGCGCACATCCCGGACACCGAGGTCCGGGTCGCGGCCATCTATCGCGGCGGCCGCAGCATCCTGCCCGAGGGCGACACCACGATCGAGGAGCACGACGAGGTGTTCTTCGTCGCCGCGCGCGAGGACATGCGCCTGGTCATGAAGGAGTTCTCCACCGAGGAGGCGCGCGTGCGGCGAGTCGTCATCGCCGGCGCGGGCAACATCGGCTTCCGGCTGGCGCGCGCGCTGGAGGACCGCCTGCAGGTCAAGCTGATCGAGCGCAACCCCGACACGGCCCGCCGCGCCGCCGAGCGGCTGCGCAACACGCTGGTGCTGACCGGCAACGCGGCCGACGAGGACCTGCTGCTCGAGGAGAACATCGACGACGCCGACGCCTTCGTCGCGGTCACCAACGCCGAGGAGGCCAACATCCTCTCGGCCATGCTCGCGAAGAAGCTCGGCGCGCGGCGGGTCATGGCGCTGATCAACAAGCCTTCCTATTCCGAGCTGATGGAGAACGGCCCGATCGACATCGCGATCTCGCCGCAGACCATCTCGATCGGCGCCATCCTCGAGCACGTGCGCCGCGGCGACGTCGTGCGGGTACACTCGCTGCGCCGCGGGGCGGCCGAGGCGATGGAGGCGATCGTCCACGCCGACGGCCGCGCCTCGCCGATCGCCGGCAAGCGGATCGACGCGATCGACCTGCCGGAGGGCACGACGATCGGCGCCGTCGTGCGCGGCAACGACGTGATCATGGCGCATCACGACACGGTCATCGAGGCGGAAGACCACGTGATCCTGTTCCTGACCGACCGCCGCCACGTGGAGGTCGTCGGCCGCCTGTTCCAGACCGGAACACGCGCATGAACCTGGCGGTGGTGCTGCGCATCCTGGGCCTCATGCTCATGATGTTCAGCCTGTCGATGCTGCCGCCCATCGGCGTCGCGATCGGCTACCAGGACGGCCACGCCCACGTGTTCGCGATGTCCTTCGTGGTCGTCGCGACGATCGGCGTCATGCTGTGGTTGCCCGTACGCCACGTGATCCGCGACCTGCGGCTGCGCGACGGCTTCCTGGTCGTCGCCATGTTCTGGCTCTTCCTTGCGCTCGCCGGCGCGATCCCGCTGCTCATCACCGACGTCCCGGACCTGTCCTTCACGGACGCCGTGTTCGAGGCGGTCTCGGGGTTCACCACCACCGGCGCGACGGTCATCGCCGGCCTGGACGCGCTGCCGCCGTCCGTCCTCTACTACCGCCAGCAGATCCAGTGGTTCGGCGGCATCGGCATCATCGTGCTGGCGGTCGCGCTGTTCCCCGTGCTCGGCATCGGCGGCATGTCGCTCTACAAGGCGGACACGCCGGGCCCGTTCAAGGACCAGAAGCTCACCCCGCGCATCACCCAGACGGCAAAGGCCCTCTGGGGCATCTACGTGACGCTGACCGCCGCCTGCGCGCTCGCCTACTGGCTGGCCGGCATGACGCCGTTCGACGCGATCGGCCATGCCTACGCGACGGTGTCGACGGCCGGATTCTCGACCCATGACGCGAGCCTCGCGTACTTCGACAGCGCGACGATCGACGCCATCGCCTGCGTCTTCATGTTCCTGGGCGGCACCAGCTTCGTGCTGCACTTCACGGTCGCGCGCGGCGGTGACCCGCGCCTGTACTGGCGCGACACGGAGTTCCACGCCTACTTCTGGATCGTCGCCGTGATGGTCGGTTTCGCGACGCTCTATCTCTGGCTGGCTGGCGAGTTCGACACCCTCGCGACGTCGCTGCGCCACGCCGCGCTGCAGGTCATCTCGGTGCAGACCAGCACCGGCTTCCTCACCACCGGCTTCGCCGACTGGCCCGGGCCGGTTCCGACCTTCATGATGCTGATGACGGTCATTTGCGCCTGCGCCGGCTCGACCAGCGGCGGCATGAAGGTCATCCGCTGGCTGATCGTCTTCCGGCAGGGCGTCGCGGAACTGAAGCGCCTGGTGCACCCGAGCGCCGAGATCCCGGTCAAGCTCGCCGGGCGGCCGGTGCCGGAGCGCGTCATCATGGGTGTCGCCGGCTTCTTCGCCATGTACTTCATCGTGTTCGCGTTCCTGATGTTCCTGATGATGCTGTTCGGCCTCGACCAGGTGAGCGCCTGGGCCGCGGTGGCCGCGACGCTCAACAACGTCGGCCCCGGGCTCGGCGAGGTCGCCTGGACCTTCAAGGACGTCCCGGATTCCGCCAAGTGGGTGGCCACCATCGCCATGCTGGTCGGGCGCGTCGAGATCTTCGCGCTCGTCCTGCTGCTGACCCCCGCGTTCTGGGAGCGCTGATGGCGCTCCGCCGCAACCTCGAGCTGATGCTGGAGCGGGGCCAGGATTCGCCGCTGCTGCGCTTCTCGCTCGGCCAGGAGTGCCTCAAGTCCGGCGAGCTCGTCACGGCGATCGACCACCTGCGCCAGGCCGTCGACCAGAATCCCCGCTACTCGGCCGCCTGGAAGGCGCTCGGCGAGGCGCATGCGCGCGCGGGCAACGGCGAGCGCGCCGCCGAGGTGTACGAGCGCGGCATCGCGGCGGCGCGCGAGGCCGGCGACGTCCAGGCCGCGAAGGAGATGGAAGTGTTCCTGAAGCGGCTGCGCAAGGCGCGCCCGTGAGCGCGGAGTTCACGCTGCGCCGGGCCGTGGCCGCCGACGCGCCGTCACTCGCGGTGCTCGCCGAGCGCACCTTCCGGGAGGCATTCGGCGCGCGCAACTCGCCCGATAACATGGACCGGCATTGTGCCCGGGCCTTCGGCACGGAAATCCAGCGCCGCGAGATCGGCGACCCCCACCTGCTGACGACCGTGGCCGAGGCGCGCGGCGCGATGATCGGCTTCTCGCAGCTGCGGCTCTCGAACCCGCACGCGAGCGTCGCCGCACGGCGGCCCGCCGAACTCCATCGCATCTACGTGGCCGCCGAGTGGCAGGGTCGCGGCGTCGCGCAGGCGCTCATGCAGGCGGCGCTCGGCATCGTGGCCGCCTCGGGCTGCGACCGCCTGTGGCTCGGGGTCTGGGAGCACAATCCGAAGGCGATCGCGTTCTACCGCAAGCTCGGCTTCGAGGTCGTGGGCGAGCACGCGTTCATGCTCGGCGACGAGCGGCAGCGCGACCTGATCATGTCCCTGCCGATCGGCGGACGGTGATCGGCCTCCTGCAGCGCGTCGACGGCGCCTCGGTCGAAGTCGACGGCCGCGAGATCGCGCGTGTCGGCCGCGGACTCCTCGTGCTGGTCGGCGTGGAGCGCGGCGACGACGAGGCGGCGGCCGACCGCCTGCTCGAGCGCCTCGTCACCTACCGGGTGTTCGCCGACGCCGGCGGCCGCATGAACCTGTCGCTGGCGGACACGGGCGGCGGGCTGCTGCTCGTCCCGCAGTTCACGCTCGCCGCCGACACGTCGCAGGGCCTGCGCCCCGGGTTCAGCCGGGCGGCGGAGCCCGGGCAGGCCGAACGGCTGTTCGGATATATGGCAAAGCGCGCCGAAAAGCGCCTCCCCGGCGCTCAAACGGGCCGATTCGGCGCCCATATGCGGGTGTCGCTGGTCAACGACGGTCCCGTGACGTTCTGGATCCGGGTATCGCCTCACGATGCCGCGGAGTGATTGGCGTATCATGACTCTTCACCCCCCGACGGGCGGGCCGGAGTCATCGACATGGGAATCGGTTTTCGCGAACTGCTGATCATCCTCGCGATCGCGCTGCTCATCTTCGGCGCGAAGAAGCTGCGCAACATCGGCTCCGACCTCGGCGCCGCGGTGAAGGGCTTCAAGAAGTCCATGAACGAGGGCGACGACGAGGAGTCCGGCAAGAAGCTGGCCCAGGACGGCCGCCCGGACGCGGACTTCGGCGCCGGCCAGGGCGAGCGCGATACCGCGGATTCCTCCAAGAAAGCCTGAGTCGAGATGTTCGAGGTCGGTTTCACCGAGATCATCCTGATCCTCGGCATCGCGCTGTTGGTGCTGGGCCCGGAGAAACTGCCCCGGCTCGCCAACCAGGTCGGCCGCTGGGCCGGGCGGGCGCGTTCCATGGCCCGCCAGCTTCGCCAGCAGCTCGACGAAGAGGTCCGGATCGTCGACACGGACGACTTCGGGCCGGTTTCCCGAACGAAGCCCGGCGCGCCGGCCCCGGGCACGCCGAAGCCCGCACCGCCGCCCGCCGCTGACCCGCCGGAAGAACCGCCGCGCCCGTCATGAGCGATGCGGGCGACGAGAAGCTGCCCGAGAGCACGCTGCTCTCCCACCTGCTGGAGCTTCGCGACCGGCTGCTGCGCGCGCTGATCGCGACCCTCGTCATCGCGCTGCCCTGCCTCTGGTTCGCGAACGACATCTTCACCTGGCTCTCGGAACCGCTCAGGGCGCAGCTACCGGCAGGCTCGCAGCTGATCGCGACCTCGGTCGTCGCGCCGTTCATGACGCCGTTCAAGCTGGCGCTGCTCACCGCGATCTTCTTCGCGATGCCGGTCATCCTGTACCAGGTGTGGGCCTTCGTGGCGCCCGGGCTCTACCGCCACGAGCGCCGCTTCGCGCTGCCGCTGTTCGTCTCCAGCGTGATCCTGTTCTACGCCGGGGCCGTTTTCGCGTACTTCGTGGTGTTCCCGGTCATCTTCAACTTCTTCGTCATGACGACGCCCGAGGGCGTCTCGATGATGACCGACATCACGCAGTACCTCGATTTCGCGGTGCTGCTGTTCTTCGCGTTCGGGCTCGCGTTCGAGATCCCGGTCGCGACCGTGCTGCTCGTGCGCACCGGACTCGTCAAGCGCGAGACGCTCGCGAAGAACCGCGGCTACGTGCTGCTCGCGATCTTCATCATCGCGGCCTTCCTGACGCCGCCCGATCCCGTGTCGCAGACGCTGATGGCGCTGCCGATGTACGCGCTCTACGAGGCCGGCGTGCTGCTGTCGCGATTCCTCGTGCGCGCGAAGGCGGAGGACGCGGAGCACGATCCCGCTTGATGTTGCGCCGCAATATGGCGGACACTCGCCCGACTCGAGCCACGGTGCACCGCGCATGAGCCAGGACCTCAACATCCCGCAGAAGACCTTCCTCGGGCATCCGCAGGGTCTCTACCTCCTGTTCGCCACGGAGATGTGGGAGCGCTTCAGTTTCTACGGCATGCGCGCGCTGCTCGTGCTGTACGCCGCCGCCGCGACGCATTCGGTCAATCCCGGCCTCGGCTGGGCGGAACCGCAGGCGCTCAAGCTCTACGGCTGGTACCTGGGCCTCGTCTACGGCACGGCGATCTTCGGCGGCTGGATCGCCGACAACTGGCTCGGCCAACGCAAGGCCGTGATCCTCGGCGGCCTGGTCATGGCCGCGGGGCAGTTCCTGCTCGCGGCGCCGCTCGACATCCTAGGCACCTCCGGTGCCTTTTCTTTGCCCGCGCTCGGCATCGCCTTCCCCGAGACGCCGACCAGTTTCTACCTCGGCCTCGTCGCCATGTGCATCGGCAACGGCTTCTTCAAGCCGAACATCTCGACGATGGTGGGCGACCTGTACCCGCAGGGCGACCCCCGGCGCGACGGGGCCTTCATCATCTTCTACATGGGCATCAACGTGGGCGCCTTCCTAGCGCCGCTCGTCTGCTCGACGCTCGGCGAGGACCCGGCCTACGGCTGGCGCGTCGGCTTCTTCGCCGCCGGCGTCGGCATGCTGCTCTCGGTGGCGATCCAGCTCGCCTTCGCGCAGCGCTACATCGGCGACGTCGGGCGCGTGCCCTCGGCCAAGCGCTCGCTCGCCATGGCCGGCGGGGTCAAGCAGCCGCTCACGCAGGTCGAGCGCGACCGGCTGCGCGTGATCTTCGTGATCTTCACGTTCGTGGTGATCTTCTGGGCGACCTTCGAGCAGGCCGGCGGCCTGATGAACCTGTTCGCGGAGAAGTACGCGCGGCGCGAGGTCGGATCCTTCCTGGTGCCGACCGGCTGGTTCCAGTCGCTGAACCCGCTGTTCATCGTGCTGCTCGGCATCCCGTTCTCGATGCTCTGGAGCAAGCTCGGCGAGCGCGGCAGGAACCCGTCCACGCCGGTCAAGATGTACCTGGGCCTCGCGCAGGTCGCGCTCGGGTTCGTGTGCCTCGTGATCGCGGTGTTCGAGATGCAGCGCTCGGGCGACATGAAGTCGAGCATGATCTGGCTGGTGCTCGCCTACTTCTTCCACACCACCGGCGAGCTGTGCATCAGCCCGGTGGGACTCTCCATGATCACCAAGCTGGCGCCGCTCCGGCTCGCCTCCCTGATGATGGGGGTCTGGTTCCTCGTCAACCTGTTCGGCAACACGCTGGCCGGCTACATCGGCGCTTTCACCGAGCACATGGGCGATTACCCCTGGATGGTGCGCCTCGCCGGCGACCTCGACGTGCGGCCCGAGCACGCGGGCCTGCTCGGCGTGTTCGGCGGGCTGGCCGTCACGCTGCTCGTCTTCAGCGTCGCGTTGTGGGCGATCTCGGGGCGCGTCGTCACCTGGATGCACGGCGCGGAGAAGACGACGAAGTAGTCTCAGGGGGTTCTCATGAGTCCGCACGACCCGGCGCAGCTGACCGCGCGCGCCATCGTCCTGTCGCTGGTGCTGGCCGTCCTGCTCGCGGCGGCGAACGCCTACCTGGGGCTGTTCGCGGGGCTCACGGTCGCGACGGCGATTCCGGCCGCGGTCGTGTCGATGGGCGTGCTGCGCCTGCTCGGCCGCTCGAGCATCCTCGAGAACAACATCGTCGCGACCGGCGCCTCCGCGGCCTCGTCGATCGCCGCCGGCACGATCTTCACCATCCCCGCGCTCGTGATCATGGGCCACTGGGCACGCTTCGAGTACGGCTGGGTGCTCGCCATCGCCGGCCTCGGCGGGTTGCTCGGCGTGCTGTTCTCGGTGCCGCTGCGCCGGACGCTGATCGTCGACCAGAAACTGCAGTTCCCGGAAGGCGTCGCCACCGCCGAGGTGCTGAAGGTCGGCCAGGACCCGGGCCGCGGCCTCAAGGCACTCGCGCTCGCCGCCACGGCTGGCGCGTCTTTCAAGCTCGCGCTGTCGGGCCTCAGGCTCTCCCCCGAATCCTTCGTCGTCGCGCGCTACTTCGGCGAGCGCGGCATCGGCTTCTTCGGCATCAACCTCTCTCCGGCGCTGCTCGGCGTCGGCTTCATCGTCGGCTTCAACATCGGCTGCCTGATGATCTCCGGCGGCGCGCTCTCCTGGTGGGTGTTCATCCCCTTCTACAACGCCTTCATGCTCGACCAGAACCCGGCGCTGGCGCAGCAGCTTGCGGGCCTTTCGGCCGAGGACGCCGCGGGCCTCCTCTGGAGCCGGCAGATCCGCTTTATCGGCGTCGGCGCGATGCTGATCGGCGGCCTGTGGTCGCTCTGGTCGCTGCGCAAGTCGCTGCTCTCGGGCGTGCGCACCGGCATGGCGCTGGCGAAGGGCGGGGCCGGCGACGTGCCGCACACCGAGCGCGACCTGCCGATGAAGGCGATCCTCACGGGCATCGTGCTGTTCGTGCTGCCGCTGTTCGCGCTCTATTACGCGGTGGTCGGCAGCCTCGGCATCGCCTTCACGATGGCAGTGATCATGGTGATCGCCGGCTTCGTGTTCTCCTCGGTGAGCGGCTACATGGCGGGCCTGGTCGGCTCCTCCAACAACCCGGTCTCCGGCATCACGATCTCGACGATCCTGTTCGCCTCGCTGGTCCTGCTCGCGCTGATGGGACACGGGTCCACGGTGGGGCCGGTCGCCGCGATCATGATCGGCGCGGTCACCTGCTGCGCAGCGGCGGTCGCCGGCGACAACCTGCAGGACCTGAAGGCCGGCCAGCTGGTCGGCGCCACGCCCTGGCGCCAGCAGGTGATGCTCGGCATCGGCGCGATCGCCTCCGCGGCGATCATGGCGCCGGTGCTGAACTTGCTGCTCGACGCCTACGGGATCGGCACGCCGGCCCGCGAGGGCGTCAACGCGCTCGCGGCGCCGCAGGCCACGCTGATGGCGTCGGTCGCGGGCGGCATCTTCGGCGCCGGCCTGCCCTGGAACATGGTCGCGATCGGCGCCGCGGTGGGCGCGCTCGTGATCACGCTCGACGAGTACCTGAAGCGCAGCGGCAGGAGCTGGCGCGCGCCGGTGCTCGCGGTCGCGGTCGGCATCTACCTGCCGCTCGAACTCTCGACGCCGATCTTCGCGGGCGGCCTGATCGCCGAGCTGGCGACCCGCTGGCACCGGCGGCGCAGCCCGGGCGGCGACCCGGAGGTCCTCAAGCAGATGGGCCTGCTGTTTGCGGCCGGCCTGATCGCCGGCGAGGCGATCATCGGCGTGCTGATCGCGATCCCGATCGTCGCGAGCGGGGATGCCCACGTCCTGGCCCTGGTCGATGTCCTCCGGCCGTGGCAGAAGTGGGCGGGACTCGCCGCGCTTGCGCTGGTCGGCTGGTGGATGCTGCGGGTCGCAACCCGGCAAGCGCCCGGCCAGCCGTAACGCTACGCTTGCGGCGCATGAGCGAGCCGCAAGCCCCCCGCAGCCGGGTCGCCGTCGCCCTCGCGATCATCTATTTCGTCTGGGGCACGAGCTACATCGCGACCAAGGTGATGGTGACGGACCAGCCGCCGCTGTTCTCGGCGGGATTGCGATTCACGCTCGCGGGTATCCTGCTGACCGCTTTTTCCGGCATCCGCTACGGGCGGCCGAACCTCGCGCGCCTCGAGCTCCGGCACATCCTCGTGATGGCGTTCCTCGCCGTGCTCTTCAGCAACGCCTGCCACGTGATCGCGATGCAGTACGTGCAGTCGAACACGGCCGCCTTGCTGAACGCGACGCCCGCGCTGTGGATCGCCTGGCTCGGCACCTTCGGCCCGCGGCGCAGGCCGCTCTCGATCGCGCAGAAGGCGGGGCTGTTCGCCGGCCTCGCCGGCGTGCTGCTGATCCTCTCGCCGCGGGGCGGCTTCCAGGCCGCCGGCCTCGCCTGGCAGGGCCTGATCCTGCTCGGCTGCCTGTCCTGGTCGCTCGCGACGATCTATCACCGCAACTCGGCGGCGGCGAATCCGCCGCTCATGTTCGTCTCCCTGCAGATGCTGGCGGGCGGGATCGGACTGCTCGCCGTCGCCCCGCTCTCGGGCGAGGCGTTCCCGTTCGACTGGACGCCACGCGCCATCGCCGCCTTCCTGTTCCTCACCCTCGCCAGCTCCTGCCTCGCCTACGCGGCCTATGCCTGGCTCACGGTGCACGCGACGCCGGTCATCGTCGGCTCCTACGGCTACGTCTGCCCGGCCGTGGCGGCGGCCGCCGGCTGGCTGCTGCTCGGCGAGACGCTGACCTGGGTCCAGATTGCCGGCATGGGGGTGATCCTCGCCGGCATCGCGCTCGTCACCGGCTACTGGCAGCCGCTGCCGCCGCCCAGGCCGCCGGATCGGCGGGCGGCCGCATGATAAAAAGGCCGGCGATGACCCGTCATCCGCCGAAGGAGCACGACCCGGCCCGCCGGAAGCTGCTGCGCGACTCGCTCGCGCTGGCCGGCGGCATGGCCGTCGCAGGCCTCGCGGGCACGAGCGCGGCTGCCCGCGCCGCGCAGGTCGCCGGCATCCTTTCGGATCCGCACCCGGCCCTCGGCCGGCGCCTCTCGCGCATCGCGTTCGGGAGCTGCGCCGACCAGGAAAAGCCGCAGCCGGTCTGGGACCCGGTGCTCGCGCGGGGCAACGACCTCTTCATCTTCCTCGGCGACAACATCTACGCCGACACGCGCGACATGGACCTGATGCGCCGCAAGTACGCGATGCTCGCCGCGCAGCCGGGGTTCAAGCGCCTGCGCGAGACGACGCCGCTGGTCGCCGTGTGGGACGACCACGACTACGGCGAGAACGACGCCGGCGCCGAGTTCCCGATGAAGGACGAATCGCGCCGCATCTTCCTGGATTTCTGGCAGGAGCCGGCGGGCTCGCAGCGGCGGGACCGCGACGGCATCTATGCTTCGTACGTCTTTGGCCCGCCCGGCGAGCGCGTGCAGGTGATCCTCCCGGACCTGCGCTACAACCGCACGGCGATGACGCCGATGCCGCTGCAGGGCCGCAAGTACGAGGCCTGGGGGCGAAAGCAGGTCGCCGCGGGCCGGCCGCTGCCGGGGCCCTACCTGCGCAACCCCGACCACGCGGCGACCATGCTCGGCGAGCGCCAGTGGCAATGGCTCGAGCGCCAGCTCGAAGTGCCGGCGGAGATCCGGCTGTTCGGCTCGAGCGTGCAGGTGCTCGCCGACGCGACGGGCTGGGAGTGCTGGGCGAACTTCGCGCGCGACCAGGACCGGTTGTTCGACGTGATGCGCCGCAAGCGCGCGAACGGCCTCGTGTTCCTCTCGGGCGACATCCACTACGCGGAGCTGAGCAAGCTCGACGTCAACGTGCCCTACCCGCTGTGGGACCTCACCGCCGGCGGGCTCACCGAGGAGTGGCGCGTCGCGACGCCCAACGCCAACCGCGCGAGCGAGGTCGTCTCCGACGCCAACTTCGGCTGGATCGACATCGACTGGCGGGGCGAGGCGACGACGCTCGCACTCGGCATCACCGACGCGAGCGGCCGCCAGCGGATGTCCTGGAAGCTGCCGCTCGCCGACCTCGCCGTGCGGCCGTGAGCGGCGTGCCCGTGCGCGCCGCGCTGTTCGACATGGACGGCACGCTCATCGACAGCGAAGTGCACACCGATACGGCCGTCCGCGTGATCGCCGGGCGGCACGGCATCGCGGACTTCGCGCTGCCGCACACCGAGACGCGCGGCCGCACCTGGGGCCATATCGCGAACGTCCTGCGCGAGCGCACGGGCGTCAGCGTGGGCCCCGAGGCGCTCGCCGACGAACTGCTCGCGTACTGGTCCGAGATCGCCGCCGACGTGACCCCCGTGCCCGGCGCGTCCGCGGCGCTGCGCGAGGCGGCCCGGCACCTGAAGCTCGGCGTCGTCTCCTCCAGCCCGCGCGCCGTGATCGACCGGTTCCTGGAAAAGCTCGGCGTGGCCGACTGCGTCGAGCGCACCGCGCGCATCGGCGGCGACGCCGTGCGCGCCTCGAAACCGGATCCGGACGGGTATCTCCAGGGCGCGCGCGCGCTCGGCGTCGTGCCCGCCGAGAGCCTCGTGTTCGAGGACAGCCAGGCGGGCCTGCTCGCGGCGCGGGCCGCGGGCATGCGGTCCGTGTTCATCACCTGCTGTGCGGCCGACATCCCGGGCAACACCGCGCTCGCGACCGCCTCCCTGCGCGACTACCTCGCATTGCCGCCGCGCTTCTGGGCGCGGCTCGCGGACGGCAGCCTCGAACTCGCCGGACAGGTGTACGCGTGAGCGCCGGCGACCCGGCGCTGTTCCGGCGCTACCGGCTGCAGCTCTTCGTCGCCACCTGGCTGTCGTACTTCGGCTTCTACATCGTCCGCAAGGTCTACGCGGTCGTGAAGCTGCCGCTCAAGGAGCACTTCGGCCTCGACGACCTCGAGATCGCCTGGCCGTGGACGATCTACCTGGTCACCTACATGCTCGGCCAGTTCCTCGCGGCCTGGCTCGGCCGGCGCTTCGAGAGCAGGCGGATCCTGGCGATCGGCATGTGCGTCGCGGCCGCCTCGAACTTCGCGATCGGGTTGCTCGTGGACGCCGAATCCGCGCGCGCCTTCCTGTGGATCTGCGTGACCATGGGCATCTTCGGCTTCGCGCAGGCGACCGGCTGGCCGCACAACGTCGCGCTGTTCGCCAACTGGACGCGCAAGTCCGAGCGCGGGACGCTGTTCGCGGTCTGGGGCACCTGCTACCAGTTCGGGGGCGTGTTCGGCAAGGGACTCGCCGGCTTCCTGCTCGGCTGGCTGGGTCTCGCCTGGTCGTTCTACGGCTCGAGCCTCGTGTTGCTAGCCTTCACCGTGTACTTCGTGCTGTGCGCGCGGGAACGGCCGGAGTCGGCCGGCGTCTCGCTCGACGAAGAACCCGAGCCGGATGCCGCGCCCGCGAAGGCGGGCGCCGCCGCGCGGCCCGCGGCGCTGCCGCGCGCATTCCTGGTCTCCGTCATCGCGATGGGCCTCATCTACTTCGGCTTCAAGTTCCTGCGCTACGCGCTCGACTCGTGGTCGGCGCTGATCCTCGGCGAGCACTTCGGGATGTCCGCGACGTTCGCGGCTTATTTCTCGACCGCTTTCGACTGGGTCGGCTTCCTCGGCGTGATCGTCGCCGGCTACTGGTCCGACCGACTGCCCGGCTCGCGCCGCACGCCGGTGATCTTCTGGATGACCTGCGGTTGCCTGCTCGCCGTCACGGCGATGTGGATGGTGGGCTTGAGCTCACCCGTCCTGTTCGTCGCGCTGCTCGGCCTCATCGGCTTCATGGCGATGGGACCGGACTCCCTGCTCGCCGGCCCGAGCGCGATGGAGGCCGGCACCCGGCGCCAGGCCGCGGTCGCGGCCGGCGTCATCAACGGCCTCGGTTCCATCGGGCCGATCGTGCAGGAGCCCGTCATCGGCTGGCTCAAGAAGACGCAGGGACTCGACTCGGTGTTCCTGCTGCTGGTCGTCATCGTCCTCCTGACGACCGTGGCGACGGGGCTGCTCGCCCGCTCCGACCGCAGGCGCCCGGCCTAGCGGGCCGAGAAGCCGAGTTCGCCGTCCAGCCGCGCGACCAGCGCGCGGTTGCCGAGCAGCGCATCGAACTTGCCCGGCGCTCTTGACGGCCGGACGACGGCGACGCCCCCCGCGGCCTCGACCAGCGCGCGCGTCGGCACCAGGTCCCAGGGATTGAGCGCGGGATCGAGCATCGCGCCGAGCGCGCCCTCGATCGCAAGGCCGTGGCCGAAGCAGTCCGTGTAGCCGCGCACGAAGCCGTGCAGCGCCGTGAGGCGGCGATAGTCCTCGAGCCGCCCGGCTTCGGCGAACTGGGCGACGTCGCCGGTGCCGATGATCGCCTCCTCGAGCGCGACTGCCGCTGGGAGCCTGACGGGCTTGCCGTTACGCGACGTCCCCTGGCCCTGGGCACCGGCATAGGTCACGCCGAGCATCGGCAGGTGAATCACCCCGAGCAAGGCCCGCCCGGTCCCGGTGTCCTCCAGCCCGATCATCGTGCCGCACAGCGGGATGCCGCGCACGAAGGAGCGCGTGCCGTCGATCGGGTCCACGGTCCAGCGCCAGGTCGTGCCAGCCCCGGAGAGGCCTTCTTCCTCGCCGAGGATGTCGAATCGTCCGGCCGGGGCCGCCTCGAGCGTCGCGCGGATCACCGACTCGGCCTCCCGGTCGGCCTTCGTCACCGGCGAGCCATCGCCCTTGGTCTGCAGGCCGAAGTCGGCGGCGCCGAAGTAACGGCGGATGGGCACGGCGGCCGCGAGCGCGGCCTCGACGGCGGCCGCAAGCAGCGCTTTCAGTTGTCCTTCGCCCATGGCCCCGGCAGGATAAATCAGTGTCCTTCGACCTGCTCATCATCGGCGGCGGCATCCACGGCGCCGGCATCGCCCGCGACGCCGCCGGCCGCGGCCTGTCGGTGCTGCTCGTCGAGCAGGACAGCCTCGCCGCGCATACCTCGTCCGCCTCCTCCAAGCTGGTGCACGGGGGGCTGCGCTACCTCGAGTACTTCAAGCTCCGCCTGGTGCGCGAGTCGCTCACCGAGCGCGAATCGCTGCTCGCCATCGCGCCGCACCTCGTGCGGCGCCAGCGCTTCGTGCTGCCGTATCGCGGACGCCTGCGGCCGGCCTGGGCGGTACGGATCGGCCTCTTTCTTTATGACCGGCTGGGGCGCAACAGCACGCTCGAAGGCTCGGCGCGGATCCGCTTCGCGGACTCGCCGTATGGCGCGCCCCTGCAGACCCGGTTGCGCACCGGCTTCGTGTACTCGGACTGCACGACGGACGACAGCCGCCTGGTGATCCTCAACGCGAAGGACGCGGCGGAGCGCGGTGCCGACATCCGCGTGCGCCACCGGCTGCTGCGCGCGACCCGGCACGGCGGCGAGTGGCGCGCCGAGATCCGCGACGAGACGACCGGCGCGACGGTGACCGAAACCGCGCGCGCAATCGTCAACGCGGCGGGGCCCTGGGTCGCCGAGGTCATCGCCGGCTGCCACGCGGCGGGCGCGCGCACGGCGGTCCGGCTGGTCAAGGGCAGCCACATCGTCGTGCCGAAACTCTACGAGGGGACGCAGGCCTATGCGCTGCAGCACACGGACCGGCGCCTCGTGTTCGTCATCCCGTACCAGGAGGACTTCACGCTCATCGGCACGACCGACGTGCCCTGGACCGGCGCGCCGGAGGCCTGCGAGATCGAACCGGCGGAGGTCGAGTACCTGTGCGGGGTGGTGAACCGCTGCTTCGAGCGGCAGGTGTCGCCTGCAGACGTCGCCTGGAGCTTCGCGGGCATCCGCGCGCTGCAGGACGACGGCGCGACGCGCGCCTCGGCCGTCACGCGCGATTACGTGCTGGCGCTCGACGCCGTCGACGGCCGCGCGCCGCTCCTGTCGGTGATCGGCGGCAAGCTCACGACCTACCGGCAGCTCGCGGAGCTCGCGCTCGCGCGGCTCGAGCCCTTCCTCGGCAGGTTGCCCGGCTCGTGGACGGCAACCGCGCCCCTGCCCGGCGGCGACATCCCGGGCGGCGACGTCGACGGACTTGCGGCGGAACTGCAGCGCCGCTGGCCATACCTCGGGGAGCGCCAGTCGCGGCGTCTCGCGCGCGCCTACGGCACGCGCGCGAAGAAGTTCCTCGAAGGCGCGCGGTCGCCCGCGGATCTCGGCGAGGCCTTCGGCGGCGGCATGACGGCCCGCGAGGTGGACTACCTCGTGCGCGAGGAATGGGCGCGCACGCCGCACGACATCTGCTGGCTGCATTCCAAGACGGGCCTTTGGGCCACGCCCGCCGACCGCCAGCGCCTCGAAGACCACCTGGGCCGCGCATGACCCGGCCCCGCCACGTCCTCGCGATCGACCAGGGCACGACCTCGACACGCAGCATCGTCTTCGACGAGCGCGGGCGCGCCGTCGCGCTCGCCCGGCGCGAGCTGGCGCAGCACTACCCGGCCGACGGCTGGGTGGAGCACGACGCCGAGGACATCTGGCGCGATGCCCTCGCCACCGCGCGCGAGGCGCTCGAGCGCGCGGGACTTGCCGCGCGCGACGTCGCCGCCATCGGCATCACCAACCAGCGCGAGACGACGGTCGTCTGGGAACGCGCCACCGGCCGCCCGATCCACCGCGCCATCGTCTGGCAGGACCGGCGCACGGCGGAAGCCTGCGCGCGGCTCGAGTCCGAAGGCGCCGAGCCGCTCGTGCGCCGCCGCACCGGCCTGCTGCTCGATCCCTACTTCTCGGGCACCAAGCTCGCCTGGCTGCTCGATCACGTGCCTGGCGCGCGGGCACGCGCGGAGCGCGGCGAGCTCGCCTTCGGCACGGTGGACTGTTTCCTGCTCTGGCGGCTGACGGGCGGGCGGGTGCACGCGACCGACGTCACGAACGCCTCGCGCACGCTGCTGCTCGACATCCATCGCGGCGACTGGGATGACGAACTGCTGCGCCTGTTCCGAATCCCGCGCGCGCTGCTCCCGGAAGTGCACGACAGCAGCGGCGTGTTCGGCACCACCGGGGCGGACCTGCTCGGCGCGGCGATCCCCGTGGCCGGCATCGCCGGCGACCAACAGGCGGCGCTCGTCGGCCAGGCCTGCTTCGAACCCGGGATGGCGAAGTCCACCTACGGCACCGGCTGCTTCCTGCTGCTCAACACGGGGACGCAGCCCGTCGAGTCGAAGAACCGCCTCCTGACGACGCCCGCCTACCGCATCGGCGGGCGCACCACCTACGCGATGGAGGGCTCGATCTTCGTCGCCGGCGCCGCGATCAAGTGGCTGCGCGACGGGCTCGGCCTCCTCCGCGACGCGGCCGAGACCGACGCGCTCGCGCGCCAGGTGCCGGACAGCCACGGCGTGCACCTGGTGCCGGCGTTCGTCGGCCTCGGCGCGCCGCACTGGCGCCCGGACGCGCGGGGACTCATCTCGGGGCTCACGCTCGACGCCACCGGCGCGCACCTGGCCCGCGCGGCGCTCGAGTCCGTCGCCTTCCAGACCGTGGACCTCACGCGTGCCATGGCCGCCGACGGCACGGCGCGCGCCGCCGCGATCCGCGTGGACGGCGGCATGGCCGCCAACGACTGGTTCTGCCAGTTCCTCGCGGAGATGCTGGACGCGCGCGTCGAACGGCCCGCCGAGGTCGAGACCACGGCGCTCGGCGCCGCCTTCCTCGCCGGCCTCGCGACCGGCGTGTGGCCGGACCTCGCCGCGGTCGCCGCGACCTGGGCGGGCGGCGCGGAATTCCGCCCCGCGATGGAGCCGGAGCGGCGCGAGGCCCTGCTTGCCGGCTGGCAGGCGGCGCTCGCCCGCGCGCTCGCGACCTGACCCGCCCTAGTCGCGCACCGTGCTCGTCACGCGGTGCTTCAGCGTCAGGGAGACGAACAGGATCGTCAGCACGCAGCAGGCGACCATGGCGATGAACACGCCGTTCCAGTCCCAGCGGTCGGCGATCCAGCCGACGCCGGTGCCGGCGATCGCCGAGCCGAACACGTAGCCGAACAGGCCCGTGAGTCCCGCGGCGGTGCCCGCCGCCTTCTTCGGCACGAGGTCGAGCGAGTGCAGCCCGATCATCATGATCGGCCCGTAGATCAGGAAGCCGATCGCGAACAGCGCGACGTAGTCGATCCAGATCGGGCCGTGCAGGTTCATCCAGTAGACGACGACCGCGCCCAGCGTCAGCGCCATGAAGATCATGGTCATCGGCGCGCGCCGGCCCCGGAACCAGCGGTCCGAAAGCCAGCCGCAGACGATCGTACCGGGGATGGCCGCGTACTCGTACAGCGCCCAGGCCGTGCTCGATTCGTGGAAGGAGAACCCTTTCGCCGTCTCGAGGTAGGTCGGGATCCAGTTCACGACGCCGTACCGGACGAAGTAGCAGAACGCGTTCGCGATCGCGATGGCCCACAGGAACCGGTTGGGCAGCACGTACTTCAGGAAGATCTCGCGCGCGGTGAGCGTCGCCTCGTCCGCTTCGGTGTAGCCCTCCGGGTAGTCGTTGCGCCAGCGCTCCACCGGCGGGAGCCCCTTCGACTGCGGCGTGTCCTCCAGCAGGAAGAAGATGCCGACCGCGATGGCCGCGGCGATCGCGGCGTTGAAGTAGAACTTCGCGCCCCAGTCGTTGAACAGCACGACGCCGGCGAGCGCGAGGTTCGCGACCAGCGCGCCGCCGATGTTGTGCGCGACGTTCCAGGTCGAGACCGTGAGCCCGCGTTCGTGCTTGCTGAACCAGTGCACCATGGTCTTGCCGCAGGGCGGCCAGCCCATGCCCTGGACCCAGCCGTTCAGCGTCATCACGACCACGATGGCGACGATCGAGGCCGACAGCGCCTCGACGACGCCGAACGCCGCCATCAGCACGGCGGACAGCAGCAACCCGAGCGGCATGAAGGTCTTCGGATTGCTGCGGTCCGAGA
The DNA here is from genome assembly GCA_964626745.1 of uncultured Steroidobacteraceae bacterium. Classification (GTDB taxonomy): domain Bacteria; phylum Pseudomonadota; class Gammaproteobacteria; order Steroidobacterales; family Steroidobacteraceae; genus SCUD01. The sequence continues at coordinate 95,831 of CAZVIF010000001.1, forward strand.
CCGAGCCCATCAGGAATTTGGAGAGCCCGTAGGCGATCGAGAGCGCGGTGAGCGCCGTGCCGAGCTGCGCCTTCGTGTATTCCGGGTGCTCGGCGAGCAGGTCGGGAATCGCGAGCGCGAGGTTGTTGCGCACCAGGTAATAGCCGGCGTAGCCGACGAAGATGCCGGCATAGACACGCCGCCGCAGTCGCCGGTACTCGGGGTCGACGCGCTCCGCAGGCAGCTCGGGCCGGAAGGCCGCGGGCCGCAGGAAGCCGATCATTGCACGGGGGTCGGCGCGGGCACGGCGATGCCCTTCGACTGGAGTACGGCGCGCAGCCGGTCCGGGTAGTCGGTGATGAGGCCGTCGATGCCGAGCGCCGCGGCACTCGCCATGTCGGCCGGGTCGTTGACCGTCCAGGGCACGACCGCAAGGCCGAGCGCGTGCGCTTCGATCACGAGCGCGGGCGTCAGGTCGCGCGCGTGCGGCGACCAGGTCTTCGCGCCGAGCGCCTGCACGAGTTTCGGCACCGAGCCGCCGTGGTCGTCCACGTCGAGTTCCCCGAGCCAGGGCGAGGGCCCGGGCTTGCCGACCTCGATCGTGTCCTCGCCTTCCTGCTGGTCGGTCAGCGCGACCAGCGCGATGTCCGGGGCCAGCGCGCCGAGCAGGCGCAGCGTCCGCCAGTCGAAGGACTGCACCGTCACGCGCGAGGCCATGCCGGCCTCGCGGATCACTGCTTCGAGCGCCCGGGCGAAGGCGAGCGGCGAGACGGTCTGCTCCGGATGCGCCGGGTCGATCTTGGTCTCGATGTTGAAGCGCACGGCCCGGTTGCCGCTGCGCTCCACGAGCGCGAACACGTCGGCGAGGCGCGGGATGCGCTCGCCGTCCACCGGCTGCTGGTCAGGGAACGCCGCGGCGAGCGCGCTCGCCGGGTTGATGCGGCCGACGTCGTAGGCACGCAGTTCCTCGTAGGTCAGGTCGACGATCGCCGGGCCGGACACGGCGAGGAAGTTGCCGGCCGCGTCGCGGGTGTGGTCGGGGTTCAGGAGACGGTCGTGGCTGACGACCACGACCCCGTCCTTCGTGACGCCGCAGTCGAGCTCCAGCGTCGAGACGCCGACGGCAAGCGCGCGCGCGAAGCCGGCGAGGGTGTTCTCGGGCGCGAGGCCGCGCGCGCCGCGGTGTCCCTGCAGGTCGAATCCACTGGCGCTAAAGGCCGAGGCGAACGCGAGCACGCAGAACGCACCGGCGGATTTCGATTTCATCCGTGCCTCGCTGCATCAATCGCGCAGCGGCATGCTAACGACGCCGGCCTGTCAAATCAATGGACACACGGCCTTTCCACCGGGGGGATCCGGTATTCCCAGATAGCGCTTGGCTAGACTCCGCTGTTGAAATATTGTCATTGGCACCTGACGGGAGATCCGCATGAGCGCGACGGGTGCTCCAGGCGCAGCCGACGATGTCGACCTGGCCAAGTTCGGCTACAAGCAGGAACTGGACCGTACGCTCGGCAGCTTCGCCACGTTCGCCGCCGGGATCAGCTACATCTCGATCCTCACCGGCACTTTCCAGTTGTTCTACTTCGGGTTCGCGTTCGGCGGCCCGGCGTACTGGTGGTCGTGGCCACTCGTCTTCGCCGGTCAGCTGATGGTCGCGCTCTGCTTCGCCGAACTTGCCTCGCGCTACCCGATCGCGGGTTCGATCTACAACTGGTCCAAGCGGCTCAGCACGCCGCACGTCGCCTGGCTGGCAGGCTGGACGATGCTGTTCGCTTCCATCGTCACCGTCGCGGCAGTCGCGCTCGCGTACCAGATCACGCTGCCGCAGATCGACGCGTTCTTTCAGTTTTACGGCGACGGCACCGGCAAGTACGACTACGCTGCCAACGCCGTGATCCTCGGCACGGCGCTGATCGTCTTCACCACGATCGTCAACGCGATCGGCGTCAAGCTGATGGCATGGATCAACAGCGCGGGCGTCATCATCGAGCTGATCGCAGCCGTCCTGCTCATACTTGCGTTCGCGGTCAACATCAAGCGCGGCCCGGGCGTCGTAACCGACACGCAGGGGCTGGGGGCTGACTGGGAGCTCGGCTACCTCGGCGCGTTCCTGACCGCCTCGCTCGCCTCCGCCTACGTCATGTACGGCTTCGACACCGCCAGCTCGCTGGGCGAGGAAAGCCTCGATCCGCGCCGCAACGCGCCAAAGGCGATCCTGCGCGCGCTGGTCGCCTCATTCCTGATCGGCGGCGCAATCCTGCTGTTTGCGATGATGGCGGTGACGGACATCAACAGTGAAGAACTGGGTGTCGGCGGCCTGCAGTTCATCGTCCTCGACGTGCTCGGCGGGACGGTCGGCGACATCTTCCTGTGGTCGGTGGTGATTGCCATCACCGTCTGCTGCCTGGCGGTCCACACGGCCGCGATCCGGATGATGTTCGCGATGGCGCGCGACAACAACCTGCCCGGCGGCGCGCATCTCGCGCGGGTCCACCCGAAGACGCGCACGCCGATCATTCCGTCAATCCTGATCGGCGTGCTGGCGATCGCGATCCTCATCGTCAACATCCGCCAGCCTCAGATCTTCGTGGTGATCACGAGCCTGGGAATCATCATGATCTACATCGCCTACCTGCTGGTCACGGTGCCGATGCTGCTCGCGCGTTTGCGCGGGCAGTGGCGCTCCGAGGACGCCGCGCCGGGCTACTTCACGCTCGGCCGCTGGGGCCTGCCGGTCAACGTTGCCGCCGTCCTTTGGGGCCTTTTCATGGCCACCAACCTGATCTGGCCGCGCCAGTCGGTCTACAACGCGACCGAGCCGTTCCACTGGTACCTGAAGTGGGGCGGCTTGCTGTTCGTCGGCGGCGTCATGATCGGCGGGTTCGCATACTACTGGTTCGTGCAGCGGCACAAGTCCGGTACGCTGGCCGAGCACGCCGCCGGCGCGCAGGTGGAGGCACCGTAACTCCGTGCAGGCAGGGAATTCATGACAACCTCAGATCGTCTCGCAGAACCGGAGAGTTCCCGCCTCGCCTCTTTCAATCCCGCGACCGGCGAGAAGCTCGCTGAATTGCCCGTTGCCGGTCCTGTCGAGGTGGACGCCGCGGTCGCCGCCGCCCGCGCCGCCCAGCCCGCCTGGGGCGCGCTGCCGGGCGCCGAGCGCGCCCGCATCCTGCGCCGCGCGGCCGCGATCCTGCGCGAGCGCAACGACGCGCTGGCCGAGCTCGAGACCCGCGACACGGGCAAGCCGATCCAGGAGACGCGCGTCGTCGACGTGATCTCGGGCGCCGAGTGCCTGGAGTACTTCGCGGCCCAGGCGCAGGGCGCCGCCGGCGAGCACATCGACCTCGGGCCCTCGGCCTGGGGATACACGCGCCGCGAGCCGATCGGCATCACGGCCGGCATCGGCGCCTGGAACTACCCGATCCAGATCGCCTGCTGGAAGTCGGCGCCCGCGCTCGCCTTCGGCAACGCGATGATCTTCAAGCCGGCGAGCCTCACGCCGCTCACCGCCGTCGAGCTGGAGAAGGCCTACCGGGACGCCGGCCTGCCGCCCGGCCTGTTCCAGGTGGTCCAGGGCCACTCGGCGACCGGGCGCGCGCTCTCGCGCCATCCGCTGATCCGCAAAGTCTCCCTCACCGGTTCGGTCGGCACCGGCAAGGCCGTGATGAGCGACGCCGCGACCCAGGTGAAGGCCGTGACCCTCGAGCTCGGCGGCAAGTCGCCGATCCTCGTCTTCGACGACGCGAAGCTCGACCAGGCCGTCTCGGGCGCCCTGCTCGGCAATTTCTATTCCGCGGGCGAGGTCTGCTCAAACGGCACGCGCGTGTTCGTGCACCGCAAGGTCAAGGCGGAGTTCCTGAAGAAGCTGACCGCCCGGGTCGGCGCCATGAAGATCGGCGACCCGATGGACCCGGCGACCCAGGTCGGCTCCCTCATCTCGCGCGAGCACATGGAAATGGTGCTCGGCTACATCGCGCGCGGCCGCGAGGAAGGCGCGCGGATCCTGGTCGGCGGCAACCGCCGCACCGAGGGCGCGCTCGCGAAGGGCGCGTTCGTCGAGCCCACGGTGTTCGACGGCTGCCGCGACGACATGACCATCGTGCGCGAGGAGATCTTCGGACCCGTGATGTCAGTGCTCGAGTTCAGCGACGAGGACGAAGTCGTCGCGCGCGCCAACGCGACCGAGTTCGGCCTCTCCGCCGGCGTGTTCACCAACGACCTCAACCGCGCGCACCGCGTGATCGCGAAGCTCGAGGCCGGCACCTGCTGGATCAACCACTACAACGTGACGCCCATCGAGCTGCCGTTCGGCGGCATGAAGCTCTCCGGGCTCGGTCGCGAGAACGGCCGCGCCGCGATGGAGCACTACACGCAGCTCAAGAGCGTGTACGTCGCCAAGGGCGACATCGATGCGCCCTACTGAGGCTTTCGATTACGTCATCGTCGGGGCGGGATCGGCGGGCTGCGTGCTCGCGAACCGGCTGACGGAGGACGGCAGGCACACGGTGCTGCTGCTCGAGTACGGCGGCTCGGACCGCTCGATCTTCGTGCAGATGCCCTCGGCGCTCTCCATTCCCATGGGCATGGAACGCTACGACTGGCGCTACTACACGGAGCCGGAGCCCGGCCTCGGCGGGCGGCGCCTGCACACGCCGCGCGGCAAGGTGCTCGGCGGCTCGTCGTCTATCAACGGCCTGGTGTACGTGCGCGGCAATCCGCGCGACTTCGACCGCTGGGAAGCGGAGGGCGCGGCGGGCTGGAACTACGCGGCGGTGCTGCCCTACTTCCGCCGCGCCGAGACCCGCGCGGCCGGCGGCGACGCGTACCGCGGCGATTCGGGCCCGCTGCAGACGCGTTACGGCACGCTCTCGAATCCGCTGCACGCCGCCTGGCTGGAGGCGGGCCGGCAGGCGGGCTACCCGTACAACGCGGACCTCAACGGCCGCACGCAGGACGGCTTCGGCCGCCTCGACATGACGGTGGGCCCGGACGGCCGGCGCTGCAGTGCGGCCAACGCCTACCTGCGGCCCGCGATGCGGCGGCCGAACCTGGCCGTCCGTACCGGCGCGCTCGCGACGCGCGTGCTGTTCGACGGAAAGCGCGCGACCGGGGTCGAGTACCGCCGGGGCGAGTCGCTCGCGAGCGTCGCCGCCCGCCGCGAGGTGATCGTCAGCACGGGCTCGATCAACTCGCCGAAGCTGCTGAAGCTCTCCGGCATCGGGCCGGCCGCGGAACTGCGCGAGCACGGCATCCCGGTCGTGCACGAACTGCCCGGTGTCGGCGAAAACCTGCAGGACCACCTCGAGTACTACTTCCAGGTCGCCTGCACGCAGCCGGTCACGCTCTATTCCTCCATGGGTCTCTTCGCGCGCGGCCTGATCGGCGCGCGCTGGCTGCTGTTCAAGGACGGCCTCGGCGCCACCAACCACTTCGAGACCGGCGGATTCATCAGGAGCCGCCCGGAGGTGGAGTACCCGGACATCCAGTACCATTTCCTGCCGCTCGCCGTGACCTATGACGGCTCCTCGCTGGCGCAGGAACACGGCTTCCAGGCCCACGTCGGTCCGATGCGCTCGAAGAGCCGCGGCCACGTGCGGCTCGCGTCAGGCGATGCGCGCGATCCGCCGAAGATCCGGTTCAATTACCTGAGCCACCCGGACGACCTCGCCGAGTTCCGCGCCGCCACGCGCCTCACGCGCGCGATCTTCGCGCAGAAGGCCTTCGATCCCTGGCGCGGGCGGGAGATCCAGCCGGGCAAGGACGTGCAGACGGACGACGAGATCGACGCGTTCGTGCGCGCGAAAGTCGAGAGCGCCTATCACCCCTCCTGCAGCTGCCGCATGGGCCGCCCCGATGACCCGATGACAGTCGTCGACCCCGAGGGCCGCGTGGTCGGTCTCGGGTCACTGCGCGTGATCGACTCATCAATCATGCCGTCCATCACGACCGGCAACCTCAACGCGCCGACGATCATGCTGGCGGAGAAGCTGGCGGATCGGGTTCGCGGATCGCAGGCGTGATCGGTGATGCATGAAGAACCGCACCTGAGCGACGCGTATCCGCCGCGCGAGATCGCCCGGCAGGTCGAGCGACTCGGCGTTGCCAAGGCGCATGCCGATGCCCTCTCGTTGCTCGTGCTGGCGGTCCTCGCGGGCGCCTTCATATCGCTCGGCGCGCTGTTCTTCACCGTGGTGATCACGGAGTCCGGACTGGGTCTGGGTCCCACGCGCCTGCTCGGAGGCCTGAGCTTCTGTCTCGGATTGATTCTGGTGGTGGTGGCGGGTGCCGAGCTGTTCACCGGCAACAACCTCATCGCAATGGCCTGGGCGAGCCGCCTGATCGGGACCCGGGAGGTCCTGCGGAACTGGCTCCTCACCTACGTCGGAAACGTGGTTGGCTGCCTGGCGACGGTCCTGCTGGTCGTTTGGGCCGATGTCGCCGCCCTGGGCGAGGGCGCCGTCGGCGAGACGGCGGTGCGCATTGCGCGCGCCAAGGCGGACCTTCCCCTGGCGGAAGCCTTCATTCGCGGCATCCTGTGCAACGCGCTCGTCTGCCTGGCGGTCTGGCTGGCGATCGGCGGACGGAGCGTGACCGACAAGATCCTGGCCATTCTGTTCCCGATCGCCGCATTCGTGGCCATCGGCTTCGAGCACTCCATCGCGAACTGGTTCTTCCTGCCCTTCGGGCTCGCAATGGATGCGCACGATGCGGTGTCGATCGTCGGGATCGGCCGGAACATCGTCGCTGTGACGGCCGGCAACCTGCTGGGTGGTACCCTGCTGGTCGCGGGCGTGTACTGGATCGCCTATCTACGCAACGAAAGACTGCAAACACCCTGATGAACCGGTGCCCCCGATGAAACTTTCCCTGGCTTCTTGCCTCATGGTGCTGCTCTCGGCGACGGCGGCGGCAGCGGAGCTGCAGCCCCGCGCGCGCGACCTCGGCGTCCCGTTCGACGGCACGCCGGGACCTGCGAACGCGATCACCGACGTCGCCGGCGTCGCGGTCGGCCACACGACGCTGATCAGCGGCGAAGGAAAGCTGGTGCCGGGCCAGGGGCCGGTGCGCACGGGCGTGACCGCCATCCTGCCGCGCGGCCGCACCTACGACCCGGTATTCGCCGGCTGGCATTCGCTGAATGGCAACGGCGAGATGACGGGCACCACCTGGATCACGGAATCCGGGTTCCTCGAGGGGCCGATCCTCATCACCAACACGCATTCCGTCGGCGTCGTGCGCGATGCGGCCATCGCCTGGCAGGTCGAGAATCGGCTCTACGACGCCCTTCCGGACGAGCCGGACGTCTTCTGGGTGATGCCCGTCGTCGCCGAGACCTACGACGGCGACCTGAACGATATCAATGGATTCCACGTCACGCGCGAGCACGTGTTCGCGGCGCTCGACGGCGCGCAGGCCGGGCCGGTCGCGGAAGGCAACGTCGGCGGCGGCACCGGGATGGTCACGCACGAGTTCAAGGGCGGGATCGGCACCGCCTCGCGGCAGGTAGAACTCGCTGGCGCCAGCTACACGGTCGGCGCGCTCGTCCAGTCCAACTACGGCATTCGCAGGGCCCTGCGGATCGCCGGCGTGCCGGTCGGCGAGGAGATCACGGACCTGCTGCCTGGCAAGGCACCCCAGGTCGAGGAGCGCGGCTCCATCATCGTCGTGATCGCGACCGATGCGCCGCTGCTGCCGCACCAGATGCGTCGCGTCGCGCAGCGCGCCTCGCTGGCGCTCGGCCGCATGGGCAGCTACGCCTCCAACGGCTCCGGCGACATCTTCGTCGCGTTCTCGACGGCCAATCCGGGTGCGGCCGCGCGCACCGGCCGTGCGCGTCTCGAGATGCTGCCGAACGACGCGCTGGGTCCGCTGTTTCTCGCGACCGTCGAGGCGACGGAGGAAGCCATCGTGAACGCGCTCGTGGCAGCCAGGACCATGACCGGCGCGAATGGCTACACGGTGCATGCGCTGCCCCACGACCGCCTGCAGATCGCTCTCAGGAAATATGGGCGGCTGCAGAATCGTGGTAGATAGCCGTGTTGACGGACTGTCGGTGACGCACCTGTTACGGCCTGAGCGATTGGCAATTGGCGCACAGGTTGATCGGGATCATGCAGAGCATTTTGCGGTGCGGGGCTTTCAAGCCCCCTGAATGTAATCAGGCAACCCAGGTTTTGCTCTTGCGGTGACCGCTTCCAACTTCAAGGACTCGCTTGCTGGCCGGCAGGAGATGCTCATGCGAATGCGGCTGACGCGCCTTTTTCTTTGGATCTCCGTCATTGCTTGGGGCATCCTCCTCGGCGGCAAGCTGTTCGACCTCCGCGTGCTCGTGGGCGCCTGGAGTGCTTCACCACCCGAATCGTTGTCACTTCTTCCTTACGGACCTCGCTGGCCCGTCGACACGGGCGAATACTTCTTTCCAAGCTCGGTTGCTCTGCTCGTTTGCTCCTTCGGGGCTCTCATGGCGGGATGGAAAACTCCACTGCGATATCGCGCTTGGCTAACTCTGCCGCCACTCATGATGCTCGCCACCCTGGTGTTCACAATCCTCTGGTTCTGGCCTCAGAACGCGGCATTGTGGGCCGTAGCCCAGGGGGCTCCGACAGCCGAAACCGATCCTTCGATTGTTCGTGAGATGGTGCAGCGCTGGGTGGCATACGACTGGCTGCGGGTAGCAATGGGATTCATCGGCCTTATCGCCGCAGTCAAGGCGATCAGCGTGCCATTTCCAGCATTGCCGAACTCCGACGACCATTCGCGTCAGCCGCAGCGTGTTGCCTGACTATGCGATGCAGCGGTCGTTAAGCGGCACATCCAGGGCAATCATGGACTTTCCCGCTCACGTCGCCCTTTCCACGGTGCCAGCGCTTGTGCTGCTGGCATTGGGATGCACGTGGTCCCGCTGGCCGATCGGCTGGCAAGAAGTGCCCGCCACAGCACCAAGTCTCGGGATCGCCTTGTTGGTGCTGCTGGTCATGGTTGCGGCCATGTACGGCGCAAAAGTCGAACTCTTTCAGACACTGGCTCCGGAGGCGCTGATCGCTGTACCGGTCTTGTGCTATCTGGCGGGCATTTTCCATTTCTCGCTTGGATCCGGCGTGAGTACGAAGCGTCTCGTACTGCTTGGACTTGTCGGTCTTGCACCCGGCTACTCTCTCCTGGGGTTTACCCTTGTGAGCTCAGCGTGTGGCTTTCAGTCGGCAGGGTGCTAGCTCGGCGCTGCCTGACTATGCGTTCGAGCGATCCGTGAAAGATTGCAGGTGGCGCGCCGCAGGCGTTAGACCGCACTCAATCCAATAAAAGGACAAGCCAGTTTCATGCGCATCCTGTTCGCGGTCGTTCTACTCGCGACAACTCCCTTGGCGCTGGCTGCCGAGACCGTGGTCCCGGTGCACGAGGAACCACGGCATCGCCTGGTCCACGAGGGACCTGAGCTCAGAGTTCTCGATGTCGAGATTGTCCCGGGCGACACGACCCTGTTCCATCGGCACGATGCCCCGATCGCGTACGTCTACATCAGCCCGGCACCCACGAAGGCGCAGGTGCTCGGCGAGGAATGGGGAGGCGCGAGCCCCAACACGAGTCCCGCGCCCGCGGTCGGGAGCATACTTTTCAATGAGACCTACGCCACCGCTCCGGTGGAGCACCGGGTCACGAATCCGGGCGAAGTCCCGTTTCGCCTGATCGCCATCCTGAATCGCGGTCCCGGCCAGGCCGACGGCACGGAAGAGTTCCTGGACGAAAAGTACCCGGTCGAGACGAGCGGTCGCTGGTTCCGGAGCAGCCGGCGCACACTCGCAAGCCAGGAGACGTGGGCCTGGGAAAGTCATCGCCGCCCGGTCGTCGTGGTCCAGGTGTCATCCGGTTCGGTCGTCGTCGAGCCGGGCACGGGCTCATCGTCGACTCTGCAGTCCGCTGGGGACTTCATCGTGCTGCGGCCGGAGAACCCGGCCCGTTTCCGCAATGCGGGCGGCGAGCCGGCGACCCTCGCGATCGTCGAGGTGCGCTAGCGCTGATTGACCATGACGATGAGGAGGTCGGGCCTACGCATGCAGGCGCCTGGAGACCGCCTCGAGCTGCGGCATCACCCGTTCGATCTCCGCGGCATTCTGCTTCCACTTGTCCGGGTCGGGCCTCGTCTGCGTGTGCTTGGACAGCGGCAGCGGCCGCGCGAGGTAGTCCTCGAGCCGCCGGTCCACGGCGAGCCCGGCGAAGTCCAGGAGCCTGCCGATCTCCGCGCGGGGGTCGGCGACGAACGCCTCGTAGCGCACGGTCGTCCAGCGCTCGCGCGGCAGGTCGGCCAGGTCGTCGAGGATCGTCTCGTTGGCGACCCGCCACTGGAAAGCGACGACTTCCTCGAGCGGCCGGCCCTGGAGCCGCTCGTAGCCCGGCGGCAGGAGCAGCGACCACGGCCCGGGCCAGCCGGGCAGCTGCCGGTAGGTGATCCAGCCCTTGGCCCGCCAGGCCTGCATCATGCTCGAGAGGTTCGCGCGCGGATCGCGCTGCAGGAAGATGAACTGCGCGTCGGGGAACACCTCGAGCAGAAACGGCACGCGCAGCGCGTTCTTCGGCGTCTTCTCGAGCAGCCGTACGCTCGCGCCCGACGCGGGCGGCTGGCCGTCGCGGTCGTGGATCCGTCCCGCGAACCGCTGGCGCAGCTGCGCGACGATGGCGGTGGTCGCGTCGCGCCGCGTCAGCCGGTTTGAGCTGACGACCCCGCGGCCCGGCCGCAGCGCGGCGATGCTCTCGATGAGCTGGTGGCTCTCGCCGCCGATGGTGTAGACGCCCGCGGCCTGGGCGAGTGTCTCGAACAGCAGCGTCGAACCCGCGCGCGGCGCGGAGAGGATCACGATCGGCCGTTCCAGCACGGGCGGCTTGTGCGGCGCCGGCGCCGGCGGCGGTATCGGGACTTCCATCGTCACGGTCTCGATGCGGGGCACCTCGACCGTCGGCAGCTCGACCTGCGGCACCTCCACGGTGGGCGCCTCGGCCGGGGCCTCCGCGGGCGCCGCCGCATTGAACTCGGCCGCCTCGCGCCGCCGTCCGCCGTCCGTCAGCACGTGCCCGAGGAGGCGCGAGTTGAGCACGACCTGCGCGTCGTAGCCGGTGCTCGCGACGCGCACCGGCGGCAGGCCCGCGATCTCCCGGCGCGCGGCCGCAAGCAGCTTCTCGTAGTGCGGGCGGCCCTCGCGCGCGAGGCCGAACAGCGACCAGAGCGAGCGCCAGTCGCGGCAGAAGTCCACCATGACGGCGACGAACCGCTCGACCGCCGCCCCCGACTCGGGTCGCGCATCGGCGGGCGCGAGGTCGGCGAGCAGGTCGATCGCGAGCTGCTCGACTTCCGCGGGCGGCATCACCGGCATGACGTTGATGCGCTCGGTCAGCAGGCGCGGCGACGCCGCGGGGTCGAACCCGACGAACTTCGCCTGCGGGTCCGCCGACGCGAAGTCCTGCGACTGCCCCCGCCCCACGAGCTTCCAGAACGCCGACGTGCCCGCCGTGTCGGCAACGAGGTGGATGCGCGCCTCGGGCGCGGGATTCTCGACCCGGTGCTCGCGCCAGTTGTCGAAGATCCAGGCCTCGCCGGCCGCCATGTGCACGCTCTCGCCGCCGCAGTGGAAGCGCACCTCGGGCCTCGTGACCACGGGCACGTGCAGGCGCACCCGGTGGAACCAGTGGTAGTTGATGTCGCTGTGCGGAGGGACGCAGGCGCCGCCGGCGATGCGCATGAAGCGCGAGCGCGACCAGACCGTGTCGAACGACGCCAGCACCTGGCAGGCGTAGGGGCAGGCCGCCAGCGCTGCCGTCGGCTTCATCTCGCCGCTGACGGCGTCGTTGTCGCCGCCGCCCGCGGTGATGAGGCGCAGCGCCGTGTTGCCCGCGTGCTCCTTGGGGTGGCGCGACCAGGCGCCCGGCGGCAGCGCCTCGACCTCGGCACGCAGCCGCTCCGCGTCGAACCGCAGCGGCAGCCGGAAGAATGGCCTGGGTAACTTCAACCCGCGCGCATCACTCGTAGCGCGCCCCGAAGCGCCAGCTCCCCGTGACGCCCCAGGTGCGCGGCTTCGCGTACACGCCGGCGACCACGCCGGCGAACAGCGAGCTGTCGAAGGCGTACACGCGGTACTCCTCCTCGAACAGGTTGTTCACGAAGGCCGCGACTTCCCAGCGCCCGTCCGGCGCCGCGTAGCCGATGCGCGCGTTGGCGACCGCGTACGAATCCTCCCGTTCCACCGGCGCGCACAGCGTCGTGAAGCAGAAATCATCCGTGTAATACACGTCGCCCTGGATCGAGGCGGTGCCGTCGCCGAGCGGGAACTCGTACCGCGCGAGCGCGTTGGCCGCGAAGGAAGGCGCCTGCGGCAGGTCGTTGTCGACCACGGTCGTGAGGTCGGGCAGCGTGATGTCCTTGACCTTGCTGTCCATGAACGAGGCGCCGACCTGCAGCATGAGCCGGTCGGTCGGGTAGGCGTTGAGCTCGATCTCGAGGCCCGTCGCCTCGGCGTCCTGGTTGATGACGGTCTGGATCGGGCCGAGCTGGGCGAAGGCCTGGTAGTCCTTGTAGTCGTAGTAGAACGCCGCCATGTTCAGCATGACCGTCCCGCCGGCGAGGCTCGACTTCATGCCGAGCTCGTAGGCGTTCAGCGTCTCGGGCTCGAAGATGAGTCCGTTCAGGAAGGCCACCTGGTTGGGGTCGAAGGGCGTGCCGGTCGAGAACGTGAAGCCGCCGCTCTTGCTGCCGCGGTTGTACGACAGGTACGTGAGCACGTCGTCGTTCACGCGGAAGTCGAGCTGCAGGCGCGCGGTGAAGTCGTCGAACGACTGGTCCGTGTCGCCGGGGGTCAGGTTGCTCCCGAGCGGGAAGATCTCCTCGGGGCTGAAGATGATCGTCACCTCGGGCTGGCCGAGGTCCGGAATCGCCGGCGCGTTGCCGAAGTAGGACCCCTCGCGCGAGTCGTCCCAGTACCTGAGTCCCGCGACCAGCTTCCAGCGCTCCGCGAAGCTCCACTCGTCCTGGAAGAAGGCGGCGAACGACGTCGTCTCCTGCGTGAAGGAGACGTCCGGGTCGTAGCCGTAGAAGCGGCTCGCGAACTTGCCGATGTACTCGCCGTCAACGTTCATGCCGAACAGGCCCGCCACCATCTGGTGGTCGCCGATGCTCCAGGCGTAGCGGAACTCCTGCGAGATCTGGTCGAGGTCGCTGCCCTGGAAGAAGTACACGCCGTCGTCCGGCGAGGAGTCGCCGCCCTCGGTGTAGAACTTGTCCGACGTCTGGTAATCGGTGATCGAGGTGAAGGTGCCGCCGCCGATGGCGGTATCGACGCGGACCTGCGCGCCGAAGATCTCGCGGTCCACGTACGAGGGCTCGGTCTCCGCGGTCTTGTACGGGTCGCCGCCGCGGCTCGGGATGATCGAGGGCTCCTGGAATCCCGTGCCGGACTCGCCCGGGCCCGTGCCCCAGAACGGGCAGGCGAAGTCCGCCGGGGTGAACTCTCCCTGGAACTGCGCGTTCGGGCAGGCCGGCTCGTGCGAGTAGAGGCCGGCCTGCGTCTCACCGTCTGCTTCGAGGTAACGGACGATCAAACCGACGTCGGTGGATTCGCCAGGCTGCCAGGCGAGCCGGCCGCGCAACGCGTAGTGGTCGTTGCCGCCGATGTCCGATACGCCCGGATTGATGTTCTCCATCCAGCCGTCGTCCTGGTTGACGATGAACGCGAAGCGTCCCTGCAGGTTGTCGCCGAGCCCCCCGGACAGCGCGCCGTCCAGGACCACCTGGCTGAAGCTGCCGACCGTGAGGTTTGCGTAACCCTCGAACTCCTCCGTCGGCGCGTTGGAGATGAACTGGATCGCGCCGCCGGTCGCGTTGCGACCGAACAGCGTGCCCTGCGGGCCGCGCAGCGTCTCGACGCGCGCGAGGTCAAACACCGGGAAGCTCGCGAGGTTGATCGAGCTCGAGTAGCTGTCGTCCTGGTACACGGCAACCGGCGGTTCCTGCTGGTCGCCGTAGTCGTTCTGCGAGACGCCCCGGATGTTGAACACCACCTGCGAGCTCGAGTACGCGTTCATGCGCAGGTTCGGCACGGCCTTGACGATGTCGGTCGCGGTCGTGATGTTGAGGTTCTGCAGGGCCCGGTCGTCGAGCGGCGTCACCGCGATGCCGACGTCCTGGATGTTCTGCTCGCGGCGCTGCGCCGTGACGACGATCTCCTCGAAGCGCGTCATGTCGCGCGGCTGCGCGGCCGCGGTCGGCGGCGGCTGCTCGGCCTGGTCCGCGAGCGACGCGGGCGCGGCCGCCGCGAGCGCCGTGCACAGGACCGCGCGAACCGCGGCATGGAGATTCGTCCGCTGGATGCGATGCATGATCAACCCCCTCGTTCCGCTTCCTTCAACCACCCCAGCACGTAGCCGGAGAAAGATCGACCCGTCTCCAGATGGTACTCCTCGGCGCTTCGCCGCCACAGGACCACCTCCGCCCGGGCGAAGACCGTGCGCGTGCACATGCCGACCGGGAAAGCCTCCGCGTCGAGGTCGAGCGGGCAGCCGCTCGCCAGGAGGTCGCGCGCCGCGGCGCCCGTGACCGCCAGCGCGACCTGGCGGTGACTGACGTCCACCAGGGAATGGGGCAGGCCGGCCAGCGCCTTGCCGAGCCCGGCGGCCACCGTTTCCTCGGACCCGTCCGGCGCGAGCAACAGGCGCTCGTCCGGGCCGAGCCAGAGCGCCGCGCGACCCGCCGCCGACTCCGCGCGGCAGGCCGCCTCCGGCATGGGAACCCCGAAGGCGGAACCGGCGCGCTCGCGCGCGTCCTTTCCGCATTGCAGGATGAAGCGCGTCGCGGGCGGCAGCAGGCGGACCGACTCTGCGTACTCAGGCATGCAGCCGCCCGCCTTCCGGGTCGTAGAACACCGGCTTCGTCACTTCGACCTCGATCTCCCCGCCGGGCATCGGCACGTAGAGGGGCTGGCCGATGCGCGCGCGGCCGCCCGCCACCATGGCGAGCGCGATCGAGTGCCCGAGCGCCGCGCTCGCGTACGAGGAGGTCACGTGGCCGACCGGGCGCGCGGGCGGCCTGAGTCCCGGCAGGTGCATGAGCTGCGCGCCTTCTTCGAGCACGCGCTGCGGGTCGCGGGTGCGCAGGCCGACGAGCTGCTTGCGGTCCGGGGCCGCCATCGCCGCGCGCGCGATCGAGCGCTTGCCGACGAAATCCGGCTTCTTGCGGCCCACCGCCCAGCCGAGCCCGGCGTCGTCGGGCGTCGCCGTCCCGTCGGTGTCCTGGCCGACGATGATGTAGCCCTTCTCCGCGCGCAGCACGTGCATGGCCTCGGTGCCGTAGGGCGTGATCCCCTGGCCGCCGGCCTCGCAGGCGGCGTCCCAGACCCTGCGGCCGTGCACCGCCGGCACGTTGATCTCGTAGCCCAGCTCGCCGGTGAAGCTGACGCGAAATACCATGGCCGCGATCCCGGCGACCCGCCCGTGGGCGACGGCCATGTGCGGCAGCGCCGCCGGCGAGAGATCCATGGCGGGCGCGAGCGCCTGCAGCACGCGCCGCGCGTCGGGTCCCTGCAGCGCGATCACCGCCCACTGCTCGGTCGTCGAGGTGAGCCACACGGCGAGTTCCGGCCATTCGGTCTGGCGGTAATCCTCCATCATCGCCAGCACGCGGGCGGCCCCGCCGGTGGTCGTGGTCACGTGGAAACGGTCCGGCGCGAGCCGCGCGATCACGCCGTCGTCGTAGATGAAGCCGTCCTCGCGCAGCAGGATGCCGTACCGGCAGCGACCCGCGGCGAGGCCGGTGAAGTCGTTGACGTACAGGCGGTTCAGGAACTCCGCGGCGTCCGGGCCGACCACGGCGATCTTGCCGAGCGTCGAGGCGTCGAACAGGCCGCAGGCACGCCGCACCGCCAGGCACTCGCGCGCGACGGCGACGTGCATGTCCTCCCCCGCCTGCGGGAAGTAGCGCGCACGCTTCCACTGCCCGACGTCCTCGAAGACCGCGCCCTGCGCAACGGCGGAGTCGTGCATCGGCGTCGTGCGCACCGGATCGAACAGCTCGCCGCGGGCCGCGCCTGCGAGCGCACCGAAGGTCACCGGCGTGTACGGCATGCGGAAGGTCGTGTGGCCGACCTCGGGCACGGTCCGTCCGAGGCGCACGGCGACCAGCCCGAGCGTGTTGAGGTTTGAGGTCTTGCCCTGGTCCGTCGCCATGCCGACCGTCGTGTACCGCTTCACGTGCTCGATGGAGCGGAAGCCCTCCTGCGCGGCGAGCGCGAGGTCGCGGGTCGTGACGTCGTTCTGGAAGTCGACGAAGGCCTTGGCGCCCCCGCCTGCCGGTTCGCGCGGCGGCGCGCCCGGCGCCTCGCGCGTGCCGGCTTCGCCCGCCACTTCGTAGCGATGCGCCGTGCCCGCGTACCCGCGGGCCCGCGCGGCCGCCAGTCCCGCCGCCGCGCCGTCCGCGAGCGCCGCGGCGAGCCCGTAGACGCCGCGGCAGGCGCCCGCGGAGCGTTCGCGCTCGGCCGACTGCGACGGCACGAAGCTGCGCGCCGAGTCGCTGAAGGTCAGGCGGCCGCGCGACTGCGAGAACAGGTGCACGGACGGCACCCAGCCGCCGGACATCAGCACGAGGTCGCAATCGAGGGTCCGCCCGCCGACCGTGATTCCCGTGACGCGCTTACCGCCCTGCGTGCCGTTCACGGTCGCCCCGGCGAGCACTTCGATGCCGGCGCGCCTCGCCGCCTCGGCCCAGGCGCCGGTCGCCGCCGGGCGCAGGTCCGCGATCACGGCGACCTCGACGCCCGCCGCGTGCAGGTCGAGCGCGGCGAGGCAGGCCGCGTCGGTGGTCGTCACGAGCGCCGCGCGCGTGCCGGCGCGCACGCCGTAGCGCCGCAGGTAGGTCTTCGCCGCACCGGCCAGCATCACGCCCGGCCGGTCGTTGCCCGGGAACACGAGCGGCTGCTCGATGGCGCCGGCCGCGAGTACGACTTCGCGCGCGCGCACCTGCCAGAGGCGTTCGCGTGCGCCGTCGGCCGGCGGGTCCGCGAGGTGGTCGGTCAGCCGCTCGACGAGCGCGACGCTGTTGTGCGGGAAGTAGCCGAACGCCGTGGTGCGCGGCAGCAGGCGCACGCGCGGATGGCCGGCGAGCGCGGCGATCGCGCGCGCCAGCCAGTCCCCGGCGGCGAAACCGTCGACGTGCGCGGGCCCGCCGTCCAGCAGCGCGCCGCCGAACTCGGGCTGCTCGTCACAGAGGATGACGCGCGCGCCGGCGTCGGCCGCCGAACGCGCCGCCGCGAGCCCGGCGGCTCCGCCGCCCACCACCAGGACGTCGCAGTGCGCGTGGCGCTGTTCGTAGCGGTCCGGATCCGGCAGCGCCGGCGCGCGCCCGAGGCCCGCGGCGCGGCGGATCAGCGGCTCGTAGAGCTTCACCCACGCGGACCGCGGCCACATGAAGGTCTTGTAGTAGAAGCCTGCCGGGAACAGCGGCGAGAGCAGGTCGTTCACGCGCCCGAGGTCGAAGCCGAGGCTCGGCCAGCGGTTCTGGGAGGAAGCCTCCAGGCCGTCGTACAGCTCGACCTGGGTCGCGCGCAGGTTGGGCGTCTCGCGTGCCGCATCGCGCCGCACCGTGACCAGCGCGTTCGGCTCCTCGGCGCCCGCGGTCAGGATGCCGCGCGGCCGGTGGTACTTGAACGAGCGCCCGACCAGGTGCACGCCGTTCGCGAGCAGCGCCGAGGCGAGCGTGTCGCCCGCGAGGCCCTCGTACGCGTCGCCGTCGAACCTGAAGCGGAGCGTGCGCGCGCGATCCACGCGGCCGCCGCTCGCGGTGCGGTAGGCGCTCACGGCGGCGGCTCCCCGATGCGGTAGGTGGCGGCGATCCGGTCGGTGGTCGTGTCGCGGATCGCGTTGAAGAAGCGCCCGCAGCCGCGCAGGTGACGCCAGCGTTCGGCATGCCGCCCGCGCGGGTTCCGGCGCACGTAGAGGTAGCGGGCCCATTGCTCGTCGGTGAGTTCCTCGGGCCGCGGCGGGCGCGCCAGGTGCGCCTCGCCGCCGTAGGCGAACTCGATCTCCGGGCGCTCGCCGCAGTACGGGCAGGGAATGAGCAGCATCAGTGCGACACCCCGGCGGCCGCCGCCTCGTCGATCATCGCCCCGTCGCGGAAGCGCTCGAGCGAGAATGGCGCCGCGATCGGATGCGGCTCGTCCTTCGCGACCGTCCACGCGAACACGTGCGCGGAGCCCGGCGTCGCCTTGAAGCCGCCCGTGCCCCAGCCGCAGTTGAGGTACAGGCCCGGCACCGGCGTCTTGCCGATGATCGGCGAGCGGTCGACCGTCACGTCCACGATGCCGCCCCAGTTGCGCAGCATCTTCAGCCGCCGGAAGCAGGGAAACAGCTCGCAGATCGCCTCGAGCGTGTGCAGGTCCACGTGCAGCGCGCCGCGCTGCGTGTAGGAGGTGTAGGCGTCCGTGCCCGCGCCGATGACGAGTTCGCCCTTGTCCGACTGGCTGATGTAGGCGTGGATGCTGTTCGACATCACCACGCAGGGGAACACCGGCTTGACCGGCTCCGACACCAGCGCCTGCAGCGGGAAGCTCTCGAGCGGCAGCTCGACGCCCGCCATGCGCATCACGACGCTCGAATTGCCGGCCGCGACCACGCCCACCTTCGGCGTGCGGATCACGCCGCGCGTCGTCTCGAGCCCCTCCACCGCCCCGCCGGCGCCGCGCAGGATGCCGGTGACCTCGCAGTTCTCCAGGATGTCGACGCCGAGCGCGTCCGCCGCGCGCGCGTAGCCCCAGGCGACGGCGTCGTGGCGCGCCGTGCCGCCGCGCCGCTGCAGCGTCGCGCCGACCACCGGGTAGCGGATGTGGCTTCCGATCTCCAGCGGCGGGCAGAAGGCCTTGGCCTGCGCGGGCTCCAGCCATTCGTTGTCCACGCCGTTCGCGCGGTTGGCGTGCAGGATGCGCTTCAGCACCTGCGCGTCGTGCACGGTGTGCGCCAGCGTCATCACGCCGCGCGGCGAGTACATGACGTTGTAGTTCAGGACCTGCGAGAGGCCCTCCCAGAGCTTGAGCGCGTGCTCGTAGATCGCGATGCTCTCGTCGAACAGGTAGTTCGACCGGATGATCGTGGTATTGCGGCCGGTGTTGCCGCCGCCGATCCACCCCTTCTCGACCACCGCGACGTTGGTGAGCCCGTGCTCGGCCGCGAGGTAATAGGCGGTGCCGAGGCCGTGCCCGCCGCCCCCGACGATGACCGCGTCGTAGGCGGGCTTCGGCTCGGGCTTGCGCCACTGCTCGCGCCAGTCGCGATGCCGCGAGAGGCTCCGCCACAGCAGCGAGAGGCCCGACCAGGATTGGCGCTTCAGGCGCGGAGCTCCCTGTTCTCGGGATCGTAGGGCGAGTCGACGAGCACCGTCGCTTCCTTGCGCTCGCCGAGGATCTCGATCGCGATCCGCGTGCCGAGCTCGGCGAATTCCGGCTTCACGTAGCCGATCGCCAGGCTCTTCTTCAGCACGTGGCCGTAGAACCCGGAGGTCGCGCGGCCGATCATGCGCCCCCCGGCGTCGAACAGCGGCTCGTTGCCGAGCGGGTCGGTATCCGTGACGCCGTGCACTTCGAGCGTGATGAAGCGGTTCGGCACGCCGCTCGCGAGCTGCGCCGCCAGCGCCGCCCTGCCGGCGAAGTCGCCCTTGTTCATCCGCACGAAGCGGTCGAGCCCGGCCTCGAAGGGCGTGTTCTCACGCTGCAGGTCGCTGCCCCACATGCGGTAGGACTTTTCCATGCGCAGCGATTCCATCGCGCGCATGCCGGCCATGCCGATGCCGAACTCCTCGCCCGCCGCGAAGATCGCCTCGAACAGGTGGTTGGCGTACTCGATCGGGAAGTGCAGCTCCCAGCCGAGGCTGCCGACGAAGTTGACGCGCAACAGGTACACGTCCGTCGCGAGCGCGACCTCGGCGACCTGGCCGGTGAGCCAGGGGAAGGCGTCGTTGCCGAGGGCCGTGTCGGTCAGCTTCGCGAGCACTTCGCGCGAGCGCGGTCCGGCGACCACGAAGCAGCCGCGCGAGGTCGTGATGTTGGCGAGCCGGACCGATCCGTCCGCCGGCAGGCGCTTGTGGAGCAGGTCCGTGTCGTAGCGCTCGGCGGCGCCCGCGCTCACCACGTAGAAGCGCTCGTCGCCGAGTTTCGTGATTGTGAACTCGGAGCGGATCCCGCCCCGCTTCGTCAGCGCGTGCGCGAGCGCCATGCGCCCGGTCTTCACCGGCACCTTGTTGGCGACCAGCGAGTCGAGCCAGGCCTCGGCGCCCGGTCCCTCGACGAGGTGCTTGGTGAAGGGCGTCAGGTCGATGACCCCGACCCGCTCGCGCAGGCGCCGGCACTCGTTGCCGACGTGCTCGAACCAGTTCGTGCGGCGGAAGCTCCAGTCGTCCTTCGCCGCGACGCCGGCCGGCGCGAACCAGTTGGCGCGCTCCCAGCCGTAGCGCTGGCCGAAGACCGCGCCCATGCGCTTGAGCTTCTCGTAGACCGGGCTCGTCTTCGCGGGCCGCGCGTCCGCGCGCTCCTCGTCCGGGTAGTGGATCGTGAAGACGTTGCGATACGTTTCCTCGTTCTTCTGCACGAGGTACCGCTTGCTCGTGTACGGCCCGAAGCGACGCGGGTCCACCGCGAGCAGGTCGATGCCCGGCTCGCCCTCGACGATCCACTCGGCGAGCTGCCAGCCGGCGCCGCCGGCGGCCGTGATGCCGAAGCTGTGGCCCTCGTTCAGCCACACGTTCGGCACGTCCCAGGCCGGGCCGATCAGCGCGCTGCCGTCCGGCGTGTACGAGATCGGGCCGTTCACGACGTCCTTGATGCCGCAGTTCGCGAGCGCGGGCACGCGCCGCTGCGCGCCCTCGATGTGCGGGATCAGGCGCTCGAGGTCGCCGTCGAAGAGGCTCTTGCCGAACCAGGCCGGCACGCCGTCGGCGAAGCGCGCGGGGGCGCCGGCCTCGTAGGGCCCGAGGATCCAGCCGAGGCGCTCCTCGCGGATGTAGTAGGACTGGTCCGGCTCGCGCATGACCGCGAGCTCGCGCCCGCCGCCCTGGCGGTAGGCCTTCAGCTCCGGCGATTCCTCGTAGACGATGTACTGGTGCTCGACCGGGATCGCCGGGACGTTGATCCCGAACATGCGGCCGGTCTGGCGCGCGTAGTTGCCGGTCGCGCAGACGACGTGCTCGCAGGTGATCTCGCCCCGCGTCGTCGTGAGCGTCCACTCGCCGGAGCGCGTGCGCCGGACCCCCGTCACCTCGGTCTGTTCGTAGACTTCGGCGCCCTTCGCGCGGGCGCCCTTGCGCAGCGCCATCGTCAGGTCCGCGGGCGCGATGTGGCCGTCCTGCGGGTGGTACAGCGCGCCGACGATCGCGGCCGTGTCGCCGGTGCCGCCGAGCTCGAGCAGCGGCCAGAGCTCCTTCACCTGCTTCGGGCCGATGATCTCGAACGGCACGCCGATCGTGTTCGCCGTGCCGCAGTACTTGCGGTACTCGTCCATGCGGTCGCGCGAAGTCGCGAGGCGCAGGTTCCCCGTGGCGTGGAAGCTCACGTCCTGGCCGGTTTCCGCCTGCAGGCGCTTGTAGAGGTCGACCGAGTACTTGTGGATCTGGCCGACCGTGTAGCTCAAGTTGAAGAGCGGCAGGAGCCCCGCGGCATGCCAGGTCGAGCCGGCTGTCAGTTCGGCGCGCTCGACGAGCACGACGTCCGACCAGCCCTTGTGCGCCAGGTGATACAGGGTGCTCACACCGACGGCGCCGCCGCCGATCACGACCACCCGAGCGTGTGACTTCATCCGTGGCTCCCCTCGAGCACGGCAGTTTAGCGGTTGCCCAGAGACTGGCTGCCCCAAATGCGACATACTCGGTCGCGCATGGGCAAGACGCGCTATGCCTTCCTCACGCTGCCGAACTACTCGCTGATCGCGGTCGCGAACGCGCTCGAGGTCCTCAGGATGGCCAACCGCGTGGCCGGCCATGACGCCTACGAGTGGCCGGTGGCGAGCCTCGACGGCCGGCCCGTACCGGCGAGCTGCGGGCTCGAGCTGCACCCGACCGTCGCGCTCGACCGCATCGGCAAGGTCGAAATCCTGTTCGTCTGCGGCGGCGTCAACGTCCGCGAAGCCGTGTCCGGTGCCCTGCTGAAGGCGTTGCGCCGCCAGGCGGAGCGCCGGGTCGGCCTCGGGGCGCTGTGCACCGGCGGCTATGCGCTCGCCCGCGCAGGCCTCCTGGACCACTACCGCGCCACCATCCACTGGGAGAACCTGCCGGCCCTGCGCGAGGAGTTCCCGCGCGTGCAGCTGAACAACCAGGTCTTCAGCATCGACCGGGACCGCTACACGGCTTCGGGCGGAACGGCACCCCTGGACCTGATGCTTAACCTCATCCAGTTGAAGCATGGGCCGAGGATTTCACAGCAGGTTTCCGAGCAGTTCCTGCTCGAGCGCGTGCGCAGCGACCAGGACCGCCAGTACGTGCCCTTGCGCGCCCAGGTCGGCAGTTCCCACGGCACCCTGATCCGGGTCGCCCAGCTCATGGAGGAGAACATCGAGAAGCCGCTCTCGCTGGAACGGATCGCGCAGGGGACCGGGCTGTCGCGCCGCCAGATCGAGCGCCTGTTCCGGCGCCACCTCGGCTGCGTGCCGAAGCGCTACTACCTCGAGATGCGCCTGCGGCGGGCCCGCGAACTGTTGCTGCAAACCGCCATGCCGGTCATGGACATCACGACCTCCTGCGGCTTCAAGTCCCCGCCCCATTTCTCACGGTGCTACCGGTCGCAGTTCGGCCATCCGCCGAGCGCGGAACGGCGGGTTCGTCGCTAACAGGCAAGCTCCTGTCGTAAAACGGCCTACCGTATAATGGCTCTTTGTTTAACATCCGTTCAATAAGCCTACGGGGGGCCAGCCATGGCCGAGGCAGCTGACGGCGAATTCGACCTGCGCTCGCTCGACGATGCCGAGCTCATCGAGCAGGTGCACGACGACATGTACAACGGCCTGAAGGCCGAGGTCGAACAAGCCACGCACATCTTCCTCGAGCGCGGCTGGGCGCCCGACAAGGTGCTGAACGATGCGCTCGTCGAAGGCATGCGCATCGTCGGCATCGACTTCCGGGACGGCATCCTGTTCGTGCCCGAGGTGCTGCTGGCCGCCAACGCCATGAAAGGCGGCATGGAGATCCTGCGGCCGCTGCTGGCCGAGACCGGCGCCGAGCCGATCGGCAAGATCGTGATCGGCACCGTCAAGGGCGACATCCACGACATCGGCAAGAACCTGGTCGGGATGATGATGGAGGGCGCGGGCTTCGAGGTCATCGACCTCGGCATCAACAACCCGGTCGAGAAGTACCTGGCCGCCCTCGAGGAGCACAAGCCGGATTTCCTCGGCATGTCGGCGCTGCTGACGACGACCATGCCCTACATGAAGGTCGTCATCGACACGCTGAAAGAGAAGAACCTGCGCGAGAAGTACATCGTGCTGGTCGGCGGGGCGCCCCTCAACGAGGAGTTCGGCAAGGCGATCGGCGCCGACGCCTACTGCCGCGACGCGGCCATCGCGGTCGAGACCGCGAAGCGGCTGCTCGCGGAGCGCCGTGCCGCCCGCGTCCACTGAAGCCCGCCGGTGGACGCCCCGGCCCGTAAGCTCGTGATCGCCTGCGGCGCGCTCGCGCGCGAGATCGCGGCGCTGCGCGCCGCGAACGGCTGGTCCACGATCGACGTCGCCTGCCTGCCACCCGAGCTGCACAACCGGCCGGAGCGGATCGCGGGCGCGGTGCAGACGAAGATCCGCGAGCTGCGCGCCGGTTACGACGCGGTCTTCGTCGCCTACGGCGACTGCGGCACCGGCGGGGCGCTGGACGCGGTGCTGGCCGAGGAGGGCGCGGAGCGCATCCCGGGCGTGCACTGCTACGAGTTCTACGCGGGCCCGGCCGATTTCGCCGCGCTGGCCGAAGCCGAGCCCGGCACCTTCTACCTGACGGACTTCCTGCTGCGGCATTTCGACCGGCTGGTCATCGAGGCGCTCGGCATCGACCGCCACCCGCAGCTGCAGGCGCAGTACTTCGGCAATTACCGCCGGCTCGTCTACCTCGCCCAGGCGCCGGCACCTGACGCGGAGGCCGCGGCGCGCAAGGTCGCGGAACGGCTCGGCCTCGAGCTGGTGGTCCGCCGGACCGGCTACGGCGGCCTCGCCTCCAGCCTGAAATCCTTCGCCGAACGGCCGGTGACGCGCGCATGGCCAGCCTGACCGTCATCTCCTGGCGCGACATTCCCGCGCAAGTGGTCGTCCGGCGCGGCCGCGAGACCGCGAAGGCAAAGCTCTCGGACCGCTTCCAGGAGGCCGTCGACCGCGCCGCAATGCGCGCCGGCAAGGGCAGCTCGGACCTCTACCTCGCCGAGTGGAAGCGCTCGGACCCGACGCCCTGCGGCGACGACATCGAGCAGGAGGCGGCCGCCGAGGCGCGCCGTATCGAGGAACGCTACAGCGACGAAGACCTCGAGCGCCTGGTGCGCTCGAAGGGGCTCGCCGGGGAAACCGCATGACCGAGACCGTCGTCTCTTCCGCGACCCGCGAGGTCGTGATCGGCTTCGATCGCCCGTTCGTCATCATCGGCGAGCGCATCAACCCGACCGGCCGCAAGCTGCTCGCCGCCGAGATGGCGGCCGGCGACTTCAGCCGCGTCGAGGCCGACGCGCGCGCGCAGGTCGAGGCGGGCGCGCACATGCTGGACGTCAACGCCGGCATCCCGCTCGCCGACGAGCCGGCGATCCTGGCGAAGGCGGTGCAGCTCGTGCAGTCGATCACCGACGTGCCGCTGTCGATCGACTCCTCCATCGTCGCGGCGCTCGAGGCCGGGCTCGCGGTCTACCAGGGCAAGGCGCTGGTCAATTCCGTCACCGGCGAGGAGGAGCGGCTCGAGGCGGTGCTGCCGCTCATCCGCAAGTACGGCGCGGCCGTGGTCGCGATCAGCAACGACGAGACCGGAATCTCCGAGGACCCGGACGTGCGCTTCGCCGTGGCGAAGAAGATCGTCGAGCGCGCCGCCGACCACGGCATCCCGGCGCGGGACGTCGTCGTCGATCCCCTCGTGATGCCGGTCGGCGCGATCAACACGGCCGGCGCCCAGGTGATGCGCCTGGTGCAGCGGCTGCAGCGCGAGCTGAAGGTCAATACGACCTGCGGCGCGTCGAACGTCAGCTTCGGCCTGCCGAACCGCGGCGGCATCAACAGCGCCTTCCTGACCATGGCGATCGCCTCGGGGCTCACCTCGGCGATCACCAACCCGCTGCATCCGGAAACGATCCAGGCCTGCCTCGGTGCCGACGTCATGATGGGCCACGACCCGCACTGCGAGCGCTGGATCACCCGCTACCGCGAACCGCCGCCGCCGGGCGCCGACGGCGAGGCCGGCCGCGGCCGCCGCGAACGCGGCCGGCGCCCGCGTGCCTGACGCGCCCCGCGACCCGCTCGTCGTCTTCACGCCCTCGGGCAAGCGCGGGCGTTTCCCGGTCGGCACGCCGCTGCTGTCCGCCGCGCGCACGCTCGGCGTCGACGTCGATTCCGTCTGCGGCGGCCGCGGCATCTGCGGCCGCTGCCAGGTGCTGATCGCCGAGGGCGAGTTCGCCAAGCACGGCGTGCGCTCGGGCGCGGGCAGCGTCTCCCCGCTCAGCGAGACCGAGCAGCGCTACGCGAAGCGCCGCGGCCTGCCGGCCGGGCATCGCCTGTCCTGCTCGACGAAGGTCCAGGGCGACGTGGTCGTGGACGTGCCGCCGGGCAGCCAGGTGCACCGCCAGGTGGTGCGCAAGGACGCAGACGCGCGCGTGATCGAGCTGAACCCGGTGGTGCGCCTGCACTACGTCGAGGTGCGCGAGCCGGACATGCACGATCCTTCCGGCGACCTGCGCCGCCTGTACGAGGCGCTCGAGCGCGAGTGGCGGCTCACCGGGCTCGCTTCGGACTTCAACATCCTCGGCGAGCTGCAGGCGGCCCTGCGCAAGGGCGAATGGAAGGTCACGGTCGCGGTGCACGACGCCGCGCAGGTGATCGCGCTGTGGCCGGGCTTCCATGACAAGGCCTACGGCATGGCGGTGGACGTCGGCTCGACCACGGTCGCCGCGCACCTGTGCGACCTCGAGACCGGCGAGCTGGTCGCCGCCGCGGGGACGATGAACCCGCAGATCCGCTTCGGCGAGGACCTGATGAGCCGGGTCTCGTACGCGATGATGAACCCGGGCGGGGCCCTGCAGATGACCGCCGCGATCCGCGAGGCGCTCGGCCGGCTCGCAGCCGAGCTCGCGCGCGAGGCCGGCGTCGCGGTCACGGACATCCTCGAGATGACGCTGGTCGGCAACCCGATCATGCATCACCTGGTGCTCGGCATCGACCCGGTGGAACTCGGCGGCGCGCCGTTTGCGCTCGCGGTGGACAACGCGCTGACGGTGCCCGCCTCGGCGCTCGGCATCGGCGTGCACCCGAACGCGCGCGTGTACGTGCTGCCCTGCATCGCCGGCCACGTGGGCGCCGACGCGGCCGGCGTGATCCTCGCCGAGCGCCCCGACCGGCGCGACGAGATCACGCTGCTGGTCGACGTCGGCACGAACGCCGAGATCGTGCTCGGCAACCGCGAGCGGCTGCTCGCCTGCTCGAGCCCGACCGGTCCCGCCTTCGAGGGCGCCCAGATCAGCTGCGGCCAGCGCGCCGCGCCGGGCGCGATCGAGCGCGTGCGCATCGACCCCGCGACGCTCGAGCCGCGCGTCAAGGTGATCGGCAGCGAGCTCTGGTCCGACGACCCGGGCTTCGGCGAGGCGACCGCCCGCACCGGCGTCACCGGCGTGTGCGGCTCCGGCATCATCGAGGTGATCGCGGAGATGTACCTCGCCGGCATCCTCACTCCGGACGGCGTCGTCGACGGCGCGCTGGCGGCTCGGACCGACCGCATCGTCGCCGACGGGCGCACCTTCTCCTACGTGCTGCATCGCGGCGACGTGCCGATGAAGATCACGCAGAACGACGTGCGCGCGATCCAGCTCGCCAAGGCCGCGCTGTACGCGGGGGTCGCGCTCCTGATGGACCACCTCGGCGTGACCAGGGTGGACCGCATCGGCCTGGCCGGCGCCTTCGGCAGCCACATCGACGTGAAGCACGCGATGGTGCTCGGCATGATCCCGGACTGCGACCTCGGCCGGGTCGCCTCGGTCGGCAATGCCGCCGGCGCCGGGGCGCGCATCGCGCTGCTCGACGCGACCGCCCGCGCCGCCATCGAGGACCTGGTGCGCCGGGTCGAGAAGATCGAGACCGCCATCGAGCCGCGCTTCCAGGCGCACTTCGTGGAGGCCATGGCGATCCCGCACAAGACCGCGGCCTATACTGAGCTGCGCAAGGTCGTGACGCTGCCCGCCGCCCGCGAGTCCGCGCCCGGCGGGGCACGCGGCCGTCGCGGGCGAAGGACGATCAGTACCTGAGGCGGGGAGGCGGATCGCATGGGCGTCCTGGACACGGTCATCCTGTTCGCATACCTCGCGCTCCTGGTCGGCATCGGCGTCTACGCCCAGCGCCGCAAGCCCGACGTCGACGACTACTTCGTGGCCGGGCGGCGCATGGGGCCGCTCACCATTGCCTGCATGTGGGTCGCGGCCTGGATCGGCGGCGCGGCAATCGTCGGTACGTCGGCGCGCATCTACGGGCAGGGCATTACCGGCATCTGGTACATAATCGGCATGGCGATCGGCTGCGCCCTGTTCGGGCTCACTGTCGCGAAGCGCGTGAAGGAGCTGGGCGACGGCGAACGGCACCTCACCTACCCGGATTTCATCGAGAAGCACTACGACAACCGCACGCGCGCAGTCGCGACGATCACCACGGTTCTCGCCTACACGGCATACTCCGCCGGCCAGTTCGCCGCCGCAGCCGCGATCCTGCAAGTGCTGATCGGCTGGAGCTACGGCAGCTGCCTCCTGCTCGCCGGCGCGATCGTGACGCTGTACACCGCGGCCGGCGGTTACCTCGCCGTCACTTACACCGACCGCTTGCAGGTCACGCTGGTCCTGGTCGGCATCGTCGCGGTCGGCATTCCGGTCGCCATCTCGCAGGCCGGAAGCTGGGCCGACATGCAGGCCGTGCTCCCCGCGAGCCACTATGACTTCGGCGCGCAGGGCTGGAACAAGGTCGCGGCGCTGGTCGTCTCGATGGTGCTCAGCTTCTTCGTCGCGATGGACAGCTTCTCGCGCAGCTTCGCCGCGCGCGACGCCGCGACGGCGCGGCGCGGGGCACTCCTCGCGCCGCTCCTGATGCTGCCGATCGCGCTCGCCGTCGCCTGGCTCGGCCTCGCCGCCGCCGTCCTCTACCCGGACCCGGACGCCACGGCCAGCATCCTGGCGACCTTCGTGCTCGACCGCTTCCCGGTGGGGCTCAAGGGCCTGATGGTCATCGGCATACTCTCGGCCGTGATGTCGGTCGCGGCCATCAGCGTGCTCACGGCCTCGGCGAACTACGCGCGCGACATCCACCAGCGCTACCTGCGGCCGGACATGACGCCCGCGGCGATGCTGAAGATCGGCACGCTCGCCTCGCTCGGCGCGGGCGCGCTGGGCCTGCTCCTCGCCTGGAAGATGCGCGACATCATCGACATCCTCCAGTTCGGCTTCACGCTGAACTCGGCCGGCCTGTTCCTGCCGACGGTCGCGGCGCTGTGGACGACCCGGGTTCCGGCCGCCGCCGCCTTCTGGAGCACGGCGGCCTCGCTAGTCACGGTGATCGCCTGGCGGGTTGCAGCCGATGCCGGCGCGGGCGGGGTCTTCGCGATTGACCCGCTGTGGCCGGGGCTGCTGGTATCGGCCCTGCTCCTGGCGGTGCTGACCGCGCTGGCGCCGCGCCGCGCGTGAAAATCGTCTTCGCCGAGATGCCGGAGGCCGAAGGCCGCGACCTGTCGATCGAGCGGCGCGAGCTGCCGCCCGGGGCGCGCATCGTCACCTACACCCACCGCGGCGATCCCGCCGCGCTCGCCGCCGCCTGCCGCGGGGCGGCGGCGATCCTGACCGACTACGTCCCGTTCGACCGCGCGATGCTCGGCAGGCTCGAGGGTTGCCGCATCATCTCCGTCGCCGCCACCGGCTGGGACTGCGTCGATGCCGCAGCGGCCGCGGAGCGGGGCATCGCCGTCGCGGCCGTCGGCGAATACTGCACGGACGAGGTCGCCGACCACACGCTGGCGCTCCTGCTCGCGCTCGAGCGGCGGCTGCGCGACTACGACCGCCAGGTGCAGGTCGACCACAGCTGGCGGTGGAACGACGTGCAGGGGATCGAGCGGCTCGCCGGCCGCACGCTGGGGCTCGTCGGCTTCGGACGCATCGGACAGGCCGTCTGCCGCCGCGCCCTTGCCTTCGGGCTTGCCGTCCTCGCCGCGGACCCGCGCGTGGACGAGGCGACCGTGCGCCGCCACGGCGCGGAACCCGCCGGCCTGGATGACCTGCTCGCGCGCGCGGACATCCTGAGCCTGCACAGCAACCTCGACGCCGGCAGCCGGGGCCTCGTCGACCGCGCGGCCTTCGCGAAGATGCGGCGCCGGCCCGCGCTCATCAACGTCGCACGCGGGGGGCTGGTGGTCGAGGCGGACCTGGTCGTGGCGCTGGACGCCGGGCAGGTCCGCGGCGCCGCCCTCGACGTGCTGGCTGAGGATTCCCCCGATCTCGGGCATCATCCGCTCGTCGGCCGCCGCGACGTGCTCCTGACGCCGCACGTGGCCTTCTACTCGGAGTCGGCCCTGCAGGACCTCCGGCGCATTTCGGCCGCCAACATCCGCGCGTTCCTGGACGGGCGGCCGGGCGACGTGTTCCGCCTGATCACGCCGGCGGCGGGCACGCCATGAGCGCGCAGCCGAGCTTCGACGGCGCGCCCGAGCGCGGCGTCATCAATTTCAGCGTCGGCCAGCCCTCCGCCGACCTGCTGCCGCTCCGGCTCCTGGCCGGCGGCTGCGAGCGGTTCTTCGCGGACGCGGCGCCCTTCGACCTGAACTACGGTCAGCGCCAGGGCGACGCACGCTTCCGTACCGCGCTTGCGGGCTTCCTCGCGGCCAGTTCGGCCGCACCGGTCGACCCGGACTCGCTGATGCTGACCGGCGGCATCTCGCAGGCGCTCGATTTCGCCTGCAGCCGGCTCGCGACGGCCGGCGACGTGGCCTTCGTCGAGGAGCCGAGCTACCCCTACGCCTTCCAGATCTTCCGTGACCACGGCCTCGAGGTCGTCGGCGTGCCGGTGGACGCGGGCGGCCTGGACGTCGACCGCCTCGAGGCGTTGCTGGCCCGGCATCGTCCGACGCTCGTCTACACGATTCCCGCGTTCCACAACCCCACCGGCCGCGTGCTCGAGCGCGCGCGCCGCGACCGGCTCGTCGCGCTCTCGCGCGAGCACGGCTTCACGATCCTCGCCGACGAGGTGTACCAGCTCCTGTACCACGGCGCGCCGCCGCCGCCCTCGTTCGGAACGCTCATCGCGGCCGGCAACGTCGTCGCCCTCGGCACCTTCTCGAAGATCCTCGCGCCGGCGCTGCGCCTCGGCTGGATCCAGGCGTCGCCCGCGCTCCTGCAGCGCCTGCTCGCGAGCGGCGCGCTGGTCTCCGGCGGCAACTTCAACCACTTCACCTCGCACGTCGTGCGCAAGATCCTGGAGGCCGGCGAGCTCGCGCCTTTCGTCGCGACGCTGCGCGAGCGCTACGCCGAGCGCGCGCAGGCGATGGATTCGGCGCTCCGCAAGCACCTGTCCGGCGTCGCGCGCTGGGAGAAGCCGGGCGGCGGCTACTTCTTCTGGGTCGAGCTGCCCGAGGGCGCCGATGCCGCCGCGCTCTCGTCCGCGGCAAGCACGGCCGGCACCGGGTTCCTGCCGGGCGCGGCCTGCTCGAGCGCGGGCGGGCTGCGGTACTGCCTGCGCCTGTCCTTCGCGCACTACTCGGTGGCGGACATCCACGAGGGCATCGCCCGGCTCAAGCGCGCGTTCGTGACATGAAGCCGTCCCGGGCGTCGGTGGACAACCCGCGGCTGCGGAAGGCCGCTGTCGCGCTCAACCGCGCCGACCTGCCCCAGGCGGAGCGCCTGCTGAAAGCCTACCTGCACGACTTCCCGACCGACGTTGCGGCGATGCGCATGCTGGCCGAGGTCGCGATGCGCATCGGCCGCGACGAGGATGCCGGCAAGCTCCTCGATCGTGCGCTGGAACTTGCGCCGGGCTTCCTGCCCGCGCGCTACCAGCGGGCCGTGGTCCTGCACCGGCGCAACGAGCCGGCCGAGGCCCTGGCGGAGATCGAGCGCCTGCTCGCCGCGGACCCGCGCAATCCCGCCTACCGCAACCTCGCGGCGGTGATCCTCTCGCGCGTCGGCGAGTACGAGCGCTCGAGCCGCATGTACGAGGAGCTCCTGAAGGAGTACCCGGACAATGCCAAGGTCTGGCTGAGCTGGGGGCACGTGCTCAAGACGGAGGGCCGCCAGGAGGACTGCATCGCGGTTTACCGCAACGCCATCGAACGCGACCCCGCCTTCGGCGAGGCGTACTGGAGCCTCGCCAACCTGAAGACCTACCGCTTCACCGAGGCCGACTTCGCGGCGATGCGGGCGATGGTGGACGACCCCGCCGTCGACGAGGTCAACCGCGTCCACCTGCACTTCGCACTCGGCAAGGCGCTCGAAGACGCCGGCGAGTACGAGGCCTCGTTCGGCCACTACGCAAAGGGCAATGCCCTGCACCGCCAGCGCAATCCCTACAACGCGGACCAGAACACCGCGCGCATGAAACACCTGAAGTCCGTGTTCAGCGCCGACTACTTCGCCGCGCGCCCGGAAGGCGGCTGCCCGGATCCGGGCCCGATCTTCATCGTCGGCATGCCGCGCGCCGGTTCGACCCTGCTCGAACAGATCCTCTCGAGCCACTCGGCCGTCGAAGGCACGACCGAACTGCCGGAACTGATCACGATGGCGCGCGAACTGCGGGCCCTTGCGGACCGCGAGGACATCGGCGCCTACGCGGAAGTGCTGGCAGCCATGCCCCCCGCGGCGCTGCGCGAACTGGGTGAGCGCTACATCGAGCGCACCCGCGTGCACCGCAAGACGAGCCGCCCGCATTTCATCGACAAGATGCCGAACAACTTCCTGCACGTCGCGATGATCCGGCTGACCCTGCCGAACGCGAAGATCATCGACGCCCGCCGTCACCCGATGGCCTGCTGCTTCTCGAACTTCAAGCAGCATTACGCGCGAGGGCAGCGGTTCAGCTATGACCTGGCGGACATGGGCCGTTTCTACGTCGATTACGTCACGCTGATGGCCCACTTCGACTCGGTCCTGCCCGGCCGGATCCACCGGGTCATCTACGAGCGGATCGTCGAGGACACCGAGGCGGAGGTACGCCGGCTCCTGGCGTATTGCGGCCTGCCGTTCGAGCCGGAATGCCTGCGCTTCTTCGAGAATGAGCGCCCGGTCCGGACCGCCAGCTCCGAGCAGGTGCGGCAGCCGATCTACCGGGATGGGGTGGACCAGTGGCGTCACTACGAGCCCTGGCTCGGCCCCCTCATGTCGGCGCTCGGACCGGTGCTTTCGGCCTACCCGGGCGTGCCCGCCGCCTGACCCCCGGCGTTGCGCCGGCGCGACAGGTTTATTGCCGGTTTTGCGTTGTTCACGCTTTGGTCGTAGTCTCTAGCGCACTGCACCCCCCTTTCTGGAGAATGGCAATGCCGGTTGTCCTTCCGAAGCGTCCGACTCTTTCGCTCGCCCGAACGCCTGTCGCCTCCGCCGTGCTGCTGGCCCTCGCCAGCCCGTCGCTGATGGCGCAGGAAACGACCTCCCTCGGCGAGGTGATCGTCACCGCGCAGAAGCGCGAGGAAAGCCTGCAGAACGTGCCGATCAGCATCAACGCGCTCGGCGAAGAAAAGCTGCAGAAGCTGAACATCCAGAGCTTCAAGGACTACGTGCAGTTCCTGCCGAGCGTGAGCATGCAGCCGTCGATCGGCTCGGGCTCCGGCTTCAACGCCGTGTACATGCGCGGCATCGCGACCGGCGGCGACGGGCAGGCGACGACCTCGCAGCCGAGCGTCGGCATGTACCTCGACGAACAGCCCATCACGACGATCCAGGGCAACCTCGACGTCCACATCTACGACGTCGCCCGCGTCGAGGCGCTCGCGGGCCCGCAGGGCACGCTGTACGGCGCAAGCTCGCAGGCCGGCACGATCCGCATCATCACCAACCGGCCGGATCCGTCCGGCTTCGCCGCCGGCTACTCGCTGGAAGGCAACTACGTCGATGCCGACGAGCCCGGTTTTGTCGCGGAAGGCTTCGTGAACCTGCCGATGGGCGACAACGCCGCGCTGCGCCTGGTCGGCTGGTACCTGGATGAGGCGGGCTGGGTCGACAACAAGCCCGCCACGCGCACCTACTCGATCGACCAGTCGACGACGGCGGATGACTTCGTCACGACGAACGACCGGTTCGTCGAGGACAACTACAACACGATCGAGACGATCGGCGCGCGCGCGGCGCTGCGCATCAACCTGGGCGAGGACTGGACGATCACGCCCTCGCTCATGTACCAGAAGCAGGAGCAGGAAGGCTCCTGGGGCGACGACCTCAACGACGTGCTCGTCTCCGGCGACTATGCGGTCGGCCACTTCCGCGAGGAGTACACGGATGACGAGTGGTACCAGGCCGGCGTCACGATTGAAGGCGCGGTCGGCCCGCTCGACGTCGTGTACTCGGGCAACTACCTGGATCGCGAGGTGGAGGGCGCGTTCGACTACTCGGACTACTCGTACTGGTACGACAACGCCTACACGACCGGCTATTTCGCGCGCCTGTTCCTGGACAACGACGGCAACCAGCTGAACCCGGATGCGGCGTTCCAGAACTTCGACAACTACAAGAAGACGAGCCACGAGCTGCGCTTCACGACGCCGCAGGACAAGCGCGTCCGGGGCCTGCTCGGGTTCTTCTACCAGAAGCAGGAACACGACTTCTACCAGCCGTTCGGCCTCATCGAGGGTCTCGCCGACGTGCGCGAGATGAATAACCAGGAAGGCGGCTCCGGGCAGTTCAACGACTACGTGTACCTCAACAGCATGGACCGAGAGGACACCGACCAGGCGGTGTTCGCGAACGTCGATTTCGACCTCACGGACACCCTCGAGCTCTCGCTCGGCGCGCGTTACTTCGAACCGGAAGTGACGGTCCGCGGTTTCTTCGGCTTCGGCCTCGGCTTCAACCCGGGGCGTGTTCCGGGATCGGCCGCCAGCGACATCAACGAGCCGGGCGACCCGGCAAACGGCGGCTCCGGCGCCTTCGAACCGACCGGCCAGGGCTGGTCGCGCAATGGCGAGTGGCGCTGCCCGTCGCAGGCGGACGACCGCGGCGGCGACGCGCCCTGCCGGAACGTGGACAAGGGCATCTCGGAGTCTGACCAGGTCTATCGCGTCAACCTGTCGTGGCAGGCGACCGACACGGCGCTGTTCTACGGCACCTGGTCCGAGGGCTACCGGCCGGGCGGCATCAACCGCAACCCGTTCGCCGGCGACTACGTGTCGGACTTCCTGACCAACTATGAACTGGGCTGGAAGACCCGCCTCGCAGACGATCGCCTCGAGATCAACGGCGCGGTTTTCCTGCAGGATTGGGATGACATCCAGGTCTCATTCCAGGGCGCCAACGGCATCACCCAGGTGGCCAACGGCGGAGAGGCCGAGGTCGCGGGCATCGAGGCGACGATGGACTGGCTGGCGACGGACAGCCTGCGCATCAACCTCGGGCTCGCGTACTACGACAGCGAGCTGAAGAAGGACTTCTGCGACTTTGCCGACACGAACGGCGACGGGGTCCTCGAGTGCGTCAACGTCAAGGCGCCGACCGGCACGCCGCTGCCGATCACGCCGGACTTCAAGGGCAACCTGCTCGCGCGCTACACGTTCGGGCTCGGGAACTTCGAGGCCTACACGCAGGGCGCGGTCACTTACCAGACCAGCACGGCGTCGCAGCTGGAGATCGCCGACAACGACATCTACGGCGACATTCCCTCGTCGACGTTCCTCAACCTCGCCTTCGGCATCGAGAACGACAAGTACGCGGTCGAGTTCTTCGTGGCCAACGCCACGAACGAGGATGCGCCGCTCGGCGTGACCAGCCAGTGCACGCCCCAGGTCTGCGGCGTGCAGACCAAGGGCGTGAAGGCGCGTCCGCGGACCTTCGGCATCCGCTTCTCGCAGAGCTTCTGAGGCGGGGACTGCCGCTGGAACGGAAAGGGCGCCGCAAGGCGCCCTTTCTCTTTACACGTTCGAATCCGGGAACGAGGCCTTGCGCCGGTTCACGTAGTCGAGGAGCGCCTCGTCCACGGCCGGATCGAGCGGCGGCGCGACGTACTCCGCGAGCTGCTTCTTCCAGCGCTCGTTGGCGCGCGCCGTCATGTCCTTGCGCCCTTCCGCCGTCCACTGCTCGTAGCTGTTGTTGTCGGCGAGCGGCGAACGGTAGAACGCGGTCTCGAAGTTGGCGAGCGTGTGGCTGCAGCCGAGGAAATGCTTGCCGGGCCCGACCTCGCGGATCGCGGAGAGCGCCTGGCCGTTCTCGGAGAGGTCCACGCCCGCGAGCAGCGTGTGCATCATCCCGGCCTGGTCCGCGTCCATGACGAACTTCTCGTAGCCCATGGCGAGGCCGCCCTCGAGCCAGCCGGTCGTGTGCAGCACGAAGTTCACGCCGCCGAGACAGGTCGGCAGCAGCGTCTGCGCCGACTCGAAAGCCGCCTGCGCGTCCGGGATCTTGGACGCGCACAGGCTCCCGCCGGAGCGGAACGGCAGGCCGAGCCGCCGCGCGAGCGCGGCCATCGTGTACAGCACCAGCGCCGGCTCCGGCGTGCCGAAGGTCGGCGCGCCGGACTGCATGGACAGCGACGAGGCGAAGCTGCCGAGCACCATCGGGCAGCCGGGATTCAGGAGCTGGATGAAGGCGAGGCCGGCGAGCGCCTCGGCGAGCGTCTGCGTCGCCGTGCCCGCGACCGTCACCGGCGACATCGCCCCGGCGAGGATGAAGGGCGTGACGATGCAGGCCTGGTTGGCGCGCGCATACACCTTGAGCGCGCCGAGCATGGTCGCGTCGTAGGTCATCGGCGAATTGACGTTGATCAGGCTCACGATGCACGTCTTCGGCTTTCCGGTCGCCGGGTCGAGCCACTCCCCGCCGAACAGGATCTTCGCCATCTCGACCGTGTCCGCGGCGCGCTCCGGGTGGGTCACCGAGCCCATGAAGCACTTGTCGCTGTACTTCATGTGGCTGTAGACCATGTCGAAGTGCCGCTTGTTGACCGGCAGGTCGACCGGCTCGCAGATCGTCCCGCCCGAGTGGTGCAGCGAGGTCGTGACGTAGGCGAGCTTCACGAAGTTGCGGAAGTCCTCGATGCCGGCGTAGCGGCGCCCCTGGTCCAGGTCGTAGACGAACGGGGAGCCGTACGCCGGCGCGAACACCGTGTGCGGACCGCCGATCTCGACGCTCCGCGCGGGATTCCGCGCGTGCTGGGTGAACTGGCGCGGCGCGGTCGCCTGGATCAGCCGGCGGCACAGGCCCCGCGGCATGCGCACGCGCTCGCCCTCGACGTCCGCGCCCGCCGCCTTCCAGATCGCGAGCGCCTCCGGGTCCTCGCGGAACTCGATGCCGATCTCCTCGAGGATCGTGTCGGCGTTGCGCTCGATCAGCGCCAGCCCCTCCTCGTCGAGCACTTCGTAGACCGGGATCCGGCGCGTGATGTACGGGACCGAATGGCCCGCCTGCGCGGCGCGCGCGCTGCGCTTGGCGTCGCGGGCGCTCGCCCGGCGGCCCGGGGCGGATGCGGTCTTTTCGTCCATGGTCGGACGGTAGTATGGCCGCGAAGCGCGGCCGGCTGTGACCGTTTTGCGTCACCGGCTTGCTCGCGCGCGCCACGATGGGAGTATGCTTCCCGGGTTCCGACCATGCCGCTCACCAAGCCGAAAAACTTCGCCAAGTCCTTGAACGTCCGGGCCCCGAACCGGGTCACGCACACCTACAAGCAGCGCCTCGCCGGCTCGGTCTCGAAGGTGTTCCCGCTGCTGTGCCCGGTCCGCGAGGCGGACTGGATCGACGGCTGGAACCCGGTCCTGGTCCTGTCCCAGTCCGGCTACGCCGAGCAGGATTGCGTCTTCGTCACCGACGCCAAGGTCCACGACTCGATCTGGTACGTCACGCGCCACGACCCGGCGCGCGGCTTCGTCGAGATGATCAAGATCACGCCGGGCGTCACCGCCTGCAAGCTCACCATCCGCGTGCGGCCGGCGAAGCCCGGCTGCGAGGCGGAAGTCACCTACAGCCACACCAGCCTCGGCCCGGAGGGCGACATCTACCTCGCCTCCTTCACCGCCGAGTACTACGTGCAGTTCATGCGTGAGTGGGAGTCGCGGCTGAACCATTACCTGAAGCACGGCACCGCGCTGCGCAACGGCAACTGAGGGGGAACCATGGGCGACTACAAGGGCACCTGCTTCTGCGGGGCGGTGGAAGTCACGGCGACCGGCGAGCCGGCCGCGATGGGCTACTGCCATTGCGAGTCCTGCCGGCACTGGTCGGCGGGTCCGGTGAACGCTTTCACGCTCTGGCCGCCGGCCAACGTGAAGATCACGAAGGGCGCCGACAACGTCGGCAGCTACGCCAAGACGCCGAAGAGCATCCGCAAGTGGTGCAAGACCTGCGGCGGGCACCTGCTGACCGAGCACCCGGCGATGGGCCTGACCGACGTCTACGCCGCCATCCTGCCGAAGCTGAAGTTCAGCCCCGGCCTGCACGTCTTCTACGAGGAGACGGTGCTGCGCATCCCGGACGGCAAGCCGAAGCAGAAGGACGTGCCCGCCGAGCTCGGCGGTTCCGGGGTGCTGCTGGCCGACTGACCGCCCCGCGATGCTGATCAACTGCGTCGCCTACCAGGACGGCAAGCGGCTGGCCGAAATCCAGCCGGACGAAATCCATCGCTACCTGGCGTTGCCCGGCTGCTTCGTCTGGGTGGCGCTGCTCGACCGCGACCCGGCGGTGCTGGAGCAGCTGCAGGCGCAGTTCGGCCTGCACCCGCTCGCGGTGGAGGACGCCCGCCGCGGCCACCAGCGCCCGAAGATCGAGGACTACGGCGACTCGCTGTTCGTCGTGCTGCACCTGCTCGAGCAGGACGCGGACGGCCTGCGGGTCGGCGAGGTGGACGTCTTCGCGGGTCCCAACTACATCCTGACGATCCGCAGCCAGGCGGAACAGGGCTTCCAGTCCGTGCGCACGCGCTGCGAGGCGGAGCCGGAACTCCTGAAGCTCGGCTCGGGCTACGTGCTGTACGCGCTGATCGACGCGGCCGTCGACCGCTATTTCCCGCTGCTGGACGCGCTCGAGACCGAGCTCGAGTCCATCGAGGACCGGATCTTCGCCGACACGGCGCCGCGCGAGAACGTCGAGGCGCTGTACGCCCTCAAGCAGAAGCTCGGCGTGTTCCGCCACGCGGTCGCGCCCCTGCTCGAGGCGGTCAACAACCTCTACGGCGCGCGGGCGCCCAGGGTCTGCAGCGAGATGAAGGAGTATTTCCGCGACATCTCCGACCACCTGCAGCGGCTCAACCAGACCGTCGAATCGATCCGCGACACGATCGCGACCGCCATCGCGGTCAACCTGTCGATGGTGAGCCTGCAGGAGAACGAGACCATGAAGCGGCTCGCGGCCTACGGCGCGCTGGTCGCCGTGCCGACCATGATCGCCGGCATCTACGGCATGAACTTCGAGCACATGCCCGAGCTCGGCTGGCGCTACGGCTACTGGACCGTCGTCGGGATCATGGTCGCGCTCGATGCCTGGCTCTTCTACCGCCTGCGCAAGGCGAAGTGGCTCTGATGGCGGCCGAGCGGACCTACTTCCTCGGCACCCACGACGAGGAGCTCGAGCGGCTCGGGCTGCAGCATCGCGTCTGGCGGCCGACCGTGCTCGAGTGCTGGCGCCGCGCCGGCATCGGCCCCGGCTCGAAGGTGCTCGACGTCGGCGCCGGCCCGGGCTTCGCGGCCGCCGACCTCGCGGACATCGTGGGACCCGCGGGCCGCGTCGTCGCCGTCGAGCGCTCCACGCGCTTCGTCGAGGCCGGCCGCGCCATGCTCGCGGGGGAAGGCCTCGCCAATGTCGAGTACCACGAGCTCGACCTCATGACCGACCCGCTGCCCGCGGGCGGGATGGACGCGAGCTGGTGCCGCTGGGTCGCCTGCTTCGTCGCCTCGCCGGCGGTCCTCGTCGACAAGATCGCGGCCGTGGTCCGGCCGGGCGGCGTCGCCATCTTCCACGAGTACGTCCAGTACGACTCGCTGCGCATCACGACCGGCGGGCCGCGCATGCGGGAGTTCGTGCGCCAGGTCGAGCAGGGCTGGCGCGACGCCGGCGGCGAGCCGAACGTCGCGCCGGTCGTCGTGAAGCTGCTGCAGGAGCGCGGCTTCTCGATCCGCGACGCCATCCCGCGCGTGTTCTGCGTGCGGCCCGGCGACCTGATGTGGCAGTGGCCGACGACCTTCATCGACATCCACCTGCGCCACCAGCTCGAGCTGGGCCGGATCGAGGCGTCCTGGGCCGAGGCCGTGCGTGCCGAGTTCGCCGCCGCCGAACGGCAGGCGGCGACGCTGCTCATCACGCCGATGGTGCTCGAGATCGTCGCCGAAAAACGGACCTAAAAGGGGACGCTAACCTTTTCTCGCCCGCCTCGTGACCCGCACACAAATCCGGTACCGAGAAAAGGTTAGCGTCCCCTTTTAGGTCGCCGCCGCCGCCATCTTCCCGCGATCGTGCCGGTACCTGAACACGAACGGGAACACGAGCCCCAGCACCAGCGCGTAGCCCGCGAACGTCAGCCAGATCCCCTGCCAGTCGCGCACGCCGTCCACGGTGTAGTGGTCGACGACCGCGCCCGCGACCATCGTGCCGAGGAATGCGCCGATCCCGTTGGTCATCACCATGAACAGGCCCTGCGCGCTCGCGCGGATGCGCGCGTTCGCCTCGAGGTTCACGTACATCGAGCCCGAGATGTTGAAGAAGTCGAAGGCCATGCCGTAGACGATCATCGACATCACCAGCATCCACAGTCCCGGCCCCGGGTCGCCGAAGGCGAACAGGCCGAAGCGAAGCACCCAGGCGAAGATCGCGACCAGCATCACCACCTTGATGCCGAAGCGCTTGAGGAAGAAGGGGATCGTCAGGATGAACAGCGTCTCGGAGATCTGCGAGATCGAGGAGAGCAGGATCGGGTGGCGCACGCCGAACGAGTCCGGGAACGTGTCGTTGAAGTCGGTCAGGAAGTCGCCGCCGAAGGCGTTCGTGATCTGCAGCGCCCCGCCCAGCATCATCGCGCACAGGAAGAACACCACCATCTGCACGCGCCTGAACAGCACGAAGGCATCGAGGCCGAGCGCCTCGGCGACCGAACGCTTGCCCTGGCCGCGCGCGGGCGGGCAGGCGGGCAGCGTGAAGGCGTACAGGCCGAGGAAGGCCGCCGCAGACGCGCTGATCCAGAGCTGCCCCACGGTCAGCACCGAGCCCGAGAGGTCCGTCGCCCACATCGCGAGGATGAAGCCGACCGTGCCCCACACGCGGATGGGCGGGAACTTCTCGATGAAGTTCAGACCCTGCTGCTCGAGCACGCGGTAGGAGATCGCGTTGTTGAGCGCGATGGTCGGCATGTAGACCATCGCGTTGAACAGCATGATCCAGTAGAGCGTCGCGTAGTCGTGCACAGTGGACGCCCACACGATCAGCACCGCCCCGGTCAGGTGCAGGATCCCGTACAGCCGCTCGGCGTTCAGCCAGCGGTCGGCGACGATGCCCATGACGCCCGGCATGAACAGCGACGCCACGCCCATCGTCCCGTAGATGCTGCCGATCTGCAGGCCGGTGAAGCCGAGCGACTTGCTCATGTAGGCGCCGAACGAGATGAGCCAGGCGCCCCAAACGAAGAACTGCATGAAGTTCATCACCGTGAGGCGCAACGGGATGCTCATGCAGCGGGTGCTTTTTCCGGGATCAGTCTTTCTTGAAGAGCGCGGAGCCGATCCAGCTCACGAGGCTGATGAGGAGTGCCCCCCACAGGGCAGGCCAGAAGCCGTCGATCGAGAACCCGGGCAGGAAGGCTGCGACGAGGCCGAGCATGGCGGCGTTCACGACCAGCAGGAAGAGCCCTAGCGTGATCAGCGTTACCGGCAGCGTCAGCAGCACGACGATCGGACGCACGATCGCGTTGACGACGCCGAGGAGCAGCGCCGCGAGGATCAGCGTGGTCGGGGTCGAGACGGTGATGCCTGAGACCCATTCGGTGGCGAGCCAGAGGCCGAGCGCCGCGATCAGCACCCGGAGGATGAAGAACGTCATACGACCATTATGACTGGCCGGCGCCGTGACGGAAACTGCCGGTTTGGACGTGGGCGTACTCCTCGCCGTGGAATACGACGCGGTTGCGTCCCTGCCGCTTCGCCGCATACAGGTTCTGGTCCGCCAGCTGCAGCGCGCCGCTGGCACTTCGCTCTGGAAGCGGCACGATGCAGGCACCGCCGATGCTTACGGTGACCCTGCCGATCTCCGGCGCACCCTCGTGCGGGATGTCGAGCGCCTCGACGGCGCGCCGGATGCGACCGGCGAGCGCCTCCGCCTCGTGCTCGGTGACCCCCGCGGCGAGCAGGGCCATTTCCTCGCCGCCGAAACGGGCGGCCAGGACCCGCCTTCCGGCTTCCGCCTCGATCGCTCGCGCGACCGCACGCAACGCCTCGTCCCCCGCCTGGTGGCCGTACCTGTCGTTGTAGGCCTTGAAGTGGTCGACGTCGACGAGCATCACCGCCAGCCGCGCCTGCTTGTTCCCGGCGATGCGCCACATCGCTTCCAGCCGTGCATCGAAGTGCCGCCGGTTCGCGAGGCCCGTCAGCGCGTCGCGCGAAGCGTCTGAACGCGTGACGCCGTGCTCGAGGAACGCGATCCGCGACGCGCGCTGGGTGTCCCAGGCGACGAAGGCCGACAGCCCGAACACGACGAGAAGCGACGACACCGAGTAGGCGGCCACCGGCGCCGGCACTTCGAATGCCGTCAGCGCGGCCAGGAACGCCGCGATCATGGCTATCGCGGCAGGCATGGCCTGCCTGAGGAGCAGGCCCGAGAAGAACATCAGCCCGAACATGTTGATCGTCATTGCGGCGGTGCCGCTGCCCGCGGTGTCCACGAGGTCGGCGACGATGATGGCGAAGGCCGTGGCCCTCAGCGGCGTCAGTACTGCAGCGACGCGCAGGTACGATCCCAGGTACGAGCTGCTGAACGCGAGCCCCGTCAGTACCGCGGACACGAGCAGGTGCGCCGCCAGGCACGCGAACAGGAGGGGCAGATGGTTCTCGGCGGACCCGCCGCGCAGCACCGCGTTGCTCGCGATCAGCCCGACCACGATCTGGAACACCTGCCAGAAGCGCGCCTGCGCACGGACGCGAATCAGGTGCGAGCGCCGGAACTCGGCCTCGATTGCTGGCCGGAAGCGCAGCCAGGCGACGCCTTCCCGCAACTGCTGCGTGTAGTCAGCCACCGCCGGCGGGCTTGCTGCGAAAGACGCCGTCTCGGTGTGGGGTGAACGCACGGCGCGGGTTTCAGCGAACGCGACGGCCGTGCTTGACGACGACGTCCACGGACTGCAGCAGTCCGGGATGGCGCAGGACGTCGCCGCGCACGGCGATCACGTCGGCGATCTTCCCGGGGGAGATCGCGCCCGACTGGTGGCCGACGCCCATGGCCGTCGCGGCGTCATGGGTCGCGGCCCGGATCGCGCGCAGCACGGGCAGGCCGCAGTGCCGCGTCCAGAAGTCGATCTCCTGCCAGGTCGAGCGCGAATGCAGGTGCCCCGGCGCGCCCCCGCCCGAGCCGAGCAGCAACAGCACCTTCGCCTCGTCGAGCTGCCGCAGCCGCTCGCACAGTCCTGCCGTGTCCGGCGCCTGCAGGCTCGCCAGCGAGCCCTTGATGTCCGCCGCGACGAGTTCCGGCAGCTGCTCCAGCGTGCGCGGGTCGTCGAGCGGCTCGTCGTTGGCGCGCAGCGCCTCCTGGTTGAATGCCGCCGAGACCGCCGGCGTCCAGGCGATCGGCCGCGCGCCCGCCTGCGTGAGCCGGCCGGTGACCGCCTGCATCGCCTCGTCCGGGAACGGTCCCGCGAACCGGCCGGTGCCGACGAAGCCGTCGAACTGCGCCGCCGCGCCGCGCACGACCTCGGCCGGACCGCCGACGACGGCGTGCACCGGCAGGCCCCGCAGGCGCGCCTCCGACACGGCAGCCTCCAGTTCCTCGGCCGTCCACAGCTCGACGTCCGTCAGCAGCAGGTAGTCGACGCCCGCGTCCGCGAGCCGCTTGACCTTCTCGCGCGCGTCCGGCGCGCCGGCGACTTCCCAGTGCCAGGCGGCCGTGCCGGCCGGCGCGAGCTTGCCGAGCGCCGGCCCCGCGACGTAGAGGTCCGGGCCGTCGATGATCTTCTCGCGCACCCGGCCGCGTACGCGCACCGCCGCCTCGAGCGGCGCCGCGACGTCGCGCGCGCTGGTCACGCCGGCCGCCAGCAGCTGGCGCGCCGCGATCGGCATGACCACGCGCTCGGCGAGCGGGCCGTAGGTCTCCCGCCAGCGCGTCGCGTCGCCGTGCCCGAGGTTCATCAGGTCCGCCTGCATGTCCCAGAGCCCGGGCAGCACCGTCATGCCCTCGGTCGAGACGACCTCCGCGCCTTCCGGGATCACCACTTGCCCGGCGCCGCCCACCGCGAGGATGCGGTCGCCTTCGATGACCACGACCCCGTCCGGGATCGGGTCGTTGCCGTAGCCGTCGATGACCGTGCCGCCGGCGAGCACGAGCGTCGCGCCGGCGAAGATCGCCTCGAGCATCATGGCGCCGCCTCGCCGATCGTGCCGTCCTTGAGCCGCATCTGCAGCTGCGCGAATGCGAGCGCCCAGCCGGTGCGCAGGCGCACCAGCGGCTTGGCGTATTCCTCGTCCGCGGGCAGGCCTTCGCCGATCACGCGCAGCATGCGTTGTCCTTTTCGTTCGTCGATGATGAAGTCCTCCACCAGCGCACTGTCAGGCAACGGCGGCCAGTCGGAGTTCGGCTCGTACATCAGCTGCAGCCGCGCGCCGGGGTCGAAGCGCTCGATGCGCGCCTCGCGCTGGCCGAACAGCCGGGAGACCGTGGCATGGCGCCCGCCGGCACGCGGCTCGACGATCGCCTCGGTCGCGAGCCAGGCGCGAAGCGCCGCCGGCTCGGTCAGTGCGCGCCAGAGCGTCGCCGCGCTCGCGGCCGTCTCGAAGCCCTGCATGTAACCGCGCGTCTGCCGCCTCATTCCGCGACCGGCTCTCCCGCCTGCCGCAGTTCCCGGTCCTGGCGGCTGCGCAGCTTCGCCGCGGACAGGACGTCGTCCGCGTGCGAACCGTCGCGCGGCCAGGTCGCCGTGCCGACGCTCACGGTCATGCGCTGCAACCGCTCGCCGACCGGGAACAGGCTGCGGTAGACGTGGTTGCGGATGCGCTGCGCGACGGTCGCGGCGACCTCCGGTGTCGCCTCCGGCAGGAAGATGGCGAACTCGTCGCCGCCGGCGCGCGCTGCCCTGTCGGAGCTGCGGATCGCCCGCTGGATAGCGCTCGCGACCGCCGCGATCGCCTGGTTGCCCGCCTGGTGGCCGTGCCGGTCGTTCAGCGCC
Organism: uncultured Steroidobacteraceae bacterium; assembly: GCA_964626745.1. Taxonomy (GTDB): domain Bacteria; phylum Pseudomonadota; class Gammaproteobacteria; order Steroidobacterales; family Steroidobacteraceae; genus SCUD01. The sequence continues at coordinate 140,543 of CAZVIF010000001.1, forward strand.
TTGAGGTCGTCCATGTCCACGATGAGCAGCGCGTAGGCGCCGCGCCCGTCGCGCACCCGCTGTGCGTGCTCGCTGGCCAGCGTCGCCTTGAACGTGCGCAGGTTCAGCATGCCGGTCAGGCCGTCCCGCTCCGCCATCTCTTCCATGCGGCGCCGCGCCGACAGCATCGAGCCGGCGAGCGCCTGCGTGACCCAGGCGACCAGCGCCCACGGCCCGAGCTGGCCGAACAGCCGCGTCAGCAGCTCGACGCGCGGCGGCACCGCGCCCTCGCTCGCGAGCAGCGCGAGCCAGGCCAGCAGCACGGCGGCGAAGATCGCGAGCGCGCCGCGCCGGCCGAGCGACATCGAGACGGCCACGATCGGCAGCAGGTAGAGGTTCGCAAGCGGGCTCGTCGTGGCGCCGGTCAGCCAGGCCGCGACGGTGATGACCACGACCAGGGCGGCGGCGCCGAGCGCGATCATGCCGCCGCCGTCTTGACCCGCTCGAGCCGCGACTCGATCGCCTGCCGCGCGGCGCGGCCCTCGAGCTGCTCGACCAGCGCCAGCGCGAAGTCGAGCGCCGTGCCCGGCCCGCGCGAGGTGATCACGCCCCGGTCCACGACCACCGCGTCGCCGACCACGGCCGCGGCATCCGCGCCCTCGAGGAAGCCCGGATAACTGGTCGCGCGCCGGCCGGCGAGCACCCCGGCGGCGTCAAGGACCATCGGCGCGGCGCAGATCGCCGCGACCGGGCGGCCCATGCCGTGCAGCCGCCGGACGAGCGCGGCGATGCGCGGGTCGTCCTTCAGGTGCTGCGCGCCCGGCATGCCGCCGGGCAGCGCGATGAGGTCGAAATCCTGCCGTTCGACCGCGGCGAGCGTCGCATCGGCCTCCAGCCGGATGCCGTGCGCGCCGGTGACGGGACTGCCGGCGAGGGAGGCGACGACGACCTCGAGCCCGGCCCGGCGCAGGATGTCGACGAGCGTGACCGCCTCGAGCTCCTCGAAGCCCTCCGCCAGCGGGACCAGCACGCGCTTCATCGCGCGGCGGCGACCTGGGTGGCACCGGTCTCGAGCCAGGCGATCGCGGCGCGGATGGTCGTGTCGTCCTCGCCCTCGGCCGGCGGCAGGGCCACGTCCGGCTCGATGCCGCGCTCGTGGATCGAGACGCCGGACGGCGTGTAGTAGCGGGACGTGGTGAGCTTGAGCGCCTGCCCGTCCTCGAGCGGCAGCACCGTCTGCACCGAGCCTTTGCCGAAGGTCTTCTGCCCGAACAGCCGCGCGCGGCCGTTGTCGCGCAGCGCGCCTGCGACGATCTCCGCGGCCGAGGCCGAGCCTTCGTTCACGAGCACCGCGATCGGCGTGCCGCGGGCCAGGTCCCCGTCCATCGCCTCCATGCGGAAGCGCGATTCCTCCGAGCGGCCCTCGGCCGAGACGATCGTGCCGCGCTCGAGGAAGAAGTCCGACACCTCGACCGCGGCGTCGAGCACGCCGCCAGGGTTGTTGCGCAGGTCCAGCACCAGTCCGCGCAGCCGCCCGCCCGCCTGTTCCTCCAGCGCGCGCATCGCGGCTTCCGTATCCGGGCCGGTCGTCTCGCTGAACTGCGAGATCCTGAGGTAGCCGATGCCGTCCTCGAGCATCTCGTGGCGCACCGAGTGCACAGACACCATGGCCCGCACGATCGCGAACTCGAGCGGCTCCGGCAGCGGCTCGCGGCCGATGCCGAGCTTCACGACCGTGCCCACCGCGCCGCGGATGCTCGCGATCGCCTCGCCGAGCGGCCCGCCGCCCACCGGCTGCCCGTCGATTGAGAGGATCGTGTCGCCCGCGCGGATGCCGGCGCGCGCCGCGGGCGAGCCGTCGAGCGGCGCGATCACGGTCAGCGCTTCGTCCTGGATCGTCACCTCGACGCCGATGCCGGAGTAGTTGCCCTCGGTCGCGATCCTGAGGTCCTCGAACTCCCCGGCGTCCATGAAGGACGAATGCGGGTCGAGCTCGCCCACCATGCCGCGGATGGCGTCAGACATGAGCTGGTGGCTGTCGGTCGCGTCGACGTAGTCGTCGCGGATCAGGCCGATGACCTCGGCCATGAGGCGGGCGTCCCTGGCGGGCAGGCCCGCCGGCTCGCGGCTCTCGCGCACCGTCCACGCCGCGAGCGCCGCCAGCACGACGCCGGCGAGGCAACCCAGCAGGGCGGCGAGCAAGGTGCGCCGGTGGGAGTCCATGCGCTTATGTTACCGCGCGGCTCAGTCGGCTGCGGAATCCTGCTGGGCCATCGCCTCGTACAGGGCGAGGTCGCCCAGCACCTGGTCCACCGGCACCGGACGGCCGATGGCGAAGCCCTGGCCGTAGTCCACGCCGAGCCCGGCCATGCGCGTGCGCAGCTCGTCCGTCTCGACATATTCCGCGACCGTCTCCATGCCCATGGTGCGCGCCAGCTGGGCGATCGCCCGCACCATCGACTCGGTCCGCTGGTTGACCCCGGCATCGCGCACGAAGGCCCCGTCGATCTTGAGCACCGAGACCGGCAGCGACTTGAGGTACACGAGGGACGACAGCCCTGTGCCGAAGTCGTCCAGCGCGAAGGTGCAGCCGAAGCCGCGCAGGCGCTGCATGAGCCGGTCGGCGCGCGCGAGGTTCGAGACCGCCGAGGTCTCGGTCAGCTCGAAACACAGGATCTCCGGCGGCAGGCCCGAGTCGGCGATCGTGCCCTGCAGGAACTCGAGGAAGTCCTCGGCGGCGATCGACGCCCCGGAGATGTTCATCGAAAAGCGCATCCCGCGCCCGCGCAGCACGGAGGCCTGGCTCGAGAGCGCCGCGATCGCGTTCTTGATCACCCAGCGGTCGATCGCCGGCAGGAGCTGGTAGCGCTCGGCGGCGGACAGGAACTTCTCCGGCGGCAGGAGCTCGCTGTTCTCGCTGACCATGCGCAGCAGGAACTCGAAGCGCGGCTCGGTGCGCTCGGCGGACAGCGGCAGGATCGGCTGCGCGAACAGCGCGAAGCGGTCCGCGGCCAGCGCCTCGTGCAGCGCCTGCACGACGACGATGTCGGTGCTGCGCCGGATGATGCTCTGGTCGGCTTCCTGGAAGATCTCGACCCGGTCGCGGCCGCGGTCCTTCGCCGCCTTGCAGGCGATCTCCGCGTTGGCGAGGCCATGGGCCAGGCGGTTCTGCGATTCGCCGGGCAGTTCGGCCGCGCCGACGCTGACCGAGACCTGCACCGTGCCGTCCGGCCGGACCCAGGTCAGCTCCGCGCACTGGCGGCGCAGCAGCTCGCCGATCTGCTGCGCGAACTCCAGCGTGCAGTCCGGCAGGAACACCGCGAAGCGGTCGCCGGCGATGCGCGCGGCCAGCGCGCCCGGCCGCAGCTTCTTGCGCAGCACCTCCGCGACCTTGCCGATCATCTCGTCGCCGACGTGCATGCCGAAGTTGTCGTTGACCACGTGCACGCGGTCGATGTCCAGGTACAGCACGCACTCCGGCGCCGGCTGTTTCCTGGCGGCGAGCTGGCCGCGCACCTGGGTCTCGAACGCCGGGCGCGTCAGCAGGGCGGTCAGCGGGTCGTAGTTGTTCGCCAGGGTCGTGGTCGTCTTGCGGGACAGGAGCTCGACGAGGCGCTCGGTGCGCGCGTCGAAGTTCGGCCCGTCCTCGGCGCGGAACAGCGCGAGGAAGCCGGTCACCCGGCCCGAAGCGTGGCGTACCGGCACGCAGAGGATCTTGTAGGGCGGCAGCTCGACCGGGCGCACCTTGATCTTGTTGATCACGAGGTTGCGGCGCTGCAGCTGCGCCCAGTTGAGCAGATGCCGGTGGATCTTGGTCAGCAGCTCGACCTCGGGCCGCGCGCCCGGCGGCGCCTTGCAGATCGCGATGCCGCGCTCCGGCACGACCAGCGCGCCGAGGTGGCAGCCGAGGTGGTCCACGCAGGTCTGCACGAGGGCCCCGAGCTCGTCGCCGGACTGCGCGCCGCCCGCTTCGCCCGGGCCCATCTTCAGCAGGAGGTCGAGATCGTCGTCGCGGGACTGCAGGTCGCGGGTCAGGCCCTCGACGCTGGCGCGCGCCTCGAGCTCGCGCTGCAGGCACTCGAGCGCGGAGCCGACCAGCGACTGCACCAGGGAGAAGGGCCGGTTCTCGCCGTCACGGGTCAGCAGGACCGCGACGGCAATGACGTCGCCCGCGTTGCCGCGCAGGCGAAAGACGTAGGCGGGCGCTCCTTCGTGGTCCTGGCTGAAGCCGTCGATGCGCGCCGTGGTCGCCGGCGGCACGCGCTCGTGGGCTGCCGCGACCAGCGGCGCCGGGTCCGGGCCGTCGTAGCCGTCCGCGGCCCAGAGCAGGTGGCCGCGCGCGTCGTAGAACGCGATCCCGAGCGCGCGCGGCATCAGCATCCGCAGGAGCTGGCCGTACGGGTCGAGATCCGGCTTGAGGCTGGCCAGGTGCGTGGGGAGGTCCATGGGGGCGATCGAGGCCACGGCGCAGGGTCGCCTACCGGTGTCCTACGGTCTTTGACGTAATCCGCAGATTAGGGGGTCGACCGGCGGAACCAGGGGACCGGGTCCACGGGCTTGGCGCCGCGGCGGATTTCGAGATACAGGCCCGGCTGGCTCCGACCCCCGGAATCCCCCACCGTCCCGACCGCCTCGCCCGCCTTCACCCGGTCGCCGACGGCCTTGTAGAGCTGCTCGGTGTGGGCGTACAGGCTCATGTAGCCGCCGTGGTCGACGATCAGCAACAGCCCCATCCCGGGCAGCCAGTCGGCGTAGGCGACGCGCCCGTCATAGAGCGCCTTCACCGCCGTGCCGCGCGGCGATTCGATCATCACGCCGTTCCACTTGAGCCCGCCGCCGCGCGACTGGCCGAAGCGCGCGGTGATCTTGCCGGAGACCGGCCAGGCGAGCTGGCCGCGCACCTTCTCGAAGGCCTGGCCGCCGGTCGGCGGCAGGTCGCCCATGGCACGGCGCAGGTCCGCCACCAGCTTTTCCAGCGAGGCCGCCTCACGCTTCAGCTTCGCGATCGAGTCGTTGCGGGACCTGATCTGGGCGTTCATGGACTTGAGGGCGCGGCTGCGCTGGTTGCGCGCGGCGTCCACGGATTCGAGCTCCTGCCGGCTTTCCGCCTCCAGCGCCGCGAGCCGTTCGCGCTCCGCGGCCTCCGCCTTCGCGTCCTCCTCGATCCTGGCGACGATGCCCTGGATCTCGGCGATCTTCGCCGAACGCGCACGGCCGAAGTACGCGTAGTAGGTCAGCATGCGCCCCATCGTCGCCGGGTCCTCCTGCGAGAGCAGCATCTTGAACTGCTCCTGCCGCCCGCCGACGTAGGCGCTGCGCAGCTCCGCTGCGAGCACCTCGCGCTGCTTCGCGAGCGCCGCCTCGTTCTTCGCGCGGTCGGCGGCCAGCGACTTGAGCTTCGCGTCGCTCTCGGCCAGGCGCTTCTGCACGTCGCCGAGGCGCCCGCGCGCGTCCCGGACATTCTCCTCGGCGTCGCGCAGCTGGCCGGAGAGGGCATCCCGGCGGTCGGTATCCCGGCGCACGTTCCGCTGCAGCTCGGCAATCTTCTCGCGCACCTCCCGAAGCTCCCGCTCCGGGTCGTCCTGGGCGAGCGCAGTGAGGGCCAGCATCGCCGCCAGCAGGCCGGCAAGCATTTGATTAATCAGGCGATTGCCCTCTCATATATAATGCGCGGCTCCCATGGACCGACTGCTCGATTATTCCACCAATCACCCGTTCCTGGCGGGCGGGCTCGCGCTCATGATCCTCGTGGTCATCGCCTACGAGATCCGCCAGCGCGGCGCTGCGGCCTTCGCCGTCGCGCCCAGCGAGGCGATTCGGCTGGCGAACTCGGGGGCCGTGCTGGTGGACCTGCGCTCGGCCAACCAGTTCAAGGACGGCCACATCGCCGGGGCGAAGAACGTCCCGGGCGACCAGATCGCCGCCGACCCGAAGGCGCTCGGGAAGCTCGCCGACAAGACGGTCGTGCTCTATTGCGACACCGGCATGACGACCGCGGCGGCGCAGCGGACGCTCGCGCGGGCCGGCGCGAAGAACGTGTTCAGCCTGCGCGGCGGGCTCGCCGCCTGGAAGCAGGAGAACCTGCCCGTCGTGAAAGGCTGAGGGCCCATGCCCGAAGTGACGGTCTACACGACGGGTTTCTGCGGCTATTGCACGCAGGTGATGACGCTGCTCACGAAGCGCGGCATCCCGTTCACCGAGGTGAGCGTCGAGGATCACCCGGGTTTGCCGGGGCGGTTGCTGGCGAAGAGCGGACGGCGCACGCTGCCGCAGGTCTACGTCGGCGACCGGTACATCGGTGGGGCGGCGGAAGTCGCGGCCCTCGACCGGAATGGCGAATTGATCGGAACACTCCAAGCGAGGAATGACGATGGCTGATGAGAACACCGCGCCGGCCGGCGCGGGCGATGGCGCAACCAACGGCCAGGGCCCGGCGGTCGCCCTGCAGACGGTCTACATCAAGGACCTGTCCTTCGAGGCGCCCAAGGGACCGCTGATGCCGTCGGGCACCCAGCAGGACCCGAAGATCTCGCTGAACCTCAGCACCACCTCGACCAACATCGCCCAGGACGCGCACGAAGTGATCCTGTCCGTCACGCTCGAGGCGAAGAACGGCGACGTCGCCGTCTACCTCGCCGAGGTCAAGCAGGCGGGCCTGTTCCTGGTCCGCGGATTCGGCACCGACGAGACGCGGCGCATCCTCGGCTCTTTCGCGCCGAACCTGCTGTTCCCCTACATCCGCCAGACCGTGTCGGACATCGTGATGAAGGGCGGCTTCCCGCCGTTCCTGCTGCCGCACGTCAATTTCGACGCGCTGTTCGAGCGCTCGCTGCAGGAGCAGGCGGCGCGCCAGCAGGGTCTGGCCGCGCCTCCACAGGCGAACTGAGCCGCCCGGATGCGGCCGATCGTCGTGCTCGGCGCCGGGTCCTGGGGAACGGCGCTCGCGATCCAGTTTGCGCGCGGCGGCGGCCCGACGGTGCTCTGGGGCCGCGCCGAGGACGAGCCGGAGAAGCTCGCCCGGGAGCGGGTGAACGCCCGCTACCTGCCCGGGGCGGCGTTTCCGCCCTCGCTGGCGATTGAGCCGGACCTCGGGCGCGCGCTCGCCGCGGGCGACGACGTCGTGCTGGTCGTGCCTTCCAGCGCGCTGCGCGCCGTGCTCACGCAGATCCGGCCGATGCTCCGGGACACGGCGCGCATCGCCTGGGCCAGCAAGGGTTTCGAGCTCTCGACCGGCAAGCTGCCGCATCAAGTCGCGCGCGAAGTGCTCGGGCCGGCCGTGCCGATCGCCGTGCTCTCCGGCCCGACGTTTGCGAAAGAAGTCGGCCAGGGGCTGCCGACGGCGATCGCCGTCGCCTCCCCCCACGACGAATACGCCCTCGAGCTGGCCGAGCGGATTTCCTCCGGCGGCTTTCGCGCCTACACGCAATCCGACATCGTCGGCGTCGAGATCGGCGGCGCGGTCAAGAACGTCCTCGCCATCGCGACCGGCTGCTCGGACGGACTCGGCTACGGATCGAACTCACGCGTGTTCCTGATCACGCGCGGGCTCGCGGAGCTGATGCGGCTCGGCGTCGCGCTCGGCGCGAAGCGCGAGACGCTGATGGGACTCGCGGGGCTCGGCGACCTGGTGCTCACCTGCACCGACGACCAGTCACGCAATCGCCGCTTCGGGCGCGCGCTCGCCGCCGGCAAGCCGGTGGAGCAGGCGATCGCCGAGATCGGGCAGGTGGTCGAGGGCTATCACGCGGCGAAGGCCGTGCACTTCGTCGCCGAGAAACACGACGTGGACATGCCGATCTGCAACTACGTGTACGACGTCCTGCACCGCGGCGTGCCGCTCAAGGACGTCGTCGCATCCATGCTCGCGCGGGAAGTCACGCCCGAGAACTGACCGGCTGGACCTGCTCCATCAACGCGAGCGGCCGGCCCTCCGGGTCCTTGAAGAACGCCATCCACTCCTCGGTGCCGTTCGGGTGGCGGAAGATCAGGTGCGGGGCGCTGGTGAATTCGACGCCGCGCGCCTTCAGCGACTTGCACGCGGACTCGATGTCCGTGACCTTCAGGTAGAGGATGGATTCCGGGCCCGGCGCCGCGCCTTCCTGGCTGAGATAGAGTCGCGTGCCGCCGCAATCGAAGAACGCGAGCTTGCCGAAGGTGTAGAGGTGCGGCAGGCCGAGCGTGTCGCGGTACCAACGCTCCGACTCGCCGATGTCGCGCACGCTGCGCGAAACCTGGCCGATCGGGCCGAGCGTGAAGTCGCCGGTCATGTCGTTCTCCTTGCGCGCCTTCGGGCTGTCTGCCGGCGCGCCGCTCCAGTGGCGGAGCGCCTGCCGACTGGCGAGGCCGAGCTTCTCCCGCGCGTTGCGGACGTGGAATCGCACGGCGTCTCGGCTGATGCCGCGACGCTTCGCGATCGCCGCGTCCGACAGGCCGTGGCGCACCGCGTTCACGACGCGCCACTCCGCCGGCGTCAGTCGGTCGTCATGCGGCGGACGGCCGCGTTTTCGGGCCATGCGACATGCTAGGGGCGGACGGGGCGAATTACCCTCCCCGGGGGTTGCCGGGGTCGATGAGGCCGGAGGGGAAATGTCTTAACTCGTTGACCCGCATGTGATTTCCCCTGGAGCGTCATGGACGGGGCGTGCGAATGCAGCGAACGCGCGGGTCGGCAGTCCGTCGATGCCGTCAGGCACCCGGCCTCGAGGCGTACAGCCCCAGCCACTCATGCGCCAGGTGCGCCGCCGCCAGCGCCGTGACATCGCCGACGTCATACGCCGGCGCGACCTCGACCACATCCATCCCGACCAGGTTCATCCCGGCGAACCCTTTCACGATCGCGATCGCCTGTGCCGACGTCAGTCCGCCGGCGACCGGCGTCCCGGTCCCCGGCGCGAACGCCGGGTCGAGGCAATCGATGTCGAAGGTGAGATAAGCCTTCTTCGCGCCGACGATCCGCCGCACCTCGGACACCGCCGCCTGCGCGCCGTGCTCGTGCACCCAGGGCGCGTCGAGCACGTTGAAGCCCATCAGGTCGTCGTTGTGGGTGCGCAGCCCGATCTGCACCGACGCCTTCGGGTCGACCAGCCCCTCGCGCGCCGCGTGATAGAACATCGTGCCGTGGTCCACGCGGCCCGTGCCCTGCGCATCGTTCCAGGTATCCGAGTGCGCGTCGAAGTGGATCAGCGACAACGGCCCGTGCTTGCGCACGTGCGCCTTCAGCAGCGGATAGCTGATGAAATGATCGCCGCCCAGCGTCAGCATCGCCGCGCCTGACGCGAGGATGGCGTCCGCATGCGCTTCGATCGCCGCCGGGATGCCCTCCGGGCGCCCGTGGTCCCAGAGGCAGTCGCCGTAGTCCACGACCGCCAGTTTCTCGAGCGGATCGAAGGCGCAGCCGTAGGGCCGCGTCCACGCGATCTGCGAGGAGGCCGCGCGCACGGCCCGCGGCCCGAAGCGGGCGCCGGGCCGGTTGGTGGTCGCGGTGTCGAGCGGGATGCCGGTCACGGCGACGTCGACGCCGGCAAGGTCCTTCGTGTAGCGGCAACGCAGGAAACTGAGCGCGCCGGCGAAGGTCGGCTCGACTTTCGGGCCCTTGAGCTCGGTCGCGGTGAAGGCATGGTCGTTCTTCATCGCGCTAGTGTGCCTGATCAGCTGCCGGGAAAGCCGAGCTGCCGCCAGGCCTCGAACACGACGACCGCGATCGCGTTCGACAGGTTGAGGCTGCGGTTGCCGGGGATCATCGGCAGGCGGATCAGGCGCTCCGGCGGCCAGCCCGAGAGCGTCGCGGCGGGCAACCCGGCCGTCTCGCGCCCGAACAGGAAGGCGTCGCCGGCCTGGTAGCGCTGTTCGTCGTAACGGCGGGCGCCGCCCGTCTCCACGGCGAACACGCGCGCGTCGCCGAGCGCCGCCAGGCAGTCGCCGAGGCTCGCATGCTCGCGGACCCGGGACATCTCGTGGTAGTCGAGCCCGGCCCGCTTCACCCGCGCGTCGTCCAGGGTGAAACCGAGCGGACGCACGAGATGCAGCGTCGCGCCGGTGTTGGCGCACAGCCGGATCGCGTTGCCGGTGTTCGGCGGGATCTCGGGTTCGAAGAGGATGACGTGGAACACGCGGGGGACTGTCCCCTTTTCCGGCCCTGAGGAAAAGGGGACTGTCCCCTCGTATCATAGGTGCCGTGGATACGTCCGGCCCCGCCCCCTCCCTCGCCCTCGACTTCTGCGGCCTCAAGTTCGCCTCGCCGATCGTCCTGCTCTCCGGCTGCGTCGGCTTCGGGGAGGAGTACACGCGCGTTGCCGGTTTCTCCAACCGCGACGCCGGCGCCATCGTCCTCAAGGGCACGACGGGCAAGGCCCGCCTCGGCAACCCGCCGCACCGGGTGACGGAAACCCCGTACGGCATGATCAACGCGATCGGCCTGCAGAACCCGGGCGTCGATGCCGTGGTCACGAAGATCCTGCCGACGCTCGACTTCACCGAGACCCGCTTCATCGCCAACGTCTGCGGCTCGACCGTCGAGGAATACGCCGAGGTCACGCGCCGCTTCGACGATTCGCCGATCGACGCCATGGAGATCAACATCTCCTGCCCGAACGTCAAGGAAGGCGGCGTGCAGTTCGGCAATTTCCCGGAGATGAGCGCGCGCGTGGTCGCGGCCTGCCGGGCGCGGACGAAGAAGCCGCTGATCACCAAGCTCTCGCCCAACCAGACCGACATCCGCGAGAACGCGCGCCTGTGCATCGAGGCGGGCAGCGACGGACTCTCGGTGATCAACACGATCTCGGGCATGGCGATCGACGCAGGCAAGCGCCGGCCCGTGATCGGCAACGTGCAGGGCGGCGTGTCCGGTCCCGCGATCAAGCCGATCGCGCTCCTGAACGTGAAGCGCGTCTACGAGGTCGCCGGCCCGAAGCGCATCCCGATCATCGGCCAGGGCGGCATCGCGAGCGCGAACGACGCGATCGAGTTCCTGGTCGCGGGCGCGACCGCCGTCGGGATCGGCACCGGTCTCTTCTACGATCCCCTGCTGTGCCCGAAGGTCAATGCCGGCATCGCGAAGTACCTCGCGGCTGCCGGCATGACCTCGGTCGCCCAGCTGACGGGCGCGCTCGCTACGGCTTGAGCACCGATTTCACCGCCGCCTCGGCGTTGATGAACCCGTAGCCGTCGAGCGGGCTGTAGCCCGTGCCGATGTCGTTGCGCATGCGGCCCTCGAAGGTCGTGCCGTCCTCGAAAGCGCCGAAGAAGCGCGCGCCGTCCGGCAGGATTTCGCCCGACGGCAGCAGCACGCCGCCGCCCAGGAGGTCCGCCGACCCGCCCGCCACCGCGCCGGCCGGTCCGATGGCGTCGGCCTCGTCGCGGTCGGTTGCGAACGCGACGAGATCGTTGCGGCCGAGGCCGTCGAGGAAGCGCAGCCGCAGCACCTTCCACTGCCCCGCCACGCCGGGCGGCGCCGCGGGCTGCGAGAACACGGCGCGCACGCGCGCGGGATCGACGCCCTTCGCCGTGCCGATCACGAACGGCAGGCCGACGTCCTCGCGCTCGTCGAACACGAGCCCGCGCGGCCGGCCGGTCGGGTTCGCGCTCGGCCCGTGGATCGAGAAGCTGCGCACGCGCTTCCCGCCGTTCCAGAGCGTGAAGAAGTTCGGGTCTTCCCCGGCCTGCTGGTTCTGGTCGCCCGCCGCGCTGATCATCAGCAAGCTCCCGCCGGACGGCACGGAGCCCGACGCGTAGTGCGGGTCCAGGTCGTGCGGGAAGGCGCTCTTCTGCAGGATGCGCCGCATCCGGTCCGGCTTCACGCTGCCCGGGCCGCCCGCGGCCTGCAGCACCAGGGCGGCGATCGCGGCGGCGTGCGGCGCCGAGGCGCTGGTGCCGAAGAAGTTCGGCAGCGTGTCCTCGTCTTCCAGCGCGTCCTCGAAGAAGAACGTCGTGTTGGCGCCGTCCATCGCGGCGACGTCCGGCTTCTCGCGCACCTCCGGCTTCGCGAGCCGGCGGTTGTTGCGGTTGAAGTAGATCGTCGACGGCCCCGGCGATGTGAAGAATTCCGGGATGAACGGCCGGAAGAACGGATAGGCCGCGACGCTGATCGCGCCGCGCGCCGAGTTGTGGCCGTAGGTCACCGGGCTCAGGTAGCTGAAGTGCTCCTGCGGACGGATGCCGCTGAAGCCGACCCAGCGGATGCGGTCCGCGACGTTGCGGTTGTTCTTCGGCGGCGTGTTCGCGCGCGCGATGACCATCTGCAGCGTCGCCTCGGGCAGGCCGCCGGCCTCGAGGGGGCGGTTCGAGAACAGGTTCTGCTCCGCGTAGGCGCCGATGAAGGTGCCGTCCTCCAGGAAGAACAGCAGGTTGTAGTCGGAGAGCACCTGCTCGGCGACCTCGACCTCGGAGACGCGGTACAGGAAGTCGCCGAACTGGTCCTCCGTGAAGCTGTCGACCAGCAGGAAGTACGTGCCCGTCGCGGGCAGTTCGAGGGTCAGCGACTCGGGGTTGGTCGTGTTGTCCACGAACTGGATGAAGGCGCCGGCCGGGTCGAACAGCGCGAACGTGACGTCCGGGTTCGCTGCGCCCGGGCCGTCCTCGTCGCCGTCGACGAAGATCTCGACGAGCTGGCCGGCCGTGCCGTCGAATGTGACGACCGTGTCGCCGCCGTCCGGGACCGTGCCGGTGCCCTCGGCGATGACGCGCACGACCGTCGGCGGCTGCGGGTCGAAGGGCTCGTTCCACTGGAACACGATGAGGCTGCCGCCGTCCGCCTGGATCGTCTGCGCGATGTCGCGACCGGGGCCGGCGTCGAAGTCGTGGAAGCCGCCGGCGTACAGCGCCGGGTCGACGCCGCTGAAGTCCAGGTTGGTGCCCGCCATGGATTCCGCGCTTCCCGGCACGATGCGCACCGGGGAGTCGTAGGACTCGGAGCCCGAGCGATTGCCCGCCGACGAGAAGTGCGCGACGCCGGCCGCGGCCACGTCGTCGACCGCCTGCGCGACGATGCCGTCCTGGAACATCGGCTCGGTCGGATAGATGATGTCGTCGACGATGATGTCGGCCTTGAATCCCGGCTGCGCGTTCGGCGCGCCGGAGAACCCGGCGAGCGCGCGGATGTTGTTCGCGAAGTTGACCTCGCCGCCGTTCGCGGTGGCGAAGCCGAGCCGGGCCTTCGGCGCGACGTCGTGCACGATCTGCGCCATGGCGCGGCCTTCGTCGGTGTCGCCCGGGTTTCCCTCCTGCAGCACCACCACGGGCTCGGCGTTGCCGAGCGGGTTGCCGGGGCCCGGCAGGTCGCCGCTCAGAACGTCGTCGGTCGCGGTCGTGATCGAGCCCTCGACGTCGAAGCTGTCCGACATGACGCCGATCGTGATGCCGCTGCCGTTGATGCCGCCCGGCAGCCTGTTGATCCGGTGCAGGACGCGGCCGGCGGTCTGCGCGATGCCGGCATCCGTGAACATCGGGCTCGAGGGCACTACGGCGCGCACGCCCGGCTTCGTCGCGACGGCGGCGAGCGCGGCGGCGGGAACGTACGCCTCGATCACGCCGGCGCGGTAGCGCGCGTCGGATGCGCGAATCTCCACGCCCGCGAGTTTCGAGAGATCCGCCAGCACCGCAGCCAGCGGCCGGCGGCCGTCCAGCGTGATGCGCACCAGCGGCCGGGCGGCCGCGTCGAGGACCAGGGACTGCCGCAGCGACTTCGCGCCCGCGGGCGCGGACTTGGCGCGGGCCGCCGGCGCGGCCAGCGCCTCGAGCCCGCCGCCCAGGTTGCGCGGGACCGGCTTGGCCGCGGCGAGCGCGGGCGTGAGGGCGAGCGCGACCAGCGCCGCCGCGAGGGCCTGATGGGACATGGACGGACTCCCCTGGATTCGAGTGTCCGGACCCTAAGCGAGCCGGCGGCCCGCCTCAACGCGGCGGGGCCGAAGCTTTGCGAACGGCGGTTTTCCTGAGCGAACCGCCGCTCAGGCGGGTTTCGGGGCCTCGACCTCGATCATGAACTGGCGGCTGGTCGGGTAGGCGAACTGGATGCCGCGCGCGGCGAAGTCGTCCATCAGCCTGAGGTTGATCGCCTGCTGGATGTCCATGAAGGTGTTGTACTCCGCGGCGAGCACCGTGTAGACGGCCTCGAACAGCAGCGCGGAGTCGCCGAAGCTCGCGAAGTGCGCGCGGTCGAAGCGCGTCCTGTCCTGCGCCCGGATCGCCGCTTCGACGAGCGCCGGCACCTCGCGCACGATCTCGCGCGGCGTCTCGTACACGATGCCGAAGGTGAAGGAAGCGCGCCGCTCGTAGAGCAGGCCGTAGTTGCGCACGCGGCTCTTCAGCAGGTCGCCGTTCGAGACCACGATCTGCTCGCCGGACAGCGAGCGCAGCCGCGTGCTCTTGATGCCGATCTGCTCGACCGTGCCCTTCTCCTCGCCGATCACCAGGAAGTCGCCCACCCGGAACGGCTTGTCGAGCGCGATCGACAGCGACGCGAACAGGTCGCCGAGCACGTTCTGCACCGCGAGCGCGATCGCGACGCCCCCGATGCCGAGCCCCGCGATCAGCGGCCCGATCTGCACGCCGAGGTTGGCGAGCAGCATCAGGAACGCGACCACCCAGACCAGGAGCACGCCCACGAAGCGCAGGATGTTGAGGCTGGCCGCGCCCTCAGCGCCGGTCGTCTCGCGGCCGCGGCGGGCCTCGACCGCGTGGCGGACCGCCGCGCTCGCCCACAGCGCCACCTGCCCCCAGATGGCCACCAGCACGCCGACGTCGATGATCCGGTCGGCCGCCGCCGGGATGCGCAGCCAGCGCATCGCCAGGTAGATCGCGACCGCGATCATGAAGATGCGGGTCGTGGCCTCCAGCATGTCGCGCAGCAGCAGCAGGAACGCGACCGGGTGGTCGGCCGTGCGCCGGCGCACGCGCCGCGCGATGAAGGCGCGCGCGAGCGGCAGCGCCGTGAACCACAGCGCGAAGGTGAGGAGCGCCTTGCCCCACGCGAGCAGCGTGTTGCCGTAGTAGACCGTCTGCCCGAGCTCGCGCAGTTCCCCGAGATTCACGCCCGTATTGTAGCTACTCGAGCCCGAGCTCGCGGAGCTTGCGCGTCAGCGTGTTCCTGCCCCAGCCGATCAGCTTCGCCGCTTCCTGGCGCCGGCCCTGCACGCGCTCGAGCGCCGCCTGCGCGAGCGTGCGCTCGAAGCGCGCGGTCGCGACGTCGAGCAGCGGCGGCCCGCCGCCCGCGAGGTGGCGCGCCGCCCAGGCCTCGAGCTCGCGGCACCAGTCGTCCGCCGTCGGCGGCGCGCCTTCGCCGCCGAGGTCCGGCGGGATGTCCTCGACGCGGATCTCGCGCCCCGGCGCGGTCACGGTGAGCCGGCGCGCGGCGTTCACGAGCTGGCGGACGTTGCCCGGCCAGCCGAAAGCGACGAGGCGGCTGCGCGCCTCGGCGGTCAGCGATTTCGGCTCGACGCCGAGTTCGCGCGCGGCGAGCGCGAGGTAGTGCCCGAGCAGCTCGGGGATGTCGCCGGGCCGCTCGCGCAATGCAGGAACGCGGATGCGGATCACGTTCAGGCGGTGCAGCAGGTCCTCGCGGAACTGCCCGGACTTCACCAGCGCGTCGAGGTCCTGGTGGGTCGCGGCAATCACGCGCACGTCGACGCGGACCGGCGTGCTGCCGCCGACGCGGTAGAACTCGCCCTCGGCGAGCACGCGCAGCAGCCGCACCTGCAGCGCGAGGCTCATGTCGCCGACCTCGTCGAGGAACAGCGTGCCGCCGTCGGCCTGCTCGAAGCGCCCACGGCGCAGCGCGTCGGCGCCCGTGAACGCGCCCTTCTCGTGGCCGAACAGCTCCGACTCGAGCAGCTCCGAGGCGATCGCCGAGGTGTTGAGCGCGATGAACGGCCCGTTGGCGCGCGGGCTGTGCCGGTGCAGCGCGCGTGCGACCAGCTCCTTGCCGGTGCCGGACTCGCCGGTCACCAGCACCGAGAGCGCCGACCTCGACAGCCTGCCGATGGCCCGGAACACCGCCTGCATCGCCGGCGCCTGGCCGAGCATGCCCGGGATCGGCGCAGAAGCGCCCGTCTCCCCGTCCGCCGCGCCCGGCGCCGACGCGCGGCGCACCAGCGCCACGGCCTCGTCGATGTCGAAGGGCTTCGGCAGATACTCGAACGCGCCGCCGCGATAGGCGGCGACCGCGTGCTCGAGGTCCGCGTGCGCGGTCATCACGATCACCGGCAGCCCCGGGTGCTCGCGGCGCGCGATCTCGAGCAGGCGCAGGCCCTCCGTGCCGGGCATGCGCACGTCGGTCAGCAGCACGTCCGGACGGCGTTCGCCGAGCGCGGCCAGCGCGGCGTCCGCGCGGTCGAAGCTGCGCGGCTCCATGCCGGCCTGGCGCAGCGCCCGCTCGAGCACCCAGCGGATCGACGCGTCGTCGTCGACCACCCAGACTTCAAGCGGCTTCGTCATGCCCGTTCTCCAGCGGCAGCAACAGCGAAAACACGGTCCGGCCCGGGCGGCTCTCGAACTCGACGATGCCGCCGTGGCGCGTCGCGATGTCCTGGGCAACGGCGAGGCCGAGCCCGGTGCCGCCGGCGCGCGCGGTCACCAGCGGATAGAAGATGGTCTCGCCGAGCTCCGGCGGCACGCCCGGGCCGTCGTCCTCGAACTGCAGCGAGGCGACGACGCGGTGCCGCTCGGTGCCGATCGTCGCGTGCGTCAGCGCACGGCTGCGCAGCGTCAGCCGGCCGCTCGCGCCCAGGGCCTGCACGGCGTTCCGTGCGAGGTTCAGCATCGCCTGCACGATCAGGTCGCGGTCGAGCGAGAGCTGCGGCAGGCTCGGGTCGTAGTCGCGCTCGATCGCGACGCCGGCGGGCGCCTCGGCCCGCGCGAGCCGGTAGACGCGGTCGAGCAGCTCGTGCACGTTCACGCGCTCGCGCCGCACCGGGCGCGCGGGACCGAGCAGGCTGTCGACGAGCGCGCACAGCCGGTCGGCCTCGCCGATGATCACGCGCGTGTACTCGCGCAGCTCCTCGGTCGGCAGCTCGCGCTCGAGCAGCTGCGCCGCACCGCGCAGTCCGCCCAGCGGATTCTTGATCTCGTGCGCGAGCTGGCGCGCCATCGCGCGGCTGCCGCCCTGCTGCACCAGCAGGGCCGCGTCTCGCGTCATGCGCGAGGGCCGGGTCGTGTCGGCGATCTCGACCAGCACGGCGCCTGGCATGGCGGCGGCGAGCGGGGTGAGCGTCACGTCCGCCTGGTAGCGCGCGTCGGCGCGGGCGGCCGGTGCCAGCACGATGTCGCGCAGCGCGAGCGGCTCCTCGCTCGCACGGCTGCGCGCAAGCAGCGCGTCGATCGCGGCGCCGTCGGCGAGCAGCGCCGAGAGCCGGCGGCCGCGCGCCGCGTCCGGGCCGGTCGCGAGCAGCGCGGCCGCGGCCTGGTTCAGCCAGGTGACCTCGGAGCGGGCGTCCACGACGAGGATCGCCGTGGCGAGCAGGTCGGGAATGGCGGCGGGATCGGGCGCGGCGCGCGCCCGCGCTTCACCGCCCATGGCGCGACTGCGCTAGTTGCCGGGCCTCGGCTGCGGGCGCGGCGGAGGCCGCGGGGGCGCCTGCGGGCTCTGCGGCGAGTTGATCGAGGGCTGGCGCACGTGGAAGCTGATCTGCTGGCTCGAGATCACGGGCCGGCCGGCCTGGTCGAGGATGCTCGCGCGCAGGAAATAGCTGCCGCGCGCGAGATTCGTGAACTCCGCGCTGAGGCCCGACGCCTCGTGGCGGTTGCCGTTCAGGAAGAACACGACCGAGTGGTCCGGCCGCAGCGTGCCGCCGAGCTCGGCCGTCGCGCTCACCACCGCGTCCGCGCCGAAGAACACCTGGTCGGGCGTCGGCGAGACGATCGCCAGCGAGTCGTAGGGCGGGACGTCCGGCTCCGGCGGCTCGGACCGGCTCGCGACCGCGGCGCTCACCGGTTCCGCTTCGTCCCCCTGCGCGTCGGACACGTTCGGCTCGAGCACCGTGATCAGCTCCGCGTTGGGAGCGCCCGGCTGGTCCGAGAAGTGCACCACGCCGTTCTTGTCCACCCAGCGGTAGATCTCCTGGGACGACGCGGCCAGGGAAACGGCCAGCCCGGCGAGGATCAGGATGCTGCGCATGGACACCAGCATAGCCCCTGACCTGCCGGCCTGACAAAGTGTGACCTGCGTCTCAGAGGCTGTAGTACATGTCGAGCTCCACCGGGTGCGTCGACATGCGGAAACGCGTCACTTCGCCCTGCTTCAGCGCGATGTACGCGTCGATCAGGTCGTCGCTGAACACGCCGCCGCGCTTCAGGAACTCGCGGTCGCGGTCGAGGTGCTCGAGCGCCATGTCGAGCGAGTGGCAGACCTCGGGAATGTTCTTCGCTTCCTCCGGCGGCAGGTCGTACAGGTCCTTGTCCGAGGCCTCGCCCGGGTGGATCTTGTTCTGGATGCCGTCGAGCCCCGCCATCATCATCGAGGCGAAGGCGAAGTACGGGTTCGCGCTGGAGTCCGGGAACCGCACCTCGATGCGCCGGCCCTTCGGGTTCGAGACCCACGGGATGCGGATCGACGCGCTGCGGTTCCTCGCGCTGTAGGCGAGCATGACCGGCGCCTCGAAACCGGGCACCAGGCGCTTGTAGCTGTTCGTGCCGGGATTCGTGAAGGCATTGATCGCCCGCGCGTGCTTGATGATGCCGCCGATGTAATAGAGCGCGATGTCGGAGAGACCCGCGTAGCGTTCGCCGGCGAACAGGTTCTTGCCGTCCTTCTGCAGCGACTGGTGCACGTGCATGCCGCTGCCGTTGTCGCCGACCAGGGGCTTCGGCATGAACGTCAGCGTCTTGCCGTAGCCGTGCGCGACGTTCCAGAGCGCGTACTTGAGGATCTGCACCTCGTCGCCCTTCTTCGTCAGCGTGTTCGGGCCGACGTTGATCTCGCCCTGGCCGCCGGTGCCGACCTCGTGGTGGTGCACCTCCACCTTGAGGCCCATTTCCTCGCAGGCCTGGCACATCGCCGTGCGCAGGTCCTGGAAACGATCGACCGGCGGCACCGGGAAGTAGCCGCCCTTCACGCCCGGCCGGTGCGCCAGGTTGCCGCCTTCATAGGACGTGCCGGAGTTCCACGCGCCCTGCACCGAGTCGATGAGGTAGCTGCAGCCGTGCAGCTCGTTGGTCCAGCGCACGCTGTCGAAGATGAAGAACTCGTTCTCCGGCCCGAACAGGCAGGAGTCGGCGATGCCGGTGGACTTGAGGTACGCCTCGGCGCGCTTGCCGAGCGAGCGCGGGTCGCGGACGTAGCCCTGCATGGTCGTCGGCTCGACGACGTCGCAACGCAGGAGGAGCGTCGTCTCCTCGAAGAAGGGATCGATCATCGCCGTCGAGGGATCCGGCATCAGGATCATGTCGGACTCGTTGATGCCCTTCCAGCCGGCGATCGAGGAGCCGTCGAACATCTTCCCGTCGACGAAGAAGTCCTCGTCCACCATGCGCGTCGGGATGCTGATGTGCTGCTCCTTGCCGCGCGTGTCCGTGAAGCGCAGGTCGCAGTACTTGATCTCTTTCTCTTTGATGAATTTGACGACGTCGGCCGGGGTCATGTCCGTCTCCCTGATTCAGTCGCTCGAAGGCGCGATCCCCATCGTGGTGCAAGGATCATGCCATATTTGAATCAATAGCTTAGCAACAATTCAAGCATCACCTGCACCATTATCGGGCCCCTCTTGGGCGCCACGCACTCATCTGGTGCGACGACTTTGGCGCGGCCGCTCGGCACAATCGCCAGCCCGTGCGGCTCAACAAGCACATCAGCGAAAGCGGCCTCTGTTCGCGCCGTCAGGCGGACGCCTGGATCGCGGCCGGTCGGGTGACCGTCAACGGCGCGCGCGGTGAACTCGGCACCCAGGTGAAGCCGGGCGACGCGGTGCTCGTCGACGGCAAGCCGCTGCCGATGCGCAAGTCCGCGGTCTACATCGCGCTCCACAAGCCGCGCGGCATCACCTCGACGACCGAGCGCCACGTGCCCGGCAACATCATCGACTTCGTCGGCCATCCCGAGCGCATCTTTCCCATCGGCCGCCTCGACAAGGAGTCCGAGGGTCTCATCCTGCTGACCAGCGACGGCGACATCGTCAACGAGGTGCTGCGCGAGGAGCATGGCCACGAAAAGGAATACCTGGTGACCGTCGAGCCGGCGGTCACGGCGAACTTCCTCGCGATGATGGCGGCGGGCGTCCGCATCGGCGGGGAGAAGACCAAGCCCGCCCGCGTCACGCGCGTGGATGCGAACCGGTTCCGCATCGTGCTGACGCAGGGCCTCAACCGCCAGATCCGCCGCATGTGCTCGGCACTAGGCTGGCGTGTACGGCGACTCGTGCGCACCCGCATCATGCACATCCGGCTCGGCGACCTGCCGGCCGGGCGCTGGCGCGACCTCACCGAAGCCGAACTGAAGCCGCTCCTCGCTATACTTGCGCATGGCAAAAAGCGCTGAAAAAACGCCGCCACGGACCTTCCAGGACCTGATCCTCACCCTGCAGCGCTACTGGGCGGAGCAGGGCTGCGTGCTGCTGCAGCCCTACGACATGGAGGTCGGCGCCGGCACGTTCCACACCGCGACCTTCCTGCGCGCGATCGGCCCGGAGCCGTGGAACGCCGCCTATGTGCAGCCGAGCCGGAGGCCTACGGACGGCCGATACGGCGACAACCCGTTCCGCCTGCAGCATTACTACCAGTTCCAGGCGGTGATGAAGCCCTCGCCCGACGACATCGTCGAGCGCTACTTCGGTTCGCTGGCCGCGCTTGGGCTCGACCCGCTGGTGCACGACCTGCGCCTCGTCGAGGACAACTGGGAATCGCCGACGCTCGGTGCCTGGGGACTCGGCTGGGAGGTGTGGCTGAACGGCATGGAAGTCACGCAGTTCACCTACTTCCAGCAGGCGGGCGGGCTCGACTGCAAGCCCGTCATGGGCGAGATCACGTACGGCCTCGAGCGGCTTGCGATGTACCTGCAGGGCGTCGAGAGCGTGTACGACCTGACCTGGGCGGAAGGCCCGCAGGGCCGCGTCACCTACGGCGACGTCTACCGCCAGAACGAGGTCGAGCAGTCGGCATTCAACTTCGAGCACGCGGACACGGCCTCGCTGTTCGCCGAGTTCGACCAGCGCGAGAAGAACTGCAGGGCGCTGCTCGAGATCCCGCTGCCGCTGCCGGCCTACGAGCAGACACTGAAGGCCTCGCACGTCTTCAACCTGCTCGACGCCCGCAAGGCCATCAGCGTCACCGAGCGGCAGCGCTACATCCTGCGCGTGCGCACGCTGGCGCGCGGCGTGGCCAGCGCCTGGCACGCCAGCCGCGAGGCGCAGGGTTTCCCGCTGCTGGGGTCTGTCACCTTGGCGCGCAGCGACAAGGGGACTGACCCCTCCGGCACCCCATGAACAGGCACGACTTCTTGGTCGAAATCGGCGCCGAGGAAATGCCGCCGAAGAGCCTCGCCGCGCTCGGCGAGGCCTTCCGCGACGGCGTCGTCGCCGGCCTCGCGTCGGCAGGCCTCTCGCACGGCGCCGTGCAGGCCTGGTTCACGCCGCGCCGCCTCGCCGTCCAGGTGGACAAGCTCCTCGACCGCCAGCCCGAGCAGCGCATCGAGCGGCGCGGACCGCCGGTCAAGGCGGCCTTCGACGCCACCGGCAAGCCGACGCGCGCGGCGACCGCCTTCGCGGATTCCTGCGGCGTCGCGGTCGATGCCCTCACGCGCATCAGCGACGACAAGGGCGAGTTCCTGTTCTGCAGGACCACGCGGCCCGGCGAGCCGGCCGCAAAGCTGCTGCCCGGCATCGTGCAGGGCGCGCTCGACCGGCTCCCGATCGCGCGCCGCATGCGCTGGGGTGACGGCGCGGCCGAGTTCGTCCGGCCCGTGCACTGGGTCGTGCTGCTGCACGGCGATGCCGTCGTGCCGGGCGAGATCCTCGGCATCCCCGCGGGGCGGATGACGCGCGGCCACCGTTTCCACGCCAGGAAGCCGATCGCGTTGCGCTCCCCGGGCGGCTACCTGGCGGCGCTGGAGAAGGGCAAGGTCTGCGCCGACCACCAGGCGCGGCGCGCGCGCATCCGGGCGGCGGTCGTCGCCGCGGCGGAACAGGAGGGCGGGACGGCCCTCATCGACCCGGCCGTGCTCGACGAAGTGACGGCGCTCACCGAGTGGCCGGTACCGCTCGCAGGCGGCTTCGAGCCGCGCTTCCTCGAGCTGCCGCCCGAGGTGCTGATCGCGACGATGCAGGACCACCAGCGCTATTTCCCGGTGCGCGGCCCGGACGGGGCGCTGATGCCCCGCTTCATCGCCGTCGCCAACCTCGAGAGCCGCGACCCGGCCCAGGTGCGCGCCGGCAACGAGCGCGTGATCCGGCCGCGGCTCGCCGATGCGGCGTTCTTCTACGCCGCCGACCGCAAGACGCGGCTGGCCGACCGCCGGGAAGCGCTCGCCGCCGTCACCTTCCAGGCCCAGCTCGGCTCGCTCGCCGACAAGAGCGCCCGCGTCACGGCCCTTGCCGGACAGGTCGCCCGCATCGCGGGTTCCGACGCCGGCGCGGCGCAGCGCGCGGCCGAACTGGCGAAATGCGACCTGCTGACCGCCATGGTCGGCGAGTTCCCGGAGCTGCAGGGCGTGATGGGCCGCTACTACGCGCGCCACGACGGCGAGCCCGGGGAGGTCGCCGCCGCGCTCGCCGAGCAGTACCTGCCCCGTTTCGCCGGGGACGCCCTGCCGGAAACCGGGGCGGGCCTCGCGCTCGCCATCGCCGACAAGCTCGACACGCTGGTCGGCATCTTCGCCATCGGCCAGAAGCCGACCGGCACGAAGGACCCGTATGGCCTGCGCCGCGCGGCGCTCGGCGTGCTGCGCATCCTGATCGAGACCGGCATCGCGCTCGACCTGCGCGAGCTGATCCGCTCGGCCCTCGAGTCGGTCGCGGCCGACGTCGTCCGGCTCGGGGGCAAGCCGCCCGCGGACGGCCTGGCCGACGACCTCTACGCCTACATGATGGAGCGCCTGCGCGCCTGGTACCTCGAGTCGGGCGGCGGCATCACCACCGAGATGTTCGACGCGGTGCTCGATACCCGTCCCGCCTCGCCGCTCGACTTCGACCAGCGCCTGCGCGCGCTCGCCGGCTTCCTCCAGCTGCCGGACGCCGCCGGCCTGACCGCGGCCAACAAGCGCATCTCCAACATCCTGAAGAAGGCCGGCGAGCAGCCGAGCCCGCGCGTGGACCCGGGCCTGCTCTCGGACCCGAACGAGCGCCAGCTCGCGACCGCGGTCGAGGCCTTAAGGCTCGACGTCGAGCGGCTCGTGACCGCGCGCCGCTATTCCGATGCGCTCACCCGGCTCGCGTCGCTCAGGCCCACGGTGGACGCGTTCTTCGACCAGGTGATGGTGATGGCGGACGACGTGCGCGTGCGGGCAAACCGCCTCGCGCTGCTCGCGGCGCTGCAGCGCCTGTTCCTGCACATCGCCAACCTGTCGCGGCTGCCCGGCTGACATCCGGCATGCGCACGATCCCGGGCGTCCAGTGGGTGCTGTCGCTCCTCTACACGACGATCCTGTTCCTCGATTCCGTCGTGTGGGGGTTCGTGATCTGCCTGTTCGGCTGGCTGCCGTTTCGGGGCCGTTACGCGATGGCCCGCGCCTGGGCGCACACGAACCTGTGGCTCGCGAAGTCGATCTGCGGGCTGGACTGGCGCGTCGACGGCCGCGAAAACATCCCGCGTGAAGGCGCACACGTGACGATGTGGAAGCACACCTCCGCCTGGGAAACGATGGCGCAGATGGTCGTGTTCCCGCCGCAGGCCTGGGTACTGAAGCGCGAGATCCTCTGGATCCCGCTGGTCGGCTGGGCCACCTGGCTCATGAAGTGCATCGCCATCGACCGCGGTGCCGGCCACCGCGCGGTGAACCAGGTGCTCGACCAGGGACGCGAGCGGCTCGCCGCCGGCATCTGGGTGCTCATCTTCCCCGAGGGCACGCGCGTCGCGCCCGGCGAGACGCGCAAATACGGCCTCTCGGGTGCGCTGCTCGCCTCGCACGCGGGCTGCAAGCTCGTGCCGGTCGCGCACAACGCCGGGGAGTTCTGGCCGCGCCGCGGGCTCCTGAAGAAGCCGGGCGTCGTGCGTGTCGTCATCGGCCCGCCGGTCGAGGCGGCGGGGCGGGAACCGCGCGAGCTCAACGCCGAGGTGCAGGCGTGGATCGAGGGGACGATGGCGGAGCTCCGCCGCGGCAATTCGCCGGCGGTTGGCTAGGCTCAAGGCCCTTTCAGACCGGCGCGCTGGTCATTTCGGCATCTTCGATTAGGATACCCGCGTGCATCGAGGGGGTGCCGACACCTTGAACACGTCGGCGGGTCGCGACGCGCGGGCGGTCGTGCGAATTCATTGCGCTGAAGTGCCCGATTGCCTGTCCGACAGAACGATCGCGCGCTGGCTCCGCACCCTGCCCAAAACGAAGGCATTGGCGCTGGCACGGCGGTTGTCCCACGGAAAAGGCCTTGAGAGCCTGACGGTCCTGGCTTTGCTCGCGGGTCTCGCAGCCGCTTGCGGGCTGCCATCCCTTGATCGTCTCCGGTGGACGCCGGGCGGCAGACCCTACTTTCGCGAAGGGCCGTCATTCAGCCTGGCCCACTCCAAAGGCTTCGCCGCCTGCGGGATTGCGCCGCCCGGGCTCGAGATCGGTGTCGACTTGGAGCCCACGGGTCGCGCACGTAGCGATGCCGTCCGGCTCATCGCCGACGAAGCCGAACGAAGAGCATTGGACGCAGGCTCCATCACGCCGACCGAGTTCTGGACGGCGAAAGAATCGGTGCTCAAGGCGGCCGGCGCGGGACTCGCGGACATTTCCAAGGTGACGGTGCGGGGCCGCGGAGCGCGACTTGCAGGCGTCGACTACGAGTGGCGCCATTTCCAGGCCCGTCCCGGGCTCTTGCTCGCAGTCGCCGCAAACGGCCCGTTGCCCCCGGTACGGATTGTCTGGCCACGACCCGCGGCCATCTTCGGCTGACCGCCATGGACATGCACCTGGATACGACTGCCGCTTTCTTCGTGGTGATGGCAGCGATCTTTACCGCTCCGTACCTCGCCTGGAGGCTCGGACGGACGGACGGCCTCGTGCCGCTTTTTATCGTCCAGATCGTCGCGGGCATCCTTCTGGGTCCGGCGTTCGCCGGCCGGCTGTGGCCCGACGCGCACGCGGCGTTTTTCACCACGCCGGTGCTGCAATCCCTCTCGGGCATAGCCGCCTGGGCGGTCGCGATCTTCGTCTGGCTGGCCGGGATCGAATTGGACGTGCGTCAGACCTGGGTCCATCGCCGCGAATGCCTCGTCACGGCGGGTCTCGCGCTCGCAGTGCCGCTGGCGCTCGGAATGCTCGTTGCTACCGCGCTGGCGGGCGACCCGCGATGGATCGGCACCGAGGCTTCGCGCTGGCAGTATGTCCTGGGGGTCGGCATGGCCTGCGCCGTGACGGCATTGCCCGTGCTGATCCTGATCCTGGAAAGGTTGTCGATTTTCCACGCGCCCCTGGGTCAGCGGGTGCTGCGCTACGCGAGCCTCGACGACGTCGCGATCTGGGTGATTCTGGCGCTGATCCTGATGGACTTGCAGCGCATTGCAATGCAGCTCGCGTTCGTCGCCGCTTTCGTCGTGTCCAGCATCGGCTACCGGCGATTGATGCGCCGGCTCGGTGCCACCGACCGCTGGTTTGCAGGCGTCATCTGGCTGGTGGCGTCCGCCGGGGCGGCGGAATGGTTCGGCCTGCACTTCATGATCGGCGCATTCCTGGCCGGGGCGGTCACGGATGCGGAATGGTTCGACGCAACCCGCACGGGCGAGATGCGCTACGGAGTGCTGCTGTTCCTCATGCCTGTTTACTTCCTCGTCACCGGGCTGCGTACTGAATGGGGTGTGGACAGCGCCGGAGTGTTCGCATTCGCCGCAGCCCTACTGGCGGCGGCGGTCCTTGGAAAACTGCTTGGCGTATGGCTGGCCGGGCGTATCCTCCGCTGGCCGGCCGGCGAAGCGCCGCTGATCGGGTGGATCCTCCAGACAAAGGGACTGATCCTGATCGTCTTCACCGCCGTCTTGCTGGATAAGCGAATCATTTCACAGGAGTCCTTCACGGCATTGCTGATCATGGGACTCGCGAGCACGATACTGGCGGTACCCATGGTCAGACAGAAGCTCACAGGCATCGCAAGATGACGATCGTCGTTGAATTGCAAGCCGATACAGACCTCGCAGTCGAACACCCGCAGGCCGTTCCTTCCGCAGTTGATCGCACGCCACCGCGACCTGTTCGCGACCTGCGCTTCCTTCGCGTCATCACGACTGGTTTGAGCTTCTTTCTGTTCGGCTTCGCGGGGATCCTGCTCGGGGCGCTGGTCGTCCCCTTGCTGCTCGCTATCCCAGGCTCGCGTGTCGCGCGCCAGGCACGCATCCGCCGCATGATTCGCTTAGCGTTCCGCGCACTCGTCGGCTTCATGAATCAGTCGGGTGCAATCAGCTACTCGTTCTCCGGCATCGAGTCGCTCGGCCGGCCGGGCCAGCTCGTCATCGCCAATCACCCCTCGCTGATCGACATCGTGCTCATGGTCGCCTTCGTTCCCGGGGTCGCCTGCGTGGTCAAGCGAGCTGCGTGGCGGAATCCGTCCATGGTCGTCGCGGTCCACGCCGCGGGCTTTGTTCCGAACGCGCCGACCGACGTCATGATCGAGAAGGCTTCGGAACGGCTCGCCGCCGGCGAATGCCTGATCATGTTTCCGGAGGGAACGCGCACCGTGCCCGGCAAGGCATCCCGTTTCCATCGCGGCGCGGCCAGCGTGGCGCTGCGCGCAGCCCGCGTCGTCACGCCGGTGTTCATCGACGTGCGACCTGCGCATCTGTCGAAGGCGGTGCCCTGGTACCGGGTCCCGCCAACTCGGCCCCACTACTCCCTCTGGGTCGGACCGGATATCGATCCCGACGCCTATCGCGCAAGGCCGGCTCCCGCTGCCTCGCGGGCATTGAACCAGCGCTTCAAGTCAAGCTATGCGCCCATGGTGCGCACGACCTAGAATGCGGCACCACCTGACAGGCCGACAGCCTGTTTTCGAGCCGATGCACGATAAAGATGTCATTTTCAATGAGTTACGCACGACGTTGGCCGAGCTCTTTGAGCTCGACCCGGCGCGCGTAACCCTGGACGCGCGGCTGTCCGACGACCTCGAGATCGACAGCATCGACGCGATCGACCTCATGGACCGCCTGCGGCGGCAGACAGGCCGCAAGATTTCAGTCGAGAGCTTCCGGTCGGTTCGAACGGTTGGAGACCTGGTACAGGCCCTCCACAAGCTCCTGAACGAGGCCTGAGACGCTGAACGGCGAGTCACGCTCCGACCCGACGTTGCAGACCGTGATATCGAGGCGGCTGCAGATCGGCGATCGCGCCGCCCTGATCGCGGCACTGAGCAACGAGGGGTTCCGGATGCTGCGCCACCGGGGCCACGCGGCTGTCGCTCGCGCCTGTGCCGAGGACCTGCCGGATGGCGCCGTGCGCTTCGTCGATGCGTCCATCGCGGAGGCCATTGGGTCGGCCACGGGCGCCGAACTCAATGATCTTTACGGCGCGCCTTATCCCGCGCGGCCGTTCGTCACGGACGCTCCGGCCACCCGCGGAGCCGCCGTGACGATCGGCCTGAGGATCCAGCCGGATCTCACCTGCCTGCGCGGCCATTTCCCGTCGCTGCCCCTGGTCCCGGGCGCCGCCCAGATCGGCTGGGCGCTCGAGTTCGCCGCAGAGACCCTTGGTACTTCGCCCGCATTGCATGCGGTACGGAACCTGAAGTTCGAGCGAATCATCCAGCCGGGCCGTTCACTGCGGCTTCATCTCGCGGCGGAATCAGGCGGTGGGGTGGTCCGCTTCGAGTACGCCTCCGAATCGGGCAGGCACTCGGCGGGGCGCATCGAAACGAATCGCGCCGATGCCTGAGTTCTGCGCGGTCATCCCCGTTTACGAGCACGGCCGCTGCGTCGGCCGCGTCGTCGATGCGTTGCTCCGCTGCGGCCTGACAGCGATCGTAATCGACGACGGCTCGGGCCCCGACTGCGCGCGGCAGCTCGATGAGATCGCCCGGACGGACGGCCGCATCCAGCTGCTGCGCCATCAGTCCAACCAAGGAAAGGGTGCCGCGGTCCAGACGGGTCTTCGCGCGGCTGCCGCACTCGGCTACACGCACGCGCTGCAACTGGACGCCGATGGCCAGCACGACCTCGCCGACGTGCCGCGCTTCCTCGCCGAGGCGCGCGCCCACCCACGGGCGGTCATCTGCGGGCTCCCGCGCTTCGGGCCCGATGCGCCGCGTTCGCGCCTGTACGGCCGGCGCCTGACGAACTTCTGGGTGTCGGTGAACACCTGGTCGACCGACGTGCCGGACGCGATGTGCGGGTTTCGGGTGTACCCTCTCGGCGCAACGGTGCCGCTGCTCGATCGATCGCGCCACGGGAGCCGAATGGACTTCGACATCGAGATCATCGTGCGCCTGCACTGGCTCGGGGTGCCGATGCGCTGGTTGCCGACCGCCATCTCCTACCCCGACGGCGGCGTCTCGCATTTCAGGATGCGACTCGACAACGCGCTGATCGCGTGGGCACACACCGCCCTCTTCTTCGGCATGCTCGCACGCGCGCCGCTCCTCGCCGCACGCAAGCTGGGTTTCGCGCGCCCACGCCATGGTGTGGCCTGATTCATGCGCCGGCGCGGCCCCATCGCCGAGACAACACTGGTGGAGGTCGCCTTCAGCGACGTCGACGTGATGGCGGTCGTCTGGCACGGCAATTACTTCAGGTACCTGGAGGCGGCGCGGTGGCGGCTGATGGACAGGCTCCAGTACGGTTACGAGGCCATGCGCGCCTCAGGCTACCTGTGGCCTATCATCGAATCCCACGTGCGCCACATCCGCGGCGCAGCGTTCGGCGACCGCCTCGAGGTGACGGCCTCGCTGGTCGAATGGCAGAACCGGCTGGCGATCAACTACCTCGTCGTAGATGCGAGGACGCGCGCGCGCGTGGCGCGGGCACGCACGGTCCAGGTCGCGGTGCACGGCAAGACCGGTGAATTGCAGTTCGTCTCGCCGCCGGACTTCATTCGCCATATCGAGTCCAGGCTCGGCGAGCTCGGTCGATGAGCCTCCCCCATCCTTCGGCGCTCGTGCCACACCGCGACGAGGCCCTCCTGCTCTGCGCCATCGACGCAGTGGGCACGGACGGGCTTACCGCAAGCCTCGTCGTCGGCACGCATTCGCCATTCGCGGGACCGGATGGCGCTCTGCAGCCTTGGTCGGGGCCCGAGATCATGGCGCAGGCGGTGTCCGCATTCGCGACCTTCCGCAAGGGGCCGCCCTACCGGCCTAAGCCTGGCCTCCTCCTCGGCCTGCGCCATTATCGGTGCGGCTCCGAAGCGTTCGCGCGGGGGACGAGACTCACCGTCACCGTCCGGGAGTCGACGCGCGACGTTTCCGGCAGCGCCGTATTCGACGCTACCCTCGCCAAGGACGGAGTCGCCGTTGCTGAAGGCGTGTTGACCGTGTTCGAGCCCGAGGACATCCTCGAGACGCTCGCGGACCAGCTCGCGTGAGCCTGCGCGTTCTCATCACCGGCTCGAGCCGCGGTATTGGCCGCGCGACCGCGCTTCGCCTCGCCGGCGACGGCTACGACATCACGCTGCATTGCCGCAGGGACCGCGAAAGCGCCCAGGCAGTGGCCGATGAAATCCGCCGGGTCGGCCGCGCAGCCACCGTGCTCGTGTTCGACGTCGCGGATCGCGACGCTGCCCGCCGCGCGATCGAGGCCGACATCGAGCAGGAGGGCGCTTACTACGGGATCGTGTGCAACGCCGGAATCGCCTCGGATGGTGCGTTCCCGGCGCTGGAGGACGCCGCCTGGGACGCGGTGCTCAACACGAATGTTGGCGGCTTCTACAACGTGCTGAAGCCCGCGATCATGCCCATGGTACGGAGGCGCGCGCCCGGAAGGATCGTGACCGTCTCGTCGGTCGCCGGGCTCATAGGCAATCGCGGGCAGGTCAACTACAGCGCTGCAAAGGCGGCCATCATCGGAGCGACCAAGGCGCTCGCCGCCGAACTCGCGTCACGCAACATCACGGTCAACTGCGTCGCTCCCGGGTTGATTGAAACGGACATGATCGGACCGGAAACGCCCGTTGCGAAGATCCTCGAGTTTGTCCCCGCGGGCCGCGTCGGCACCCCTGAGGAAGTCGCGGCGGTCATCGCCTTCCTGATGTCTCCGGCCGCGTCGTACGTCACGCGCCAGGTCATCGCCGTCAACGGGGGGCTCTGCTGATGGCACGCGTGGCCGTGACCGGCATGGGCGGAGTGACGGCGTTCGGCTCGAACTGGCCGTCGATCCGCGCGCGGCTCAAGGCTGGCGTCAACGCCGTACGCTACATGCCCGAGTGGGACGCGATGACCGACCTTGCCACACGCCTGGGCGCTCCGATCGACGACTTCCAGCCGCCTCCCCATTGGTCGCGCAAGCAGCTGCGCAGCATGGGCCGCGTTTCGCAGCTTGCGGTACGGGCGAGCGAACTCGCGCTCGACGACGCCGGCTTGCTCGACGATGCGACGATCCGCGACGGTCGCATGGGAATCGCCTGCGGCTCGTCGGTCGGCAGCACTCCCGACATCCGGCACTTCGTCGAGATGCTGCAGACCGGGCGGTCCGGCGGGCTCAACGCCAATTCCTACGTCCGCATGATGCCGCACACCGCGGCCGCCAACGTCGGGATCTTCTTCGGGCTGACCGGCCGGCTCATCCCGACGTCGAGCGCCTGCACCTCCGGCAGCCAGGGCATCGGCTACGCGTGCGAGGCAATCCGCGCCGGCCGCCAGACCCTGATGCTCGCGGGCGGCGCCGAGGAACTCTGCCCCAGCGAGGCCATCGCCTTCGACTTCCTGTACGCCACCAGCCGGCGCAACGACCGGCCGGCGACGACCCCACGCCCCTACGACCGCGACCGGGACGGCCTCGTCGTCGGCGAAGGCGCCGCGATGTTCGTGTTGGAAGACCTCGAGCATGCCCGAGCCCGAGGTGCGCGCGTGCACGCGGAGCTCGTCGGATTCGCGAGCAATTCCGACGGCGCGCACGTCACGCGACCGATGGAGGCGACCATGCGGCGCGTCATGGAGCTCGCTCTCGAGGACGCAGGAACTCCCCCGTCCGCCATCGGCTACGTGAACGGCCACGGAACCGCGACCGAGCATGGCGATACTGCCGAGACGCGCGCCACGTCGGCGCTACTGGGAAGCCGGATGCCGATCAGTTCTCAGAAGAGCTACCTCGGCCACACCCTCGGCGCCTGCGGTGCACTCGAAGCCTGGTTCACCATCGAAATGATGCGCGACGGGTGGCACGCCCCGACGCTCAACCTCGACTGCGTGGATCCGAATTGCGGTGAACTCGATTACATCGCGGGCAGCGGCCGCGAGCTCGACATCGAGTACGCCATGAGCAACAACTTCGCCTTCGGCGGTGTTAACACGTCGCTGATATTCCAGCGCTCGCCCTGAGCGCGTACCGAATCCACGAGGGAGCCATAGTGAACATCCGGCAGTTCCCGACCACGCGCCTTGGATCCGCCGTGCTGTTGCTCGCCGTGGCCTTGCTAGCCGGCTGCGCGACCAGCCGGAGCGAAGTTCGGCTCGAGAGCCCGTCGGCGACGCCGAAGCCAGCGGCGAAATCGGCCGCCAAGACGGTGGTGATCCGCACGGTCACGGACCAGCGTGTCTTCGAGGAGTCGCCGCGCGATCCCAGCATCCCGTCGCTCGGGTTCGGCGGCGCGAGCAAGGCCTCCGACGACGTCAGGGCTCGCGCGGTCGCGCGTAAGCGCGGCGGGTTTGGCAAGGCGCTGGGCGACGTCCTCCTCGAAGACGGGCAGACCGTAGTCGGACTGGTGCGGGAAAGCCTGGTCGCCGCCTTCCAGGATGCCGGATACCAGATCGTGGATGAGTCGGTGGCTGGGGAGTCGTCCTTATTGGTCGACGTGCGCGTCAAGAAATTCTGGGGGTGGTTCCAACCTGGTTTCTGGGCGATCAAGCTTCACACCAGCATCGAGACCCATCTCGACGTTTCCGGCACCGCAAGTCCGGTCGTAATCTCGACCCATTCTGAAGACTCGCGGCAGTTGGCGACCGAGGATGCGTGGATGGAGATTCTCCACCAGGCGCTGCAAGCTTATCGAGCGGAGGCCAAGAGCAAGCTCTCCCAGCCTCCGTTCTGAAGTAGTCACCAATCCGCTTACGCATTCCAGGCGCGACGTCCGGGGCGCGCCGCTGAAGGGGGAAGGCCATGAAGCCAAAGAAAGCGCTCCTGTCACTTGCGCCGCTGCCGGCCGCGGCACCATGAGGGCCGTTGTCGCCGCGGGGCTCGTTCTCGGCGCCCTGCTCACCGCCCATCCGGCGACCGCCCGCGACGAGGCGATCGTCAACCCGACCGACATTCCCGTCTCATGGAGCAAGGCCAGGGAGCCAACGCTCGAAGAGATCGGACGTGCCATCGTGAAGGGCTGCGGTGTGCGCGGGTGGTCCTGCGCGATTACCAAGCCGGGCGAGATTCGCGCCGTGCTGCACGTCCGCAAGCACATGGCCGAATCGCGGATCAACTACGACACGAGGACCTATTCGGTCACGTACGTGGACAGCCGTGAACTCCGCTATGACGCGGCCAAGAACGAGATCCACAGAAAATACAACGGTTGGGTCAACAACCTGATCGCCGACATCAATGCGGCGATCTCTGCGATCCCGTAAGCAGCGTGGCCTGCCCGCCGACATTCTCCGTCGTGCTCGTGGCTGCGGACCGGTCAATAGTCGAGCCCAACGAGTTCCTGCGGCAGACGGCCGCAGCGGCGGCGTCGCTGCCCGGCGCCGATGCGATCATTAACCTATGCGAGGATCGCCGGAACTTTCTGATGGTCTTCGCCGCGGCACTAACGTGCCGTCGCACCGTGCTGCTGCCGCCGTCCAGAACGCAGGCAGCGGTGGCCGAACTCCGTGCGCGTTATCCTGGTTCCGAAATCGTCGATGATTCCTTCGAAGCTGCAGCCGGCGAACCCGGACTGCCGTCGTGGGAAAAGGCGGGAGGCGACTTCATCGCCGCCATAGGGCACACATCCGGCTCGACCGGCACGCCGGCGGCCCATGCGAAGTCGTTCCGCTGTATCGCCACGTCGACAGCGCTGAATGCGGAGCTGCTTCGTGCCGAGCTCGCGCGCCGGGGAAAGAGCGGGCGACCCTGGATCGTCGCGACCGTGCCTCCGCAGCACATGTACGGACTCGAAACCTCCGTTCTCCTTCCGCTGCTGGCGGGGTTCGGCGTCCACAGCGCGAAACCGCTGCTACCCGCGGACGTTGCCGCAGCTCTGGGCGAAGTCCCGGCGCCACGTATCCTCGTCAGCACGCCCGTCCACCTGCGCACATTGGTCGAGTCCGACATCGCCTTTCCCGAAGTTTCCCTGGTCGTGTCCGCCACGGCGCCGCTCGACTGCGCGCTCGCGAACCGCATCGAAGCGCGCCTTGGCTCCCTGCTTGTCGAGTTCTTCGGCTCGACCGAAACCTGTGTCATCGCGACACGCCGCCCCGCACACGAAGAGGGCTGGCGACCCTATCCTGGCGTCGAGCTGGCGGTCGTCGCCGGCGGCACCCGGGTCCGCGCACCCTGGTTTGCCGCCGACCAGCTCCTGCACGACGTCATGGAGATTCGCCCGGACCGCTCGTTCACCGTTGTCGGCCGCGGCACCGATGTCATCGAGGTGGCAGGCAAGCGCGCTTCGCTCAACGATCTCGCGCGCCAGCTACTGTCCATCGGGGGCGTCGAGGACGCCGTCGTCTTCCAGCCGCCGGTGGCGGCTAGCGGCACCGCGGGACGGTGCGCCGCACTCGTTGTTGCGCCAGGATTATCCGGACGGGAGATCGCTCGTCAGATGCGCTTGCGAGTGGACGCGGTCTTGGTACCGCGGCCAATCGTGGTCGTGGCCGCATTGCCCCGGAACGAGGTCGGCAAGTTGCCGCGAGAGCGGCTGATCGAGGCGCTCGCTACGGCTTCAGCTTCACGACCTCGCCGCGGAACGTGACACCGGACATGAGTGCGCCACTGCCGCACTGGTACTCGGTGGCGCTCGAGATGGTCTGTTCCCTGTAATAGCTCACGATGTTTATCACCGCGTCACCGCCCATTTCCTTGGCGCGTTGCTGAAACGAGAGCATGGCGGACAGGAAGGTCCAGTCGCAGGCTTCCTTGTCTGTCCGTCCCACGCCGCGCGTCTTCTTGTTGCTTTGAAACTCACCGAAGTTCTTTTCAACTTCCGGATGGGCGCTGTCGCCAAAAAAGAACTTCACCCCCTGGTTGAGCTGTGCCTTGGCTTCGGGCGAATTCATGGCCTCTGCGATCGGCCACATGTTCTTGGTGTCACGCGCGGTCGTCACGGGCGACACCAGTAACGCCACGGCGCTGAACGCCGCGAGCAGGACAGGGACTTTCCGTAAATTCATGCGAGTTCCTCGCGACAGGGCACCGTCCAGCATAGCTCCGGCGCGCTTGCAGCGGCTAGCTCCAGAGGCATTCGATTTCCACCAAGAGCTCCCGACGGCAGATATCGGCCGCGATTAGCAGCGGCGGCATAGCGGTGACCAAGCCTTCGCCAACCTGCCGCGCGACTTCGTGCGCCTCCGAGGGCTCGCGCAGGTAGACCTTGACCCCCGTCGGCTGCCCGTCGCCGCCGCCTGCGCGGTGCAACTCCCGCAGGTTTTGCAGCGTCTCGCCAACCTGGGACGCGAGGTCTCCTTCGTGGCGTGATTCGTGTCCGACGATGCTCGACGTGCCCGAACCGATCAGCTCGCCGCTCGCGAGGCGCATAGCCCGGGCAAAGGCGGGTGGACTCGGCCCGTACTGCCGGGGGTACCGGTAGGCGCGGACCTGGCGCGGGTTCTCCACCGGCTCGCCGGGATCCCGACCGGAGAGCCAGCACACTTGGACCCGGCCTGACGCGGCCGGACGGCCAACGGCCGTCGCAGCGGGCAGCCGTTCCGGCGGCCGATCGCCAAGCCCGCGTGCGCGGCCGACGCAGAACTGCCGGTAGCGCTCGCCATCGCCGTCGCCCGCGTTGATTGCGTCGAGGAAGTTCCAGACGCGCAGCACGTGCCGCTCGGGGCACCGGGCCAGGAATTCGCCCATCAGGCGGTACGCCGCCTCCGCCGCCTCCGCGACGCCGCCAAACTTCGCTTCGTCAAGGTCGATGAAGCCGCCGAGAAGGCCGCCGCCCGACGCATGGCGCACGTCGCCCTCGGCGCCGGCCGCGACCGGCGAGGCTGCGCGCCAGAGTTCCAGCGCCGGTGTCTCGTCCACGACGGAAAGGCCCGTCTCCACGCGACACCCGAAACCCGTCGCATTCTCGGGAAATGACCCGTAGCCGAAAGCCAACAATGCGTCGTCTGGGGTACCGAGCCCCGGACCGCGCACGATCTCGACGCGCAGCCGGCCCGTCCCTGACCCGACGCTCATGTCACGCGGGGTCTTGCCGAGTCGTCCCGCCGGTGAACTCGGCCTCCCGGCGGCGGCGGCGGTTGCGGCTGAACGCCAGTGTCTCGCGCAGGCGTCGTAGTGATGAGAGGTAGTAGACGAGCTTGTATGCTGCGAGTCCCCGCCCGACCCGCGGCGTGCCGAAGACGTCCCCGGCCAGCATGGAGACGACCGCCTGTTCCATGCCGAAGGCGTTGCGGGGATTGGCAAACAACATCCGGGTTGCCGGCGCGTTGAACCGCTCGATGAACCACGAAAGTGCGCGTAGCCCCGACCACACTTCCCGCTCGTAGGCGCGCTGCAGGCGCCGCTCCGAGGTGGGATCCTCGAGGATCCGCCCGATAGTCATCGCCGCCTGCTCGCCTGCGCGCATCGCGAGGAAGACACCCGTCGAGAAGATCGGGTCGACAAAGGCGCCGGCGTCTCCCGCCATCATCCATCGCGGCCCGGTGATCCGTCCGCAGACATAGGAGTAGTTGCCCGTTGCGTGCAGGTTGCCGACCATCTCGGCCCGCGCCATGCGCTCGCGCGCGCCAGGAACGGCGTCGAGCACGCGCCTCAGGAAGCTCGCCGGCGGCTCGCTGCGGTTCTTGAAGAGCCATGGGTCCGCGACGATGCCGACGCTCACGACATCCTGCCGGAGCGGGATCATCCACGCCCAGCCGTGTTCGTGCGTATAGATGCTGATGTTGCCGGCGTCCTCGCCGGGCCTGCGCTCCACGCCGCGGAAATGCGCGAACAGCGCGGCGCTCCGGTGCCGCGGGTGCTTGCGCTTGAGCTTGAGCGCGTCGCCGAGAAACGCGTCGCGCCCCGTCGCGTCGACGAGATAGCGCGCCTTCACCGTGAACGGCTCGCCGCTTTCCGGCTCCGCGCGCGCAACGACCCCGCCCGGCGGGAAGTCCGCGCTGCGCACCCGCACTCCTTGGCGCGTATCCACTCCCAGCGACGCCGCGTGGCGGAACAGCAGCTCGTCGAACTCCTCGCGCTTCACCTGGAACGCGTACGGCGGCGTATCCCCAAGCGCCCTGCGGAAACGGAAGACGTTGTACCCGTTGCCGTTCGTCGCCGGGAAGTCCGCGCCGAGCTTCAGGACGCCGATCTCGCGCACGGCGTCGAGCACGCCGAGGCGCTCGAGGATCGGTATGTTCGCGGGCAGCAGGGATTCCCCGATGTGGAAGCGGGGATGACGATCGCGCTCCAGTAGCACGACTCGGTGCCCGCGCTGCGCAAGGAACGCCGCAGTCGTACTGCCGGCTGGCCCGCCACCGACCACGAGCACGTCACATTCGATCACCGCGCGGATTGTAGCCGGATCGGTTTGCCGCAGGATATGATGCCGCGGCAAAATGCCATCCCCGCAGACTCCCGCCGAGCAGATGCTCGCCGAACTGATCGTCACGGCGGTCAACCTCGAAGACGTCGACCCCGCGCAGATCGATCCCGAGGCGCCGTTGTTCAACGACGGGCTCGGCCTCGATTCGATCGACGCGCTCGAGATCGCGCTCGAGATCGGCAAGCGCTACGGAGTGCAGCTGCGCGCCGATGACGCCGAGAACCGGAGTGTCTTCGCCTCGCTGCGGGCCCTGTCCGGGTTCATCGAGAGCCGACGGGAGCGTTGATGCGGACCCTTCCGCTCGCGGTGGGTGCCGTCACCGTGACGTCGGCACTCGGCGCCGGCGTCGCCGCGCACCGCGAGGCCCTCGCCGGGAGGCTGGGCGGCCTGCGCCGCAATGACTTCACCGACGTGCCGCTCGAGACGTGGATCGGCCGCGTGCCGGGGCTCGAATCCGCACCGGTTCCAGGGGCCGCCAGCGCGCTCGACTGCCGGAACAACCGTCTCGCCTGGCTCGCCATGCGGCAGGACGGGTTCCTCGAGGCCGTCGCCGCGGCGCGGAAGCGGTACGGTGCGGACCGGATCGCGCTGCTCGTCGGCACATCGACCGGCAGCATCGGCGCCACCGAGGAGGCCTATCGCCGCCTTGCCGAGGCCGGGGCCATCCCGCCGTCGCTGCGCGCGCCCGTCCTGCATATGGCGCACTCGCTCGGGCGTTTCGTGCAGGAGACGCTCGGCCTGACCGGCATCTGCACGACCGTCACGACGGCCTGCTCGTCGAGCGCCAAGGTATTCGCCCAGGCCGAGCGGCTCATCCGGGTGGGGCTGGCCGACGCAGCCGTCGTGGGCGGCGTGGATACGCTCTGCGGGAGCGTCCTGTTCGGCTTCAATGCCCTCGAGCTCGTGTCGCCGGAGCCCTGTCAGCCATTCGACGTCGCCCGGCGGGGCATCAGCATCGGCGAGGCGGGCGGCTTCGCGCTGCTCGAGCGCGGCGGCGAAGGGCCCTGGCTGCTCGGCTACGGCGAATCCAGCGATGCCCACCACATGTCTTCGCCGCACCCGGAAGGCCTTGGCGCCCGCATCGCAATCGAGGCGGCGCTCGCAACCGCCGGCCTCGCGGCCCCCGATGTCGGCTACATCAACCTGCACGGCACCGCCAGCGCGCGCAATGACGAGGTCGAGGCCGTCGCCATCGCCGACCTCTTCCCTGCATCCACGCCTGCCGGTTCGACCAAGGGGTGGACCGGCCACACGCTCGGCGCGGCCGGGTTTCTCGAAGCCGTGATAACCCTCGAAGCGCTCGCCGCGGGCTGCGCGCCCGGCATGCTGACAACCACGGACCTCGACCCGTCGTGCGGCCCCCAGATCCGCACCGGCCCGACGTCGATCGAACGGCCCTTCGCGCTCTCGAATTCGTTCGGGTTCGGCGGCAGCAACTGCGTCCTCGCGTTCGGAGTCGAACCCCGGCCATGATCGCGCCGGCATACGTCGACGGCATCGCGCTTTGGTCGCCGCGCCTGCCCGGATGGGACGCCGCCGCACCGGTCCTCGCGGGCCGGGCCGCCGCTCCCGAAAGCCTCGCCCGACGCCCGGCGCCGCTGCTCCTGCCCGCAGCCGAGCGCCGGCGCGCACCGGACAGCGTGGCACTCGCGATCGAAGTTGGCGCACGCGCCTGCGACGCCGCGGGCGCATCGCCCGCGGAGCTCGCCAGCGTCTTCGCGACGACCCACGGCGACCTGGAGATTACCGATTACCTGTGCGCAACCCTGCTCGAATCGCCGCTGCAGACGTCGCCGACGCGCTTTCACAACTCGGTGCACAACGCGGCGGCCGGCTATTGGTGCATTGCGACCGGCTGTCATTCGACCTACACCACCGTCAGCGCCGCGGACCACACGTTTGGCGCGGGGCTTCTCGAGGCGCTGGCTCAGCTGGCGTCGCGCGAAGCGCCGATACTTTTCGTAGCCTACGACGCCGGAGCCAGGGGTCCGCTCGCAGGATTGGTCGCGAGCACCGGGCTGCTCGGAGCCGCGCTCGTGCTTTCGCCGCGCCGCGGCCCGGCAACCGTCTCGGAGCTGCGCTGGTCCGCGGGTCCACGCGACGAAGCCTCGGTGAGCGATCCCGCGCCGCGAAGTGCCGCGCTCGTCGCCGGCGCCGCGATGGCCGGCTGCCTCCCCCTGTTCGAGACGCTTGCGCATCGCGCCGGCGTGGTCACGGTCCCGGCGGGCCCGTCCCTGTCGCTCTCGATCGCGATTCGATGACAGCAGCGCGGCCGCCCGCCAGGCGCCGGCCGCGGTGGCTCACCTCGAAGCGGTACTGCAGCCCGCCGTGCCCGCCGGTCAGCCGCCAAGCGGTCGCCAGCAGCTCGCCCGGCAGGTTTTCGACGCGGTCGACCGCCAGCTCCACTTCGCGCAGCGAAACGAGGAGCCCCGGCGCCAAGCTGCGCCCCTCGGCCCGCGCTACCAGCGCCCCGTGGACCGCCATCGCCTGCGCACCGTACTCGCACAGGCAAAGCGCACTCAGCCGCCCGGCCCGCCGCAGCGGATTGCCCGACGCCAGGTGGCTGCGCGTCGCCACCGTCGCGCAAGACGCGTCCCACGCAACCACCCGCTCGAGCAGGCACATCGACCCGGCGTGCGGCACCAGCGTCGCGACGTCGATGTCCTCGCTCATGCGCGCGTCCCGCCCCGGGGAAGTAGCGACAGCGCCAGCAGGAAGTTCAGGGTCACGCCGAAGGTCACGGTCACGCCGATCGAGCGCAGGACGGTCGTCGTGGAGAGCGACAGCAACCCGAAGACCATCAGCGTCGAGATCGCGGACACCAGCACCGCGTGCAGCGTCCGCAGGCGCTCGACGCGCTCCGCTCCGGCCCGTTCGAAGAAGAGCGCGTAGTCGATCCCGAGCCCGGCTGCCAGCACCAGCGACATCAGGTGAAACAGGTCGAGCGGCGTGCCGAAAGCGCGCAGCGCCGCGACGACCGTGACCGTCGACAACGCCACTGGCGCCATCACGCGCGCCATTTGCGCAAACCCGCCGAGGGCTACGCGGACGACGAGCGTCAGCAGAACGGCCGCGACGGCGAGGCACAGCAGGATGCGCTGGCGCTGCGCGACGACCAGCGCCGTCGCCTCGCCCTTGAGGTCGATGAATGCCGTGTCCGGGCCGGCCGCAGCCGCCCATTGCCGCAGGCCGGCGGAATCGCTGACTCCCGAGAACACGATGATCGCACGGGTCACGCCCGCACTCTCATGCAACAGGCCCTCGACGAGCGGCGCTTGCCCGGTGCCGCGGACTGCTGCGAGGGTGAGCGGCGCCCGTATCCGGGCGCGCTCGACGTCGGCCAGGAAGGGCGCGAAGATGCCGGCCCGAAACGGCGCGTCTTTCGACGCCTCCGCCAGCGCGTCGGCGAGCGCCGCCGGCGCCGGCAGCCGCGACTGTCGCCATCGCTGCCGCTCGACCGATGGCAGGAACTTCGCCGCGTGCTCGAATCCCGCGATGACGCCGTCAGCGGCGAGCGACTGCAGGCCGGGCGTCAATGCCTCCAGCCTTGCGAGCGCGGCTTCGCTGTCACGAGACGTCACGACCACGAAGAAACGCGGGTCGGGCGCGCCGAGCGCCTGGCGCAGCCGGGCGTTCTCCGCCAGCAGTGCGGGCGGCACCGGCGTGAGCGCGCCGAGATCGTCTTGCCATGCGGGGCCGGGCGCCCAGGCCATGACGCCGAGACCCGCCGCCATGGCGATCATGTAAGCAGCGGGCGAGAGTCGCGGTCGTGTTAGCCAGCGGTCCAGGCGCGCAATCGCCTCGGACTGGGCAGGGTCACGGAAATCCTCGCCGATGGCCCGCGGCAGGAGGTAGCGCGTCGACAGGCCCGCGGCCGCGAGCCCTGTGATCGAGAAGAGTCCGAGCTGCTCGAGGCCCGTGACGCCGGAGGCGAGGAACGCCAGGTAGGCAACGCAAGTCGCCGCGACCCCGGTCGCCAGCGTCGGCCAAAGTCGGCGCGCGGTTTCGAGTGGCGGAATCCCCGGGTGCTGGTGGCTGAAGAGGTGGACCGGATAGTCCTGCGCAACGCCGATCAGCGTGAACCCGAATGCCAGGGTGATTCCGTGGACCTCCCCATGGACGGCGCCGACGGCCGCAAGCCCGGCGAGCGCGGCGGTCGCGAGCGGCAGGGGCGCGAGGACGGGTGCGCGCCAGCGGCGATACGCGACGAGCAGCAACATGATGAGGCCGACCGTCGCCGCCGTGGCGAGCCGGCTTGCTTCGTTCTGCGTGCGTTCCTTCATCAGTGCCGAGAAACGGCCGGTGCCGGAAACCGTCATGCGAACGCTCGCGTCCTCCTTCGCCGCCAGGAACGCGGCGTCCAGCGCGTCCAGCGCCTTCTGCTGGCCTCCAGGATCGAAGCCCGCCGCCTGGGTGTGAAGCAGCAACAGTGCCTGCCGGCCGTCAGGATCAAACCACACGCCGCCGATCATTCGCGGCGAGCGGCCCGGTTCCCAGGCACCCGCTATGTTGGCGACCTCGAGCGTGGGATCCGACGGCATGATCGCCTCGAGCGCCGGTCCCGCCGGCGAAGCAAGATCCTGCAAGCGATCCTGGAGTGCCGCCCGCAGCGTTTCTGCGTCGAGTGGCCGCCTGTCGAAGTTCGACGTCAACAGATAGCGGTTGTCGATCAGCCACCGCGGGACGTCGGTGGAGCCATTGGCGACGAGCCGGAATGACGGCTCCGTTCGCAGCGACGCGGCGAGTTTCCGGGAGGTGCGTGCGAGCGCGTCGGCAGCGGCGCCTTTCAGCGCCACGATGAGCATCCGCGCCGCCGGTCCTTCGCCAATGCCCTGCAGCACGATAGCCTGCCCCGGCGTCGCGGCCTTTGGCAGGAAGAAGCGCAGGTCGTTGCCGACACGCAGCGTGTGCACGACCGTCGCCAGCAGGGCGGCCAGCGCGACGATCCACAATCCGCACCACAGGAGCGGCCGGCCGTCATGGCGCACGGGTCGGCTCCGCGCAGCCGGCAGTGGCGCTCGATGTCGAGTCGCCCAGGCCGATGACGGTCGTGGCGCTGCCGTCCGCAGCCATCACGGCAATGCAGCCGGGCGCGTCGCCGACGCCAGTCACACGGATCTTCGCGGCTCGCCCAGTCTGGTCGGTTTGCCTCGGCACGAGGTCGAGTTTCCAGCCGCCCGCGTCGAAGATCGCGCTGATCTCGAAGGCGGCTTCCAGGGCGCGGCGGTCGCCCGCCAGCAGCGAGGAGAACGCGGTCAGCACCCCGCCGAGTTCCTCGCCTTGCCGCAGCGAAAATCGACGCTCGGGCCGGCCGTCGCGCCGGATCCGCACCTCGCCCCCGTCGATGTCAGTGCGTTCCCGGTAGGGCTCCGTCACGATTCGCGAAAGCGAGCCCACGCCGCGGTACTCGAGCACGCCCGACACGACGAGCTCGCGCACCAGCAGCGGCGAGCGATGCGTCTCGACGAACGCGATCGACTGTGGCGGCTTTCGGGTGAGGGACGCGAGGAGCTCATCGAGGTCCGTTGGGCCGGCCGCGCTCGCCGACAGCGCGAGCCAGCAACCCAGGCAAGCTTCAACCAGTCCAGAAATCATAGAAATTGAACCAATTGAATGGCGCGGCTCGCACCTCGGCCTCGAGGCGGTGCGCGTACCGGGCGACCAGGGCCTCTACGCCCATCCGGCCGTCGCGTTCGATCCGCTCGGCGAGAGTCTCGAAGCGCAGATCATATCGGTTCCCGCCACGGTAGACGCCGAA
Organism: uncultured Steroidobacteraceae bacterium; assembly: GCA_964626745.1. GTDB lineage: Bacteria > Pseudomonadota > Gammaproteobacteria > Steroidobacterales > Steroidobacteraceae > SCUD01. The sequence continues at coordinate 183,184 of CAZVIF010000001.1, forward strand.
GCAGAGCATGACCGGCGCTCCGAGCGCGGCCGCCATCCTCCATGGAGCCGTCGGAAACGGGGCTCGGCCGCCAAGAAAAGCCGTGTCGCACGCCTCGCCGCCGGGCCGCACCCGGTCCGCCAGCAGAGCCACGATCGCACCCTCTCCGAGCGCGTCGCGGATCGCGAGCGCGACGCCCGGCCCGCTTCCTCGCGAGTTGATGATCGTCGCCGCGAGCGCGGGATTCAGGCCGTTCAACAGGCGCGACATCGCCGGGTTCTGGTCGACGTCGATCACCGTGCGAAACCGGATGCCGGGCCGGCCGATTCCGATCGCGCGGGTCACTTCGTAGCTTCCAAAGTGGGCGCCGAACAGCAGCACGCCGCGACCAAGCGCCAGGAGCCGCTCGAGCTCGTCGATCCCCGTGCACTCGACTTCGAAACGCCGGGTGCCTTCATGGAGCAGGTACAGGCGATCGAGCGTCACGCGTGAAAACGTCAGGATGTGCCGATACACGTCCCGCATCGACGCGCTCCGCCCCAGTGAGCGCGTGAGGTAGGCCCGCGAGGCACGCCGCTCCGGCCCGCGGCGCAGCAGGAAATACAAGGTCACCGGGTGCAAGATCGCCCGTGCAGGAGCGCGCCCGAAGGAGAGCGCGAATCCGCACAGCAGCCGGAGCGCCAGCGGCGCCCCGCCCTCCGGGCGCTCCACCCACCGGTCGGTCACCCGCTCACCCTCCGCCGCGCAGTCGCAGGACGCCTTGCGCCACCCGCTCGGAGCCGCGGCGCACCTCGAACTCGAGCGCAGTCGCAGTCAACTTCAGCCGGATCGTGCCGCGGTCACCCGGTACGAGCGAGGCGGTGAACTTCGCGTGCGGCAGCCCCGAGACGGCGAGTTGCCCGCCGAAGCAATCGCGCGCCGCTTCAAGCACGGTGTCCAGCAGGACGACCGCGGGCAGCACCGGCCGTCCCGGGAAGTGTCCGGCAAACGCCGGGTGATCGGCCGGCACCGTGAATTCGCGTTCTGCCGCGGATTCCCGATCCCGCGCGTCCCGGCCGCGACCGAGGCTCTGCGCAAGCGCCGGAGCGACTGCAGCCGCGCGGCGCAGGAAGTCCGCCAGGTTCCGGTAAGGCCGACCGGGAAAACGCCGTCTCCGCCAGGCAAACTCGGCCAGGAACAGCATCGCGACGATCGCGTAGTTGAGCACGTTGGCGAACAGAGACCAGGCCTCGAGCGGAACCGTAAACGCCGTGCGGATGCCGGCGGCCTCGAAGAGGCCGCCTGGCGTCGCAAGCGCCGCAAGAAGCAGATTCGTGGCCCCGAAGAACAGGAAAATGGCCGTCCAGAGCACCGTCAGCCTGCGCGCATAGTCGATCACGCCCGGCTCGAACGGGACGCCCGGCGGCTGCAGCAGGCGCACGAGACGCTCGATCAACGGGATGCTGCCGTCCGCCAGCGTGTGACCAAACAGCCAGGCGAGGTATGCGTTCAGGAACACGGGCGGCGCGAACAGGACGAGCGCGATGGCGTCGAGTCGCAAGAGCCCGGCGATGACGAGCGCCACCATGGGCAGCGCGAGGTAGGCCCAACGCCGCCCTTCCAGCAGGGAGGGCGCCAGCATCGCGGCCGCCAACACGACGACACTGGCGAGTGTCAGGGCACGGCTGTCGAGGACACTCGCGACGTGCGCCAGCACCGGGTACGAGACCGCAAAGACCACGGCAATGAAGCGCCGAAGCTGCGAAAGCGATCGCATGTTGCGAACTCAGACGTCGAGATTGGCGACGTACAGCGCGTTCTTCTCGATGAACTCGCGGCGCGGCTCGACCGCGTCGCCCATCAAGGTCGTGAAGATGTCGTCCGCGGCGACCGCGTCCTCGATCCGCACCTGCAGGAGGCGGCGGACCTCGGGGTTGATCGTGGTCTCCCAGAGCTGCTCCGGGTTCATCTCGCCGAGGCCCTTGTAGCGCTGGATCGCCTGTCCCTTGCGGGCCTGCTCGAGCAGCCAGGCGATGGCTTCCGGGAAGTTCGCGATGTCCTGGCGCTCACTGCCGCGGGTGACGTAGGCGCCGGCGCCGATGAACTCGTTCAGGGTCGTGCCGAGCTCGGCGATTCGGCCGTATTCCGCCGACTGGAAGAATTCCGGCTGCAGGTGCTTGTCGGTCGTTACCCCGTGCTCGGTGCGCGAGACGTCCACCCGCTCCGGTTCGCCCGCCTCGTTGCGGCGCACGGCGAGCTTGTAGCTGTGCACGAGGCTGCCGTCCGCGTTTAGCCGGGCTTCCAGCTCGGTCACCCAGCCCTCGAGCCAGGCGGCGTCGGCGAACTGCTGCTCGCCGACCGGGCGCATGGCGAGGAGCTGCTCCAGCAGCCGGCGGTCGTAGCGGCGCGACCAGCGGCCGATGATCGCCTTCACCTCCATGTACTGGCGGGCGAGCATCTCGAGCGCCGAGCCGGAGAGCGGCGGGGCCTCCGGGTTTACGTGCAGCGCGGCGTTGTCGAGCGCGCTCGTGAGCAGGAGCTGGTCGAGCTCGGCCTCGTCCTTGACGTACATCTCCTGCTTGCCGCGCTTGATCTTGAACAGCGGGGGCTGGGCGATGTAGATGTGGCCGCGCTCGATCAGCTCGGGCATCTGGCGGTAGAAGAACGTCAGCAGCAGCGTGCGGATGTGGCTGCCGTCCACGTCCGCGTCGGTGTTGTGGCAACACACGCCGCCCATGCCCGCCACGAAATTCTCGTCCGTTTCCACGGAAAAGTCGTAGACATAGCCGTTCGACGGCGCACATTCCTCGATCGATGCGATGGGCAGGGCGACCAGGTCGCCGCCGATCTCCGTGAAGCGACGATTGATGTTGCGGATCGGGCCGGCGAGGCGCGCGGCGAGTTTCGGCGCGTTCCAATGATCCGCCCAGACCGCCTGCAATTGGCGCAGGTCCTGCGCCGCGCACACCGAAATCGACCAGTGCCGGTGCCGCGTCACGCAGGCGTGGCCACGGATCTGCCGCACCACGCCGTCCGGCTCGATGGCGCTCAGCGACGGCATGACCTCCAGGGACGAGAGCAGATACATCAGGCCGCTCGCCAGGTCATAGGATGAAGTCGCGAACGTGATCCTCGAGCGTGCAACGGTGCCGTCGCCCAGCAGGTATCCGCGGAGGAATTCGAGGCGCAGCGGCTCCGCGACATTGAAGACGAGATCCGGAATCTTCTTGGTTAGCGAGTCCGCGCCGCGGAAACCGAAAAGCTGCTGCCAGGCAAGCACGGCGACCCGATTGACGATCTTCAGCTCGATCACGTCCCTGGCGTCGGAGTAAACGAGCGCCTGCCGGCCGAAGACGCGCGCCAGGCGCTCCTTCAGCTCAGGCAAGAGCCGCCTGTTGCCATTGCCGATGGCGAACCGGATGCCGTTGCGGTCGGAGGCCGAGCCTTCTGCGAGGTAGAACCCCAGCAGGAACATCAGGTCTTCATCGACCGCGAGTCGGGGCTGAATCCCGTGTCCGCGGTAGTGCTCCGGCGTGAGCTCAAAATCCTCGCGGCTGGCGAACCAGTCGAGATCGGCAGCATCTAGCGCCGAGAGCCGGACCTGGTCCCTCACCAGATTGCGCCCCGAACCGGCGTACTGCGTGCTCCAGGTCCTCTCGAGCCGCCCGCCGCCCACGGCGACCTGGCCCATCACTGCCTCGAGGTCGGCGCCTACGGTGCGAACATACGACTCAAAATGCGTGCGGGTCGGCCTTTGGGCGCCGCGCTCCCAGGCGTAGAAGGTGCATGGCTGGTTGATCCCGACGGCCTCGCAGACCGCCTTGTTGGACATGCCGCTCGCCCTGCGGCTGGCCGCCAGGGATGCGCCGACGGCCACCGGCACGGTAACTCGTTCCTCTACCAGTTCGCGGCGGAGGGCGTGCTTTTTCAGGACGCGTTGCCGGAACCAGTCTTCGACGGCCGGACCGCGCAACCAGACCTGACGGCTGGCTTTGTGGTCGTCCCGCAGTTCCCGCACGAGATCCAGTCTTTCCGGTGCCGAGGCCGGCAATCTCAGGTGCCGCGGCGCCACCAGCGAGTCGCCCGCGCGCAATTCGTCGCCACGTTTCAGGCGGATGCCGCCCGCGTCATGCACGAACACGCTGTGGCTGGAGGTCACCCTGACCGCGCGCCCATAGGCACTGCGAACGCTGAACAGCTTCTCGTCCAGCGGATGCCGGATGACGGCCGAAATCGGCCGGAACCGGACTTCCCGGCTGTCCTTGCCGAAGCAGAGCACTTCGCCAAGGTTTCCGCCGCGGATTTTCTCGGCGTGGCCGTCGGACTCGACGGCGCCGGGGTTGCCTTCGATCCGGGCGTCGATGAACTCGCCGATGCGGACCATGCGTGAAAGCCCGTTGTTCTCCCGCACGAAGACGTGGTCGTCGCCATCCACGCTCATGATGATCACGCGGTGGTAGCGAAGTTTCCCTGCGTCAAAGTCGTCACGACCGATCCCGGTCCCGAGCGCGCTGATCAGGGTCACCACTTCCTGGGACGACAGCATCTTGTCGAAGCGGGCCTTCTCGACGTTCAGGATCTTGCCCTTGAGCGGCAGCACGGCCTGGGTGCGCCGGTCCCGGCCCTGTTTCGCGGATCCGCCGGCCGATTCGCCCTCGACCAGGAAGATCTCGCTCTTGGCCGGGTCCTTCTCCTGGCAGTCCGCGAGCTTGCCGGGCAGGCCCGAGGAATCGAGCGCGCCCTTGCGCCGGGTCATCTCGCGGGCCTTGCGGGCCGCCTCGCGGGCGCGGGCGGCATCGATGATTTTCATGCAGATGGACTTCGCGTCCGCCGGCCGCTCGAGCAGGAACTCGCCGAGCTTCTGGGCCACCGCCGACTCGACCGCGCCCTTGACCTCGGAAGACACGAGCTTGTCCTTGGTCTGCGAGGAGAACTTCGGGTCCGGCATCTTGATCGAGAGGATCGCCGTCATGCCCTCGCGCGCGTCGTCGCCGGTGAGCTGGACGTTCTCGCGCTTCGCGAGGCCTTCCTTCTCGATGAACTCGTTGATCTTGCGGGTCAGCGCCGCGCGAAAGCCGGCCAGGTGGGTGCCGCCGTCCTTCTGCGGGATGTTGTTCGTGTAGCAGTACATGGACTCCTGATAGGAGTCGTTCCACTGCGCCGCCACCTCGACCGAGATCGGCCCTTCCTGGCTCTGGAAGTAGAAGATGTGCGGGTGGATGGCCGTGCGGCTGCGGTTCAGGTACTGGACGAACGCCGAGACTCCCCCCTCGTGCTGGAAGACGTCCCTCTTGTCCTCGCGCTCGTCGATCAGCTCGATCCGCACGCCGGAGTTGAGAAACGACAGTTCCCGGAGGCGTTTGGCCAGCCAATCGTACGAGAAGGTCGTGTTCGTGAAGATCGTGTTGCTGGGCTTGAAGCGGATCGTCGTGCCGCGCTCCGTCGTCGTGCCGACGACGGTGAGCGGCCCCTGGGGCTCGCCCATCCTGTACTGCTGCCGGTGCAGCTTGCCGTCGCGCGCGATGGTGAGCGTGAGCGCCCCCGAGAGCGCGTTCACCACGGAGACGCCGACGCCGTGCAGGCCGCCGGACACCTTGTAGGAGTTGTCGTCGAACTTACCGCCGGCGTGCAGCACGGTCATGATGACCTCGGCCGCCGAGCGATTCTCCTCCTGGTGGATGTCGGTCGGGATGCCGCGGCCGTTGTCCGTGACGGTCACCGACTCGTCCGCGTGGATGGTCACGACGATGCGGTCGCAGTGCCCCGCCAGGGCCTCGTCGATCGAGTTGTCGACGACTTCGAACACCATGTGGTGCAGGCCGGTGCCGTCATCGGTGTCCCCGATGTACATGCCGGGCCGCTTGCGAACCGCCTCGAGGCCCTTCAACACCTTGATTTTGGTGGAATCGTAGGTGTCGTTCGGGGGGGTCCCGGAGCCGTTCTGCATAAGCCGGAAATTCTAGCAGAAAATCCGGCTTTTTGCTTGTTTTTCAGTTGCTTGCCTGTTCTCCCGGCGACCTCGTCAGAAGGCGAATCCGTAGCCGACCGCGGGACCCGAAATACTCATGTCCACGCGCTCGCCGCGGCCCGTCGCGACCTCCGCTTCGAGGTGACGGTAGCCGACGAAGAAGTGATGCCGCCCACTCTGGTAGACGCCGAAGCCGCCCAGGCTCCAGGTGCCCTCCGTGTCGCCCGCGGACAGGTCCGCCTTGACGCTGAGCCGCCAGTTGTCGTTGATCGGTGCGACGTACCGCGCGCCCACGAGGAAGTCCGTGTAGCTCTTGTCGATGCCGCCCGTCAGCGGTTCGAGCGGCGGCGGCAGGGTGGCTCGCAGGCCGAAGTCCGTGGTCAGGTAGCGCAGGCCGCCGAAGACTTCCGTGCCGGTGTAACGTTCCGCGCCCGGGCTCCAGACCATGGCGAGATCCATCAGGGCCATGTCGAGCTCGCCGCGCGCGCTCACGGGCCCGGCGGTGCGGCCATCGGAGACCGACATGTAGACGACGTCCACGAACCCGCCGATGTCGTCACCCTGGGCTTCGACCCGGCCCATGAACCCCATGTCGAGCTTGTCGATGATGTCGCCGAAGCTGAAGTTCGCGCTCCGGTCGCGGGCGTCGACGCCGACGTTCGCGCCCCAGAGATACACGACGCCCACCCAGTCGAGGCCGGACGCGTCGGCGCGCGCGGTGCCGCTCGCCGCGGCCAGCGTCAGTACGCCGCAGGCCGCTGCAAAAGCGCGCGAAAAACGGATGCCCATGAACATCACCTCGTCAGTTGAGTTTCTGGCCCGGCTTCAGGTCTTCCGGCACCGGCGAGTGCTCGCGCAATTCCTCGAAGCCCTTGATGCTGATGCCCGCCCACTGCCTGAACAGCGCCTTGAAGTCGGCGAGGTTCGTGACGCTGCTGGAGAGCTGCACGCGGCCCGTGTCGCGGGTCGTGCGCTTGTCGAGCGCGCGCCCGAGCAGCGCGCCGGTCGTCGAGTCGCGCGCCTCCAGGAACAGCGTCGCGTAGCCGGATTCCATCGTGTACGTGCGCGACCGGCCGCTCGACATCGTGTCGGGCGCGACGATGTGCAGGTCCACGACGCCCGGCCGCAGGCGCAGCACGTCGGCGCCCGGCGTGGTCACGAGCTCGAGCCCCGCCTTCCGGTACTCCTCGGTGAAGACTTCCGTGAAGGCATCGCGCGCGGCCTGGGAGATGCGCTCGAGGTCCTGCTGGTCGAGACGCTGCGAGAGCGTCGCGGCCTCGCGGTTGTAGTCGCGCGCCCAGTTCTTCTCGAAGGCTACCTCGACCGGGTCCATCATGATCTTCGTGTACGAGCGGAAATCGGCGCCAGGGAGCAGGAAGACGGCGTCCAGCCGCTTGGGCTTCACCTGGACGAGCCCGTCCCAGCTGCCGGCGTCTTCGGCCGAGGCCGTGGCACAGATCAGGAGCAGCGCGGCCGCCAGGCCGCGGGTCATTGCGTGCATCATGGTTTCACCTGTGAGATTGATCAGCGTCTGCGCGGTCGCATGCCGCGGCTCATGCCCGTCGATCGCGTCGAGGTCCTGCGCTCGTGGTTCTGGTAGCCGCCACTGCGCGCCGCCGCGTCGCGATTGAGGGAATTGTAATTCGTCGTGGCCGGCCGCGTCGCGGTTCGGGTACGCGACTCGAGGCTGCCCGAGCCGCCATAGCGCCGTTCGCCCGTCCCGACGCCCACGTCCTCGATCCGCCCGCCGCCGGCCTGCCGCTGGCGCGTGACCTCGGAACTGCCGCCGCGATCCGTCGTGCGTTCCGTCGTGCGCGTGCCGGTGTCGAAATCGGTGGTCTTCTTGACGTCCATCTCGTTGCCGCCCGGCCCCTGGACGGTGCGCTCCATCTTCATCTTGTTGGAGTCTTCGCTGAAGTAGCGATCGGTCTCCGTCGAGATGCCGGTGCGCGGGTTGTAGGTGCCGCCCGAGCTCGCCCACTCGTCGCCGTCCCAGGCCGTCTGCGTGACCGGATAGGCAGGCGAGCTCGGCGGGATTTCATACACCGCGGCCGGCACGTCGGCCGTCGCCGCCCACGGCCCGGTCGGCTTGTCCGCCACGTACCACATGCCTTCGTAAACCAGGTAGTACCTGTCGCCGTACCGGATGATGTCGTTGCCCGTGTTCACCGCCCGCGCGACCTGCGTCCCGGGGATCGGCTCGAACTTCGGCTCGCCGCCCGCGTAGCTGACCGTCACGTCCGGCGCGGCGCCCGCCTTCACCGTCTTCGTCACCGGCAACTGCGCCTCCAGCACCGCGCGTCGCGCTTTCAGGGTGCCCGGCACCGAGGCCCGCGCGGCCGCGACGGCGGCGAGCGAGGCGAACTCACCGCGCGCCGGGATCTTCCGGAACGCGGCGGGCAGGTCGGTGACTGCGTTCCACGGTCCTTGCAGTTTCGCCGCGGAATAACGGTGCTCGCCGCTCAGCAAGTAGTACGCGCCACCCTTGGTGTCGCGAAACAGCGGGAAATTCGCGTTGCTGACGAGCTCGAGGCCGCTGTCACCGGGCGGCACCGGCACGGGGTCGCCATAGACGAACAGCAGGAACGCCGGCGACTCGACGACGTGGATCGGCGGCGGCTCGGTGCTGAATCCCGCCGGCGGCGGTGACTCGAGCACGCCGTCGGCGAGGTACTACAGGAACACGTCGAGCGGGATCTCGAGCGGTTCGGCCTCGACCGCCGCGCGCACGCGGTCTTCGTGGCCGGCGGCCGCCTGGCCGCCGGAGAACGTCACGCGGTCCACCTTCGGTTTCGCGACGCGCACGATGCGCGCGTCACGGTCGAGCTCCGTCGCGCCGGACAGGTCGAGCGCCCCGTAGCGCGCGCCCGCGTCCGCGTCGAGGAACTCGACCGCCACCTGCGCCGTGAAGTGCTTGAACTGGTCCCAGGTGCGGATCTGCGGCGCGTAGACGATCACGCGGTGACCGTCGACTTCACGTTCGCGCGGATACTGCCAGCGCGCGCCGAGCGCAGGGTTCACGGCTTTCGTCGCCGTTTCCGGCGGCACGCTCGCCGGACGGTCGCAGGCCGCCAGCGTGATCAGCGACATCGCGAGGCAGAGAGCCAGCGGGCGCATCGTTCGCATCCGGGTATTCCAGTCACCGCGAGGATAGAGCGGGGGTGTACTGGCGGCGCTGCGCGACGGTCACAGACCTTTGGGAAGCGCCACACGGGGCGGCCGACCCAATGGCCGAGCCTCGATCTTGCGCCTAAAATCTCCGATCGTCTGCTAAACTGACGCTATCTAGCGACTAAAAGCGCCGAACATCGCCGTGTTTCACGTGAAACATCCGCGCGTCGCGTAATAGTTCGGCGATCTCGGGCTTCAGCGACGTAATCCAGAGCTGCGAAGGGACCTCGCGTACCAGCGCCATCAGCCGCGCGAGATTCTCGCTGTCGAGTTCGGCCGCAGGGTCGTCAAGGAGGAGGGCCGAACGACCGGGCCGCTGCTGCTCCTGCACGGTCAGTTGCGCCAGCATCAGTCCGGCCGCTACCAGTTTCTGCTGGCCCCGGGAGACGTGATCCTTGGCGGGCCGTCCGTCGACGAGCACGGTTACATCGCCCCGGTGCGGTCCGGGCTGTGTCGCGCGATAGCGCCGATCTCGGCGCCGACTTTCCACCAGCGCCTCGCGCAGCGTTTGACCAACATCCCAGCCGCGCTCATGGGTCAGCGCGATGGGCGCGCCCAGCAGCGCCTGACCCATGGCCGCCAAGGGCGCGGCCAGCCCGGTGAGGTGGATCTCCCGCTGGGTGGCCAGCAGCTCGCCAGTAAAGGCCAGCTCCTGTTCCCAGGCCGCCAGGTCCTCGTCACTGGCGTCTTGCTTGAGCGCGGCGTTCCGTTGCCGCAGGGCCTGGTGATACCGACGCCAGTTCGGCAGGAAGCGGTGTTCCACGTGGAACACCCCCCAGTCGAGGAAACGCCTGCGGCGACCCGGGCCTTCTTCGAGCAGCTTGTGGACTTCGGGGTCGATGATTTGCGCGGGAAACTGTTCGGCCATCTCGGCGACGCTGCCGGCCGGGGCACCACCCACATGCCATTCGGTCGATCGCCGGGCGCCACGAACGCCCAGCGCAATTGGGGCCGGCGCGCCCTGGGCGCTGCCCGTCACGATGAAATCGTCCGCGCCGTGGGCGATCAGCGACTCCCGGCCGCGACTCCGGAAGGACCGCCCGCGGCTCAGGAAGAAAGCGGCTTCCAGCAAGCTCGTCTTCCCAGAGGCATTGGGACCGACGAACACGTTGACCCGAGGATCGAGGTCGACCTCGACCCGGCCCAGGCAGCGGAATCGCTCGGCGCAAAAACTGCCGAGTGGCATCCCGGCCTTACAGGCGCATCGGCATCACGACGTAGCGCGCGCTCGAGACACCCGGCGAACGGACGAGGCAGCTGGAGTTGCCGTCCGTGACCCCGAGTTCGACCTCGTTGCCGTCTACCGCGGCGATGGCGTCCAGCAGGTAGCCGACATTGAAGCCGACCTCGAGCTCGTCGCCCTTGTAACTGACCTCGACCTGTTCTTCCGCTTCTTCCTGCTCCGGGTTGTGCGCCTGGAGCGTGAGCTGGTTCTTCTTGAGTGCCAGCCGGATCCCGCGGTACTTTTCGTTGGCGAGGATGGAGGTTCTCTGCAGCGCGGCGCGGAGCACCTCCCGGTCGGCCACGATGGACCGGGGCGGGGCACTGGGGATGACGCGCCCATATTCCGGGAACCGGCCGTCAATGAGCTTGGATGTGAAGCGAACGTCGCCTATCTTGGCGCGAATGTGATTGCTCGCAATCGTAATCTCTACGTCCCCTTCGCTGCCAAGCAGCCGCTGCAGTTCCAGCACACCCTTGCGCGGAACGATCACTTGCTGGTTGCCGGCCTTCGTCGGCAGATCCATCTCGCATAAAGCCAGACGATGGCCGTCAGTCGCGACCGTTCGCAACATTTTACCGTCCGTTTCCAGCAACATTCCGTTGAGGTAGTACCGGACGTCCTGCTGCGCCATCGAAAAGTGGGTCTTCTCGAGCAACCGCCGCAGGTCTGCCTGGGCGAGCGTCAGGTTCTGCGGCTGCTGAAGTTCCTCGATGACCGGGAAATCCGCGGCGGGGAGCGTCGCCAGCACGAAGCGGCTGCGGCCCGCTTTGACGGTCATCTTGTCGCCGTCCTGCGCGAGAGTGATCGACACGCCCTCCGGCAACGACCGGCAGATATCGAGCAGCTTGCGGCCCGGTACCGTCACGCGGCCGTCCACGCCGGACTTGATCTCGGCGCTCGCCACGAGCTCGACCTCGAGATCGGTCGCCGTCACCGAGAGGCGGCCGTTTTCCGCAATCAGCAGCAAGTTCGCCAAGATCGGCATCGTCTGGCGTCGCTCGACCACGCCGATGACGGATTGCAGGGCGGCGAGCAGGCTTTCGCGTTCGGCGCTGAATTTCATCGTGGCACCAGAAACTTATTTGTATTGATGACTGTAGTAGCTATGAAGGGGCGCATTCTCCGTGGAAAACCGCGGAAAAGCGACAGGCCAGAAGGGCTTGCGTGAAGCACAATCCGGTGCGGCAACCGCAGTGTTCCTATGCTACCCCTGTGGAATCGCTGTGGAGCGAAATCGCTGCCCGCGCGACCCACACATTATCCACATCAGTTGGTCAGGATTCGCAACAGGTTCAGGTAATCCTCGCTCGCGCGGCGCTCGATCTCGCGCAGGTCCTTCACGCGATCACAGGCATGCATGACGGTCGTATGGTCGCGGCCCCCGAAGGCGTCGCCGATCTCGGGAAGGCTGTGGTTCGTGAGCTCACGCGCGAGCGCCATGGCGACCTGGCGCGGCCGCGCGATCGAGCGGCTGCGGCGCTTCGAGAGCAGGTCGGCCACGCGGATCTTGTAGTACTCGGCAACCGTCTTCTGGATGTTCTCGATGGTGACCAGGCGTTCCTGGGCGGCGAGCAGGTCCTTGAGCGCTTCGCGTGCGAGCTCGAGGGTCACGGGCCGGCCGGTGAATCGGGAGGTCGCGAGCACGCGGCGCAGCGCGCCCTCCAGTTCGCGGACGTTGGAGCGGATGCGCTTGGCGACGAAGAAAGCGACCTCCTCGGGCAGGTCGCCGCCCGCGGCCTGGGCTTTCGACATCAGGATGGCAACGCAGGTCTCGAGCTCCGGCGGCTCGATGGCGACCGTGAGGCCCCAGCCGAAGCGCGACTTCAGGCGCTCCTCGAGCCCGTTCACTTCCTTCGGGTAGCGGTCGCAGGACAGGATGATCTGCTGCTGCCCCTCGAGCAGGGCGTTGAAGGTGTGGAAGAACTCCTCCTGGGACTGGTTCTTGCCGGCAAAGAACTGGATGTCGTCGATCAGGAGCGCATCGAGCGTGCGGTAGGTCTGCTTGAACTCGGCGATCGTGTTGTGCTGCAACGCGCGGACCATGTCGCTGACGAAGCGCTCGCTGTGCACGTAGGCGATGCGCGCCGCCGGGTTGCGCTCGCGCATGAGATTGGCGACCGCGTGCATCAGGTGGGTCTTGCCGAGGCCGACGCCGCCGTAGATGAAGAGCGGGTTGTAGGCGCGGCCGGGATTCTCGCCGACCTGCACCGCGGCGGCCCGCGCGAGCTGGTTGCTCTTGCCCTCGACGAAGTTGGCGAAGGTGAATTCCGGGTTGAACCGGCTGCCTATGAGCTGCGGTTCACGGGGTTTCCCCGTTGAAATACCAAGGGTTTTCTGTTCTGGAGCCGGGTCCGCGGCGCGCGAGCCCACGTCGAGCCGGACCCGCGGGGCGCCGTCGCCGTCGGCATGGCGCACCAGCGCCTCGATGCGGCCGAACAGATTTTTCTCGATCCAGCTGACGACGAAGCGGTTGGGCGCGAGCAGCTGCAGCTCGCCGTCGCGCTCGACGGCCTGCAGCGGACGCACCCAGGTGTTGAACTGCTGCTCGGGGACCTCGGCCTCGAGGTGCTTGAGACAGCGATGCCACAACGTGCCCTGCAAGAGCCGTTCCCCGCGTGTTGTTGTCGAACCCGGAAAGGGGAGGAGTCTACGGCGGCGAACCGCCTCGCGCCAGAGTTATCCACAGCCCCGCGCGGTTGACAGTGCGGCGCCCACTCCGTAACCTTGCCGCCCTTTCCGGCGTCTGTTGCCCCTTTAATTTCAAAGGTTTGGGACCATGGCCACGAAGCGCACCTACCAGCCGAGCAAGATCAAGCGCAAGCGCACGCATGGTTTTCGCGCGCGCATGGCCACCAAGAAAGGCCGCCAGGTCCTGAAGCGCCGCCGGGCGAAGGGCCGCAAGCGCCTGGCCGTGACCGAACGTCGCTGACGAGTGACCTACGTCCCGGCGTTACGGGCTGCGGGCCGGCCAGAAACTCCACACCGCCGCAGAGTTCGAACGCGCGCGGCGGGTGCGAGAGCGTCTGAGCGATGCCCTGTTCGTCATGCAGCGCGTGAACAATGAGGCGGGCGAGGCCCGGCTCGGCATGGCGGTCAGCATTCGCGCCGCCGGCAACGCGGTCAGGCGCAATCGCCTGCGCCGGCTGATCCGCGAGTCCTTCCGCATGCATCGAGGGGAGTTGCCGGCCGTGGATGTGCTCGTAACCGCGCGCGCGCCGGCGACGGCAGCGACCAGCCAGGAAATCTTCGCCAGCCTCGAACGCCACTGGCGGGCGATCGGGGGCAAGCCATGAAGCGGCTCGCGGCGGCGCCCATCCACCTGTATCGCTGGACGCTGAGTCCGTTCCTCGGCCGGCAATGCCGGTTCCATCCGACCTGCTCGGCGTATGCGCTCGAGGCGATCGAGCGCCACGGCGCGCTGAAGGGCTGGGGCCTCGCGCTGAGGCGCCTCCTGCGCTGCCACCCCTGGGGCGCGTCGGGCTTCGATCCGGTGCCGGACGAGGCGGGCCGCGCATGAATCCGCGCCTCCTGCTGTGGATGGGGCTCGTGTTCCTCGCCTGGCTCAACTTCGACGCCTGGATGAAGGACTACGGCCGCGCCGCGCCCGAGCCCCAGCCGCCCGCGGCCGCCGCACCCGCATCGGCGATTCCGGGCGCGGGCCCGCAGGACGGGCTCGCCGCGGAAATGCCCACGATCGCCGGTGACGCCGCGCCGGCTGCGGCGCCGGCGGCCCAGGCGCCGCCGCCGGATTCGATCGCGGGTGCCATCGCGGGCGCCGGCCGGGTCCGGGTCGTCACCGACGTGCTCGACATCGAGGTGAGCCTCGCCGGCGGCGAGATGATCCGCGCCGACGTCCGCGAGTACCCGCAGCACAAGGACGACCCTGAGCAGACGCCGGTGCGGCTGTTCAACGTCGATTCACCCGAGACGCAGTTCCTGTTCCAGTCCGGACTCACGACCGGCGAAGCCGGGCGCGCGGAGCCCAACCACCGGGCGACCTTCGCGGCGTCGGCGGGGGAGTTCCGGCTGGCCGACGGCAGCGATACGCTGGTGGTGCCGCTCTCCTGGACGGACGGCGCGGGGCTCACGGTGACCAAGCGCTACGTGTTCACCCGAGGCTCGTACGCGGTGCGGCTCGAGTACGAAGTCGAGAACGCCGGCCAGGCGCCCGTGAAGCTCGCCTCCTACCTGCAGCTGCTGCGCCACTCGGTCGGCAACGAACGCTCGATGTGGGACCCGGAGACTTATGCGTTCCGGGGACCGGCCTACTACGACGGCGAGAAGTACCAGAAGCTCGACATCGAGGACGAGGAGGACGCGGCGCTGTCGCGCTCCGTCACGAACGGCTGGCTCGCCGCCATGCAGCACCACTTCGTGGCGGCCGTCGTGCCGGCGGCGGGGCAGCCCTACCAGTTCGAGCTGCGCGTCGAGGACATGGACTACCTGGTGCGCGCGATCGGCCCGGCGCACGCCGTCCCCGCGGGCGGGCGCCTCGAGCTCGAGGAGACGCTGTTCGTCGGCCCCAAGCTGCAGGAGCAGCTGAAAGCCGCCGGCCCGCGGCTCGAGCTGACCGCCGACTACGGGATGCTCACGATCCTCGCGCAGCCGCTCTTCTGGCTGCTGTCGAAGGTCTACGACTTCGTCGGCAACTGGGGGCTCGCGATCATCATCGTGACCTTCCTGATCAAGCTGGTGTTCTACAAGCTCGCCGAGACCAGCGGCCGCTCGATGGCGAAGATGAAGACCGTCGCGCCGCGGCTGAAGGCGATCCAGGAACGCCACAAGGACAATCGCGAGGAACAGGCGCGCGCGATGATGGAGCTCTACAAGCGCGAGAAGATAAACCCGGTGGCCGGTTGCCTGCCGGTGCTGGTGCAGATCCCGTTCTTCCTCGCGTTCTACTGGGTGCTGCTCGAGAGCGTCGAGATGCGCCAGGCGCCGTTCTTCGGCTGGATCCAGGACCTCTCGTCGCGCGACCCGTACTTCATCCTGCCGCTCCTGATGGGCGTGGCGATGTACGGGCAGTTCAAGCTGAACCCGGCGCCGCCGGACCCGGTGCAGGCGAAGGTCTTCGCTTTCATGCCTGTGGTCATGACCTTCATGTTCATGTGGTTCCCTGCGGGCCTCGTGCTCTACTGGCTCACCAACACCGTACTGTCCATCGCCCAGCAGTGGAAGATCAACCGCGTGGTCGAGGCCGAGGCGAAGAAGCAGCGCTCCGGCTGAGCGATGGAGACCATCCACACCGAGGCGCTGGGACGCCGCTACCGGATGGGGGATACCGAAGTCCGTGCCCTGCGCGGGGTCAGCCTGGTCGTGCGCCGCGGCGAGTACGTCGCGATCATGGGCCCCTCGGGCTGCGGCAAGTCCACGCTCATGAACCTGCTCGGCTGCCTCGACACGCCCGACGAGGGCCGCTACTGGCTCGGGGGGCGGCCGGTCTCGGAGTTTTCGGACCGGGAACTCGCGCGCGTGCGCAACCGCGAGATCGGCTTCGTCTTCCAGACCTTCGCGCTGCTGCCGCGGCAGAGCGCGCTCGCCAACGTCGAGATGCCGCTGGTGTACGCGGGCCTGCCCGCCGCGGAGCGCCGGCGCCGCGCGCGCGAGGCGCTCGCGCGCGTCGGCCTGGCCGACCGCGTCCTGCACCGGCCCGCGCAGCTGTCCGGCGGCCAGCGCCAGCGCGTCGCGATCGCCCGGGCGCTCGTGACCGGGCCGCAACTGCTGCTCGCCGACGAGCCGACCGGCAACCTCGACAGCGCGACGGGCGGGGAGATCCTCGCGCTGTTCGACGAACTGCACCGCGCGGGGAACACGCTGGTGCTGGTGACGCACGAGGCCGGCGTCGCCGCGCGTGCGGGCCGAACCATCCTGTTGCGCGACGGTCAGGTCGTGAGTGACACGACGAACCGGGGAGGGACCGATGCGGCTGCCTGAAGCCTTCATCCGCGTCGGCGGACTCGCCGCGATCGCGGCCCTGCTCGCGGCGTGCGGCGGCGGCGTGCCCCCGTCCCCGGCGTACGAGTCGGCCGCGGTGACCCGCGGCGACCTCGCGGTCACCGTCGAAGCCTCCGGCACCATCGAACCGGTTGCGGCCGTGGAAGTGAAGTCCAAGGCCTCCGGCGAGATCCTCGAGCTGCTCGCCGAGATCGGCGACACGGTGGAGGCGGGCAAGCTCCTGGTGCGCATCGACCCGCGCACGCCGAAGAACCTGGTCGACCAGGCCGAGGCCGAGCTGAACGCGGCGCTGCAGCGCGAGAAGACCGCGAAGACCCAGCTCGAACGGGGCGAGCGGCTGCGCGAGAACGCGTGGATCAACCAGTCCGAGCTCGAGGCACTCGAGCTCGAAGTCGCGAACACGCGCGCGGCGGCGGTCGCGGCGCGGGTCACGCTCGAGAACGCGCGCATCGGCCTCGAGGACACCGAGGTGCGCGCGCCGTCCGCCGGGACGATCCTGACCCGGCTCGTCGAGCGCGGGCAGGTGATCTCCTCGCCGACGCGCGACGTCGGCGGCGGCACGGTGATCCTGACGATGGCGGACCTGACGCGCGTGCGCGCCCGCGTGCGCGTGGACGAGACCGACATCGGCAAGCTGGCGGCCGGCATCCCGGCGCGCATCGAGGTCGCCGCGTTCCCGGGCCGCGATTTCGCGGGCGCGGTCGAGAAGATCGAGCCGCAGGCGGTCGTGGACCAGAACGTCACGCTGTTCGCCGTGCTGATCAACGTCGCGAACGAGGACGGCCTGCTGCGGCCGGGCATGAACGTGGACGCGACCTTCGACGTCGCCGAGCGGCGGGGGGTGCTGACGCTGCCGGTCATGGCGCTGCGGGCGGCGCGGGACGTCGAGGCGACGGCGGAGATCCTCGGTCTCGATCCCGCGGAGATCCGCGCGGCGATCGGCGAGGGGGCCGCCGGCCGCGGCGCGGCGCGCGCGCCGGGCGGGCGCGACGGCGCGTTCGCGCTCGGCCGCGGGCTGTGGGTGGTCGCACGCAGGGACGGCCGCGACGTGCCGACGCCGGTCGCGACCGGCGTGACCGACCTCGACCGCGTCGAGATCACCGGCGGGCTCGAAGAGGGCGACGAGGTGCTGCTGCTGCCGACCGCGAGCCTGGTCGAGATCCAGCAGCAGATCCAGGACGTGGCGAGCCGGCGCGGCGGCATCCCGGGACTGACGCCGGCGCGGAGCCCCTGATGCCGCTCTGGGAGACGGTCCGCCTCGCGCTCGACTCGATGCGGGGCAACATCTTCCGCTCCGTGCTCACGATGCTCGGCGTCATCATCGGCGTCGCGGCGGTCATCGCGATGCTGGCGCTCGGCCGCGGCGCGAAGGCGGCGGTGGACGCGCAGCTCGCGACCCTCGGCGCCGACGTGCTGACCATCACCACCGGCATGCGCTGGCTCGGGGGCGTGGCCCGCGAACAGCAGACGCTCACGCTGGACGACGCCGAGGCGCTGGCGACGGACGCGCGCCACCTGGCCGCCGTCGTGCCGGAGCAGAGCGGCCGGCAGCAGGTGCGGCTCGGCGCGCGCAACCTCAACCTGCAGGTCATCGGCACGCTCGCCGAACACGCGCGCGTGAACGGCTACGAACTGGAGCACGGTCGGATGTTCAGCGCGGCCGACGACGCCTCGCGGCGGCGCGTCGCGGTGCTCGGCGGCGAGGTGCCGGAGCTGCTGCAGGTGCCGGCGGCGAGCCTCGTCGGCGCGACGGTGGTGGTGAAGAACATGCCGTTCGAAGTCGTCGGCGTCTATCGCCGCAAGGGCGCCTTCGGCCCCGGCAACCCGGACGACGACGTCTACATCCCGCTCGGCACCTCGCGCTACCGCATCACCGGCGAGGACGCCGTGCAGACCATCTCCGCGCAGGTCGCGCCGGGCAGCGACCTCGGCGCGGCCATGGTCGAGATCGAGCGCGTACTCCGGCGCGAGCACGGCCTCGCGCCCGGGCGCGACAACGACTTCACGCTGCTCGACCGCCGCCAGTTCCTCGCCACGCAGCAGCAGACGACGGAGATCCTCGGTTTCCTGCTCGCGGGCATCGCGGGCGTGAGCCTCGTCGTCGGCGGCATCGGCATCATGAACATCATGCTGGTGACGGTCACCGAGCGGACGCGCGAGATCGGCATCCGCAAGGCGATCGGCGCGACGCGCGGCAACATCCTGCGGCAGTTCCTGGTCGAGTCGGTGATCCTGTGCCTCGCGGGCGGGGCGCTCGGCGTCGGCCTCGGCGTCGCGACGGCGGCGGCGCTGTCGAAATTCGCCGGCTGGCAGACGGCGGTGACGGCGGACGCGCTCGCGCTGGCGTTCGGCTTCGCCGCCGCGGTCGGGCTCGTGTTCGGGCTGTGGCCCGCGCGACGCGCGGCGGGACTGGATCCCATTGAGGCGCTGAGGCACGAGTAGTGGTTTAATGACCCGATGGCGGAATCCGGCACGGAAGCCCGGCCGCCGCTGCTCGAGCCCGACGCCGCGCTGTTCCTCGATTTCGACGGGACGCTCGCGGAATTCGCTCAGCATCCGGACGGCGTGAGCATCGACGCGGGCCTGCCCGCGTTGCTGGCGGACCTGCGCGCCCGCCTCGGCGGCGCCGTGGCCGTCGTCACCGGCCGCACCCTGGCGGGACTCGACGCCATCGCGCCCCTGCCGGCCGCGGCCGGCGCCGGCCTGCACGGACTGGAACTGCGCTTCGAGACCGGCCACACCGTCTCCTCCGCGAACCCGGACGGCGCCTCGCGCATCGCCGGCCGGCTGCGGCAACAGTTCGAGGCCGACCCGCGTATCGTGGTCGAGGACAAGGGCGCGGCCGTCGCGCTGCACTGGCGCCAGGCGCCGGAGCGCGCCGGGGAGTGCATCGCCGCCATGAAGCAGGCGGCCGCGGCCCCGGAGTTCGAGATCCTGCGCGGCCACGCAGTGGTGGAGGCGCGCCCGCGCGGAACGAACAAGGGCGCGGCGCTCGCGGCGCTCGCGAAGCACGGCTCGTTCGCGGGCCGCCGGCCGGTGTTCGTCGGCGACGACGTCACCGACGAGGACGGCTTCCGCGCGGCCGCGCTGCTCGGCGGCTACGGCGTGAAGGTCGGTCCCGGCGAGACCGCCGCGCGCTACCGCTTCGCGGGCGTCGGCGAAGTGCACGACTGGCTGGCGGCGAGCCGCGATGCGCTCGCGCGCGGAGCGGCGCCGTGACGAAGCCCGCCTCGCTCGATCTCGGCGTCACCGGCAACTGCGTCGTCTCCGCGCTCGTCGACCGCGAGGCCCGCATCGTCTGGAGCTGCCTGCCGAGGTTCGACGGCGACCCGGTGTTCCACGCGCTCGTGGACAACGGCGGCGGCGCGGATGCGCGCGGACACTGGTCCATCGAACTCGGCGGCTTCGAGCGCAGCGAGCAGGAGTATCTCGGCAACACCGCGGTGCTCGTGACGCGGCTCTTCAGCACGAACGGCTCCGCGGTCGAGGTGACCGACTTCTGCCCGCGCTTCGAACGCCACGGCCGCATGTTCCGCCCGCAGATGCTCGTGCGCCGCGTCCGGCCGCTCGCCGGCACGCCGCGCATCTGCGTGCGCGTCAGGCCCTCGTTCGGCTACGGCGCGCACCGGCCGGCGGTCACGCACGGCAGCAACCACATCCGCTACGTGAGCGAGGACCGGGTGCTGCGGCTCACCACCGACGCGCCGGTCAGCTACGTGCTCGCGGAAACGCCGTTCCTGCTCGAGTCCGGCATCAACCTGGTGCTGGGCGCGGACGAGACGCTCTCCGGCGGGCCGGAGGCGATCGCGCGCGAGTTCCAGGAGGAGACCGAGGGCCACTGGCGCCGCTGGGCGGGCCGTCTCGCGATCCCCGCCGAGTGGCAGGACGCGGTGATCCGCGCGGCGATCACGCTGAAGCTCTGCCAGTTCGAGGAGACCGGCGCGATCGTCGCGGCCATGACCACCAGCATTCCCGAGGCGCCGGCCAGCGGGCGCAACTGGGACTACCGCTATTGCTGGCTGCGCGACGCATTCTTCGTGGTGCGCGCACTCAACTCCCTGTCCGACGTCGAGACGATGGAGCATTACCTGCGCTACCTCGGCAACATCGTCGGCCAGGCGGTGGACGGCCACCTGCAGCCCGTGTACGGCATCGCGCTCGAGCGCCGGCTCGACGAACGCGAGGTGCCGACGCTCGCCGGCTACCGGGGCATGGGCCCGGTGCGCGTCGGCAACCAGGCCTTCGAGCACCACCAGCACGACGTCTACGGCAACGTGGTGCTCGCGACCGCGCAGTCGTTCTTCGACCGGCGGCTCCTGCGCGCCGCGACCGAGCAGGACTTCCTGCGACTCGAGCGCGTCGGCGAGCAGGCCTGGCAGGTGCACGCGACGCCGGACGCCGGCATGTGGGAGCTGCGCACGCGCGAGCGCGTCCACACCTCGTCGGCGCTGATGTGCTGGGCCGCCTGCGACCGGCTCGCGCGCATCGCGGAGCACCGCGGCCTGCCGGAGCGGGCGCGCCTGTGGTCCGGCCGCGCGGCGCAGATCCGCGCGGCGATCGAGTCGCGCGCCTTCGACGCGGCGCGCGGCAGCTTCATGGAGAGCTTCGACGGCAACGACGTCGAGGCGGGCCTCCTGCTGATGGCCGAGGTCGGGTTCCTGCCGGCGGACGACGCGCGCTTCGCGGGGACGGTCGCGCGGGTGGAGGAACGCCTGCGTCGCGGCGACCACCTGTTCCGGTACGCGGCGGCGGACGACTTCGGCCTGCCGACCACGGCCTTCAACATCTGCACCTTCTGGTACATCGACGCGCTGGCGCGCATCGGCCGGAGGGCGGAGGCGCGCGAGCTGTTCGAGAAGATGCTGGCGGGGCGCAACCACCTCGGGCTCCTGTCGGAGGACATCGCTCCGGAGAGCGGCGAGCACTGGGGCAACTACCCGCAGACCTATTCGCTGGTCGGCATCGTGAACGCCGCGATGCGGCTCTCGCGCGGCTGGGAGGCGTTCACGTGAGCGCGCGCGGACGCCTGGTGGCCGTGTCAAACCGGGTGGGACCGGTGCGCGGCGCCGCGACCGCGGGCGGGCTCGCCGTCGGGCTGGTGGACGCGTTGCGCGAGCGCGGCGGCCTCTGGTTCGGCTGGAGCGGGCGCACGGCCCCCGCGGGGCGGGCGAAGCTGCACCGGGAGCGCGCGGAAGGCATCACGCTCGCGACGCTCGACCTCTCGCCGCAGGACTTCGAGAACTTCTACTGCGGCTTCTGCAACAACTGCCTGTGGCCGCTGATGCACTTCCGCATCGACCTGATGCGCTTCGAGCGGCGGCAGCTCGAGAGTTACCGGCGCGTCAATGCCCGCTTCGCGCAGACGCTCGCGCGGCTGCTGCGCGCGGGCGACCAGGTGTGGGTGCACGACTTTCACCTGATCCCGCTCGCCGAGGAGCTGCGCCGGCGCCGGGCCCGCCAGCGCATCGGGTTCTTCCTGCACACGCCGTTCCCGCCGACCGAAATCCTCTCGACGCTGCCCGAGCACGAGTCGCTGGTCCGCGCGCTGTTCGCCTACGACCTGATCGGGTTCCAGACCGAGCAGGACCTCGAGCGTTTCCGCGAGCACGTTCGCCGCGCCTGCGGCGGCAGCGCGCGGGGCGACACGGTCACCGCTTTCGGCCGCGAGCTGCGCGCCGGGGCCTTCCCGATCGGCATCGACGTGGACCAGTTCCACCGTTACGCCTTCACCGCGCCCGGCAGCCGGGAGTTCGCGCGGATGCGCGGCGTGCTGCGCGGCCGCGACCAGTTCATCGGCGTCGACCGGCTCGACTACAGCAAGGGCCTGCTGCGGCGCATGGACGCCTTCGGCCGTTACCTGGAGGCCCACCCGAAGGCCCACGGGAAGGTGATCCTGCTGCAGGTCGCGCCGGTCAGCCGCGGCGACCTCGCCTCGTACCGCAGCTTCCGCCAGGAGCTGGACCGCGAGGCGGCGCGGGTGAACGGGCGATTCGCCCGCTTCGACTGGACGCCGGTGCACTACCTCAACCGCGCGCTGCCGCGGCGCACGCTCGCCGGCCTCTATCGCGCGAGCCGGGTGGGCGTCGTCACGCCGATGCGCGACGGCATGAACCTGGTCGCGATGGAGTACGTGGCCGCGCAGGATCCCGAGGATCCCGGCGTGCTCGTGCTCTCGCGCTTCGCCGGGGCGGCCCAGTTCCTGCGCGAGGCGCTGATCGTGAACCCGTACGACGGCGAGGAGACCGCCGCCGCCCTGCACGCCGCGCGCGAGATGCGCCTGCCGGAGCGTCGCCGCCGCCACGAGGCGCTGATGCGCCGGCTGCGCGCGCGCGACGTCGCGCGCTGGCGGAGCGACTTCCTCGCCGCGCTCGCCGAGGCGCCGCTCGCGCGCCGTTCGACGCGGAAGGCGAAGTGATCCTGGTCGGCGACGTCGGCGGCACGCGCACGCGCCTTGCGCTTGCCGAGCCGGCGGACGGCGGCTGGGTCCTGTCGCGGCTCGAGGACAGCGCCACCACGCCGGACGTCGCCGCGAAGGTCGCCCGGTTCCTTCGTGATGGGCCGCATCCCCTTCGGGTGACGGCGGCGGCGTTCGGGGCGGCCGGGCCGGTCACCGCCGCCGGCAGGATCCGGCTCACGAATGCGGACGTCGCGCTCGATGCGACCGAACTCGCCCGGGCCGCGGGTGTCGGCGTTGCCGTGCTGGTGAACGACTTCCGCGCCATCGCCGAGTCGATTCCGCAGCTCGGCGCGGACGACGTCCGTCCCTGCGGCGGCGGCCCGGCGGTCGCCGGCGAGCCCGTCGTCGTGCTGGGCCCGGGTACCGGGCTCGGGACCGCCATCGCCGCGCCCGTGGCCGGCGGCTGGCACGTCATCCAGGGCGACGCCGGACATGCGGACCTCGCGCCGGTGGACGACGAGGAACTCGAGGCCTGGGAGCGGCTGCGCCGCGCGCACGGCCGGGTTTCGGCCGAGACGGTCCTCAGCGGTCCCGGCCTCGAACGCCTGTACGCCGCGATGACCGGCATCAGCCTGGCCGCGCCGGCCATCGACGCGGCCGCCTGGCGCGGAGAGCCGGAGGCGGTCCGCGTGCACGCGCTCTTCACGCGCTGGCTCGGCCGGGTGGCCGGCAACCTGGCGCTGGCCGCGGGGGCGCGGGGCGGCGTTTACCTCGCCGGCGGCATCCTGCCGCGCTGGTCGTCGCGGTTCGACGTCGCGGCCTTTCGACGCGGCTTCGAAGACAAGGGACAATACGCGGCATGGCTGCGCGCGATCCCGTCCCTCCTCATCATCCGCCCGCACCCGGGACTGACGGGTCTCGCCGCGCTGGCGGCCGCCCGGCGGTGAACGCCGCGGTCGATACCATCGTCGCGGGCGCCACGGCGCCGGGCCGCGGCGGGATCGGCATCGTCCGCATCTCAGGGCCCGAGACGCGCCGGATCGCGACCGAGATCCTCGGCGGCCTGCCCGAGGCGCGCTACGCGACCGTCGCCGTGTTCTCGGGCGCCGGCGGGCTCACGATCGACGTCGGCATCGCGCTCTACTTTCCTGCGCCCGCGTCCTTCACCGGCGAGGACGTGCTCGAACTGCACGGACACGGCGGCTCCGTCGTCATGGACCAGCTCGTCGCGCGCGCCGTCGAACTCGGCGCGCGGCCGGCCCGTCCCGGCGAGTTCAGCGAGCGCGCCTTCCACCACGGCAAGCTCGACCTCGTGCAGGCCGAGGCGATCGCCGACCTCATCGCCGCGGGTTCCGCCGAGGCGGCGCGCGCCGCGCTGCGTTCGCTGTCCGGAGAGTTCTCGCGCGACGTCGGCGCGCTCGCCGTGCGCGTGACGCAGCTGCGCGCCTACGTCGAGGCGGCGATCGACTTTCCCGACGAGGACGCGGAATTCCTCGGGTCCCAGGAAGTGAAGGACCGCCTGACCGAGATCGGCCAGCGCTTCGCGAAGATCGCCAACACGATGCGCCAGGGCCGCGCCCTGCGCGACGGGCTGCACGTGGTCATCGCCGGCCGCCCGAACGCGGGCAAGTCTTCGTTGCTCAACGCGCTCGCCGGGCACGACGCCGCCATCGTCACCGAGATACCGGGCACGACACGCGACCTCCTGCGCGAGCGCATCCACGTGGACGGCCTGCCGATCCACGTGGTCGACACGGCGGGCCTGCGCGACACCGACGACGTGATCGAGGTCGAGGGCCTCAGGCGCGCGCGCATGGAAATGAGCCGCGCGGATCTCGTGCTGTACGTCGTCGACGCGGCGCGCGGCTTTGCGGACGGTGAGGCCGCCTCGCTGCCGACCGGCACGGCGACGCTGGTCGTGTGGAACAAGACCGACCTGCCGGACGCCGTGCCCGCGCCGACGCTCGAAGAGCGGCCGGTACTCGCGATCTCGGCGCTCACGGGGGCGGGCCTTACCGAGCTGCGCGAGCAGCTGAAGGCCGCCGCCGGTTACCAGGCGGACGGCAGCGCCTGGTCGGCGCGGCGCCGGCACCTCGACGCGCTCGAGCGCGCGCGGAGCCTCTTCGAGGTCGCCGAGGCGCGGCTCAACGAGAAGGCCTCGTTCGAGCTGGTGGCCGAGGAACTGCGCCAGGCCCACCAGGCGCTCGGGGAAATCACCGGCGAGGTCTCGAGCGACGCGCTGCTGGGGGCGGTGTTCGCAACCTTTTGTATTGGCAAGTAATTTGCGAATGCTGATACACCTATAGACTAGGTATTTACAAAACTCCATGTATGGAGTACAGTGGGCGTGCAAGGAGAAGCCGATGCCCACGCAAGCCATCCGGCGCACGGTTCCGGCAGCGCGGCCCAGGGAACTGGCAGGCCCGGCGCTCCGGGCGTTTTTCAACATCGCCGCGGCCTGGAAGCTCAGTACCGCCCAGCAGCGCAAGCTGCTCGGCAATCCGCCGAGCTCGACGTTCTTCAAGTGGAAGCGGGAGCAGGCCGGAAGCCTCCCGCGCGACGTGCTCGAGCGAATCAGCTACGTGCTCGGCATCTACAAGGCGCTGCAGATCCTGATTCCGGACGAGGCGCGCGCGGACGCCTGGATCTCGAGCCCCAACACGGCGCCGCTGTTCGGCGGTCAGAGCGCCCTCGATCGCATGCTCGGCGGCAACGTCGGCGACCTGTACGCCGTCCGCCAGTACCTCGACGCGCAGCGGGGTTGAGGTGGTCGACACCGGTTCGATCGCGACGGCGCACGTCGCCTGGCGCCCCGCGCACCGCATCGTGGCGAGCCGGTTCCCGCCGGTGGGTCCCTGGGATCGCATCGCGCGGCCGGAAGACTCCGAGGCGCTGGCGGAACTCGAGGGCCTGACGAATCCTCGCATCCGGGCCGAACTCGGAACCCTGTCCCTCATCCCGCGCCAGCGCTGGGCGACCGGCCCGGGCACGACGCCCATCATGGCGGCGTTCGCCCACCTGAACCCGGAAGGCACGCGGTTCTCGGACGGCAGCTTCGGGGCGCTCTATGTCAGCAGCAGCGCGGAAACCGCCATTCGGGAAACCGTCCACCACCGGCAGCGGTTCCTCGCGCGTACGCGCGAGCCGGCGATGCAGATCCAGATGCGCCGCTACGTCACCGAAGTCCGGCGGCCGTTGCACGACGTGCGCGGCGGTTTCCCGGCGCTGCATGACCCCGACGACTACTCGGCGAGCCAGCGCGCGGCGCGCGAACTGCGCGACGCGGGCTCCGACGGCGTGGTCTACGACAGCGTGCGCCACCGCGGCGGGCAGTGCGCCGCCGTGTTCTGGCCCGATTGCGTCGCGCCCTTCACGCAGGCGACGCACTACACCTACGTGTGGGACGGCCGCTCGATCACGAACGTCATCGAAATGACGCGCGTGCCGCTGTAGGCGGCGCTTTCATCAGGTCCCGATTTTGCCGCCATCATTCTTGGTAATGACCACCAGCGCAGATCGCGGCCGCCCGCCGTCGGGCCCGTCCGGCCACGCACTGTACTGCTTGGGATTGGCCGGGTCGTTGGCGCCGGACGGGGCCTCGCCCGGGTGCTGGATGCCGACGAACATCGTGCGCTCGTCGGGCGTGACGAAAACGCCGGTGATCTCACAGACTTTCGGGCCGACCAGGAAGCGGCGCGTCTCACGCGTGTGCGGGTCCGCGCAGAGCATCTGGTTGTTGCCGAAGCCCGCGTAGGCGTTGGCGTCGATCGTGCTGCCGGAGACGTCGGTCTGGATCCAGAGCCGGCCGCTCGGCGCCACGTAGATTCCGTCCGGCGAGCCGTACTTGTCGCCGACGATGGTCGAGCCCGTCTCGCCAACCGCCGGATCGCCCCCGAGCGCGAAGATGTCCCACTTGAACCGCGCCTCGGTGAAGTCATGCTCGTACCACCACCGCACGATGTGGCCGTATGCATTGGACGGGCGCGGATTGACGGCATCCACGGGGTCGAACGGAAAGCCGGTGCGCGAATTGGTGCCGGCGGCCCCGCGCAGGCTGTTGTTCGTCAAGGTTGCGATCGCCGTGAGCGAATCCGGAAAGGTGTCGATCCACTCCGGCCGGTCCATGCGCGTTCCGCCGGCGGCGTCCGCCGCGCCGCGCGTGTTGATCAGGATGTCCTCGATCGTCCACCCTGCCAGCTTCGGATTCCACGGCGCGAGCGGCAGCCACCGGCCCGCGCCGTTGGCGTCGAAGCGCGCGACGTACAAGGTGCCGCGATCGAGCGGGCTCACCCCGGCGCGCCGCATGCGCCGCCACGGATCGCGGGAAACATAGCGGTAGATGTACTCGAACGCCTCGTCGTCGCCCATGTAGACGACCAGCCGGCCGTCGCGCGCCTCCTGGCACCAGGCGCCTTCGTGCTTCATGCGCCCGAGCGCCGTACGCTTGACGGGCGTGCTGTTCGGATCGAAGGGATCGATCTCGACCACCCAGCCGAAGCGGTTCGGCTCGTTGGGCTCGTACGGCGCATTCGGCTGGTCGGTGAGAACGCCCGGGTCGATTCGGAAGCGGGCATCGCTCAGGTGCCAGTTGTAGCCAAAGCCGCCGACGCTGAGCCCGTAGCGCTGCTCGAGTGGCGTGACCGGGGCGCCAGCCGCCTTGCGGAAGTAGCCATTGAAGTTTTCCTCGCAGGCGAGGTAGGTGCCCCAGGGCGTGAAGCCCATGGCGCAGTTGTTCAGCGTGCCGAGCACCCGCCGGCCCGCCGGGTCCACGGAGGTCCGAAGACGCGGATCTCCGGCGGCCGGGCCGGCGATACGCATCGGCGTGTTGCCGGTGATGCGGCGCGCGAGGTCCGAGGGCCGTACGACGCGCCAGCGCCCGTTCTGGTTCCGGCGGACCTCTATGATGCCGACGCCGTGAGCAGCCAGCGCCTTGCGGGTCTTCTCCTCATTCCAGTTCGCGGTGCCGTCGGGGAACAGCAGCTCATCGTCCGTGTACTCGTGGTTCTGCACGATCAGGCCGCGGCGCGAGCCGTCGATCGGGAAGTAGACGAGACCGTCGTTGTGCATGCCCCATTGCCATTCCTGCTCGAAAGCCGTGTTGCTGGCGTCTGGCCGGAACTCGGGACCATCGGAGACGGGATCTCCCCAGGCAATCAGGACTTCCGCGCGGTAGCCCTTGGGCACGATGACCGCATCGTCCGTCGAAGGGGCGATGCCTTCGAAGCCGAGCAGCGAACGCGCCTTGCGCGCCTGCTCCGCGGTGGCCGGCACGGCGTTGAGCAGCGCAGCAATGCCGCCGGTCGCGGCGAAGGCCGCCGTCGCGGCGCCACCGCCGAGGACGCTGCGACGCGAGATGCGGCTCGCCACGACGTCGTGGATCGATGCGTTGCCGGAGAAGTTGCTGACGATGTCGTCGTCGACCTGTGACATGCGTGCTCCACCCTGGTTTCCTGGATTACCCGGTTCACGCTAAGCGGGTCTTGTGACGATCAGGAGGGCGGTCTGATGAACGTTTCTTGTAGTTTTCGAGACCGTCACGTTTCGGAGGGGCGTGACGCGAAATGACACCGGATCGTTACCGCCTCCCGACTGACGGCCTAACCGCCGCTGCCTAGCATGGCTCCCGGACGCTGCATCGCAACAGAACCGGGAGGTCCGTCAATCACATGGGTACCAGGCACACGCTGCGCGCCGCCGTCCTCGCGGCGCTCGCCTTGCCGCTCGCCGCGCAGGCGGAGAAGGTCACCGTCGAGGAGCTGCTGA
>CAZVIF010000002.1:0-185822 GCA_964626745.1 uncultured Steroidobacteraceae bacterium
GGACTGCGAGTCCCACGACGAGCGCCTCGACGGCGAGAACGGCCTGCTGCTCACGTCCACGGTCGATCATCTTTTCGATCGCGGGTTCATTTCATTCGAGAACGATGGCGAGCTTCTGATCTCGCCGGTCGTGCATCGCGAGTCGCTCAAGCGCATGGGGATCCCGCCGGACGAGCGGCGGAATGTCGGCGGGTTTACGGAGGGGCAGCGGGCGTATCTGGAGTTTCATCGGGAGGCGGTGTTTTTGGCGGCGAGGGTGAAGGCTTAGACCGCACCCGGCGATTCGCGCGCCGCTCCGAAACTGTTGATTTCAATAAGAATTGCCGCTCGTCCAGCGGGAATTGCCCTGCAATCATGAGATCTGCACCCTTGCCCGTATATAACTAAAGCGTTATACAGTGCCGCGGCTGCTGATCCATAAGGATGCGGAGCAGGATCTCAAGGACTTGGCCGCGTCGCAGCCCAAGCTTGCGGCACGAATTGTTGCGTTGCTTGCACAGGTTTCCGCCGCACCCTGGCTCATGGACATGCTGACGGTTCACGGTTTCGGATCGGATCAGCGAGAGGCGTTTGATGTCAGCCGATGGCAAGCGTACTGGGGCCAGGGAAAGGATCTCTGGCGGCTCAAGTTCTGGGAACTCGAGCATCAGGGCCTGCCTTACCGTGTGATCTATGCGCTGAAGCGGGGTACCGGCGATCACTTTGTGCTCGCCATCGCCAGCAGGGACTTCAACTATGACCGCAACCACCCGACCACTCGACGAATCCTTCAGGCTTACGCGGACCTCTGAGGCGACCGCGCACGTGAGCATGCAGGCGCCGGCCGTGACGACGCGGCCGGCGCAGGTGCTGCCGTTCACTGTCCCTGCGACTCCTGAGGAGCCGATCCCACCCGGCTACAAGACGATCGATGAAATCGTCGCAGGGTACGAACGTGATCCGGCGATGAACGAGGAACTGCGCCAAGGACGTCGCTGGCTCGCCGAAACGGTGCTCGCCGGAAAGCCGGTGACCCTTGGCACGCTGCGCCTGCGGAAAGGGCTCTCGCAAGCCCAGCTCGCGGCAGCCATCGGCACCCAGCAGCCGCACATCGCACGTATTGAAAACGGCCAGGCGGACGTCCGCCTGGAGACGTGCCGCCGCATCGCGCAGGTTCTCGGCGTCGACCTCAATACGCTCGATCAGGCGCTGCGGTCGGAGGCGGACTGATGCAGCCGTTTCTATCGACGATCTACTGCGACGACGTGCGCCAGGAAGTGGGCGGAAAGCTCTCGCTGATTGGCGTTTACAACGACGTCATGTACGTGCAGCAGTTTCCCGTGACCTTGCCCAAGCTGTGGGTCGTCGCAACTTTCGTGGCGCCAAAAGACAAGCCGCTCAAAAGTCTCAAGTTCCGCGTATTCAAGAACAACGATCCTCTCGCGGACCTCGATGCGACGCCGGAGCACTTGCAACAGCTCGCCAGTGCGCGCGAGCCGATCGTACCACTGCCCGATGGAAGCCGAAGGGTGATCTCGACGCAGACACAGGTGTGCTTCGCACCGCTGGTGTTAGACGTGCCCTGCGTGCTTCGCGTCGCGGCCATCACGGAGAATGGCGAGGTACGCGGTCTGGGGCTGCAGATTCAGCAGCAGCCAGAAGTGGCCTGACCCCGAGCCGCCTCCCACAGGTCGCCGACGTAATCGTCCCCTCGCACATAGGCTTCCGACAGGAATCCAAACTTCTCGAACTCCTCGCCGAGCGCCTCCACCGTCGCCTGTAGTGCCGGCGTCTCGTGGTCGAGTGCGATCGCCTCGATCGCCGCGGAGCCCTCCGGTGTCAGGTGCTGCTGGAACCGCAGCCAGGCGTCGAATACGTCGCCCCAGCGACGCGAGTAGGGCGGCACGATGAAGGTCTTGCCGTGCAGGCAGCTCTCGCCCACATCGCCGATCACGAGGCCATGCACCGCAGGGATCGCAAACTGCTTCAGCCCGAGCGCCATGGAAAGGATCTGCACCATGGCGGCCTGCAGCGCCGCCTCGCGCAGCTCCGACTGCACGGCCCGCCAGTCCGCATCCCGGAGTCGTTGATGCCCGCGCGCGATGGCATGTTTCGGCACGACCAGCCAGGGCCATTGCCGCAGTCGCGCGGCGCTGTCGGCCGGCACGCGCAGGCTGACGCAGCACACGGCGATCTCCTCCTCATGCACCACAGGGATGAGCCATCCCGCGTACGTGCCGCGGCGGTCTGAATGTGCGCGATGTGCCCAGACCGTGCCGTTGAGGCTGCGGCGGATCTTTGCGATCAGGCGCCGGGCGCCCTTGGCCGTCGAGATGCCTTCCGACTCGTTGAAGTTGCGAAACGCACCGTCGCTCGCGCGGCGGCAGCGCTCGCGCAGGACGCGCAGGTCGTGCCGGGCGAGGCCATTCGCATGGCGGTCGGATAGATCCATTGCCATCGGCATCGTCCCCCACCCGCCGGTCAATGGCCGTGACCCTCGCCGCACTACGTCGACGCCACCACCCTCAACGCCGCATAGACCCCCAGCACCGCCAGCAACGCGCACTCGACCGTCGCCTGGCGGCCGGACCGCAGCCGCTCCTCGCGCAGCCGCACGAGCGTGGGCGGGGCGTGCTGCGCGCCCTGCATCACGAGCTCCGACCGTTCGATGACGGAGAGGCCGACGGCGCGGAGGGCGCAGACGCGCGCATCGCGACCCCGGCGAAAGTGATCATGTGAACTCCCATGGCAGGTACGGGACCAGCATGGGTGGGGCGGTGGGTCAGGGGGTGAGCCTATCTGCGCATTCCCCCACCAAATGACCTCTGTGCGGGTCGGACCCCGAGGACTAGAATCGAAATTCTGTCAGATTCATGGGGTTAGACCCGTGGCAAAACTCGATCCTCGACTGGCTCCGGCCTACACGGTCTCTGAGGCCGCGCGCTACCTGCGCATCCCGCTCCCGACCATCCGGTCCTGGGTCGTGGGGCGGGATTACCTGCGTCGTTCGGGCGTGGCCCGCTTCCGCCCGGTGATCGTTGCGCCGAAGGACTCCAGTCACCGACTGTCGTTCCAGAACCTTGTCGAGCTGGCGGCGCTGCGCGCCCTGAGGACCGAGCACGGCTTGAAGCTGTCCGCCGTGCGCGAGGCGCTCCAGTTTGCCGAGAAGAAACTTGGCACCGAGGCGCCGCTCGCGAGCCGCGAGCTGTTCGCCAGTGCGGGTGAGCTCTTTCTTCAGCGCTACGGGCAGTTGATCAATCTCAATCGCGCTGGTCAGCTCGGCATCTGGGCCGTCCTGCAGGGACTGATGCGGCGCATCAAGTGGGACGACCGGCTGCCTGTCAGCTTCTTCCCGCCCGTGCCTAATCGTCCCGAGAGTCAATCCGTGATGCTCGACCCCACCGTGTCGTTTGGTAGGCCGGTGCTAGCTCGCCTGGGCGTCACGACCTCCGTGATCGTGGACCGCATCAACGCCGGCGAACAGCCCGCGGCAGTCGCCAAAGACTATGGCGCGACGCAGGACGAGATCATGGACGCGCTCGCGTATGAACGAGCCGCATGAAGTCGTCTACTTCACCGACCGCGACTTAGGACACCGGTTTCCGGAAAAGCTGCGAGCTGCCGGCCTGCGGGTCGAGCGGCATGATGATCATTTCGATCAATTGACTCCCGACAGCGAATGGATCGCCGAAATCGGTCGGCGCGGTTGGGTCGCCGTAACGCGCGATAAGCGTATTCGCTATTCCCCTTTGGCAATTGAGACCCTGATGACATCGGGAGCGAGACTGTTCGTCATCGTCGGGCGGCTGACGAATGATGAGGCTGCGGACGTGTTCGTGAAGCAAGGAAAGCGCATCGAACGATTGCTCGGGAAGGAACGAAGGCCTTTCATTGGCAAGGTCCGGAGGGACTCCGTGAAGGCGTGGTTGCGGATGAAGGACTGGCGCTGAAGCTGAGGCTTGCAGTGCCGGTCACCGAGAAGCGGCAGATCATCCTGGCGCGGCGCGGGCAGGGGAAGTTCCGCGAGCGCGTGTCGCGCATCGAGCACGCCTGCCGGATCACGGGGGTCAATCGGCCGGAACACCTGATCGCCAGCCACTGCAAGCCCTGGCGGGACTGCGAGTCCCACGACGAGCGCCTCGATGGCGAGAACGGCCTGCTGCTCACGCCCACCGTCGATCACCTCCATGTCGGCGGGTTTACGGAGGGGCAGCGGGCGTATCTGGAGTTTCACCGGGAGGCGGTGTTTCTGGCGGCGAGGGTGAAGGCTTAGACCTTGATTCGCACTCTCTATAGGAATTAGTGATATGCAAACTTGAGGTCGCTTTTTGCGACCTCAAGTTGGCACGGACTGGACGAGAGAGCGGCGATCTCTAAGGTCACAATTTGTGACCTTAGACAGCGGTCGCCCCGCTGATGCAGTGGTGTGCGATTCCCGCGGAACACGGCGATTTTGCAGGGACCGCTGCATTGACCCCCAGCACCGCAAGCAGCCCGCACTCGACCGTGGCCAGGCGGCTGAGCCGGAGTCGCTCCTCGCGCAGCCGCACGAGTGTGGTCGGGGCGTGTTGCGCGCCCCGGACCACGAGTGAGGTGGTCACAGTCTGTGACCACCTCTGATCGACGA
Organism: uncultured Steroidobacteraceae bacterium; assembly: GCA_964626745.1. GTDB lineage: Bacteria > Pseudomonadota > Gammaproteobacteria > Steroidobacterales > Steroidobacteraceae > SCUD01. The sequence goes on from CAZVIF010000002.1 coordinate 4,607, forward strand.
TCAAAGGGTTACGCGCGAACTGGTCGCAAATTGCGACCAGCTGCATGAACGCTTGAGTCCGATCAAAAGCTGGCGTTTACGTCGATTTAACGTATGGCCGGCGCAACTTGCCGTGGCCACGCTGCGCCCGTGAGCTATCTCTACTCGCTGTATGATGCCCTCGTGAGCATCAGCGTCCCGTCCGAAAAGGCGCGGGCGGTCGTGGATGCCATGGAGCGGGACATGAGCACCACCTTGGCGACCAAACAGGACCTCGAACGCCATGCGCTGATGACGAAACAGGACCTGTCGCTACTGGCGACCCGTGAAGACCTGCTGTCCACCCGGCAGGAGGTCCAGGTCGTCAGGCAGGACATGGAGAATCGTTTCGCGCTGCAGGACCAGAAGATCGAGTCAGCACGCGCACAGTTGGAACAAAAGATCGATTCGTTGCGCGGCTCCCTCGAACAGAAAATCGACACGCTGCAGCTCAGAATGACCTTGAGGCTCGGCTCAATGCTCTTTATTGGCTTCGGCCTGGCAATCGCCGCACTGCGACTGTGGGTCTGATCGCAAACTGATCGACCAGCTTCTCGAGACCCGCCCGCATCGGGGAACCTCTTGCAAAATGCAAGAGGTTCACGAAAGCCGTAAGCTGGTCGGATGGCCTACGGCCAACCCACCAGCAAACTCGGCGCCACAACCTTGATCGCCGCATAGACCCCCACCACTGCCAGCAGCCCGCACTCCACCGTCGCCTGGCGGCGGGACCGCAGCCGCTCCTCGCGCAGCCGCACGAGCGTGGCCGGGGCGTGTTGCGCGCCCTGCATCACGAGCTCCGACCGCTCGATGACGGATAGGCCGACGTAGCGGATGGCGCAGTACAGGAAGAGGAAGAGCGCGACCGTCACATGCTGGAACGGCGTCTGCGCGGCCAGGAATGCGGCCACCGCGATGAGGAGGGTCACCCCCATCATCGACGCGCGCATCGCGACCCGGGCGAAAGTGATCATGCGGCCTCCCATGACAACTGCGGCACCAGCATGGGCGGGGAGGTGGGTCAGGGGTGAGCCTGTTGAGATTCTTGGGATTATGGCAACCGGTATCCCGGCGTCGACCATGGTCGAGGAGGCGAAGAGCCAGTGAATGGGGTGGATTACATCGACTTATGCCGGATCGCTTGATGGCGAGCTCCTTGCGCAAAACTCCTCATAGGCTTCTTTTCGCGCAACGATAAGCGATCGAATGTGCTCGTAGATGGGAATGAGCTTTTCCTGTTGTGAATCGAGGGCGAGCGAGAGTGATTCGCAGCTCTCGATTGACTGCGGGTTGAATCCGACCAACATGTGATGAACCAGCTGGTTACGAGCCTCGAGGATTGTCGTCATCTCAAGCTTCCACTGCCGGGCGGCGTCAGGTCCGCCTTCGATCGTGAGTGCGGAAGAAATCCACGGCTCGCGCGAAAGCTCGAGCTGGCCCTGAGCAACCTCACTACGGTCAAAAAGTGACGTTGCCAGTTCGTGAATAACCTGACCCATGGTCATCTTGGACACTTTCTGAGCTCTGCGCGTCGCCTTAATGGCTATTGAGCTGGGATGACCCTCCAGGTGGTTCTTTGCGAGCACGTCCTTGAGCATTCCTTCCAGCTTCTGGATGTTGACTAGATTGCGGCCTATCTTTTGAAGGGCAAGATTGCGCGCATCTTCCAGCGACGTCGTCGTTTCCATGAGATCCCACCGGCTGGCGATGCACGAGTCTACAGCGCTGGCGCAAACATGGCGCCCGCGGTGCCGGTCACCGAGAAGCGGCAGATCATCCTGGCGCGGCGCGGGCAGGGGAAGTTCCGCGAGCGCGTGTCGCGCATCGAGCACGCCTGCCGGATCACGGGGGTCAATCGGCCGGAACACCTGATCGCCAGCCACTGCAAGCCCTGGCGGGACTGCGAGTCCCACGACGAGCGCCTCGACGGCGAGAACGGCCTGCTGCTCACGCCCACCGTCGATCATCTCCGCGATGGCGAGCTTCTGATCTCGCCGGTCGTGCATCGCGAGTCGCTCAAGCGCATGGGGATCCCGCCGGACGAGCGGCGCAATGTCGGCGGGTTTACGGAGGGGCAGCGGGCGTATCTGGAGTTTCACCGCGAGGCGGTGTTTTTGGCGGCGAGGGTGAAGCGTTAGTGTCCATTAATTGACATATGTCCACGCAACGTGGACAATAGCATCTCGTGGACATACGCGACCAGAACCGCGAGCAAACCCTTTTGGCAGAGGCGAAAAAAACGCTTCTCAACCAAGGGCTTACCGTGGATCTAGTTCAGGAACCGAAAGACGGGCATGGCCGTATGGACGCGTTAGTTCGCATTGCATTCGGGCGCGAAAAGGCCACTTACGTGGCCGAAATCAAACGCGGACTGCGGCCGGCGACCCTAGGGGCAGTCATCCATCAACTTGAGCAATTCGACAGGCCACCCATTCTGATTGCCGACCATGTAACCCCGCAGATGGCTGAAACCCTGCGCGCCCGAAACATCCCCTTTGTAGATGCAGCCGGTAATGCCTTCCTGAAGCAGGGCACGCTGCTGATCTGGATCGAGGGACGGCGACCGATGACCGACGCGCATGCCGTGGGCCAGCGCGGGCGTGCGTTCCAGGCAAGTGGCCTACGAGTGCTGTTTGCACTGATCTGCAATCCAATACTAGCCGGTGCACCCTACCGGGAAATTGCGCGCGAGGCTCGCGTTGCGCATGGCACGGTCGGCTGGGTCATGGCTGAACTGCCCGAATTGGGATTCTTGGCTGCAAAGGCGGATGGGCGCCATCTGCTAAATCGCAAACGGCTGCTGCAGCTCTGGGCTGAATGTTATCCCCGCGTACTTCGACCCAAGCTCCGGCTCGGCCGATATCGCGCGCGCGACCTCGACTGGTGGGCGACGTTCGATCCGACGAAATATGACGCGGAGTTTGGGGGTGAAGTTGCCGGTGGCCGCGTGACAAAGTACCTGCGACCCGGAACTGCAACGCTTTATGTTGAAAAGATCGATCCGCAACTCGTGATCGACCTCAAGCTTCAACTCGACCCCAAGGAAGGCAACGTTGAAATATTGCAACGGTTCTGGGCGCAGCCAGGACCGCAGCCAGGAATCGTTCCGCTGCCCCTCGTGTACGCCGACTTGATGGCGACGGGCAATGCGCGTTGTGCCGAAACCGCAAGAATTGTCCATGAGCAGTACTTCAAGAGCGACGATTGACCTGTCAGCGTGCGTGGAGGTTCGGTGGCTGGCGAATGTCGTAGCTGACATCGCTGCGGCGAAACTGCCGAATGACCCAATTCTGGTCGGTGCCATGGCACGCGATGTACTGCTGAGGCACGCGCATGGTATTGACGCCGGTCGGGCAACCGAAGATGCAGACTTTGCAATTGCTGTTGCGAACTGGGCTGAGTTTCAGCTCGTCAGAGACCGCCTGCTTGTCGGAGGAGCATTCAGACCCTCGAGACGAAGTATCCACAGACTGGAACATAGGCAGATTCCCTGGATCGATCTGGTTCCATTCGGCGGCATTGAAAGGAGGGACAGGACGATCGCTTGGCCGCCGGAAGGCGAATCCGTCATGAACGTGTTGGGATTTCAGGAGGCGGGCGCCACAGCAGTGGTGGTCCGACTGCCGGATAGCCGGCAGCTCCTGACCGTCAGTCTGCCGATGATGGCTGCACTCAAGCTGCTGGCTTGGGAGGATCGCCGTGATAGCGCAGACGACAGGGATGCGGAGGATTTAATGGTGATCCTCGAGAAATACCTGGATGCTGGGAATCTCGAACGATTTCCATCCGATGCTGAAAATGTACTGGGCGCCGAGTTTGACTACGCGTCTGCGGGGGCCTTGCTCGCTGGCCGGGATTTGAAAGAACTACTAACGACAGTCCCGAACTCTGAGGCAGATATTCAGGAGTCGCTCGTGCGCATACTGACCCGTGAACTGGAGCCGGATGGTAACCAGCCGCTTGCATATGCGATGGCCGGAACTAGCGGAGACTATGCGCTTGGTTTAATCCGAGCATTCAGAAATGGTTTGAATAAGACGTAATTTACCGGCTTGTACCCAATTGATATCAGGGAGAAAGGTGGTCACAAACTGTGAACACCTCATCTGGAGCAATGTGAGGCTCTCAGGTCACAACACGTCACCTTAGAAAGAGATCTCGGCCACGACAGGCAGACAGGATTCATAAGTTCCGCAGTTGGCGACTCACCTACGGCAACCCCATCAGCAGGCCCGGCGCCACCACCTTCACTGCCGCATAAAGCCCCAGCACCGCCAGCAGCCCGCACTCGACCGTCGCCTGGCGGCGGGACCGCAGCCGCTCCTCGCGCAGCCGCACGAGCGTGGCCGGGGTGTGCTGCACGCCCTGCATCACGAGCTCCGACCGTTCGATGACGGAGACGCCGACGGTGCGGAGGGCGCAGTACAGGAAGATGAAGAGCGCGACCGTCACGTGCTGGAACGGCGTCTGCGCGGCCAGGAATGCGGCCACCGCGATGAGGAACGTCACCAACATCATCGACGCGCGCATCGCGACCCGGGTGAAAGTGATCATGTGCCCTCCCATGACAGGTACGGCACCAGCATGGGCGGGGCGGTGGGTCAGGGGGTGAGCCTGTCGGGCGTCATGCAGGACGTCGACAGCGACAAGTCGCCGGCGAGGACCAGGCTGGTACCATGAGCCGTGGCCGATCCCATGCCCCCTGTCTGGCTGCTCCGCGCCCGGGTGACGCCGCCGCAGCACCTGCGGCCGCTCATCCCGCGCCCGAAGGCGATTCAATCGCTCACGCGCTCCGGCGATGCGCCCATCGCATTCGTCTGCGCGCCGCCGGGCTATGGCAAGAGCGCCTTGCTGGAACAGTGGACGGAACTCCGTTGTCACCGCGGCGCTCGTCGTGCATGGCTGACCCTCGACGATGCGGACGACGCGGACTCGACGCTCCAGTACCTGGCCTTCGCATTTCATGTCGCGGGTCTCGGGCTGCCGGCGACCGCCTTCGCCGACGAGTCCACGGGCCAGCCTCGCGCCCGGCGGTTGCAGACATTGCTGGGGGCGATCGAGCGATCGGGCGACTCGTGGGTGCTGGTCATTGACGATCTCGAGCGGGCCCATGAGACGCTCATTCGCGAGATCGTGGATCCGCTGGTTCGCCTGATGCCGCGATGCCTGGCGCTGGGGCTCGGATCGCGGCGCGCGAATGTCGTGGACCTGTCCGACGTGGCCGATCGTGGCCTCGTGACATCGATCGGGCCGCAGCATCTGCGGTTCGATCGCGACGACGTCCGGCTCGTGCTCGGGGGATCGGCGAACGCGTCCCAGGTGCAGTTTGTGGAGCAGCAGACGGCAGGTTGGCCGGCGCTCGTGCAGATCATGGGTGAACACAATCTGACCGCGACAACCGCGGCCCAGGACCTGTCGTTGGAGAACAGCGCCGCCTTGAGCCTGTTCTTCGAGAACCGGATCCTGCGCCGCATGGATCCCGCATGCAGCGGGCTGCTGGCGCGGTTGTCCTTGCTGCCGCACTTCACCGCCGAGTTCGTCGACGAGCTCCAGGGCGGCGAGGGGGTGTGGCGCGATCTTGAGTTGCTCGAGGGCCTCGGCATCCTGTATCGCGCATCCGACGAGCACCCCGATGCACTCGCCGTGCGGCCGCTGTTCCGCGGCTGGTTCGAGCGGAGGTACCTGGCTTCGGACGCATCGGAGGCGCGCGAGCTGCAACGACGGGCAAGCCGCGTCTTCCTGCGGCGCAACCGGCACGTCGAGGCCGTGCGGATGGCCGCATCGACCGGCGATGCGGCATTTCTTGCGGAGGTCGTCGAAGCCTGCGAGCCCGTCAACAACTGGCTGATCAGCGGGCTGCAGGCGCTCCATCAGCTCTTGCGCTGGGTTCCGGAAGAACTTGCGCGCACGAGACCGCGCATCGGCTATGCCTTCCTGATCAGCTGGGTGAAGGCCGGGCGGATCAAGGACGCGCAGCAGCTCTACGAATCACTCGAGCGGCTGGCGGATGACGGCGTCCGGATGGAGCGGGCGCTCTGCCGGTCCATGCTGGCCGTGTACCGCGGTATTCCGGTGTCCCACGCGGAAATCGACGAGATGGAGCGGCTGATGTCGGAGTTCCCGGCGTTTGCCGCCGTACTCGGCGCCATGGCGACGACCTTGCGCTGCTATGAGCTGCAGCACGCGGGCGCACTGGCGGAGGCGCGCCAGGCGGCGCGCGACTGCCTGCGCTACGCGGACCAGGCGGACTCGAAGTACGCGGCGTTCTTCATCTATTGCGACCTCGGAATGATCTCGGGCGTGGAAGGGGACGCGGCCCAGGCGGCCGAGCATTTCGAGGAAGCAGGCCGCATCGGCCATACGGCCCTGCGCGGCGATGAGCGCCTGGCCGTCGTACGCGACGTGTTCCGGCTCGAGCTCGAGCACGAACTCAATCCGCGCGAGATACGCAGCCTCGCACGCCTGCAGAACGTCTGCGTGCGATTACCGAAGCTCGAAGGCTGGCTGGATGTTTTCGCCGCGGCGTTCAGGACGTACTCCGAGAAGCTCTTCCTCGCAGGTGACCTTCCGACCGCGCTCGCGACGTTGTCGGTCGGCATCGACATCCTGCGCGAGCAGGATATCGTCAGCTTCGCCAACGTGCTGCTCGCGCAGCGTGTGTTCCTGCTGGCGCTGGCGGGCAAGCCTGCCGAAGCGCGCGGCGAGCTGGCCCAGCTCGAATCCGCCATGGCCGCCGACCGTTTCAACGATCGCCGCTCGTGGCGCGAGATGGAGGCGTTCGTCGAAGCGAGCGCTGCGGTGGACCTCACGGATGGCACGACCCGGTCGATCGAAATGCTGCAGCGCCAGGCACAGAAGGCGCGAGCCACCGGGAATGTGCGGTCGGAGTTGCGGCTCTGCCGGCTGTTGCAGGCCCTGGCCGATTCGGACGAAGACGAGGCGCTGGCCGCACGGATCGAGGACCTGGAGACGCGCTACCGGTTCACGCGCAGCGCCTGCCTGCTGGAGGCGCGCGCTTCCCATTCGGGTTCGCGAGTCCCGGTGCAGACGGAGTTCTTCACGCAACGCGAACTGCAGGTCATGGAACGCGTGGCGGAGGGGCGCTCCGACAAGGCGATCGCGATGGAACTCGGGATCTCGGCGCACGGCATCCGTTATCACCTGAAGCGCATCTATGCCAAGCTCAACGTCCGCGGGCGGGCCGAGGTCCGCGCCAAGGCGGTTCAGCTCGGCATCCGCCCCGCGGACCCGGACCGGGGCGACCCCTACCAATCAGGATCGGACCCCTCCTAATCGCCGCAGGCGGCGGGGCGGCCCTGCTGTGCCACGCTCGTCCCATCCAGCGAGGGCGTACCCATGAGCACGGTCGGCAGAATCCGGACTTTCATCAGCCTGGGCGGAATCGCGGCTCTTGCGTCGCTGCCGCTCGAACTGGCAGTCGCGGCGGAACCCGGCGACGCGGGCGTCAGCGCGCTGGGCGAGATCGTCGTGACGGCACGCAAACGCAGTGAAAGCGTGCAGGACGTGCCGATCTCGGTCGCGGCACTCGGCACCGACGATCTGCGAGGCCTCAATATCGCCACCTCCCAGGAGCTCGGTGCGGCGGTACCGGGCCTGATCGCCAACGACTACGGCAACCCGGTCATCACGGTTTTCACGCTGCGCGGCGTCCAGCAGTTCGATTTCGGCGATCACCAGGAATCTCCGGTCGCGGTGTTTACGGACGGCAGCTATGTGCCGTACCTGAGTGCGGTCGGCCTCAACCTGTTCGACCTGGAGCGCGTCGAGGTGCTGCGCGGCCCGCAGGGTACGCTGTTCGGGCGCAATGCCACCGGCGGCGTCATCCAGCTGGTCAGTGCCAGGCCGACCGCCGAGTTCACGGGCTACGGCGAGTTGCGGGCGGGCAACTACGGGGCCCTGCGCGCGGAAGGCGCCGTGAGCGGGCCCCTCGGCGGCGGCTGGCTCGGACGGCTTTCGGTGATGCATGACGAGCACGACGGCTACTATCGCAATGCGCTCGGCGGCAGGAAGGGCGATGCAGACACCACGAGCTGGCGCGCGCAGCTCGCGAGGCCGCTGTCGGATCGCGGCGACGTGAGCCTCGTGGTCCGCGGCTCGCGGGACCGGACCTCGACCAGCCCCTACGGCGCCGTGGCGGCCTACCCGGGAGCCGACGGGTTGTTCCGCATCGGCGACGCGGCCGCGTTCGCGGATTTCTGCGCCGGTTACTTCGGCACGGTGGTCGCGACGGACGCGGTGGACTGTCTCAGCGGGGACGCCGATCCTGGCGATCCGTTCCGTCTCTCGCACAACCGGACCGGCGGCGGCTTCGAGCGCGACTACCTCGGCGCGACCCTCACGTTCAACTGGGACATCGGCGGCGCGACGCTGACCTCGATCACGTCCTACGGCGAGCTGGACAAGGGTTACGAAGACGAAGATTCCGACGCGACGTCGCTCGACGTGCTGTTCTTCGGGCAGTCGGTCGACGCCGATGACTGGTCGCAGGAACTGAGGCTGGCCGGCGAAACCGAAAGGCTCAACTGGCTGGTCGGTGCGTACGCGCTGCGCATCGACGGCAACTACGGCACCAACATCGGCTTCTTCCCGTTCGATCCCAACTTCGTCGCGCTGGTCGGCAACACCTATACCCTCGACACCGAGACATGGGCGGTCTTCGGCCAGACCGACATCAAGTTGTCCGATGCCTGGACATTGACCGCCGGTTTGCGCTGGACGGACGATACGAAGAATCTCGAGATGGCGACGCCGTGCACCGGCCCCGGCTGCGACCTGTTCGGCTTCACGGATCCGAGCCTCGTGCAGGGCTCCGGTTTCGACGATACGGTGCCAGGTGCCGAGACGGAGCGGCAGTCGGACAACTGGGACGCCAAGCTGCTGCTGAGCTGGCGGCCGTCGGATGCTCTGCTCGTGTACGGAGGCGTCAGCCGCGGTACCAAGGCAGGGGGCTACAACGCGGGGGCGTCGGCCTTCTATACCGTGGACGAGGTCATCTTCGATGACGAGGAGTTGACCAGCTTCGAGATCGGCTTCAAGAGCACCCTGGCGGACGGGCGTGTCTGGCTCAATGCGAGCGTGTACGACTACGATTACAAGGACGTCCAGGTATTCAGCCAGAACGGCCCTTTCATCGTGACGTTCAACCGCGATGGTCAGGTGCGAGGGGGCGAACTGGAGATGCAGGCCCGCTTCGACGGCGGTTGGGATGCGCGGCTCGGCATGTCGGTGCTCGATACGGAGATTGACCCGGTGGAGAACGTGGACATCATCACCGGCGAGGTCACCAGCGAAAAGCAGGCGCTGCCGAATTCGCCCGAACTCTCCGTCATGGGTCAACTCGCGAAGGAGTGGGCGCTGCCGCAGGGAACCCTGTTCGTGAGCGGCTCCGGCCGCTGGATCGACGAGCGCAAGCTCAACCTGATCGACCACCCGGGGACGCGGGCGGATGCCTATTCGGTATTCGACCTGTCGGCCGGCTATCGCTCTGCGGACGCGCGGTGGGAGGTCACTGCTTATTGCCTGAACGTCGGCGACGAGGAGTACCGCATCGTCGCCACGCCGTTCGTCTCGACGAACGGAGCGATCATCCAGATTTTCGGACCGCCGCGTACGTACGGTGCAAGTCTGCGCGTGAACTTCTGAGCGGGCATGACCGGCGTCATCGACAGCCGGAACCTGGGCGATCTGGCCATGGGCGCGGCAATCCTGAGCGCGGGTGGCGGGTCCTATCCGTACCTGGAGGCGCTTAGCGCCCGGCAACTCCTGGAAGCGAAGGGGGCAGTGCGCATGCTGGATGCCGCATTGCTCGCGGATGACGCGCGCGTGGGCTGCGTCGCCATGGCCGGCGCGCCGCTTCCGCTGTTCGAGCGCATCGTCGATCCCGATCACTTCGCGCGTCCCCTGCGAGTCCTCGAGGAGCACCTGGGCGCACCGCTGGATGCCGTGATGGGCTACGAGATCGGGAGCATGAACGCGATGATCCCGGTCATGTGCGCGGCAATGCGGGGTCTGCCGCTCGTGGACGCCGACACCTTCGGCCGCTCCTTTCCGATGGGAAACATGACGACGTTCGCCATTGCGGGACTGACGATGACGCCCATGGCGATGTCGGACATCCGGTCCAACGACGTCGTCCTCACGGACTCCGTCAGCGGCGACTGGACGGAGCGAACGTTGCGCGCGATCACCACCTCCTGGGGCTCGATCGCCGCCTTGTGCGGGCTGAACACCGGGCTGGAGATCAAGCGGCATGCGATCCGGGGGACGTATTCGCGGGCAGCGTCGCTCGGCCGATCGATTCGGGAAACCGCCGCCCGCCATGAAGACGTCGTCGCCGCGCTGGTGCGGGCCGAGAGAGGCGTCCTGCTGATACGCGGCAAGGTTGTCGATGTCGAGCGACGCGCGACGGACGGATTCGTCCGCGGGGATGCCCGGATCGAGTCCGACGACGGGCGGTCCTCGGCGCATGTCCTGTTCCAGAACGAGTACGCCGTCGCGGAGGTGGACAGCCGGCGGGTCAGCACCGTTCCCGACCTGCTGTGCCTCTTCGACACGATCCGCGGCGAACCGTTGGGCACCGAGGCGCTGCGATACGGGCAGCGGGTCGCGGTCGTGAGTCTGCCGCCGATGGCGGTGCATCTGTCGCCGCCCGCGCTGGCCGTCGTCGGCCCGCGCGGCTTCGGCTACGACTTCGATTACGTAAGCTGTCACCCGGAAGCGCGTGCATGAAGAGAATCGGCATCGATGTCGGAGGCACCAACACCGACGCAGTTCTGCTGCACGACGGCCAGGTCGTAGCGGCGGTCAAGTCGCCGACCACGGCCGACGTGACCGGCGGCATCCGCTCGGCGCTCGGCTTGTTGCTCGCCAAGGCGGGTCCGGAAACACGCGGGGCGGAGGCCGTGATCGTCGGCACGACGCACTTCCTGAATGCGGTCATCGAGCGCCAGCGCCTCAACAAGGTAACCGCGGTCCGGTTATGCCTCCCCGCCTCGGCATCCGTGCCGCCATTCGCCGACTGGCCGACGGACCTTCGCGACATCGTGCGGCAGGAGGTCGTGATGCTGCCGGGCGGGTTCGAGGTGGACGGCCGCGAGATCGCCCCGTTCGACGAGCGGCGGATGCGCGAGGCGGCTGCGCGAATTCGAGACTCGGGGGTCGAGGCCGTCGCGGTCTCCGGCGTCTTCTCGCCGCTACGGGCGGACCATGAACTGCGCGCCGCGGCGATCCTCGCCGAGATGTGTCCGGGCATCAGCGTCACGCTGTCCAAGGACCTCGGCCGGATCGGGCTGCTGGAACGCGAGAACGTGACGATCCTGAACGCGGCGCTGGCCAACCTGGCGCGCGCGGCGACCCGGGCCTTCGAGGAAGCCATCGAGTCGAGCGGGCTTGGCGCGCGCCTGTTCATGTCGCAGAACGACGGGACGCTCATGTCGTCGGAAACCGCCAGGCGAATGCCGGTGCTGTGCTTCACGTCGGGCCCGACCAACAGCATGCGCGGCGCCGCGCACCTCAGCGGGCTGAAGGACGCCATGGTCATCGATGTCGGCGGCACGTCCAGCGACATCGGCGTGCTCCGCAACGGCTTCCCGCGCGAGGCCAACACGGTCGTGGAGGTGGGCGGCGTGCGTACGCTGTTCCGGATGCCCGACGTGATGTCGCTGGCGCTGGGCGGGGGCACGCGCGTGCGCGAGAACCCGTTGCGGCTCGGCCCGGACAGCGTGGGCTACGCGCTCACGCGCGAGGCCAGGGTGTTCGGCGGAAACCAGCTTACGTCGACGGACGTTGCCGTCGCGTCCGGGCTGCTCGCGCTCGGCGACGCGGGCCGGGTCCATGACGTGGCCCCGCAGACGCGCGAATGGTTCATGCGGGAGGTGCGGGGGCTGATCGAGGAGGGCATCGATCGCATGAAGACCCAGGCAGGCGACGTGCCGCTGATCGCGGTGGGCGGCGGATCGTTCCTGGTGCCCCGCGACCTGCGAGGCGTCAGCGAAGTCGTGGCCGTCGACCACCACGACGTCGCCAACGCCGTGGGCGCGGCGATCGCCCAGGTCGGCGGCGAGGTGGACCAGGTCTACGAGAACGTGGCGCGCGAGGAAGCCATCAGCGATGCGACCGGGCGCGCAATCCGCCGGGCAGTCGAGCAGGGCGCCGACCCGCGGTCCGTGACCATCGTCGAAGTGGAAGACCTGCCGCTCAGCTATGTCGCCGGCAACACCCGGCGGATCCGCGCTCGCGCCGTCGGCGATCTCGCATGACACCCGCACCCGCCTGGTACCTCGACCACGGCGACGTCGATGACCTGGCGACCGGGTGCTCGTGGCTGGGCTCCGGCGGGGGCGGCGATACGCACGTTCTCGCGCTGACGTTGAAGCAGCTCATACGCGAGCGCGGGCCCGTCCCGGTCATCGATCCGCGGCGGCTGGCGCCGGACGCACTGGTCTTCAATGTCGGCTTCGTCGGGGCGCCGGTGACCATGCACGAGAAGCTCTTCACGCATGGGGAGATCCTCGACGTCGTCCGCACGATGCAGGCGCGGCTGCAAGGCCGCGCAACCGCGCTGATGGCCACGGAGATCGGCGGCGGCAACGGACTCGCGCCGTTCCTGGCCGGTGCGCTCACCGGCCTGCCGGTCCTGGACGCGGACGGCATGGGCCGCGCATTCCCGCTGTCCGATCACGTGTCGTACGCGATCCAGGGCCGTTCCGCGCTGCCGACCGTCGCCGCCGGCGAGCAGGGCGAGATCGTCGTCATCGAAGGCGGTACCAACCGGCAGGCTGAACGCCTCGTGCGCGCGGTCAGCGTCGTGCTGGGCAGCAAGTGCTTTTCGGCCGATTATCCGTTGAGCGGCGACGACGTGCGGGCCTGCGCAGTTCTGGATACGCCTTCCCTCGCGCGGCTCATCGGAGCGTCGATCAGGCGCGTCAGCCGGGAGAGCGCTGATCCTGCATCGGCACTCACGCGCTGGTTCGCCGAAGAGCACGGCCTGGTGATGCGCAAGCTGTTCGACGGAAAGGTGACCGGGGTCGAGCACGAGGTCCGGGAAGGCTGGGGCTTCGGCTCCGTGTCGCTGCAGTCGCTGGACGGGACCGGCCCGGCAATGACGATCGCGTTCCAGAACGAGTTCCTCATCGCCCGGCTGGGCGAGGAGACGGTCGCGACCACGCCGGACATCATCACCGTCGTCGACAGCTGGACGCTGAAGGCGATCCCGTCGGACGGCATTCGCTACGGTCAGCGTGTGCAGGTGGTCGGCATCCAGAGCCCGCAGGTCATGGCGACGGAGGCCGCGCTGCGGGTCGTGGGACCGCGGGCCTTCGGGTACGCAGTCGACTATCGGCCACTGTCTTTGCCCCCTGCTTCGGCCGAGGCGCCGGCGGGGACCCCGTGAAACCTTCGGTACTGGTGATCACGCCGGTCGTTCCCACCGGCGCCATCGACGTCGAGTCGACGCTCGAGCCGTTCCGCGGGTCGGGCGTTTCGATCACGAACGTCTTCCTCGACGAAGGGCCGTCGAGCATCGAGACCGACTCGGACGTGATCGCCTGCCTGCCGGGAGTCATGCGCGCAGCCCGACTGAGCGCTGCTGCCGCACGCGCTGTCGTCGTAAACTGCATGTGCGACCCGGGCGTGCCGGAGCTGCGGCAGGCGTTGACGGTGCCGGTCTTCGGGGCCGCTCAGACTTCGATGCACGTCGCGGCCTCGCTGGGCACGCGATTCTCGGTGATCGACGTGCTGCCGGAAGGCCGCGACTACGTCGAGCGACAGGTGGAAAAGTTCGGCCTCCAGGGGAGCTTCGCATCGCACCGCGCGCTCGGGATTCCGGTGCTGGATCTGTTTCGCGATACGGAACGCACGCTTGCGGCGATGGAACGTGAGGCGCGTGGCGCATTGAAGGACGGCGCCGATGCCCTGGTCCTCGGCTGCACCGGCCTCGCGCTGCTCGCGGCGCGGTTCAATGCACGCATTGCACGGCAGGGCCACCGAATGCAGGTGCTGGAGCCCCTCGGCATCACGCTCGGCGTTGCGTGCGCCGTCGTGGCATCGGGCTCGCGCATGCATCCCGCCGGGTCCGGATGAACGCGGTCTGGCAGCGATTCACTGCGGAATCGCGCGTCCTGCAACCCCTGTGCGGGGCTTCGTCGATCGGTTACCTGCCGGCACTGACGATGCCCTGGCTGATCGGCTTCCTGTCGCGCGACCTGGGCTACACGGGGGCCCGGGCCGGGACGATTGTCACCGTTCAGCTCGGGTGTCTCGCAGCGACCACGATCCTGCTGGGATCCCGGATCCAGCGCGTCAATCGACGCCTGGCCGCGCTCGCGGGAGCCTTCGCGATGATCGCCTGCGGCCTGGCCCTGATCGTGAACGCCCCGGCAGTCTGGCTGATCGCATTCCTCGCAGTGGCCGGCGCAGGTTGCGGTGCCTGCAATGCCGCAGGGTCGTCGCTGGTGAGCCAGGCGGCGGATCCGGTCCGCATGGCTTCGAACTGCTGGGCATGGATCGTCATCTGGCAGACAGCGATATGGCTCGCGACACCGCTGGCCACGGAACACCTGGGCGGGCGCGGCCTGGGCGTCGTGCTCGCGGTGGGCAGCCTGGCCATGATCCCCTGGCTGCTGCACATGCCGGCCGGAGGAGACGTCGCTGCGGCGCCGAAACCATCTTCCGGCGGTGCCGGCGCTGCCGCCACGCCGTCTGAGCCGATGACGGTCCCCCGTGCGCTGCCACCGGTGTACCTGCCGCTCATGCTCGGCGTGGCGGCATTCTGGCTGCGCGACTCGCTCATCTGGTCGCTGGCGGAGACGCGCGGCACGCAGCTTGCGATCGATGCAGCCCAGCTCTCCCGGACCCTGGCGATCGCCTCGATACTCGGGATCATCGGGCCCGTGGCCGCGAACTATCTCGGTAACCGCGGCGGGCGCAAGGCGAGGGTGATCGTGGCGCTGATTGCCGTCGCGCTCGTCATGCAACTCATCGCCACCACCGATGCCGCATCAGCCTATCGGCTCGGATTCGTGTTCTGGACCGCAACGTCGTTGTTTGCCTGGACGTATCTGACCGCGCTCGCGGCCGAGGTCGACGCCGCAGGCCGGGTCGTCGCGATGTGCAGCGGTGTCGTTTTTGCGGCGTCGGCCTCCGGTCCGTTGCTAGGAGGCATCCTTGTGGATAGCGGTGGAGGCGTCGGGTTGTCGGTCGCCGTCGCGACCCTGTCTGCACTCACGATTGCCGCCCTGCTGATGGTCTTCAATGTCGCGGCCAAGCGAGGGGCACCATGACGATCCGCGTTCGCGTCGTGACGCCGATCACGACCCGCGACGAGCGTACGCATGCGTTGGCGCGCGAGCTCTGCTCGCCCGGCGTCCAGATCGACGTGGTGGAGATATCGAGGGGTCCGGCATTCATCGAGACAGCCGATGACGAGGCGCGCGCCGAACCCGACACCGTCCGGCAGATCGTCGAGGCCGAGCGCGCAGGTGTGCATGCCGCGGTGATCGATTGCATGGGTGACCCCGGGCTCGAGGCGGCTCGCAAGGCGGTTTCGATTCCAGTGCTCGGGCCCTGCCAGGTGTCCCTGCACACCGCCGCCATGCTCGGTGAGCGATTCAGCATCGTGACGGTCCAGCCAAGCACGGTTGCGCTGCTGGAAGAGCGCGTCGAGCGTCATGGAGTTTCCGGACAACTCGCTTCGGTATCGTCAATCGACGTGCCGGTACTCGAGCTCGAGACGAACATGGAGCGCGTTCAGGCGCTGCTGTGCGAGCACGCCCTTCGCGCCGTGCGTGAGAAGGGGGCGGACGTCGTGGTACTGGGCTGCACGGGCTTTCTGGGCGTCGCGGAAGCGATCGGTCGCCACCTTCGCGACCACACCGGCGAGCAAGTTCCCGTCATCGATCCGATGCGGCTCAGCATCCTCACGGCCGTAACCTGGGTGCGGGCGCGGCTTTCGCGTCATGCGTGAGTGTGATGTCCTGCGGCCCCCTGTGATGGGGGCAGCACTGCTTACCGATTCCCCGGCCCCGCAAACACGCTCGCCGACCCGCGTGTCGAGCTGGACGACGACCGCGTGCCCGACGACGAACTGCCGGACGGACGCATGGTCGCGACGCCTCGGCCCGATCCCGACGTGCCAGACCCGACGCTCTGGCTGCCGCCGCCGAAGCTGCGGAAGATCGGCGTGCCACTCGCGCGGCCGCGCGCGCCGCTATCCCCGTAGAACGTCGTCGGCCGATCCTGCACCAGGCCATACGACGCCGTCTGCACGCGCGGACTCCGATAGGGATGCGTCTCGCGCGCGAAGGTCTCCGAGTGGTGAACCGGCCGCGGCACCCAGCACCAGCGCTGGAGATGGTGCAGGTACGACCAGTGCCCGCTGCGGTACGTGATCGAACCCCAGGACCCGGCGATGACCCAGCTCCAGCCGAAGCCGTCCCGCCGCCAGTGGCGGTCATGGATCGGCGTCCAGCCGTTCGTGTAGTGCGGCGACCACACGCGGCCGTAGACGGCGTCGCCGTACCAGTCCCCGTAACGGTCCAAGTTTTCGTAAGCCGCCGAGTCGTCGGGCGCGGACTCCGCCTCGGCGAGCCGCACTTCGCGCGCCAGGATCCAGTCGTCGAACGCGTCCGTGGGCGGCAGTGCCGCGAGGGTGGCCGCGGCGTGGCGGCCCGGGAGCTGCACGCGCTGGCCGGCCGCCACGGGCAGCGGCCCGCCGTCGGTCACGAGCGTCGCCGCACCCGCGTAAATGCTGAGCGCGAGTACATCCGGCGCGGCGACTTCCACCCGGTACTCGCCGGGTTCTGCGAGCGCGATCGTCCGCAGCGGCGTCGCGACCTCGATCGTCTCGCCCTCGAGGAGGAGCGCGGCGGATCGCGGCAGCATGGCGGGTCCATGATACGCCGCTGCGCCGCTCGTCGGTGGAGGGGTGGATTACGTCAACTGCAGGGGAATTTGCTAGGCTCCGCCTTCACTTTTTCGAGGCGGGGCCCCATGCAGCAATTCATCTCGATCGCACTCCTGTCCCTGGCGCTGGCTGCCACCCCGGCCGCCGCGGCCGAGGAACCGAAGGCCCCGGCCAGCGCCGAGAAGCCCGCGACCCCGCCGCCCGAGCCGCGCGCGCATTCGACGAAGCACGAGATCCGCCTCAACGGCCAGCCCCTCAAGTACACCGCCACCGTCGGCTGGCTGATCCTCAACGACAAGAAGACCGACGCGCCGATCGCGCGCTTCGGTTACACGGCCTACACGCTGGACGGCGTCTCGGACCTGAAGCGCCGTCCCGTCACGTTCGCCTTCAATGGCGGTCCGGGCTCCGCCTCGATCTGGCTGCACATGGGCGTGCTCGGCCCGCGGCGCGTGGTGGTGAAGGACGGCGACTTCGCGCCGCCGCCGCCCGTGCAGTTGGTCGACAACGACTACACGATCCTCGACGTCACCGACCTCGTGATGATCGACCCGGTCGGCACGGGCTTCAGCAAGCCGGTGGGCGACGCCAAGGGCGAGCAGTTCTGGGGCGTGGACCAGGACATCGAGTCGGTCGGCGATTTCATCCGCCGCTACGTCACCGAGAACGGCCGCTGGGGCTCGCCGAAGTACGTGCTGGGCGAGAGCTACGGCGGCATCCGCGGCGCGGGGCTCGCGGACCACCTGCAGTCGAAGCTCGGCATGAACCTGAACGGCCTGATCCTGGTGTCGCCGTATTTCGGCCAGGTGACCGGCAACGACGGCATGGGCATCGACCTGCCGCACGTGCTGTACCTCTCGACGCTGGCGGCGACCGCCTGGTACTACGACGCGATCCCGGACAAGCCGGCCTCGCTCGCCGACTACGCGGTCGAGGTCGAGCGCTTCGCGATCGACGAGTACGCGCCCGCGCTCCTGAAGGGCCACGCCATTTCGCCCGAGGAAAAACAGGCGATGGCGGAGAAACTCGGCCGCTACACGGGCACGAGCGCGCAGTTCTGGATGCGCGCGGACCTGCGGGTCTCGCACCAGCAGTTCCTGCAGGAGCTGCTGCGCGACCGCGGGATGATCGCCGGGCGCATCGACTCGCGCTTCTCCGGGCCGTCGCTCAACCCGCTGAACGACGAGATGGATTACGACCCGTTCTTCCCCGCGGTCGGCCCGGCGTACACGGCGGCGTTCCGCGAGTACCTGCACGCCGAGCTGAAGTTCGACGTGCCGGACAACTACGTGGTCTCCGGCGGGCTCTACAACAAGTGGGACTGGCGCCACGCGCAGCCGGGCGCCGACGGCGACGAGAACGGCCAGGTGCCGCTCTCGAACCTGGTCCCCGCGCTCGCGCGCGCGATGACCATGAACCCGGGCCTGCACCTGCTGCTCGAGCAGGGCTACTTCGACCTCGCGACGCCGACGCACGCGCTCAAGTACAACATCGACCAGATGCGCCTGACGCCCGAGGCGCGCGCGCGGATCCGCCTCAACATGTACGACGCCGGCCACATGATGTACCTGCACGAGCCCTCGGGCCGGCGGTTCCGGGAGAACGTGGTGAGCTTCATCCGGGAGACGGATCGGCTATAGGCGCCGTCCCAGGATCGTCTCGCAGCGCCGCAGCCGCGCGGAAAAGCCGTTGAGCAGGTCCGCGGCCGCCGTCAGCGTCTCCTGCGGGACTTCGCTCGTCATTTCGAGCAGCAGGAAGCGCAGCGTCTCATCCAGATCGGCCATTGCGATGTGACCCTTAGGGGTCAACACCAGCAGCGTCTCCTTCCGGCTCGCCGGGCCGCGCGGCATGCTGAGCAAGCCGCGCTCGTGCAGGTCGCAGGCCATCTGGTGCACCGCCTGGCGCGAGATCCGCAGCAGGCGTGCGATACGTGCCGGGCTTGCGCGGCGCTGGGGTCGCGCGATCACCGCCAGCAGCCTCCACGCGGGTACTGTGAGGCCGTGCGCGGCGGCGAGCCCGTCGCGTGCGTCCCTGATCAAGCGCCCCGCACGTTCGACGGCCGTCGCGAAGGCGATCGCCTCCCGCGGGTATGGGCTCAGCAGCTGAAAGGACGAGCGGACCATGGGTCGATTGCGGAGTGCCTTCGGCTGACCGGCCGAGGGGGACCTTAGGTCGGATTTGCGTGACAAGCTACTTGTCAATCCACCGGGAATGACAAGTTACTTGTCACGAGTTCTGAACTAACACCAGTCGCGGCCGTGCCTCGGCCGTGTAGACGTCCTGCCTACGGCACCGCTTCCGCGGAATGCTTCACGCCGGTCACGAAGTGCCCGGTGTCCCCGAAACACGAGAACGGGATCCACTTGTGCTCTTCGTACGTGAGCACGACACGTGAGCCGACCGTCGCGTTGATCTGCTCGGCGACGCCGTCGTCCCGCACCGTGAAGAAGAACTTCTCCGCGACGGTGCCGGGCATCGTCACCATCGCCATCTCGCCCTCCCAGGTCTTGCAGATCCAGCCCTTCTTCGAGAACTTCTGCACGTAGCCGGCGCGCTCGCCGGCGGAGTACGACCAGGTGAGCGTGAACGCCGTCCAGAGGGCGACGAGGGCAACGACGATCCCGACAAAGATCCAGAACTTCCTGAGCATCGCGGGATTATGCCTTTCCGGCCGGGCAGGGGGATAATGCCCGCCGGGGAGAGGCAAGCGCCATGAGCGACCCGGGGCCGGAGTCGGAGGTGACCGCGGAAGTCCCGGGCTTGCCGGGGCTCGGCGGGCAACGGAACGTCCCGCTGATCCTGCTGGCGGTCTTCGCCACGATCTTCGTCCTCGACTGGGCGGAGGCCTTCTTCATCCCGCTCGTGCTCGCGCTGGTCATCAGCTACGCGCTGGGGCCGGTGGTCGAACGGCTCGAGCGGCTCGCCATCCCGCGGGCCCTGGCCGCGGCCGTGCTGCTGCTCGCCATCCTCGGCGGCCTCGGTGCGGCGGCCTGGTCGCTGCGCGACGAGGCGGCCAACCTGCTCGACACGCTGCCCGACGCGGTACAGAAGATCCAGGCGGCCGCACGCAAGGAGTTCGCGGGACCGGGCGAGGCGATCGAGAAGGTCCAGCGCGTCGCCGAGGAACTCGAGCGCGCGACGGGAGAGGACAACGCCGCGCAGCCGCCGCCCGGCGTGACCCGCGTGCGGATCGAGGAGCCGAAGCTCGACATCCGCCAGTACCTCGTGACCACGCTGGCGGGAGGCGCGGCGTTGATCGGCTCCGCGCTCATCGTGCTGTTCCTCGCGTTCTTCCTGCTCGCCTCCGGCGACGCGTTCCGGCGCAAGTGGGTCAGGCTCTCGGGCCCGACGCTCGCCCGGCGGCGGATCACGGTCCAGGTGATGGACGAGATCCGCTCGCAGACCCAGCGGTATCTCGGCGTGCAGGTGCTGACCAGCATCATCGTCGGCGTCGCGAGCGGCATCGCGTTCTGGGCGATCGGGCTCGAGAGCCCGGCCGTGTGGGGCGTGGCCGCGGGCGTGCTGAACATGGTTCCGTACCTCGGCGCGATCGTCACGATGGGCGGCACGGCGCTGGTCGCGTTCTTCCAGTTCGGCACGATCGGCATGGCGCTCGCCGTCGCCGGCATCTCGTTCGTGATCAATACGCTCGAGGGGTCGTGGCTGACGCCCTGGCTCTCGGGCCGCGCGAGCCGGATGAACGCGGTCGTCGTGTTCGCGGGCATCCTGTTCTGGACCTGGCTGTGGGGCGGCTGGGGCCTGATTCTCGGCCTGCCGATCATGATGGTGATCAAGGCGGTCTGCGACCACGTCGAGGACCTGAAGCCGATCGGGGAGTTCATGGGAGAACGGACATGAAGATTGACGTCAAGGCGGTGGCCGGCACGCTGAACAAGATCATGGAGTACGAGCTCGCGGGCACCGTGCGCTATACCCACTACTCGCTCATGACCTACGGCTACAACCGCATCCCGATCGTGAGCTGGCTGCGCGGCCAGGCGACCGAGTCGCTGGCGCACGCGACCCGCGGCCGGCGAGCTGATCACGCAGCTCGGCGAGCACCCCTCGCTCGCGATCGGCCCGCTGCTCGAGACGCACAAGCACGACATCGGCGACATCCTGCGCGAATCCCTGCAGCACGAGCGTGACGCGCTCGCGCTCTACTACAGGCTGCTCGAGCAGGTGAAGGACAAGTCGGTGCAGATCGAAGAGTACGCGCGCGAGATGATCCTGCAGGAGGAGCAGCACCTCGGCGAGGTGGACAAGATGTTGCGGAAGCCGGGGGACATCGGCAAGGCAGGAGCATGAGCCGGGGTCGCATGGTGTCACCGCCGACAGGCTCGATCCTGATCGCCTGACGCCGAATCAAACCGGTCGCCGATAGCGAGGCCTGGCACGGACAGCGGCGTGCCGGGGCATCCGTCCTGCGCTCATTCCTGGCATCAGCACGCAATGCCGGCTGGCGATTGCAGTTTATAGATAACTGTACTAATTTAGTCAATGACCTAATTATTGTTCTCGGACTGAGCTCGCAGGCGGCTTGCGAGCCGGAAAAGGAGCTGCCAGTGGCGATTCTCCGGGATGGTGCGGGCGTCGGGCTGTTTTCAGCGGCATTCCTGCTGTGTGCGGGTGTCCGGACCGAAGCGCAGGAACTCGAGGAGATCATCGTCGTCGCGCAGAAGCGGGAGCAGAACCTCCAGGACGTGCCGATCTCGATCGCGGCCTTCTCCGGTGAAACCGTCCAGTCGCTGGGCTGGCTCGATGCGGAAGACATTGCGGGCCAGACCCCGGGGCTGATCGCGACGTCGTTCTCGGGCGATTCGACCGTTTCCATTTTCTCGATTCGCGGAGTCGCGCAGAACGACTTCGCCGACCATCAGGAGGCGCCGGTCGCGGTCTATGTCGACGGAGCCTACGTGGGGTTCACGGGAGCCGCAGGTGTCCAGCTGTTCGACATCGAGCGGGTCGAGGTCCTGCGCGGGCCGCAGGGCACGCTGTTCGGCAGGAACGCGACCGGGGGCCTCGTCCACCTCATATCGAAGAGACCCACCGAGAGCACCGAGGCCTACCTCGACGTGACGGTGGGCGAGTTCAGCCAGATGAGGCTGGAGGGCGCCGTCAGCGGGTCATTGACGGACACGCTGCGGGCCCGGCTGTCGATACTGAGCGACCAGGCCGATGGCTACTTCAAGAACAATGTCGGCAAGGATGCGCGCGACCGGGATTTCCTGAACGTGCGTGCGCAGCTCGAGTTCCTCCCGTCGGATCAGTTCGACGGGCTGCTGTCCCTGCGGTCGAACCAGACGAACAAGACGGTTGGCGGGGCCTACGATTTCCGGACCTCCCTGGTGGAACTGGGCGACATCCCGACGGATTTCCAGGGAAATCCGGACTCGACGCCGGGGGCCAATGACGGCGATCTCAATCCCCAGGGCTTCAACGACAAGGAGGCGACTGGCGCGACGTTGACGCTGCGATTCCGCCCCGGCGACCTGGAGCTGGTCTCGATCACCGATTACGGCGAGTTCGAGAAGTCGTACGGCGAGGACTCGGACGGCAACATCAGCCGCACGCTGGAGTATGTTGCCGAGCAGGACGCCACGCAATTCTCGCAGGAGATCCGCATCGGCGGCGAGGGCGCCAGGTATCAGTGGCTCGCTGGAGCGTACTACCTGGATCTCGACGGCGACTACTTCACCGACCTGAACGCTCCGACATTCGGCGGCGCAGCGATCCAGAACTACAGCCTGGAAACACGCAGCTGGTCGCTGTTCGGGCAGTTCGAGTACGAACTGACTTCCGACACCAGACTCACGGCAGGAGTTCGCTGGATCAACGACGAGAAAGATTACGCCCTCCTTTCGGTATGCCAGCCCGCCGACACCCTGCCTCCCGGCGAGGAGTTCCTGCCCGGGTTCCCGCCCAATGACTGTGCGTTGTTCTCCTCGGGGGATCCCGCCAATCCGCTGGTCGTCGAGGCGGGGCAGATCAATCTCAGCCGTGACGACAGCGACTTCGCCGGTGTCCTGAGCCTCAGTCACCAGCTGAACCCGGACGTAATGGTGTACGCGAGTCTGGACCGCGGGATGAAAGGCGGGGGTTTCACGGCGCCGCTCGACGGCTTTCTGACGGTGCCCGAGATCATCTATGAACCGGAGATCCTCAACAGTTTCGAAGTCGGTATCAAATCGACCTTTGCGGACGGCAGGGCGCGCCTCAATGCCGCCGCATTCGTGTACGACTATGAGGACTACCAGGGATACGTCTTCCAGGGCCTGACCTCCCAGGTCCGCAACTTCGATGCGGAAATCCATGGCGGCGAGATCGAACTCGAGCTCGTCCCGGCCGAGGGATTGTTCGCGTCGCTCGGCGTGTCCGTCCTGGATGCGACGGTCAAGGATGTCGAACTCGCATCGGGCGGGACGGCCGATCAGCAGATGATCACTGCGCCGGACCTGTCGCTCAACCTGTTGGCCAGGAAAACCTGGGACGTGAGCCAAGGCGGCAGCATCTCCTTGCAGCTCGACGGACGGTACGTGGACGAACAGCAGTACAACACGACCAACAGCGCCCTGACCCTTGGTGGCGATTACTCGGTCTGGAATGCGAGTCTCGGTTACTCGCACAGCGGTCCGGACAGCGAATGGAGCGCCTCCGTGTTCGTCAACAACGCCTTTGACGAGGTCTACTCGACCTATCGGTTCGATCTTTCCGCATTCTTTGGATACTCCCTGATCGTGCATGCCCCGCCGCGCTGGATAGGTGCAAGATTCCGCTACAGCTGGAAGTGATCCGGGAGTACGAAGTTGAAGAAGATCGTGGTTTTTCCGGAGCCCGGCGCCATTGGACCGGCGATGAACCTGATCGGAATCTGCCAGGGTCTGCGCGACCTCGGCTATCGTCCGATCTTCATTCTCGAGCCGGGGCTCAAGGGAACGGCGGAGCAGTACGGCTTCGAGGAGCGGCACCTGTCCTGCATGCCGCCGATGTCCGAGGCCCAGCAGGCCAAGTACTGGGACGACTTCATGGTGGCGAACATGCCGGCGTTCCGAACGTCGCCCCATGACCAGATCGGGACTTATGTCGCGGCCTGCTGGAAAGCCATCATCGAAACCGTCAAGTGGTCGGTCAAGAACGGCCTGGGCGACCTGCTGGGAGCGATCGCGCCGGACGCCATCATCAACGACAACGTAGCGTTGTATCCGGCGACTCAATCAGCCGGTTGCCCGTGGATCCGGGTGATCTCCTGTTCAGAGAACGAGATCCCGGATCCCGACATTCCGCCGCACCTCTCGGGTTGTCCGGAGGGCGACGGCCGGTGCGCCTCGAGCTACCGAGAGGAGTTCCGGCGCAGGATCGGTCCCCTGCACGCGGAGTTCATGGAGTATCTGCGGACGTGCGGGGTGCAGGGCATGCCGTTTCCCGAGTTCGTGCAGGCGTCTCCATACCTGAACCTGCTCCTGTACCCGGAACCGCTCCGCTTCAAGCGCAGGTATCCCCTCGATCCGAAGAAGTTCGTGTATCTGGACGGCTGTGTCAGGCGCGACGCCGGCGACTTCGAAATGCCCGCATTCAAGCGAAACTCGTCGGGGCCGCTCATCTACCTGAGCTATGGCACGCTGGGCGGTGCCGACGTGGACGTGATCAAGCGCATCCTCTCCGTGCTGGAGAACACCAGGTACCGGGTCCTCGCGAATGTCGGTGTCTACCGCGACCAGTACGACGACGTCCCGGACAACGCCGTCATCGGGAGCTGGTTTCCGCAGGTAAGCGTGCTGCCGCATGTCGACGTGTTCATCCAGCACGGCGGCAACAACAGCTTCAACGAGAGTCTCTTCTTCGGGGTGCCGCCCCTGATCATGCCCTTCGTGTGGGACGGGCATGACAACGCGCAGCGCGTGAACGACACCCGGCATGGGATCGGCATGAGGCGATACGACTGGACCGACGCGGAATTGCTGGCGAACATCGAGATCCTCATGAGCGACGAGGAGATTCGCACGAACGTGCGCCGGACCAGCGAACACATGAAGCGCAACGACGGCCGGCAACGGGCGGCCCGCGCGATCGACGAATTCCTTCGGAGTGCTGCCTGATGGTCGCCGTCAATGAGGGAACGGAAGCGATACTCCTTGCGGATCCGCTCGAGCTGACGGAGCTGAAGGACTGGGGGGAAGTGGCGGTGCCTCTGGGTGCCCCGTCTTCCCGGCAGAGCGGGGTCCTGACTTTCCGGCGCGGTGATGGCGCGTCCGAGACGGGCATGTGGCAGTGCACTCCCGGCAGGTGGCGATGCGACGTCCAAAGGGACGAGTTCTGCTACTTCCTCGCCGGTGAGGCCATCTACACCCCGGATTCCGGCGCGCCCTTCGTGGTTCGCGCCGGAATCGCGGCGACGTTCCCGGCCGGATGGAAAGGCGTGTGCGAAGTGCGGCAGACCGTGCGCAAGGTGTACATGGTCAGATGAATGGACCGCATGCGGGACTTTGACCCTTTCGCCGCCAGCATCTTTGCCGGGAACGAGTACATGGGCGTTGCCGGCGCCGGTTCGCTCCAGGTGGACAACCCGTCAACGCTGGAGCCGGTAGGGCGAATCGCGATCGTGCCCGCGGTCGCACTCGAGGAGATCCTGGTCCGGTCGAGACTCGCGCAGAAGGCCTGGGCGAGGATTCCCGTCAAGGAGCGCGCGGCCAGGCTTCACGAGGTCGCCCACTCCCTGAAGTCACGGAGCTGCCAGCGGGTTTGCGAACTGCTGACCCGGGAAATGGGCAAGCCGTTCCCGGAGTCCGAGGGGGAGGTGCGCAACGTCGCTCCGATCTTCGAGTACTACGCCGAACTCGCCAAGGACCACGCAGGTTCCGTGGCGGGAACCATCCAGCCGGGCAATCTCCAGTTCAAGCGTTACGACCCGTACGGGGTCAGCGCACACATACTGCCGTACAACTATCCGCTCCTCATCATGGCGTTCACCGTCGCCGCCTCGCTGGCCGCCGGCAACGCGGTGGTGATCAAGCCGTCACCCGTCACGTCGCTGTCGACGCTCGCCTTCATGGAGCACTTCCGGTCGCTGCCTGCCGGGCTGGTCACCTGCCTGACCGGCGACGGCAGTGTCGGTCGATGCCTGGTCGAGTCGCCGAGGACGGACGTCGTCGCCTTCACCGGTTCGGCCGAAGTCGCCCGAACCGTCGCCGTCGCCTGTGCGCAGAGAATGAAGCCCTGTGTGATCGAAGCGGGGGGGAACGACCCCATCATCGTCAGCGACAGGGCGGATGCGGATTTCGCCGCGGCGGCGGTGACCTGTTCGTCGTTTCATCTGTCCGGCCAGATCTGCACGTCGACGGAACGTGTCTTCGTGGTCGAGGGCATCTACGACGAGTTCATGCGGCGCTTCGTCGACCGCGTGTCGAAGCTGCGCGTGGGCGACGGGCTGGGAAAGAGCGAGATCGGGCCGCTGGCGACGAGGGCCCTGCGCGACAGGATCGCCGGCCTGGTCGCGCGGGCGGTCGAGCAGGGCGCAATCGTCGAGACCGGCGGCAGGATTCCTCCGGATCGCCCGACGGGCTGGTTCTACGAGCCGACGGTTCTCAGCAATATCCGCCCGGAGATGGAGATCATGCAGGACGAGATCTTCGGCCCGGTCGCGCCCGTGTGCCGGGTGCGCAGCGTGCCCGAGGGCATCGAATTCGCGAACAGGTCGAAGTACGGACTCGGGGCGTCCATCATCACGACCGATCTCGCGGAAGCGATGCTGGCCATCGAGGAACTCGACAGCGGCATGGTATGGGTGAACAACCCGATGGTGGACAACGATGCGCTGCCGTTCGGGGGCCGCAAGATGTCGGGTCTCGGCCGCGAGCTCGGCCGCGAGGGACTGGATGCGTTCCGGCAGGTCAAGTTCGTGACGCTGGATCCGACCCAAAAGCCCTCCGATTGGTGGTATCCCTACCCGGACAGCGCTTTTCACCGCGCAGACGGTTAACTGGCCCCTGGCATCAGCTGCGGGCTCCGGTATTAGAATGCGCCGATGAAGAAAACCCGCCGCAACGTGAAGGGCGAGCAGACCCGCGCGCGGATACTGGCATCCGCGAGGGCCTTGCTGCTCAGTGACGGGTACAAGAACTTCGTGTTCCGCAGTGTGGCCAGGGCGGCCGGCGTCAAGCCCGGAAATGTCCAGTACTACTACCCTCACAAGAAGCACCTGCTCTGGGCCGTGCTCGAGCCCGAACTTCAGAACTATCTCGATCGGCTGGGCGCGGAGCTGCTCAAGGGGAAGACCAGCGAGGAGAAGATATACCGCATGGTTCATTATCTGATCGGCGACGTGGCCACCGATCAGACCTTGCGCCTGTGGCTGTCCATCTGGGACATGGCCGTCCACGATCCGGAGGTCAGCAGGACCGTGGGGCGCTTCTACCGGACCTATGTGGATGCGCTCGCGAATCTGCTGCGGCAGGTCTACCCGAGTCTGGATGCCGACCGCGCGGGGGAAGTGGCGGTCTCGATGACGGCGTACTTCGATGGCCTGATGGTCGTGATGCAGGTCGGGAGGCCGCGGCGCAGGAGTCTCGCGTCCGTCAAGCGGCATGTGCACGCAACCGTCACGCGGATCATCAACGCTTGATCAGACGCGCGTCGAATCCGCAATCATCGGAACGATCCGGGTGGTGCGCTCCTTTGCGCCGCTGGTAGCGTGGATCAGTGGGCCCCACTGCTTGATGCAAGCTCGCGGAGACCGTCATCTTCAGAAGGTTGGCGTCCAAACTATATTCCAAAGACTTTCAGCACCGCGTCGGTCAGGCCTTCGAGGCCGCGGCCGGTGACGCCGCCGCGCCCCTCGCGCGCGGGCATCTCCTCGTACACGAACCAGCCCGGGCCGCCGGCGAACAGGTCGTTGAAGAGCGCCTCGTGCCCGCGCAGGTAGGGCACGAAGGTCTCGCAGCGCACGGTGCGGTACTCGAGGTTGGCGCTGAAGCCGAGCGTCGCGGCCTGGTTGATGAGCCGCGGCTGGTCGGGTAGCGGCGCCTCGGCGCGCACTCCGCGGCAGCCGCGGAGCAGCAGCGTCGTCGGCCCGTGGAACACGAGGTAGCGCAGCTGCAGCGTCAGCCAGGCGTGCAGGCTGCCGAGCCGCCAGTGGCGCGTGATGCGCGCGGCCCCGCCCGCGGGCTTCACGACGCCCGCGAGCGAGCGCGGGTGGATGACCATCGCCGCGCCGGCCGGCAGCGTGACGACGCCGATCTCGGAGAACGGATCGCGCTGCGAGGAGACGACGACGCGCGTGGGCGTCTCGCCCTCCGGCTGCACGCTCGTCAGCGCAAACATGCCTGAGGCGAGGCTCGCGAACGGCAGCCGCGGATTCAGGAACCAGCGCGTGCGCTTGCGTGCGGGCTGGCTGCTGCTCTGCAGGAAATCCGGCTGCACGAGCAGCTCCTCGCCGGGCGGGATGTCGACGGTCGCGGAGACTGCGGATCGCGCCGGCGGCACGGCCGGCGGCGGCGCGGACCGCGGCGGCCCGGCGTCCGGCAGGATCCGGATCGGCCCGAGCCGGCCCGCGAGCGGCGCGAGCACGTAGTAGAACAACGCCTTGATCGCGACCGGCAGCAGCAGGATGCCGGCTAGGATGCCGAGCGCGAGCGGGATGCGCGACTTGATCGTCGCGATCAGCCGCTCGCGCGGGTTGCTCTCGACGCGCGCGCGTTCCGTGTCGAGGACGGCGTCGAACGCATCAATCTCCTGCTGCTTGCGGTCCCGGGTCGCGGCGAGCGACGCGTGGCGCGGAGACTGCGAGTGCGCGGGATCCTCGATCGTGTGCAGCAGCACTTTCTGCCGGGCCTGGAGCGTCGCGATCTCGCGGCGGATGGACGCGGCCGCCTGCGACGACCGGGCGCGGGCGGATTCCAGCGCGCGGGCGGTGCGGTCGAGCGCGGCGTGGCTCGCGCGGGCCGCCTGCAGCTCGACGAGCTTGGCGGGGCTCACGTAGCTGTCCCACCACCAGTAGTTGCGCTCGAGCGCGTCGAGCTTCGCCTCCGCCTGGTTCGCCGCGCGACGTGCGGCCTGCGCCTCGCGCGCGAGGTCGAGATACTCGCCGCGCGCGGCCTGCGATTGCCGTTCGAATGCGGCGATCCGGTCATTGAGCGCGTCGAGCTCTTCCCAGAGCGCACGCATCCGCACCGCGGTCTCGCGCCGCCACTCGGCCTGGTCGGCGGCGATCGCGACCTCGAGCGACTGCAGGTCGGCGCGCAGGCCGTCGAGGACGGCCTCCTGCTGCTCGAGGACGCCCCGGGCGGCCCGGTGCTGCTCCCACTCGGACTTCAGCCACGCGCCGGCCAGCAGCAGGGCGAGGATGACGAGGAGCAGGCCGAGCTTGCCCAGCAGCGAGCGGAGGATCATCGCGATGAGCCGGGGCATGGGGTATTGTAAGGGCAGAACAACGTCAGCCCGCCCATCCGGGCGCAGGGGGTTCGCCGTGAATCAGCCGATGCCGGAGTACGTCGGTTTCTGGGCGCGCGTGGGCGCCGCGATCATCGATTCGATCCTGCTCGCGCTCGGCTTCATCTGGGTCGCGTTCGACAACCGCAAGCAGGGCTGGCACGACAAGCTGGCGGGAACCGTCGTCGTTCGCTCGCGGTGACCTCCGGAGGGGACGGCCCGCCTGATCCCGCGTGCGGGGAGGTTACAATTCGGCATTGCCAGCCGAGCAACCTGGAGTGCTGACGTGCCACCCCTGTCCCGCGCAATCACCTACTGCCTCGCCATCCTGGCGGTCGCCTGCCCGCCAACTGCCCCTGCCCAGCAGGTCGAGCGCGATGTCCCGGTCCTGAGCGAGGACGTTGCCGGGCGCCTCGACGGATTCAGTTTCGAGGAGGGTCCGGAGTCTTCCCTGGAGTTTCGCGGCACCGCCATCGCGCTCGGCGCCGAGGGCGATGCGGAGGTCGAGTTCCAGGACGGACGCACGCGGGTGAGCGTCGACGTCAGCAGGCTTCCGGACCCCGAGAATCTCGGCCCGTTCGCGACCTACGTCCTGTGGGCCGTGACCGTCGACGGTCACGCGAACAACCTCGGATCCATCATCGTGGAGAACGGCCGGGGCTCGCTGGACGCGACGACGCCGCTTTCGCAGTTCGGCCTGATCGTGAGCGCCGAGCCGCATTTCGCCGTGACGGCGCCGAGCCGCGCCATCGTCCTGCAGAACCTCGGCAAGCGCGTGCGCGGGCAGAAATTCAACATCGCCGGCCTCAAGGAACGCATCGACTATTCGACGCTGGCGCCGATTCCGCGCGGCGCGCGAGCCGATGTCGCGACCGAGATCGTCCAGGCGCGCTATGCGGTCGACATCGCGGAGGGCGCGCAGGCCGAGCGGCTGGCGACGCTCGAGTTCCAGCAGGCGGAGCGGCTGCTGGAGCAGGCCGAATCCGCCGCGGGCGACAGGAAGTACGCGGTTCGAAGCACCGCGCCGCAGCTCGCGCGGCAGGCCGTTCAGGTCGCCGAGGACGCGCGCCGCAAGACGGTGGCCGCGCTCGCGGCCGAGCAGCGCGAGGCGGCGGCGAGGGCCGCGCGGGAGGAGGCGGAGAAGAAAGCGGCCGCCGAAGCGGCGATGGCGGCGGAAGAGGCCCGGCGGCGCGAGGCGCTCGCGGTCGCCGCGGCGAACGATGCCGCCCGGGCTGACCTGGTGGCGCGCCTGAACCGCGCGCTGCCGACCCGCGACACGCCGCGTGGCATCGTCGCGGAGATTGCGGGCGTGCAGTTCGCGACCGGATCGGCGAACCTCAACGCGGAGGCGCGCGAGGCGCTGGCCCGCTTCGCCGGGATCGTCGGCGTCTATCCTTCGCTGCGCCTGCGCATCGAAGGCCACACGGACAGCACCGGCAGCGAGGAGACGAATCGCACGCTGTCGTACCTGCGTGCGGTGTCGGTGCGCGACTACCTGCAGGCGCAGGGCGTGCGGTCGCCCGGCATCGAGGTTGCGGGCCTCGGCCCGGACCAGCCGGTTGCGAGCAACGACACCAACGAAGGCCGTGCCCGCAACCGGCGGGTCGAGATCATCATGTCGGGGGATTTCGTGACGTCACCGTGAGCGAGGGCCCTCAGGTGAAGGTGAGCGATTCCTTCGCCGCCTTCTGGCGCGGCTTGAGGCCAGGGATCAGCATCGGCACCTGCTGCCGATAGTCCTCGTACGACTTGCCGTGCTCGGTGACGAGGTCGCGCTCTTCGAACTGGATGGCGAGCAGGATGTACGCCGTCGTCGCGACCGCAAACAGGAGGTGCGCGAACGTCATGTGCGGCGTCGCCCAGAACGCCAGCAGCCAGCCGACGTAGAGCGGATGCCGCACGTGGCGATACAGCCATGGCGTACGGAACGCCACCGGCGTGTACGGCTTGCCGAGCAAGGGCAGCGTCACCTGGCGCAGGCCAAAGAGGTCGAAGTGGTTGATCAGGAACGTGCTGACGAGCACGGTCGCCCAGCCGAGCGCGAACGCGCCCCACAGCAGCGCCTGCCCGATCGGGTTCTCCACCGTCCAGATCTCGATGCCGATCGGCCGCCACTGCCAGAACAGCAGGATCAGCGCGAGGCTGGAGAGCAGGACGTACGTCGAGCGCTCGATGGACCAGGGCACGACCTGGGTCCAGCGCTCCTTGAACCACGGCCGCGCCATCACGCTGTGCTGGATCGCAAACACGGCGAGCAGCGCGCAGTTGACGGCGATCGCGGTGCCGAGGCTGCCGGTGAGCGGTCCGTCGAGCCGGTTGGCGATCAGCGGGCAGCCGCCGATGAACGCGAGCGCGTACAGGAACGTTCCCAGGAACAGCACGTACGCCGCGAGGCCGTACGCAAAATGCAGGATTCGCTTGAGCATGATGAGCCCTCCTCGATGGCGCGCGCACTGTGCCGGGAGGGTCGCGCCGGGACCATGGGTCCTTTGTCCCGGTTCGGCTAAGATCGACAGGGCAACCCCCCGACAAATGTCCCGGTGAGGGGAATGGCCGCCAAGAGGGCGCTCCGCCAGCAGATCCGCTACGCGAAGGCCAGCGATGGCTCGCGCCTCGCGTGGGCGGAAGCGGGCGAAGGCCCGGTCGTCGTCAAGGCAGCCAACTGGCTGACGCATCTCGAGTACGAGTGGGAAAGCCCGATCTGGAGGCACTGGCTGCAGTTCTTCGCGGGGCGGTTCCGTCTCGTGCGCTATGACGAGCGCGGCTGCGGGCTGAGCGAGTGGCGCGGCGGCGAGCTCGGCGTCGATCGCTGGACGGACGATCTCGAGGCCGTGATCGAGGCGGCGCACCCGTTCGGGCCGATGACGCTGCTCGGCATCTCGCAGGGCTCGGCCGCCTGCATCGCCTATGCGATCGGGCACCCGGAGCGCGTGACGCGCCTGATCCTGTACGGCGCCTACGCGCACGGGGCGTACCTGCGCGGCACGGCGGAGACGCGTGCGACCTACCGTGCCATCGTCGAGCTGGCGCGCACGGCTTGGGGCAGCGACAACGAGGCGTTCCGCCAGGTCTTCACCTCGCGCTTCATCCCGGGCGGCACGCGCGAGCAGCTCGCCTGGTTCAACGACCTGTGCCTGAAGACCACGACCGGTGAGATGGCGGCGCGGCTCTTCGATGCGCGCGCCAGCGTCAACATCGAGCCGCTGCTCGGCCAGGTGCGCGTGCCGACGCTGGTGCTGCACGCGCGCGATGACCAGGTCGTACCCGTTTCCGAGGGGCGCCTGCTCGCGAGTGCGATCCCGGGCGCGGAGTTCGTCGAGCTCGACTCGCGCAACCACATCCTGCTGGAGTCGGAGCCGGCCTGGGCCCGCTTCCAGGATGCCGTGCTGCATGCGATGCAGCCGGAGCTGGGGGCGGGCGCCGCGGTGTTCGAATCGCTGTCGGAGCGCGAGCGGGAGGTGCTGGCCCTGATGGGCAACGGCCTCAGCAATGCGGACATCGCCGCACGGCTCTCGATCAGCGACAAGACGGTACGCAACCACGCGTCCAACATCTTCGACAAGCTGGGGGTCTGGTCCCGGGCGCAGGCGATCGTCTTTGCGCGGGACCATGGGTTCCGGGGCTGAGCGGGCGTAAACTGACGCTATGAACAAAGTCACCTGGCTGGCCGGGATCGCGACGGGCGCTGCGGTGCTGCTCGCCGTCCGGGCCGGCTCGATCGAAGTGGACCCGAACTCGTTCCAGGGCCGCACCGAGGCGGCGATCAAGGAGTTCCGGGAGGCGGTGCAGCTCGAGCCGGATCTCGGGCACGGCGCGGCGCTCTTCGCGGCCTGCGCCGCCTGCCACCAGGCGGACGGCAGCGGCAGCGCGGACGGCACGACCCCGGTGATCGCCGGGCAGCACGTCTCGGTGCTGGTGAAACAGATGGTGGATTTCCGGCACGACCGGCGCTGGCATGCGCGGATGCGGGAGGCGGCGAAGCAGCACGAGCTTGCCGGCGCGCAGGACATCCTGGATGTCGCATCCTATGCGGCGGGCCTGCGGCGGCCGCCGCCGCGCGAGGGCGGGACGGGTGACGGCAAGTCCCTGCACGAGGGGCAGGTCGTGTACTACCGCGAGTGTGCGGCCTGCCACGGGAGGCTCGGCGAGGGCGACCTGCGGACGCTGCGTCCGCGGCTGGCGGGGCAGCATTACCTCTACCTGCTGAAACAGCTCTACGACACGGCCGCGCTGACGCGTCCCGGCATGGACGAGCAGCATGTGAACCGGATCAGCGGGCTCAGCGACGCCGAGCGCGCGGGCGTCGCCGATTACCTGTCGAGGGTGACGCCCGAGCTGACGTCGGTACCGTAAAAGGGGACGCTAACCTTTTGGAAAAGGGGACGCTCACCATTTCGCGGCCGCCGTCCCAACTAGAGACACGATCATCGCCGCGAAATGGTGAGCGTCCCCTTTTCCAAAAGGTTAGCGTCCCCTTTTTTCGTTAAGCTCGCGCCCCGTGCAGGAAACCACCGAACACCACACGTCCCTCGAAGCGACGCTGAGCGAGATCCAGGCGCTGATGGAGCGCCAGGAAGAGCTCGCGGGCCAGCTCGCCGCGCGCGAGGAGGGCGAGGAACCGGATGCCGCGCTCGCGCAGCAGGCGCGCGAGCACGCCGCCGAGCTCGAGGCGAAGCTCAACCGGCTGCACCCCGCGGACACGGCCTTCGTCCTCGAGAGCCTCCCGGCGAGCCAGCGCGACGATGCGTGGCGGCTGATCCACGCCGAGCGGCACGGTGCGATCCTCCTCGAACTGTCGGAGTCGGTGCAGAGCGACCTGATCGGGCTGATCGGTGACGAGGAGCTGGTCAGCCTCGGCCGGGAGCTGCCGTCGACGGACTTCGCGGACCTGGTCGAGAATCTGCCCGAGGAACGCGCGGCCGAAATCATGGCGCGGCTCGGCGCGAGCGAGCGCCAGCAGGTGCAGACGGCGCTGTCGTACCCGGAGGACAGCGTCGGGGCGCTGATGACGCCCGACGCCGTCACCGTGCGCGACCACCTGACGCTCGAGGAAGCGACCGCCGCGCTGCGTGGCCGCCGCGGGCTGCCGGAGCAGCTCACCGCGATCTTCGTCGTCGACCGCGACAACGTGCTGCGGGGCGTGCTGCCGCTCGCGCGGCTCCTGCTCGGTGAGCCGGGCGTGACGGTGGCCGCGGTCATGGACTCCGACCCCGCCCATTTCACGCCGACCGACAAGGCGGACGAGGCGGCCCAGGCGTTCGAGCGCTACGACCTGATCGCCGCGCCGGTCGTGGATTCGGACCGGCGGGTGATCGGGTGGATCACGGTGGACGAGGTCGTCGACCGACTGAGCGAGGATTCCTTCAAGCAGTCGCTGGGACAGGTGGGCCTCGACGAGGACATCGACCTGTTCGGGCCGGTCTGGGCGAGCGGCCGCCGGCGCTGGATCTGGCTGGGGCTCAACCTGCTGACGGCCTTCATCGCCTCACGCGTGATCGACGTCTTCGAGGGCTCGATCGCGCAGCTCGCGGCGCTCGCGGCGCTGATGCCGATCGTCGCCAGCATCGGCGGCAACACGGGCAACCAGACGGTCGCGCTCGTCGTGCGGGGCCTCGCGCTGTCGCAGCTCAACGAGGGCAACCGGCGTTACCTGATCCGCAAGGAGATCGCGATCGGCGCGCTGAACGGCGTGCTGTGGGGGCTGCTGATGGGCGGTGTAACGCTGCTGCTCTACGGCTCGCCCGCGCTCGCCGGCGTCATGACGGCCGCGATGCTGCTCAACATGCTGGTCGCCGCGGCGGCGGGCGTGCTGTGCCCGCTCGTGCTGGAGCGCCTCGGGCGCGACCCGGTGATGGGCAGCAGCATCCTGCTGACCGGCATCACCGACAGCATGGGCTTCCTGATCTTCCTCGGCCTCGCGACGGCGTTCCTGCTCTGACGCTGGAAAAGGGGGAAAGGGGGAAAAGGGGACGCTCACCTTTAGAAAAAGGGGACGCTAACCATTTTGCGCCGATGACCGGGTCTCCGATTGGGTCGGTGGCCACGAAATGGTTAGCGTCCCCTTTTTCTACGAAATGGTTAGCGTCCCCTTTTTCTAAAGGTAAGCGTCCCCTTTTCCAGCGTCCTGCCCTCGGCGGCGGCCGACGGGGGATTCGGCCGCCGCCGCCTCGCTAACGCACTTCGTAAACCGTCGTCGTGCCGCTGACCTCATTGCCGACGATCAAGAGCGGCCTGCCGCGCGGCGCCTGGTGCGCCGGTACGAACTCGAGGCCTTCAGGGCCGAGGTCGCCGGCCACGGGATTCGGGGCGATGCAGTCGTCGAGGTCATCCGACCCCGGCGGGTCGAACGCCGCGCAGGTCGGCACCGGCTCGCCGGCCGCGTCGCGGAACTGCCGGTTGTTCACGTAATCCACGTACTCGGGGTTGCGCGGGTCGGTGAGATCCAGTGTCAGGATGCCGCCGATCCGTTCGAGACCGACGAAGGCATACAGCCTGCCCTTCACCATGCCGAGCGCCAGGCCCTCCGGTTCCGGACCCTTGTTGTCGCTGCGGTTGTCGAAGGAGCCATTTTCCTCGTGGTTCGCGTTGAACTCGTCTGGCAGCAGGTTGGCGAGCAGCTGTTCGAGCTCGGCGCCGCTGTCGAACACGAGCGCGCCGGTGCGCGCATTCCAGATCGAGAATGAGCGCCCGCCTGGGACGAAGAGCCGGTCGAAGTCCCCGTCCCCGTCCATGTCGCCCTGCGCGGTGGTCACGGTCAGGCGCCCGAGGTTGGCATCATCCTGCAGCCCGGCGGCGTTCGGGAAGGCTGCCGGGTCGAGCGCCAGATCGGCGACGCGCTCCTCCTCCGAGTACCCGTCGTAGTCGCGCGTGTCGCCCTCGTTGGCGGTGACCAGGTAGTGCTTGCCGCCGACCCTGAAGTTCGCGATGGCATCCGGCTGGTACATGCCGAACACCGGCCAGCGCCGGATGCGGATCGCGCCGTCGTCGTCGCTGGCATCCAGCGCGTTGCGCGACTTCGAGTGGTCCTTGAAGCCGAGCGCGAAGACCTGCTTGACGCGCGCCGTACGGATGTCGATCACGGCGATGGCATTGTTCTCCTGTAGCGTCACCCAGGCGGTCTCGCCGTCGGTCGTGATGTACTCCGGCTCCAGGTCCTGGGCGACGGTCGCGCCCGGGCCATAGATGCGCACTTCCGGCGGCAGCTCGTCCTGCCGCGGGCCGCCGACGTTGAAGTCGTCGAACCGCACCGTTTTCACTGCATTCGAGCTCCCGATGCGGGTCAGGTCGATGATCGTCACGGTGCCCTCCGGGTCGGTCGCGTAGTCGTCGTCGGGCTCCCCCTCGTTGGCGGTGAGCACGTAGCGGCCGTTCTCCGAGAACGTGACCATGTCGGGCAGGGCGCCGGCAGGCACGACGGCCAGCAGGTCGAGGGTCAGCGTCGAATAGAAGGCGACCCAGCCGTCGTCCTGCTTCGGATCGGCTTCGACCGCGACCGCCAGGATCCCGAAGCGGGAGTCCACGCTGTTGGCGCCGCCGACGGAACGGGGTGCCAGGTCGGCGACGATATCGAGGCTGCCGAGCTTCGTCGGCTGGCTTGGATTGCGGAGATCCAGCACGTCGACGGTCGCCGACCCGGCATTGACCACGAATGAGCGGCGGGTGACCGGGTCATAGGCCGGGATCTCGGCGCCGCCGACATTGAAGAGTCCCGACTCGTAGGTGCCGAGCACGCGCAGCCTCGGCTGCTTGGCGGGCATGGCCGCGTGCGCGACGTGTATGAAGCTCGCCAGAACGGCCAGCGGTGCCGCCAACATCGTGCTTTTCATCTGCGGGAGGTCCTTGTGGTGCCGACACCGCGCCGTTCCGGCGATGTCGGCCAAGATAGGGCCGCGATGTTGCCGGCTTGTTAAGGAAACGCTACGGGATCGTGTCCGCCGGCGGACCGGCGAAGGGGACTGCAAAAGGGGACGCTCACCTTTTCTAAAAGGGGACGCTCACCTTTTCGCGGCGATGACCCTGTCTGCAAATCGGACGGTGGTCGCAAAAAGGTGAGCGTCCCCTTTTAGAAAAGGTGAGCGTCCCCTTTTACAGTCGCCTTCGTTACTTCGCGAGCAGCGCCGTTTCGACGAATCCGCGCCGGCAGGCGTTGCACGGCGAGACGAAGGAGAAGGGCGCGTCGCGCGCGGTGCCGATCACGATCACCGCCGTGCCGACCGGGTACTCGTCGAGCACCTGGCCCCGCTTGCGGTCGGGTGCGTCGAGCACCGCGGCATCCTGGGTGAGCGTCATCAGGCCGCCGGCCGCGACGTCGACGGGGTGGCCCTTGAAATCGATCCAGGTGCGTTGATAGGCCTGTCCCTTCCACTCGTAATGCGTGAGCTCGCTGCAGGGCTGCTGGCCGAGGCAGCCGCCGCGGAGGGTCGCGAACGTGCCTTCCGCCGCCGGCAGGACCTCGATGCCGGGGCCGTCGTCGGCGTTGATGGCGCCGATCTCGGCCCACGTGTCGTCGCGCTTCTTGTACAGCAGGAAGGGACAGCCCGTGCTGCCGCAGGCAAACGCGCCCGGCGCGCCCTCGCAGTCGAAGTTGCCGATCAGGTCCACGAGCACCTCGGCGCTCGCGTCGCCGTCGACGTCGAGCGACCAGGCCTCGGAAGGCTGCCGCGCCTTGAGCGTGCCGCCGTGCGCCGCGCACTGGCCGGCCATGTAGTCGAGCGAGAGCAGCGCGAAGGAGGGGCAGCGCGACGTCTGCGCGGCGTCGTCAGTCATTTCCTCGGCGAGGCAGGCGGCGAAATCGAGGCGGTGGGTACGGACGGCGGGGGCGCCGACCACGCCTTCCGCGACCTGGGCGTTCTTGCCGCGCTTGGTCCGGGTGACGTCGCGCTCGGCGTCGCCGCCGCAGGACGCCAGGGCGAGCGTCGCCGCCATGAGAATCACGAATGTCCGCATACCGCCCTCCGCGCGGCCACGCGCCGCCGCCGCCGTACGAGCGTATCACCTGAGTCCTACGCCGGAAACGGGGATCCGACGACAGGGATGGCGCCGGCCCGAACCTACACTGCCGGCAAGCAAGCAGGAGGCGACCATGAGGAGTTCCACGCAGGAACCGGGCCGTGCCCGGCGGGTCCGGACGGGTAACGGGCGTGATGCGATCGCGCTGCTGAAGGCCGACCACCGGCAGGTCGAGCGCTGGTTCACGCAGTTCCAGAAGGCGAAGAAGACCGAGCGGAAGGCGATGCTGGCGGAGAAGATCTGCGGCGCCCTCAGGATGCACATGCGCATCGAGGAGGAGATCTTCTACCCGGCATTCCTCGTGGCGACGCAGGAAATGGACCTGCACCACGAAGCCCAGGTGGAGCACGCGGGCGCGAAGCGCCTGGTCGGCGAGATCGAGGCGATGCGGCCGGGTGACGAGTACTACGACGCGAAGGTCAAGGTGCTGTCCGAGATGATCAAGCACCACGTCAAGGAAGAGGAGAAGCCCGGCGGCCTGTTCGCCGAGGCGCGTAAATCCGAGATGGACCTGGACGACCTGGGCCGGCGCATGGCGGCGCGCAGGCTGGACGGCTGATCGCGCTACTGACGGATCAGCCGCAAGTGCGCCGGGTCGGCATGACGCCCGGCGCCGGGCTCGAGCGCGAGGTCCACGCACAGGGCGTTGTCCAGGCGGCGCTCGACGTCGGCCCAGTTGACGAGCTCCCAGAACGCCACGACCCACTGCGCCTTCCGGTTGCGGTACTGGAGGTAATAGGCGTGTTCCCACATGTCCATGACCAGCAGCGGCACGGTTGCGATGGCGCTGCGGTCCTGGTGGTCGTGGATCTGCTCGATCAGGAGCGTCTCCCGGATGCTGTCCCAGCTCAGCGCAACCCAGCCCGAGCCCTGCAGCGCCGTGCCGGCGGCGCCGAAATGTCGCCGAAACGCATCCGTGCTGCCGAAGGCAGCCTGGATACGGGACTCGAGCTGGCCTGCCGGCGGCGCACCCTCGTTCGGCTCGAGGTTGCGCCAGAAGAGCGTGTGCAGCAGGTGGCCGGAGTAATGGAACGCAAGGTCCTGCTGGAGCTGGTTGAGATGGGCGAAGTCGCCTTTCTCGCGCATTTCGGCGAGTCGCGCGAGCGTGCGGTTCAGGCCGTCCACGTACGCCTGGTGGTGGCTTGCGTAATGCAGTTCGAGCAGCTCCGCGGAATACGCCGGCTCGAGCGCGTCGTACGCGTAACCGAGCGGCGGCAGCTTGAACTTCGGCGTGGTGCTCATTCTAAATGGGGACGCACCCCTTTTCCTCGAAATGGGGTGCGTCCCCTTTTATCAGTTGCTGCGGCGATTGGCGGTGTCGTCGAGCGCCATGCTGAAGCGCTCGATCTGCTTGTCGGCCTCGTCCTTGCTGATGCCGTAGACTTCCTGGATGCGGCCGGCGAGTTCTTCGCGGCGACCGTCGATCCGGTCGAGGTCATCGTCCGTGAGCTTGCCCCACTGCTGGCGTACCTTTCCCGTGAGCTGCTTCCAGTTCCCTTCGATGCGATCCCAGTTCATGAGGCTCTCTCCTTGAGGCTCAATGGCCGCGGCCAATCCGCGGCGCCTCCAAGGAGAATGCGATACCGGGCAGGTCCGCTCTGTAGGACTACGGCTGATTGCCGCGTAGGGGCTCGAGGCTCGCCTCCACTTCGGAAAACGATACATTCGCCTCTTGTTCGCACTGCGAGCGCACGGCTTCGGGCTGCTGCCTGCAGCGCTCGAGCGCCTTGTTGTGATCCGCGGCCGCGGAGGCGATCGCCACCTCGTAGCTCGGCGGCTGCGCCGGATCCGCCGACTCTGCGGGCGCGATGATGGCCGGGGCGACGGCGGCGGCTTCCTCGATGCCCGTTTCGGGACGAGCCTGCGCGGATTCCTCGCGCCCGCAGGCCGCAAGCAGGCAAGTCAGCGTGACCAGAGAGAGCAGGCGACGGTGGTCGTTCATCCTTGTGTCCCCGTGTTGCGGATCCGTTCCAGCGGCAGCGTGAACCGGCACTCCGTGCCCACCCCGGGCCCGAGCGAGCGGAGTGCGAGGCTCCCCTCGAGCGATTCGATGCGATGGCGCATGCCGAGCAGGCCGTGCGAATGCGGCGTCTCGATCCGCCCCTCGTCGATGCCGACGCCGTCGTCGCGCACGGCGACGGACAGCTGGTCCTCCTCGGCAGTGACCGTGAGCAGCACCGATTTCGCCCGGGCGTGCTTGACGATGTTCATGAGGCACTCCTGGACCGCGCGGAACACGGCGATGCGCGCGTCCGGTGAAAGCTCCGGCAGGTTCTCCGGGTATCGCTCCTCGCACTGGATGCCGGCGCGGCGCAGGGTCTCGTCCACCAGCCACTGCAGCGCCGCGACCAGGCCGACGTTGTCGAGCAAGGTCGGCCGGAGGCTCTCGATCACGCGGCGCTTGAGCGCCAGGCCCTCGTCCATGGAGCGCAGCACGCGCTCCCAGCGCAGCTTGGCCGCCTCGGATCCATCGTCGAGCCGCTTGCGCAGCCAGGACACGTCGATCTTGGTGGCCACCAGCAGGCCGCCGAGCTCGTCGTGCAGCTCGCGGGCGAGGGCGGCCTTCTCCCGCTCGGCGACCTTCTGCAGGCTGCTCGAGAGGTGGAACAGCATCGCCGTGCGCTGCTGCACGGTACGGTCGAGCTCGCGGTTGCGCTGGCCGAGGTCCTGCGTCTCCTGCG
Organism: uncultured Steroidobacteraceae bacterium; assembly: GCA_964626745.1. GTDB lineage: Bacteria > Pseudomonadota > Gammaproteobacteria > Steroidobacterales > Steroidobacteraceae > SCUD01. Next base: position 45,659 of record CAZVIF010000002.1, read on the forward strand.
CGCGGCGGCGCAGGTCGCGGCCGAGCAGGGCGCCGATCAGGATGACGAGCACCAGCGAGAGGAAGCTCGCGGCGCCGAGCAGCACGCGCGAGGTGCGCAGGTCCCGCTCGGAGGCCGCGCGCGCGGCGTCGAGCCGGGCGGCTTCCTGGTCCCAGAGTTCGCGGAGCTGGCGCCGCAGGTCGGTCATCGCGCGCTGGCCGATGTCGGTGTTGAGCAGCTGCAGCGCCGCGGCGCGGTCGACCTCTCCGTACAGGCGCAGCGCGGCCTGCATCTCGCCCACTTTCTTGCCGGCGGTCATGCGGACGGCTTCGGCCCGGGCGGCATCCTCGGTGAAGCCGGACGCGCGCAGGTCGTCGATCAGCCGGTTGAGAACGGGTTCGAGCGCGCGCACCGCGGGATCGAACCCGCGCAGGTAGCGCGGGTCCTCCGTCAGCAGGAAGCCGCGCTGCGCGGACTCGGCGTCGAGCACCAGGCGCAGGTAGCGCGAGAGCAGCGACTGGCGGTCTTCGGCCGCGGAGATGGCCTTGCCCGCCTCGTGGATGCGCTGGTAGCCGGACTGCGCGACCATGAAGAGGGTTGCAATGAAGGCGATGCCGAGCAGGATCGGCGCATAGTGCAGGCGGGCGGTCGGGGTCGTGGCCATTGCCTGCCCAATCTAATCCCTGCCCCGCGCGAGGTGTATGGAAACCTGTACAGCCCGTAGGAGGGCGCTGACACGCGACGTAGGCCTCGCCGGCTCGCCGCGACCCTGCCGGACGTGAGAAGAAAGGAGTTATCTTTCAGCAGGATGGGAATTCCATGATGAGTGCCAGGGTGCTGATTGCCGACGACCATGCGGTGGTCCGGGCGGGGTTGCGCCAGATGCTGGCGGAGGACAAGGCCGTCGGCGAGATCGGCGAGGCCGCGACGGGGCAACAGACGCTCGAGCGGCTGCGCGAGCGGCCCTGGGAGCTCCTGATCCTCGACATCGGCATGCCGGACCGCAGCGGTATGGACATCCTCCGGCACGTCCGGTCGGGGTACCCCGAGACGCGCGTGCTGATCCTCTCCGGCTTCCCGGAGCGGCAGTACGCGATCAACATGCTGCGGGCCGGCGCCCACGGGTTCCTTGGCAAGGAGAGCGCGCCGGATGACCTGCTGAAGGCCGTGCACGTGGTCCTCGCCGGCCGGCGCTATCTCAGCCCGACGATGTCGGAGCTGCTGATCTCGGAGATCGACAATGGCGGCAGCGACCGGCCGATCCACCAGCAGCTCTCCAAGCGCGAGTTCCAGATCTTCTGCAAGCTCGCGAGCGGCAGTTCGGTGTCCGAGATCGCCCGCGAGCTGTGCCTGTCGGTCAAGACGGTCAGCACCTACCGGAGCCGCGTACTCGAGAAGATGCACTTCAAGACCAATGCGGACATCACGTCCTATGCGCTGCGCAACGGCCTGATCCAGTAGTCTCGTGCCGTGACCCTGCGCGTCCTGCTGGTGGAAGACTCCCGCGTGCTCGCCGAGCGGCTGCGGGAGTCGCTGGACGGGCTCGAGGACGTCGTCGTGGTCGGCGTGGTGGCGGACGAGTCCTCCGCCGTCGCAGCGGTGCGCGAGCAGCGGCCGGACGTCATCGTCCTCGACCTGCAACTGAAGACCGGCACGGGATTCGGCGTCGTCCAGAAGCTCGGTCCGGCGCGGCCGAAGGTCATCGTGTTCACCAACTACGTGCTGCCCGAGTACCAGCGCCGGGCTCGTTCGCTCGGGATCGAGCACTTCCTCGACAAGTCGGTCGACTACGAGCGGCTGCCGCAGCTGATCCAGGAGCTGGGCGCGGCGCAATGAAAAACGCCGCAGGATCCGGGGATCCTGCGGCGTCGTGACCCGGACGGATCAGCTTCGGTCGCTAGTTCCTGCGCACCCGCCCGCTGGTGCAGGCCGTCTGCGTGCCGTAGTAGCTGTCGCTGTCCATCTCGGCGCAGTTGCGCCATGCACCCACGGCCTTGCCCTTGGCCTTGTAGGTGATGGTGCGCGTCTCGCCCGGTCCGCCCGGCGTCGAGCTGACGCGCAGTTCGGTGCCCGCGATCGGCAGGGTTCCCGCGCCGTCGACGTAGTGGTTCTGGCCACGGTTGCCGAAGCGGTTCTCCGCGCCGACGGTCAGGAAGCCGCCGTCGCCGTTACCCGTCTGCGCGCCGTAGGTCAAGGTGATGTCCTCGACCGCGCCCAGCCGGATCCAGGTCTGGAAGGAGTGCCTGTTCGACGGCGTCGAGTACTCCGGCGCGTTCTCCCAATCGACCACGAGCCAGGTGCTGACACCGTCCGTCAACGTGCCGATCCGGACCGCGCCGCCCGACGCAAAGTTGAGGTCGGTCCAGTACGGCGCGATGACGTTGTTGGGCGCGGCCGCATCCGGCAGCGACTGGTTGATGAACTTGACGTCGGCGGTCGATCCGCCGCCAACCACCAGGTAGCCGTTGCTGACGATGCCGACCCGCGTGTAGGTCTCGGTGGCATACGTGAAAGCCGGCACGGTGAAGTTGACGATGGTCTCGTCACCCACGCCCGCGACGGGCCCGATGCCGAACAGCGACAGCGGCAGGTAGCCCGCGGGCGACCCGCCCGTGGCGTCGGCCACCGCCACCGACGGCGGCTGCGCCGGCGCGACGTTCCCGCTGAACACGACGTAGTTGCCGCCCACCGCCAGCGCGTTGGTGACGCTGTTGCGGACCAGCTGCAGCTGGTTCGGCATCTTGTCGGTCATGTCGACGTGCACCGGGTCGAACGTCGTGTTGGTGATGGTGAGCGTGCAGTCGGTGACCTGGTTCAGGCCGATCTCCGCCGGCACGCAGTTCTTGGTCAGCGGCACCGCCGAGGCGCCGCGCACCACCGTGATCGGGAAGCGCAGCGTGTGCTCGCCCTTGCTGCGCAGCTCGATGAGGGCGTGGCGCTTCTCGCCCACCGCCAGCCGGCTGCCGTCCACGGTGATCCGGATCGTCCGCGAGCCGTTCCGAGCGATGTCGAACGTGCCGGGGACCTTCACTTTCAAGTCCGACGGCGCAGTCACGCGCGTCGTCCAGGTGCGCCTGCCGGGGCGCGTGTTCTTGAGCGTGCGCGTGACCGAGATCGTGCCGAGCAGGTTGGGCACGTAGAGGCTCGGGTAGTTGGCGTCCCAGAGCCGGCCGGCCATGGACACGAAGTTGGCGCCGGTCTCGTCGATGAGCAGACCCGCATGCGCGGCCTTGTGGAGGTCGATGCGGCCCGAGCCGACGTCGAAGGGATCCGCCGGCGTGCTGCCGTCTTCCTTCACGACGGCGCCGGTGGCCGTCAGCATCAGCGCGGACTTGATCTGGCCCGGCGTCCAGGTGGGCTGCAGGTCGCGCAGCAGGGCCGCCGCGCCCGCGACGTGCGGACTCGACATGGACGTGCCCTGGATGGCCATGAAGAGCTGGCCGGTGGCGCCGCCGTCAACCGTCGCCGGGGTCGGCGTCGTGCCCGCCAGGATCTGCACGCCCGGCGCGGTGACGTCGGGTTTGGCGATGCCGAGCGCAAGCCCGGGGCCGCCGCGCGAGCTGAACGGCGCGACCACGTCGCCCTGGTAAGCCGCGGCCGAACCGGCCGGGAAGCTCGCCGTGACGCCCGTGTGCGAACCGAGGAACGCCGTCAGCTGCGCGCCTTCGGCACCCTCGAGGTGCACGGCGGGCAGGAAGTGGTTGTCGGTCGCGATCCCCTGCAACGACGGGTTGTAGAGGATCATGCCGACCGCGCCGCCCTGCAGGGCGTTGTAGCCCTTCGCGACGCGTGCGTTCACGCCGCGCTGGCAGACGACGATCATGCCCGCGGCCGATCCGGCCGGGAACGGCGACTGGCAGAGCGTGTCGACCGGCGGCACGTACACCGGCGCGGAGCCGATGCCGGCGGTCAGGCTGGCGCCGGTCAGGTTGAGGATGTCGCCGTTCGACGCCACGAGCTGTACCGTGGTCGCGAACTGGCGGTCGGAGGTGCTGGCCGCGACCGTGGTGGTCCAGGGCTCGCGGTGGCCGGTGGTGTTGGCGCCGGGGCCGGAGTTGCCCGCGGACGCCGCCACGAAGACGCCGGCGTTGTAGGCGTCGAGGAAGGCGAGCGAGACGACGTCGCCGAACGGGTCGTTGCCGCCGCTGATCGAGAAGTTGATCACGTCCACGCCGTCGGCGATGGCGCGATCGACGGCCGCAGCCGAGTCGCTGGAGTAGCAGCCGACATCGCCGCAGACCTTGTAGGCCATGACGTGGGCGCGCGGCGCGATGCCGGACACCAGACCGAAGTCCTCGCCGTAGATGCTGGCGGCGACGGCCTGGTTGCCCGCGGCGGTCGTCGCCGTGTGCGTGCCGTGGCCGTCGTCATCGCGGGCGCTGGTGTACTCGCCCGGCAGCAGGGCGTTGAGGGCGTCGTAGGTCGACATGAACCGGTCGGCGCCGATCAGCTTGTTGTTGCAGGTGGCCGCCGGCCCGGGATTGCCGCCCCCGGAGAACTCGCACTGGCGCGGGCCGCCGGACGGGGCAGGCGGCGCGGGATAGGCGCCGCCGAGCGGGTCCGGGTCGGACAGCGACGGATGCTCCGGCCAGATGCCGGTGTCGAGCACGCCGACGATCACGCCTTCGCCGGCCTTGCCCTGGCCGCCGAGCTTGTTCCACAGCGTGGGCGCGCCGATGAAGGCGGGCGTGACGTCCGTGTTGAGCTGCAGGAGGCGGTCCTCATAAATCGCGGCGACGCCCGGCAGGGCGGCGACCGCGGAAATCTGGTCCTCCGGCACGAGCATGGACATCGCGTTCAGGACGTTCTTGAACTGGTGCACGACCCGCGCCTTGGGGACGGCTCCGGTGAGGCGGCTGCGCAGCTCGAGCTGGCGGTCGCCGAGGTACTTGAGGTACTGCTGGCTCTCCGCCGAGCGGGTGTCGAGGCGCCGGGCGCCGGTCGCGGAGGGGCTGGTCGCCGCAAGGCCCGCCACCTTGCCGCGGTTGGCGGCCAGGGACTGCGCTTCCAGGCGCACCACGATGCTGACCATGCGGCTTTCGCCGCGCTCGATGGCGGCACGCTCGCGCTGCAGCAGCGCCTTGCTGACGTGGACGGGCTTGCCGTCCATTTCCGGCACCGCGACGGCGCGGAACTGGCCGGCGCCCTGCGCGGCCGGCGCCAGCGAGAACGACGTGACCAGAGCGACGATTGCGACGAGAGCGGCGCGCGACGCGCGCGCGGACGAACGTTCCATGGATCCCCCTTCCTTCGCGGCCGCATCCGAATGGGCGCGGGCTGCTTGTTAGTGCGCCCGATCATGCATAGAAAATTTCCGGCGAACAACCGGAAACTTGAGGGAGCGGAGGAGAAATCCTGATTATGTCCAACGCGCGCAGCTCGCGACGGGCGCGCGACGGGGACGCTCACCTTCCGAAGGTGAGCGTCCCTGCGACAGAAAGGCCCGCGCCTTGCGACGCGGGCCCGTGGTGCAAAAACCGTCAGCGAGCCGCTCGAGTGTACGAGGGGGGTCAGTACGACTTGACGCTGAGCTCGTTCTTGACGTCCTTCACACCGTTGACCGACCGGGCCACCGAGGTGGCCGCGGACTTCGCGCCGGCGCTGTCCACGAAGCCGGACAACTGCACGACGCCGGCCTTGGTCTCCACGTTGATCTGGTGAGCCTTGGTGTCCGGGCTCTCGATCAGCGCAGCCTTCACCTTGGCCGTCAGCACCGAGTCGTCGATGACCTCGCCGACCGACGAGGACTCGCCGTGCACGGCGATATCGTTCTGCACCGACTTAACGCCGTCGACGTCGCGCGCGACTTCGGCGGCGCGCGACCGGTCCCTGGCCGAATCCACGAAGCCCGAGAGCTTAACGTCGCCGCGGTAGACGTCGACGTTGATGTCGGCCGCATTCGACGCGGACTGCGATGCCAGCGCCGACTTGACGCTGGCCAGCAGCGCGGCGTCGTCCACCTGTTCTCCCGCGGCCCGCTGGGTCCGGGTCGCGGAACAGGCCGCCATGCCGAGCACGGCAGTGCCTGCGACCAGGGCTGAAATGACCTTCTTCATTTTATGTGGCTCCTTGGTGGTTCCGGCTTCAGCTCGGCGGCATCGTCTCGGCCGCCGTCTTGGCAGCCTCGTACGCGGCGTCGGCCTCGTCCTTGCAGGCGGACTGCTGCTCGGCCGGCAGCGCCTCGCACTGCTCGATGGCGACCTTGTGCTCGCCCTCGGCCTTCGCGAGCGCCGTCTCTTCCTGGCCCTGCATCACGTCCTGGTTCAGGTCGGCCTGCGCCTCGGCGACGTCCTGCGCCGCCTCGCTCTGCGCTTCCGCGACGTCGGCCCGGGTCTCCGCAGGATCCTCGGCCTTGTTGCAGGCGCCGAGCGACGCCGCGAAGGCGCCGGCAATCAGCATCGTCAGTACACGGTTCATGTCTGTTACTCCTGGCTTGCGTGCCAAATGGTGCGGGCTTGAGTCTGAATGGCGCGGCGCGCGGCCGAATGTCGGTGGCCCGCGCGGCCGGCTGTCGGAATGTCGCCTACGTCGTCCGACAACGACATGCCCGCCGCGTCGTCAGGCGATCAGAAGCGCCACGCGCCGGTGAGCCAGAGCGCCGAAGCGTCGTCGGCCTCGTCGAAGTCGAACTGCTCGTACTCGAGGCGCAGGTTCACGCGCTCGAACACGTTCAGGCCGAGGCCGGCGCTCCAGGTGAAGGTCTCGTTGCTCTCGGAGTCGCGCACCTGGCCGGCCGGGGTCGAGAGCCGCGCCTCGACGTCGTAGAAGTAGTAACCGGCCTTGCCGAACACCTCGAACCAGTCGCCGATCGGCAGGGTGCCGACCACGTACGGCGCGAAGCCGTCCGTCTCGACGGTGAGCCGGGTGTCCGGCGCGATCTGGTCGTCCGGGCTGCCGAGGTTCACGTAGGCGAGCTCGAGGGCGAGATACGGGTTGGCGCGCCAGCCTGCGAAGGCCTTCCACGCGGTGTCGTCGCTGTCGTAGCGGTCGATCGTGTCGTCGACGTCGTCGAAGTCGTCGATCTCGACGTCGAAGCTGCCGACGCCGCCGCCGGCGTAGAAGCCCGAGTCGTTGTCCCGCGCCGTCGCGTTCGTCGCAGCCGCGAGGGCCGCCAGGGCGAGTGCGGCGGTGATGCCGTGCCTCATGGGATGCTCCTTGTGAATGATCCGCGGCGCGAGTGTGCGGGGCGCGCGCGGCAGGCAGTGTCGGACCGGGACCCGCCGCCGGGTCGGACGGCGGCCCTCGCGGCCGTCAGGGCCTGCGACGCAGCAGGCCCAGGACGAGCGCGGCGGCGGCGACGACGAGGAACATCACGAACAGGACCTTCGCGATCTCCGCGGCGCCGGCGGCGACGCCCGTGAAGCCGAACAGCGCGGCGATCAGGGCGATGATGAAGAAGATGAGTGCGTACCGGAGCATCGACGGTACGTTATCCACAGTCGCCGGATGCAGACATCGGCGTGCCGGACGGTGCGACGTAGGAATGCGCTTATCGGCGACGCATTATTGTTCGCCTTGCGCGACGGGCTCGGCCCGTGCGTCCGGAAAGCGCACTTCGATGCGCGTGCCGACGCCCGGCTGGCTCTCGATGCGCACCGGCCATCCGAACCGCTCCGACAGGCGCCGCACGATGGACAGGCCGACGCCGAACCCGCCGCGCCGCGCGGACTCGCCGCGCGCGAACGGCCGGTAGATCTCGGCGAGCCGCTCCGGCGCGATGCCGACGCCGGTGTCGCGGATCACGACGCCCTGCGCGTCGATCGTGACCTCGACCTCGCCGCGATCCGTGTACGAGAACGCGTTGCGCAGCAGGTTGCCCACCAGCACCGCCAGCACGCGCTCCGGCGCGTCCAGGTGCAGCCGGTGGCTGGCGTGCAGGCGCGACTCGACGGGCCTGCCCTCGGCCAGGACCCGCGCCCGCTCGAGCTCCGCGGCCACCACGTCGTTGACACACAGCGCGCTGGTCGGCAGCCCGGCCTCGGACTCGCGCGCCAGCAGCAGGAAGGCGCTGGTCAGCTCGTCCATGTCGTTCGCCGCGCGGCGGATGCGTTCCGCGGCACGGCGGCCGGCATCGGAGAGCCGCTCGTCGGCGAGCAGGAGCTCGGCCGAGATGTGGATCACGGTGAGCGGGCTGCGCAACTCGTGGCTGGCGTCGCGCGTGAACTCGCGCTCGCGGGCGATGAACTCGGAGAGGCGCTCGGAGTAGCGCGCGAGCGCGTCGGCGAGTTCCTGCACCTCGTCGTCCGTGGACGGCAGGCTCGAACGGTCGAATCGTCCGGGCTCCGGCGCCGAGGGATCGAGCTCGCGGACCTGGCGGGCGAGCGCGATCACCGGCGAGAAGGCGCGCCGCGAGGCGCGGAAGGCGAGCCAGGTCGAGAGGTAGAGCACCAGCAGCACGAGCGCGAGCGGCAGCAGCCCGAACAGCACGACCAGGCGGCCGACGCCGCTGCGGTCGAACACGAGGACCAGCCGCTCGCCCGCGCGGTCCGTGACGTAGACGACGTTGCGGCGCTCGCCATCGTCCCAGTCGTGGAATCCCGGCGCAAGGGCGGCGATCTCTTCCGGCGCGTCGCCGATGTACCCGGTCAGGTTCAGCGTGGCGGGCAGGGCGTGCGCCGGGTTTGCGTCGCGGTGCGACCAGTAGAAGGACGCCTCGTCGCGCAGCGCCTGCCGGATCAGCACGCCCTCGAGCATCACGTTCGCGAGGAAGACGCTGACGATTGCCGCGACGCCGATGAAGGCGCCCTGCAGCAGGAAGGCGCGGCCAAGCCGCGCGCCGACGCCGCTAACCGTCGGCATCGTCCGCGAGCCGGTAACCCGCCGCCGCGACCGTGTGCAGCAGCGGCCGGTCGAACGGCCGGTCGATGGCCTTGCGCAGGTTGTAGAGGTGGCTGCGCAGCGCGTCGCTGTCGGGCGGCATCTCGCCCCAGACCTCGCGCTCGAGGTCGCGCCGGCTCACCACGCGGGGCGAGGCGCGCGCGAGCGCCGCCAGCAGCCGGATCCCGATGGGCGTGAGCGAGAGCGCGCGGCCGGCACGCGTCACCTTGAGCGTCGCGAGGTCGATCGTGAGATCGCCGACGGCGTAAGTCTCGCGCGCTGTGGCGCCGCGGTGGCGGCGCACCATGCTGCGCAGGCGCGCCTCCAGCTCGCGGACCTCGAACGGCTTGACCAGGTAGTCGTCGGCGCCCGCATCGAGGCCAGTGATCTTGTCCTCGAGCGTGTCGCGGGCCGTGAGCATCAGGATCGGCGTTTCCCGGCGCGCCTCCTCGCGGATCTTGCGGCAGACGGTGAGGCCGTCCATGCCGGGCAGCATCACGTCGAGCACGATGACGTCGTAGGGATTCGTGACCGCGAGGTGCAGGCCGGTGATGCCGTCGGCCGCGTAGTCGACCGCAAAGCCGTGCGGCTCGAGGAAATCGACGATCGATTCCGCGATGTCGCGGTGGTCTTCGATCAGCAGCAGGCTCGCCTGCTGCCGCTCTTCCGGCGCTGCCTGGGTTCGAGTCATGGCTGGAGCCAGAGTGTACTCGGGTGCAGCGCCCAAGATGCGGAGCGGGCGGCCGGCAGTTGGTGAGGCTGCGGAACCTGCCGGCCGCCCGTCCGCAGGGGGATCAGCCGTCGCGGTCGCGCAGGCGCGCGAGGACGCGTGCGGTGCCGATGGGGAAGCCTTCCGTGAAGACCCCGCTGAGGCCGAACGCCGCATTGAGGGCTTCGGCGGCCTCGGCGCTAAGCGTGACGTCGACCAGGTCGAGTTCGAACCGGGTCACCCCGCCATTGGGAGTCAGTGCAGGCGCCTGGGTGAGCGCGAGGTTGAACAGCGGGACGCGGCCGAGGATCGTGTCATTGACCTTCACGATTCCGGTCAGGCGCGGGGCGCCGTTCAGGTTCTCGATGATGAACGACGTCAGGGCGACGCGCACCTGGCCGGCCGACAGCGTCAGCCCGCCGGAATGCAGCACCTCGAGCTTGGGGCCTTCGGCGTCCAGCTCACCCGTCGGAATCGGATAGACCACGCGGGCGCCGTTCGTGACCGATTCGAGGCGGCCCGGGCGAACCGCGGCCGGGGTGACGTTCAGCGACGTCAGCGCGCCGAGCAGGTCGTCCGAAAGTTGCACGCGGGTGTTGCCGCCCACGAACTGCAGCGAGGGAGCGGCGGACGCAGCGCCGGCGAGCCCGAGCGTGCCGACGAGCGCCAGGGTGCAGCCGCCCAAGATGTTCCGAGAATGCATGATGATCCTCCGTGGGTGATGTATTCGGGTGTGTGGGGAGGATCGCCGTTGCCCCGTGATTTGGCGGTGAGCGCCCGGTGAAGGCCGGGTGAAGAATGTTGGACGCGGGCCTACCAGCGCAGCGACAGGCAGGAGAGCCCGCCGTCGAGCTTGCGGAACTCGGACATCTCGAGGGCGACGGTCTCGTAGCCGAGCGACTCGATCGCGGCGCGGGTCCCGGGGTAGCCGGCCGCGACCAGGACGCGGTCGTTCACGCGCAGCGCATTGGCGGCATAGCGCTCGCTCGCGGGGACCTCGAGGGTTTCATAGGCGGCGAGCGCCGGGTGGCGGGGGAAGTCCGGTGCGGCGAGCATGCGGCCCTCGCCGAGGTAGGCAATGCCGGTCTTGAGGTGAAGCAGCGTGCGGTTGCGGCGGATGTCCAGGATGTCCGTGCGGTAGCCGAGGTCGCCGAGGAGGCCGGCGAGCTGGGCCGCGCCGGACTCGTTGGTGCGCGCCGAGAGTCCGATGAGGAAGTGGCCGTCGGCCTCGCACACGTCGCCCGCATCTACGGTACCCGGCGATTCGATGCGAGCGGCGTCGCCGAAGGCGGGCCGGAGCGCGGCTGCAATCGCGTCGACCTCGCCGCGCCGCGAAGGCGCGCCTGGGCGGGTCAGGATCGCGCCGCGCGCCGTGAGGAGCGCCGTGTCCTCGACGAAACAGCCGTCGGGATGGCGGGGATCGGCGGGCAGCACGGTGAGCGCGAGCCCGGCCGACTCGAGCGCCGCGCGGTAGTGCTGGTGCCGGGTCAGGGCGAGCGCCGGGTCCGGGGCGCCTTCGCCGGACTGCGTGAGCCCCTGCGCGAAGTTGTCGCCGGGGAGCCGGAGCAGTGCCTGCATGAACTGCATGCCGCCAATTATGAAGGGGTCAGACCCCTTCACGAATATGAAGGGGTCTGACCCCTTCGAGCTGCTGCGACGCAAAAGATGACGGCATCAAATCTTTTGCGGGCGGCGTAGTATTTCGGTCGCTGGCTCGGTCTTGTCAGTGTCCGCCGGGACTGTCCGGCGGTTTGACTCATCACTAGTGAGGGAAATGACATGGCAATGAATCGTCGTGATTTCGGCAAGGTGATGCTGGGCGTGACGGGCGGCCTGCTGGCCGGCGCCGAGATCGCCAAGGTCGCCTACGCCGGCGAAGAGGGCGGTGGGGAAGACCACGTCTGTAAGGGCCACAACGCCTGCAAGGGCAAGGGTGGCTGCAAGAGCGGCGACGGCGGCTGCGCCGGCAAGAACTCCTGCAAGGGCAAGGGCGGCTGCGCCACGAAGGCCAAGCACGAGTGCGCGGGCAAGAACGCGTGCAAGGGCCAGGGCGGCTGCAAGTCGGGCGATAACGGCTGCGCCGGCAAGAACTCCTGCAAGGGCAAGGGCGGCTGCGCGGTTCCGGTCGAGCACTGAGCGATCGCAGGGATTGCCCGGGCCGCAAGGCCCGGGCGAGTCCCGGGACCCATGGCAAGAAGTCACTTCGACAAGCGCGACCCGGCACCAGCCGGGAATCGTTGGGGGCTGCCGGACCTCGGGCTGGGCGTCGGGCTGCGTACGGCCCATTTTCGCCACATCACCTCGAAATGGCCGGCGATGGACTGGTTCGAGATCGTTTCGGAGAACTTCATCGACACCGGCGGCCGGCCGATGTACTTCCTCGACCAGATCGCCGAGCGATACCCGATCGTGATGCACGGCGTCTCGCTCTCGGTCGGGAGCACCGACCCGATCGACTTCGGCTTCCTGGACAAGCTGAAGGCGCTCGCAAAGCGCGTGAAGGCGCGCTGGCTCGGCGATCACGTCTGCTGGACGGGCGTCGCGGGGCTCAACGGGCATGACCTCTACCCCGTGCCGTACACGGAGGAGGGGCTGCGCCACATGATTTCGCGGGTACGCACGATCCAGGACTACCTCGAGCGGCCGCTGGTGCTCGAAAACCCCTCGACGTACCTCACCTTCACGGCGTCCTCGATGCCCGAGGAGGAATTCATCGCCCGGCTCGCCGAGGCGGCGGACTGCGCGCTCCTGCTCGACGTCAACAACGTCTACGTGACCTGCCGGAACCACGACCTCGACCCGGTCGCCTACCTGGGCGCCCTGCCGCTCGACCGCGTGGTGCAGATCCACCTGGCCGGCCACACGGACAACGGCACGCACTGCATCGACACGCACGATGGACGGGTCATCGATGCCGTCTGGGATCTGTACGGCCAGGTGATCGCGCGCGCAGGCACGCGCGCGACGCTGCTCGAGTGGGACGCCAACATCCCGAAATTTGCCGTTCTGCAACAAGAGGTTGGAAAGGCTTCGCGGTTCCGGAACGGCCTCCGGGAGGTGGCGGCGTGACAGCCGCGGAAGCCCCCTCGCTCGACACGCTCGAGCGCTGGATGCAGGCGGTGGTCATGCATCCGGAAGGCGCTGCGGCGGGGCTGCGCTCGCGGCGGGCGCGGCGCCTGGTGCCCCTGGCGGCGGCGGATCTCGGCGCGATCGTCCTGCCGTCGCGGCAGCTGACGTCCGGCGAGCGACTCGGGATTTATGCGCACATGTACTACGCGCGGCTGCTCGAGGTGCTCGAGGGCGAGTACCCGACGCTGCGCCAGGTCCTGAGCCCCGAGCCGTTCGAGGCGGCTAGCCGCGACTTCATCGCGAGGAATCCATCGCGTTCGAGGCTGTTGAACGGGCTCAGCGCGCGCTTTCCCGATTACCTGGCGAAGACGCTGCCGCGCACGGGCCGTACCGGTCTCGCGGTCGACATCGCGCGGATCGAGCGGGCCATGGAGGACGTCTTCGACGCGCCTGCCGTCTCCCCGCTGACCGCGGCGGAGTTTGCGGCGGTCGGGGAGGCGACGCGACTGCGGGTGAACCCGGCGCTCGTGCTGCTCGAGTTGCGCTATCCCGCGAACGCCTACATGAACGCCTTGCGCCGCGGAGAGCGGCCACGGATCCCGCGGCCGAAAGCGACGCACGTGATCGTGTTCCGCCGCGGCTTCCAGGTACTGCGCCGGGAGCAGGAGCCGGAGCAGTTCCGTCTGTTGCGCGCGCTCGCCGCCGGCAAGCCGCTGGCGGCGGCGATCCGGGCCAGCATCGGCCGTCGCACCGGCGGCGCCGACCGTATCGCGAAGCGCCTCCGCCGCTGGTTCGAGGAATGGGCCGGCGCCCAGCTGTTCGTAAAATGAAGGGGTCAGACCCCTTCATATTCGTGAAGGGGTCTGACCCCTCCGGGGAGTAATATCCGGCAAGCGGGTCGGCAACAAGGGGATGTCTATGAACATCCGTAGTCTCGCAAAGGGGCTGCAGTACTGCGGCGAAGCGATCGGCAAACGGCAGACGTATTTCGTCTTCGAAAGCGGCGCGGGCTACGTCGTCATGTCGGCGTCGCGCACCAAGCGCGCCAGCGGCTATTTCAATCTGGTCAGCCGCGATGCCGTCGCGCGGATCCGCAAGCGCTACGCCGGCAAGCAGGACGTGACGGCGAAGCAGCTCGCGACGCGCTCGCGCGGCGCGGGCGTGCGTGACGCCCTGCAGGCGCTCAACATCCTGTACGTCCTGGTGGCGACGGGCGCCGCGAAGCGGGACGACCGTTACCAGGACACGCAACTGCACTTCAATATTGCCGCGCGCTGAAGCAGCGGTCCCTGCGCGGCGTCGCATCCCGCCGTCAGAAAGAAGAGGCCCGCCATGCGGCGGGCCCTTCTGTCCGCGTTCTGCGGAATCGACTCAGGGCTTGTAACGCCTCCAGACGTTGCAGGTGACGATCATCAGCGCCGCGCCGGCCGCGAACGTGCCTGCCGCACTGAAGATGCTCGTCAGGTACTGGCCCAGTTCCGGGATGTTCATCATCACCCCTGAAAGCGAGGTCAGCACGAGCGCCGAGACCAGGACACGCACGTGGTCTTCGGCAGCCATGGCATAGCCCGCCACGAGGCCGAGCAATACCAGCAGCGTGCCTGCGTACGGGATGTCGACGAAGGCGCCGATCACCGCGATCGCAATGGCCACCCAACCCACGATCTTGAATGGATTCACTGTCATCCCCCCTCAGTTGTTATTGCTGCGGCCCTGTCAGCCCGGAACCGCTCGGCTGATCCTACGCGGGGTGGCGGGCAGCCGGCAAAAGCCGAGGCGCGATGATCCTGATAACTTATTGATAAATAACAATGTCTTGATTTTGCCGAACCGACGGCCGACGGCCCGGGTCGGATGCAGCAGGCCGCGGGGGATGCAATGGGCAGGGCGCCTTCCTGGAATCGCTCCCGCGCGGCGGCGGCGCTCGCGACCGTGCTCCTGCACCTCGTCATCGGATTCTGGTGGCTTCAGTCCTGGTCCGTCGGGCGCATCGCACGGGTGATCGAAGACCGGCTGGTCTGGCTCCCGGCACCGGAGGCGCCGCCGGTGCCGCCACCCCCGCTGGCAGCCGACGTTTCGCCGCCCGTCCTGGCGCCGATCCCGGCGCCACCCCTGCCGCTTCCCGTGATCGCCCACTCACCACGCCCCGACTGGAGCGCAACGGCGCGGGACGTGGCGAAAGGCATGACGGCCGCGCCGACGTACCAGCCTTTCGGCGAAGTGCCCAAGGGCCCGCAGCAGCGCCCGAAGGAGAAATTGCCCCCGTCGATCTGGCCCAAGCCGCTGCCGCGGGTCGGCACGACGGTCACGACGCACGAGGGGGAGACGATCATCTGGGTCTCGGACTACTGCTACGTGTCGGTCTCCTCGCGCAGCCTGACGCAGAAGGAGATCCACGACTCGCGCAACGGTCTGCGTACCTGCATCCTGGCGCAGTTCGGCGGCGAGAAGAAGGCGCGGGATGACCTGTTCGACGCGATCAAGCGCCCGCCGCCACCGCAAGAACCGGGTTGCAACGAGGAGGGCGTGGGGCAATCCTGCGCCCGATGAACTACCAGCTACGCGGACTCGAACCCGCATCGTTCGAGAAGCTGTTCGACCTGGATGACGAAGCGCTGGCGGCCCGCGGCATGCGCCGGATGCGCTCGGACAAGCCGGTCGGCTATCCCTGCCGGGTCAGCCTCGAGGACACCCCGGTCGGCGAGGAAGTGCTGCTCCTGACATTCACCCACCAGGACAGCCATTCGCCCTATCGGGCCTCCGGGCCGATCTTCGTGCGGCGTGGGCTGCCGCGGGCCGCTCGGATCGTGAACGTGCTGCCGACGTACCTGACGTTGCGGCCCCTTTCGGTGCGCGCCTATGACGTGGCCGACGAGATGGTGGACGCGGAAGTCGTGGACGGCGCCGAAGCCGAGCCGCTGATCCGCCGCTACCTGGCGCGCGCGGAAGTCGCTTACCTCCACATCCATTTCGCGCGCCGCGGCTGCTTCGCCTGCCGCGTCGACCGCGCCTGACGAAGGGGTCTGACCCCTTCATATTCGTGAAGGGGTCTGACCCCTTCATATGCCCTTCATTACGCCGTCATGCTGGCCCGCATAGAATGCCGGTATGCCGTCGCGCATCAATCGCCGCGGGTTTCTCGCGGGCTCGGCCTCGCTCGTCGCGGTGCTCGCTGCCCTGCAGGCGCGCCGGTCGTCCGCCACGGGGCGCGAATCGCGCTTCGTGCCGGGCCCTTACGGTCCGCTCCGGCCGGTCGCAGACCTGGAAACAGGCCTGCCGCTGATCTGCCTGCCCGAGGGCTTCGAGTACCGGAGCTTCTCCTGGACGGGTGATGTCATGTCGGACGGCTCGCCGACACCCAGCGCGCACGACGGCATGGGCGTGATCGCCTCGCGCCGCGTCGAGGGTGAGCAGGAAGTGACCCTGGTGCGCAACCACGAGCGCGCGCTCGCGAGCCCGATCCTGGCGCCGGCGCGCTACGACGCGATGACGCCCGCCGGCCAGGCATTCGCGCCCGCCGGCGGCACGACCACGCTCACCTTCCGCGGCCGGCGCTGGCTGAGCGCCGTGCCTTCGCTCGGCGGTACGATCTACAACTGCGCGGGCGGCGCGACGCCCTGGGGCACCTGGCTCTCCTGCGAAGAAACCGTCATCGACCTGACGCCGCGCGGCGGCCGCAAGCACGGCTATGTTTTCGAAGTGCGCGCGGATCCCGCGGCGACCACCGGTCGGCCCATCGTGGGCATGGGTCGCATGCTGCACGAGGCGGTCGCGATCGACCCGGCAACGAACGTCGCCTATCTCACCGAGGACGAGGCCCACAACTCCGGTTTTTATCGCTACGTCCCGAAGGATGCGAGCAACCGCGCAGGCAGCTACGAAGCGGGCGGGCGCCTGCAGGCGGCCTGCGTCGCGGGCCGGCCGCGCGCGGACCTGCGCGCGCCGGCGGTGGGCGATGTGCATCGCATCACCTGGGTGGACGTAGAAAACCCGGACGCCGACCCGGGCAGGCCGCCCGCGGAGATCACGCGGCTGCCCGGCCGCGCGAGCGGCCCCTTCCTGCAGGGCTGGGCTTCGGGCGCGTTCGTATTGAGCCGCGGCGAGGGCATCTGTCACCACGAGGGCCGCATCTACCTGGTGGACACCGAGGCGGGGCGCAATGCGGACGGCGCGCCGGGCCAGGGCGAGGGCGCGGTGTGGGAGTACGAGCCGAAAGAGCAGGTGATGCGCGCGATCTTCGTCGCCGGCAGCCAGCAGGTCGGCGACAACATCGACAACATCACCGTGAGCCCGCGCGGCGGCATCCTGCTGTGCGAGAACGGCGACGGGATCACCGACGAGAACGGCTTCGGCAGCCGCCTCATCGCCCTGACGGCAAGCGGCGATTCCTACGCATTTGCCAAGAACCACATCGACCTGACGCTCGAGGACACCGTCGCGGCCGGCAAGCACGTCGAACCCGACTACTACCGCGGCGCCGAATGGGCCGGCGCCTGCTTCGGCCCGGCGGGCGACGTGCTGTTCGTCAACATTCAGGTCCCGGGCATCACCTTCGCGATCTGGGGCCCTTGGGAACGCGGCAACCTCTGAGCGGTCGAAAAGGGGTGCGTCCCCTTTTCAAGTTTGCAGGCGGCGTTCGCTCAGGAAGACTGCCGGTACACTGATTTCCGATGGGCAGCATCTTTCTCTGGCGGCAAATGCCCGATTACGAGCGGCTGAAGCCCATGCCGGAAAATGCCGCCTACCGCGAGGCGTTCTACCGGCGGTGGGGCGTCGAGAACTGCATCGTGTGCGGGACGGGACGGGCCGCCGAGTACATTCCCTGGCGGCAGCGCCTGTCGATCAAGATCGCCCGGGGCGGACGGGAACGCTATTTCATCGACGGCCGCTCGATCGCCGTGGACGACGACAGCTTCCTGATCCTGAACGACAACCGGGTTTACGGCAGCCGGTTCGACCCGGGCTCCGAGCTCGAGTCGTTCTCGATCTTCTTCCGGCCGGGGATGGCGGAGGAAGTGCTCGGCGCGCTGCAGACGAGCGTCGAGCGAGCCCTCGACCGGGCTGCCGACAGCCGGCAGACGGTCGAGTTCTCGGAGACCCTGCAGCCGCACAACGCGACCGTCTCGCCGGTGCTGCGGTACATTCATTACGGCGTTCGCTCCGGCGTCGAAGACGGCGACTGGTACGAAGAGCAGCTCCAGTTCCTGCTCGCGCGCATGCTGGCGCACCAGCGCCACGTGACGGAGCGGCTGGAGCAGCTGCCCGCCCTGAAGTCCGCGACGCGACGGGAAGTCGGGCGCCGCCTCGCGCTCGCGGTCGATCTCGTGCATGCGCGCTATGAGGACGACATCGGCCTCGCCGACATGGCGCGGGCCGCCTGCCTGTCGAAATTCCACTTCCTGCGGCTGTTCACCGAGCTGCATGGCCTGACGCCGCACGCCTACCTGCAGCGCAAGCGCGCAAACGTCGCCGCACGCCTGCTGGAGCGGGGCGGCCAGTCGGCCACGGCTGTCGCTGCGCGCGTCGGCTTCAACGCGCGCGCGACGATGGCGCGGCAGCTGCGACGGTGGAGTCTCGACTGACGTTCAAGGATGGGAGGGGACAGTCCCCTTCAGCGTAAGATTCGCGCCATCTGGCCGTGGCGGTGCTGAAGGGGACAGTCCCCGGGAGCTCAGAAGTCCACCGTGGCCCGCAGGAAGACGTAGCGACCGAGGGCGTCGTAGGTCTGCGGGTAGGTGTTGCCGTTGCCCGTGGTGCCTACCGCGCCGCTGAGCGACGGGTTGTCGTCCAGCACGTTATTGATGCCGAGCGTGACCGCGGCCTTGTCCGTGATTGCCCAGTTCGCAGCGAGGTCGAAGTAGCTCTCGGCCGGCAGCTCGCGGTCGAGCTGGCCTTCCGGCATCACGTCGTTGGCGTTGGTCAGGCCCGTGACGGCGCTGTAGTGCCGCCAGGTCGCGGAAAGGTCGAGGTCCCACGGCGTCTGCCAGCTGGTGCGGAACCGGTGGCGCCACTGCGGCTTCGGCGTGCCGCACACGGTCGTGTAGAACCCGACGCAGTCGTACCAGTCGCGCACCCGCTCGGTCGGGTCGAGGTCGACGCCTGGCGCCGGCTGCGTGATCAGCTCGAGCAGGTACGTGCCGGTCAGGTTGAACGACAGGCTGCCGAACGGGCCCATCTCGAGGCCCGTGTACCCGATGTTGACGTCATAGCCCGTGGTCGAGAGCGAGCCGATGTTGGTGTTGAGGTCCACTACCTGGCCCGTGCCCACCCACAACTGGCCGGTGCCCGGGTTGCGCATGATGCGCGCGCAGGCCGCCGGGTCGTTGTTTGTGTAGCAGGCCGTCCAGGTGTTGTTCGCGCCGAAGGTCGAGATCACGTTCTCGATCGAGATGTCGAAGTAGTCCACCGTGATCGCGAGCCCGGGCGCAAAGCGCGGCGTGAACACGACGCCGTAGGAGTACGTGTCCGACTCCTCGGGCGTCAGGTCCGGGTTGCCGCCCTGCAGAAACGTGTACTGCGCCGCCGGGCTGTCGAGCGAAGCCGCGCCCACGAGGGCTGCCGGCACGCCGGTCGCGATGCATTCCTCCACGGACGCATTCGGGTCGCGCGCCGCCGCACCGCAGGGATCTCCCGGGGCATCGAACAGGTTGGTGCCGATGCCCGTGAACAGCTCGACGATGTTCGCCGCGCGGACGGCACGCTGGTAGCTGCCGCGGATGCGGACGTCCTGGACCGGCGCCCACTCAAGGCCGAACTTGTACGTATCGGTCGTCTCGTTGCCGTAGTCGGAGTAGCGGTAGGCGGTGTCGAACGAGAGGCTCTCGGCGAGCGCCTGGTCCTGCGCGATCGGGATCCGCGCCTCCATGAACAGATCCTCGGCGAGGGTGGAACCGGACAGGGGAATCACCGCGCCGCTGCCCCCGGCGAGCTGGTTGCCCACTTGCAGGGCGTCGACCGAGTTGTCGAGCGCATCGCGCCGGTACTCGGTGCCGAACACAACCTGGATGCCGTCAGAAGCCATCGGCGACTTGATGCCGTAGACCCCGAGGTCGCCCGTGATGATGCCGTTGTAGATCTCCTGCGAGATCCGGCCGATCTGCAGCCCGTCCGCCTGCAGGTAGTTGAGCTGCGCCGCGGTAACCTGGTTCGGCTGGAACGGATTCCAGGGGACGCACAGCGGATCGCTGCCGTCGAGGACGGACCGGCAGGTCGGTACGCCCGCCACCTCGATGACGTCGAGCGCGCGCTGCAGCCGGTTCACCACGAAGTAGTTCTTTGTGCCGGTATTCACGCTGACGCTCGAGTACTGCGCCGAGACGTCGTAGCCCCAGGCATCGTTGATCGCGCCGCGCACGCCGGCCACGGTCCGGAACGAATTGTTCGCGAAGGTCTGCTGGCGTCCGCCGCCCTCGACGTTGCGCCGGCCGATGTACATGGACACCGTGCTGCCATTCGCGATCTCTGCGGGACCGCAGCCGATGTCGTCGAGGTTACTGACCGGCAGGAACGGGTTGTCGCAGTTGACGAGGCCCGTGTTGAAGAAATTTCCGGACGGCGCGATCTGCGCGATCGACTCGTAGTCGTTGAACATCAGCTGCGTGTACACGTCGGCGTGCTCGTTGAACTCGTAGTGGCCCATCGCGCCGAGGCTGTAGCGGCGCTCCGGACGCTGGTAGTGGTTCAGAGGGCCGAAGTTGTAGAGGTCCGTGGTCGCGTTGAAGGGCCGGAAGGCATCCGCGGTGTCGATGGTGAAGTCGTAGGTCGCGAAGTCCGTGAAACGGCCGCCGGCGTTGGTGGACGAGCCGCCGCAGGTGAACGAACCGACCGGGTTGGGGTTCAGCGAGCAGGCCGAGTAGTCGCGGTCCCGCTGCAGCACCTGGTCGCCGTCGAACACGGTCGCGTAGGCGGTGAGGTTCCCGCGACCGTCGCCGCTGTTCACGCCGATCATCAGCGACAGTTCCTTGCCCTCGCCGTCGGTCACGGTGCTGTCGGGCAGCGCGAACTCGGAGGGGTTCACCTCGTTGAGGCCGGCAATGGTGTCGCGCAGCTTGACCTCGCCCGGGCCGCCGAAGTCGTTCTCGTGCCAGTACGTGCTGTACTGCGAGGTGACCTGCACGCCCTCGAAGTCCTTCTTCATGATGAAGTTGACGACCCCCGCAACGGCGTCCGAGCCGTACACGGCCGAGGCGCCGCCGGTGAGCACGTCGACGCGCTCGACCATCGCGGTCGGGATCTGGTTGATGTCCGGCGCGGCGGAGGCCGAAGTAACGCCGCCGTAGGGCATGCGCCGGCCGTCGATCAGCACGAGCGTGCGCGGCGAGCCGAGGCCCCGCAGGTCGAGGGTCGCGCCTCCGGTCGCGCCGTTGGAAACGGTCACATTCTGCGCCGAAAAGGCCTGCGGCAGCTGGTTGACGAGGTCTTCGATGCGGGTGACGCCCTGGGTCACGACGTCCGCCGCGGTGACCTGCGTGACGGGCGTGGTCGACTCGAGGTTCGCCGAGCGGATGCGCGAACCGGTGACGACGATCTCCCCCAGACTCTCCTGGGCGATGGCGGGCGCCGTGCCAGCCGCCGTCAACGCGCCCATCACGAGCGCGCGGCGTACCGCCGAAGCCAGCTGTTGTTTCTGTGCCATGAGTGAATTCCTCCCGCGAACGGACAGCCCGTTCGGTTCATGCGCGGACGCTAGCAACGCGGTGGGTGCGCCGAGTGCACGCCCGCAAAGCGGCAACGCAATGCGCGCGTCGGCGAAGGTGCCCGCAAACGGCGGCGGCGGAGGGGAGTTTCTCCACGCCCGCCGTTCGCGGTGCGAATCCGTGCTTTCGCAATCGCCGGGGAAGCCCGGCGCCCCAGCGCCGCACCCGCGGGCGTCGTGCGCGCGCCACGCTAATTCGCAACGGATGGACGCTTCGCGTCGGAACGACGCCACGCCGCGGGACCTCTCAGCTTGCAGAATGGCGGCAAACGCGGGGAGCACACGAGCAATGACGGCAGAAGGCAGGGTCCGGTTGCGGGTGCTGGTCGTGGAAGGCGACGAGGGCGCGCGGCGGCGGCTGCACGCGTGCCTCGAGTCGCTGGAGCCCGGCGTGGCGATCGAAGAGGCGGCCAGTGCGCCGCAGGCCTGGCCGCAGGTCGTTGCATTTGCGCCCGACCTGGTGCTGCTCGACATCGAACTGCCTGCAGCGGCCGCGATGGCGCCGCCCCGGCGCGGCGACTGGCCCTGCCTGGTGGTCATGACCGAGCGATGTGACCGGGCTCTCCCGGCCTTCGAACTCGAGGCGATCGACTGCCTCGTCAAGCCCGTGCAGCGGGAGCGGCTCGCGGAGGCGCTGCGCCGCGTGCGACGCAGGCTCGCCGAGCGACGCGTCGCCGAGCTGGCGCTGGAGATTGCCGGCGCGGCTGCGATCGCGCGCGGGGAGGCGATGACGCGGACCGCCAGTCCTGCCAGCCACTACCCCGACCAGATGACGATCCGGGTCCGCAGGCGGATGTTCGCGCTTCCGGTTGCCGACATCAGCTGGATCGAGGGCGCGAGCCAGTACAGCCGCGTGCACGCCAAGGGCGGCGAGTACCTGCTGTCGCGATCGCTCGCGTCTCTCGAATGCGAGCTCGACCCGGCGCGGTTCTTCCGCATCCACCGCTCGGCGATCGTGAACGCCGCCTACGTGCGCGAGGTGATGTCCCGCGGCGACGGCCGCTACAACGTGTACCTGCACGGCGGAGTGGCGCTGCCGCTGGGGCGCGGCAGGCGGGATACGCTGCACCGGCTGCTGGGGGGGATGAAACGGGGAGGGGACAGTCCCCTTCAGCGAAACGTCAGCAGTGCGTGACGTTTGCGGGGCTGAAGGGGACAGTCCCCCAAAAAAAGCGGCGGCCCGGAGGCCGCCGCGAGTACTTGAAGCGAATCTTCTAGTACAGGGAGCTCAGAAGTCCACCGTGGCCCGCAGGAACACGTAGCGACCGAGGGCGTCGTAGGTCTGCGGGTAGGTGTTGCCGTTGCCGACGGTACCGACCGATCCGCTGAGCGACGGGTTGTCGTCCAGCACGTTGTTGATACCGAACGCCACCGAGGCCTTGTCCGTGATCGCCCAGTTGGCGGCGATGTCGAAATAGTCCTCGGACGGCAGGGTCGCGTCGAGCTGGTTCTCCGGCATCAGGTTGTTCGGGCCCGTGATGCCGCTGACCTCGTGGTAGTACCGCCAGGTGAGCGACACGTCCACGTCCCAGGGCGTCTGCCAGCTCGTGCGGAACCGGTGCCGCCACTGCGGGTTCGGCGTCAGGCAGACCGACGAGTAGAAGCCCGTGCAGTCGTACCAGTCACGCTCGCGGTCCGGGGACGGGTCGATGTCGAGGCCCGGCGTCGGCTGCGTGATCAGTTCCAGCAGGTAGGTGCCGGTCAGGTTGAAGGCCAGGCTGCCGAAGCGGCCCATCTCCAGGCCCGTGTACCCGATGTTGACGTCGTAGCCCCTGGTCGAGAGCGAGCCGATGTTGATGTTGAGGTCCGTGACGTTTCCGCTGCCGACCCACAGCTGGCCGTTCGGATTGCGGTTGATGCGGGCGCAGGCCGCCGCATCATTGGCCGCGTAGCAGGCCGTCCAGGTGTTCGGCGGGCCGAACGTGGTGATGGTGTCCTGGATGTCGATGTCGAAGTAATCCACCGTCACCGCGAGGCCCGGGGCGAAGCGCGGCGTGAACACGACGCCGTAGGAGTACGTGTCCGACTCCTCGGGCGTCAGGTTCGGATTGCCGCCCTGCAGGAAGTTGTACTGTCCCGCCGGGCTGTCCAGCGACGGTGAGCCCACCAGGCCCGCCGGCACGCCCGTCGCGATGCACTCCTCGTCGCTCGCCTGCGGATCGCGGGCCGCCGCGCCGCAGGGATCGCCGGCCGCGTCGAACAGGTTGAAGCCCTGGGCCGTGAACAGCTCGACGATGTTGGCCGCACGGACCGCACGCTGGTAGCTGCCGCGGACGCGGACGTCCTGGATCGGCGCCCACTCGAGGCCGAACTTGTAGGTGTCGGTCGTGACGTCGCCGTAGTCGGAGTAGCGGTAGGCCGTGTCGAACGAGAGGCTCTCGGCGAACGCCTGGTCCTGGGCGATCGGGACCCGCGCTTCCATGAACATCTCGGTGACCTTGGTCGAGCCGCTGATGCCGATCGTGGCGCCGCCGGAGCCGGCCAGCTGGCCTTGCGTCTGCAGGGCATCGACCGTGTTCGACAGCTCGTCGCGCCGGTACTCGGTGCCGAACACGACCTGGACGCCGTCGGACGCGAGCGGCGACTTGATGCCGTAGACCCCGAGGTCGCCGTTGATCACGCCGTTGTAGATCTCCTGCGAGATCCGGCCGATCTGCAGGCCCGCGGCCTGGAGGTAGTTGAGCTGCGCCGCCGTGATTTGCCCCGGCTGGAAGGGGTTCCAGGGAACGCAGTTCGGGTCGGTGCCGTCGATGACCGACTGGCAGGTCGGTACGCCGCCGACGTCGACGACGTCGAGCGCCCGCTGCAGGCGGTTCACCACGAAGTAGTTGAGCGTTCCCGTGTTCACGGAATTGCTCGAGTACTGCGCCGAAGCGTCATAGCCCCAGCCGTCGTTGATCGCGCCGCGCACGCCCGCGACCGCGCGGAACGAGTTGTTCGCGAAGGTCTGCTGGCGACCGCCGCCCTCGACATTGCGCCGGCCGATGTACATCGTGACCGAATCGCCGTTGGCGATGGCCTCGGGCGTGCAGCCGATGTCCGCCAGGTTGTTCACCGGCAGGAACGGGTTGTCGCAGTTGATCGAGTTCGTGTCGAAGAAGTTGCCCGAGGGGGCGATCTGCGCGACCGACTCGTAGTCGTTGAACATCAGCTGCGTGTACACGTCGGCGTGTTCGTTGAACTCGTAGTGACCCATCGCGCCGAGGCTGTAACGACGCTCCGGACGCTGGTAGTGGTTCAGCGGGCCGAAGTTGTACAGGTCCGTCGTGAAGTCGATGTCGCGGAACGAGGTATTGGTGTCGGTCGTGAAGTCGTAGGTCGCGAAGTCCGTGAACCGGCCGCCGGCGTTGGTCGAGGAACCGCCGCAGGTGAACGAGCCGACCGGGTTCGGGTTGAGCGAGCAGGCCGAGTAGTCGCGGTCGCCCTGCAGCACCTGGTCGCCGTCGAACACCGTGGCGTAGGCCGTGATGTTGCCGCGCCCGTCGCCGCTGTTCACGCCGATCATCAGCGACAGTTCCTTGCCCTCGCCGTCGGTCACGGTGCTGTCGGGCAGCGCGTACTGCGCCGGGTTGACTCCTGCCAGGTCGTCGATGGTGTCGCGCAGTTTCGTCTCGCCCGGGCCTCCGAAGTCGTTCTCGTGCCAGTACGTGCTGTACTGCGAGGTGACCTGTACGCCCTCGAAGTCCTTCTTCATGATGAAGTTGACGACGCCGGCGACCGCGTCCGACCCATACACGGCCGAGGCGCCGCCGGTCAGGACGTCGACGCGCTCGACCATGGCGGTCGGGATCTGGTTGATGTCCGGCGCGGCGGAAGCCGCAGTCACGCCGCCATACGGCATGCGCCGGCCGTCGATCAGCACCAGGGTGCGGGGCGAACCGAGGCCACGAAGGTTCAGGGTGGCCGTGCCCGTCGCGCCGTTCGCGATCGTCACGTTTTGCGCCGCAAAAGCCTGCGGCAGCTGGTTGACGAGGTCCTCGATGCGGGTGACGCCCTGCGTCACGACATCCGCGGCGGTGACCTGCGTGACGGGCGTGGTCGACTCGAGGTTCGCCGAGCGGATGCGCGAACCCGTGACGACGATCTCACCCAAGCTTTCCTGCGCGAGCGCAGGTGCCGCACCGGCAGCCGTCAGGGCGCCCATCACGAGCGCGCGGCGTACCGCGGATGCGACCTGGTACTTGCGTTCCATTGCTGATTTCCTCCCGCGGGCAGCGCCTGCCGCCCGGTTGGTTGCACGAGACAAACGGCCCCGCGGCCTGCCGAAACACACGTTGCTCGATGGCAACAAGCGGGCAAATCGCGGGTCCGTCGCGTGGGGAGACCTTACGGCGGCCGGCATCAGAAAAACCGGCACTTGGCAAATCTTCCCGGCCGTTCACAAGTTTTGCGGAACGAACTGCCAGGTGGACACATCTCATGTTGCAGAATGCCAACGGCCTGAGCGAGCGAGCTCTCATGGCGGAAAATGGCGCGAACAGGGTGCGCGCGCTCATCGTCGACGACGAGGAGCTGGGGCGGCGCATGCTCCGCTCCCTGCTGTCGTCCGACGAGGACGTCCAGGTCGTCGGCGAGGCGGCGTCGGCCGGCGAGGCACGCCGCCAGATTGCCGATCACCAGCCCGACCTCGTGTTCATGGACATCGAAATGCCCGGCGGCAGCGGCATCGAGCTGCTGCGGCAGATCGGCGAGCCCTGCCCGTACGTCATCCTGGTCACCGCGCACCCGGAGTTCGCGCTGCCGGCCTTCGAAGCCCAGGCCGCGGACTACCTGGTCAAGCCCGTGCAGCGCGAGCGCTTCCTCGGCAGCGTGCTGCGTGCCAAGAAGCGCATCGCCGAGCGTCGGGTCGCCGGGCTCGCGCGCCAGATCGCCGGCGCCGTCGGCGGCAACGGCGCCGCGCCCGGACACGCGGAGCAGCCATCGCCGCCCGCGCAGAAATACGCGGACCAGATGACCATCCGCGTGCGCCGCCGGCTGTTCTCGCTGGAGGTCGACGACATCTCCTGGATCCAGGGCGCGAGCCAGTACAGCCGCGTGCACACGAAGAGCGGCGAGTACCTGCTCTCGCGCACGCTCGCCTCGCTCGAGTGCGAGCTGGACCCGCGCAAGTTCTTCCGCATCCACCGCTCCGCGATCGTGAACGCGGCCCACGTGCGCGAAGTGCGATCGAGCGGCGACGGCCGGTACAACATCTACCTGCACGGCGGCCAGGCGCTGCCGATGGGCCGCGCGCGCCGCGAGATCCTGGAGCGGCTGCTGTCCGGCATCGGCGGCAAGGACGCCGGATGACGGTTCGCCTCGAACCGGCCGTCCTCGAGGCCATCGACGCCGTCGCGGACGCGACGCCGCGGCCGCTGCCGGGCGTGCCGGATTCCGCTTCCGACCGTGACGCGGAGCGGCTGATCGGCACGCGACCGTCGCGCTGGTGGGTGCTGGCCGGCAGCTGGATCGCGGTGGCCTTCTCGGTGGCTTTCGGCCTGTACGTCAATTACGAGGCCCAGGGGCTGGAGATCGCCTTCGGCGCCGTGCTGATGGCGATGATCCCGCATTACTGTTTCTGGGTGCTGGTCAGCCCGCCGCTGTATCGGGCGCTGCACCGGACGATCGCCGGCCCGGGCCGCGTGCTCTGGGCCTCGATGCTGGTCGCGTGGAGCGGGATCGCGCTGGCGGGCTCGACGGCGATGTCCTACTTCAGTTACATCGTCCGCCACGACCTGCAGCCGACGTTCGCGCAGCTGTTCGACGTGTATTTCCTGCCGCCCACCGGCCCGGCGTTCTGGGCGATGAACTTCAGCATCCTCGCGACCGCGCTCGCCGCCTTCGCCGCCGTGCGCAGCCACCGCCTGCGGCTGCAGGCGCTGTGGGGCGCCGCGCAGTCGGAGCTGCGCCACGCGCGGCTGGAGGCGCAGCTCGCGGAGGCGCGCCTGCACGCGCTGCAGGCGCAGATCAATCCGCACTTCCTGCTGAACAGCCTGAACGCGATCGCGAGCCTCGTGCAGGTCGGCGAGCGCGACCGCGCCTTTGACGCCATCGGCCGGGTCGGGGAGCTGCTGCGGATGGCGCTGCGCAGCGGCCGCGACCTCAACGTCTCGCTCGCCGAGGAGACGGATTTCCTGCGCAGCTACCTGAAGCTGTGCGAGCTGCGGTTCGAGTCGCAGTTCGCCTGGTGCCTGTCGATGCCCGAGAGCCTCGGCGCGAAGCGCGTGCCGGCCCTGATCGTCCAGCCGCTGGTGGAAAATTCCATCAAGCACGGCATGGATGGAAGCCGTCCGCTGCACGTGGACGTGCGGGTCTATGAGCGCGGCGCGGAGCTCGTCGTCGAGGTCGAGGACGACGGACGCGGCATCTCCGCGGCATCAGGCGAGGGCCGCCCGCGGGGTCACGGCCTCGCAAATGTCGCGGAACGCCTGCGGCTCTGCTTCGGCCCGGCAGGCCGGCTCACGCTCGAGCCGCGTGCGCCGCGCGGGATGCTGGCGCGTATCGTCATCGGTTAATGCTCGAAAAAGGGGACGCACCCCTTTTTCCTCAACCGAAGGCGTCAGAGC
The DNA here is from genome assembly GCA_964626745.1 of uncultured Steroidobacteraceae bacterium. GTDB lineage: Bacteria > Pseudomonadota > Gammaproteobacteria > Steroidobacterales > Steroidobacteraceae > SCUD01. Next base: position 73,473 of record CAZVIF010000002.1, read on the forward strand.
CGACGGGAACTGCGAAAAGGGGTGCGTCCCCTTTTTCGCTTACGGCGGCGACCGCCGGCCGCCGCCGTCCTTCCTGGACTCGACGAACAGGCTGATCAGCGTCGCGACTCCGTAGGCGGCCGGGATCAGGCCGAACAGCGCGACATCGGACCCCACCAGCTCGTCCAGCCCGAAGTAGAGCACGATGCCGATGAACAGGCCGGCAAGGCCGTTGCGCAGCGTGAGGGGCTTCTTCGGCTCCACGTCGGCGTACGCGTCGGGCGGCAGCTCGAGACCCTTCTCGATGGCCGAAAGCCGCTCGCGGTGGCGGAGCTCGACCCGCTTCAGCTTCTCCCGGTGCGACGCGACGATCGCGATCATCGCGACCGCGATGCCGAGCACGATCCCGAGAATCGGGATCATCAGGGCCATCTGTTCGACTTCCATCGCCTTACTCCTGTTCAGATTCCGAGCAGCAGGCCGAGCACCCGGTGCAGTGGCTCGAGCGCCGCGCGGATCCCGTCGGCCGCGAGCAGTGCCGCGAGCGCCGCGAGCGCGCATTCGAGCGCGCGGGTTTCGAGCGCCGGTCCGTCGCCTGTGTGCCTCATGCCCGTTGATACGCCGGGGCGCGGCCGGAGGTTTCGCGGACCGGGGCTAAAATACCCTGAAACCGGCGGCGCCGCGGCGGCGTATCAACTGCGGAGAAGGCCATACCCGAATGCCGGCCGACGAGGCGATCATCCAGTTGGTCCAGGCCGGCCGGGAGCAGGAGGCCTTCGAGCGTCTGGTGCCCGCGTACCGGCGCCGCGTTTTCGGGCTCGCGTACAGCATTCTGCGCGACCGCGCGGCCGCCGAGGACCTGGCCCAGGAGGTGTTCGTGAAGCTCTGGCAGGCGCTGCCGCGGTACGACGGCCGGGCGTCGCTCTCGACCTGGATCTACGCGATCACGCGCAACGCCTCGATCTCGGCATTGCGCGCAAGGCGACCCGCGCTGTCGATGTCGGAACCGGCCGTGCAGGAAGCCGTGGAAAGCCTCGCCGCGCCTGCCGGGCCCGCGGCGGGCGACCGTGCGCTGCGCCGGTCGATCGAGGCGCTGCCCGAGAAACAGCGCCAGGCAATCACACTCTATTATCTGGACGAGCGTCCGGTCGAGGAGGTCGCCGAGATGATGGGCCTGCCGGCCAACACGGTGAAGACGCATCTGCATCGCGCGCGTGCAAGCCTGGCCGCGGCGCTGGCGACGGAGGGCACGACGTGAGCGGACGTACGCCCCCGGCCGACGGCTTCGACGCGCGGATGCGCGGGGTGTTCGCGGGCATCGACACGGCGCCCGGCTTCGAGGCGCGTGTCGCGGCGCGCGTCGCCGCGCTCGAGGCATTGCCGGCGCACGTCCGGCGCGCGCAGGCCGAACTCCGGCATCACCGCGAAGCGCAACGCCTGCGCCGCGAATACTGGCTGAACTTCGCGTCCGCGGCGGGCGCGGGCGCCGCGGCGATCGCCGTCGTCTGGCGCCACGGACCCGCGGTCGCGCGCTGGACCGAGTCCGCGCTCGCCGCCGCGGCGGAGCCCGGCGCGCTGATGGGGCTCGCGTTCGGCGCGCTGGCATTCGGCCTGTGGCCGCTCCTGCGGGGATGGCTGCCGCGCTAGAATCGTGGCATGAGGAATCCCGGCGTCGACGCCTACATCGCGAGATCGCCTGAGTTCGCGCGCCCGATCATGCGCCACGTGCGCACGCTCCTGCACCGGGGCGACCGGCGGATCGAGGAGACGATCAAGTGGGGCGTGCCCGCCTTCGAGCGCGAGGGCCTCGTCGCCATGATGGCGGCCTTCAAGCAGCACGTCGCCTTCGGTTTCTGGCACGAAAAGTCGATCCGCGCGCGGCTCGGCAAGGACGCGGATCGCGTGTTCCCGAAGGGCGCGAAGCTCGGCATGGGCGGCCGGCGGTACTCCAGCCGCAGCGAGCTGCCGCCGGACGCGGCGATCCTGCGCGCGGTCCGTGCGGCGGTGGCGTTCAATGAGTCCGGCGAGCGCCCCGTGCGGGTGCGCAGGCGCAGGCCGCCGCCGAAGGCGCCGCCGTACCTGGCCGACGCGCTCAGGAAGAACGCGAAGGCACGCACGACCTGGGTGCGGCTCACGCCGGGGCGCCAGCGCGAGTACGTCGATTGGCTCGTCGAGGCGAAGCGGGCCGAAACGCGCGGGCGGCGCCTCGCGCAGGCGCTCGCCTGGCTCGCCGCCGGCAAGCCGCTCCGCTGGAAATACCAGGACTGCTGAACGAATGAGCCACCGCATGCAGGAAACCGCGGACGCCGTCGTCCTGGCGCCCGCGGCGCCGGCCTCGGCGAGCGTGATCTGGCTGCACGGGCTCGGCGCCGACGGGCACGACTTCGTGCCGATCGTGCCGGAGCTGAAACTGCCGCCGTCGCCGGGCATCCGCTTCGTGTTCCCGCACGCGCGAGTGCGGCCCGTGACGCTCAACATGGGCATGCGCATGCGTGCCTGGTACGACATCAAGACGCTGACGGCCGAAGGCCGCGCGGACGAGGAGGGGCTGCGCGAGTCCGTCGCCCGCGTCGCCGGGCTGATCGCAGCCGAGCGAGCGCTCGGCATCCCTTCGGAACGCATCGTGATCGCCGGCTTCTCCCAGGGCGGCGCGGTCGCGTTGCACTCGGCGCTGCGGCATCCCGAGCCGCTGGCGGGCGTGCTCGCGCTGTCCTGCTACCTGCCGCTGCCGGCGACGCTCGCCGGCGAGGCTTCCGACGCCAACAAGCCGACGCCGATCCTGATGTGCCACGGCGCCCAGGACCCGGTGCTGCCGCTTTCGCTCGGGCTGATGGCCTGCAACTGGCTGCGCGCCGCCGGCTACCGCGTGGACTGGAAGGAGTACCCGATGCAGCACCAGGTCTGTCTGCCGGAAATCCAGGACATCGGGGCGTGGCTGCGCGCGCGCAGCGCCGCGGAGCCGCCGCGCTGAGGGTGTATCATCGGGCGTCCTTCAGGGAGGCACCTCAATGGGCTGGATCATCCTCGCGGTCATCGTGCTGCTCGCGTTCATCGCGATCGGCATCTACAACGGCCTGGTCACGGCGCGCAATGCCTACAAGAACGCGTTCGCGCAGATCGACGTGCAGCTGACGCGGCGGCACGACCTGGTGCCGAACCTGGTGGAGACGGCGAAGGGCTACCTGGCGCACGAGCGCCAGACGCTGGAGGCGGTGATCAGCGCCCGCAACGCCGCCGTCAGCGGCCTGAAAGCCGCGGCCGCCAACCCCGGCGACCCGGCCGCCGTGCAGCAGCTCGCCGGCGCGGAGAACGCCCTCTCCGGCGCGCTCGGCCGCCTGTTCGCGCTCGCCGAGGCCTACCCGGACCTCAAGGCGAACACGACGATGATGCAGCTCTCCGAGGAGCTGACGACGACCGAGAACAAGGTCGCCTTCGCGCGCCAGGCGTACAACGACTCGGTGATGGGCTACAACAACAAGCGCGAAGTGTTCCCGAGCAGCGTCGTCGCCAACATGTTCGCCTTCCAGCCCGCGCAGCTGCTCGAGATCGAATCGGCGGCCAAGCGCGAAGTGCCGAAGGTGAGCTTCACCTGAGTCGCGGCTCCGGCCGGGGGTCCTGAGCATGGACTTCTTCGCGCGGCAGGCCGCCAGCCGGCGGCAGTCGCGCTGGATGGTGTTCCTGTTCGTGCTCGCCGTGCTCGGCATCGTCGTCGCGATCAACCTGGTCGTGATCACGACCTTCGCGATCCTCACGTCGCAGGATGGCGGCCCGCTCGCGGGCGAGGAGATCACGGTCGCGCGCTACCCGTTGGTGATCCTGTTCTCGACGCTGGCGGTACTGGGTACGATCGGCATTTCGAGCCTCGCGCGGACCGTCTCGCTCGCGGCCGGCGGCGGCAAGGTGGCGGAGCAGCTCGGCGGCACGCGGGTCGGCGCCGACACCACGGATCCGCTCAAGCGTCGCCTGCGGAACGTCGTCGAGGAGATGGCGATCGCCTCCGGCGTGCCGGTCCCCCAGGTCTACGTGCTCGAGCGCGAGGCGGGCATCAACGCGTTCGCCGCCGGCTACAGCCCGGCCAACGCGGCGATCGCGGTCACGCGCGGCGCGCTCGTGAATCTCGACCGCGACGAGCTGCAGGGCGTCGTCGCGCACGAGTTCAGCCACGTGCTGAACGGGGACATGCGGCTCAGCACGCGGCTCATCGGCCTGCTGTTCGGGCTCACCGTCATCGCCATGATCGCGCGCACGATCCTGCGCTTCATGCCGCGCGGCGGCGCTTCCGGCCGCAGCGACAGCCGCCGCGGCGGCGGCGGCATCCTCGTCATCTACGTCGCGGCGCTCGTCGTGCTCGCGCTCGGCTGGATCGGCTTGTTCTTCGGCCGCCTGATCCAGGCCGCGGTGTCGCGCAACCGCGAGTCGCTCGCGGACGCCTCGGCCGTGCAGTTCACGCGCGACCCGCAGGGCCTCAGGGACGCGCTCGTGAAGATTGGCGCGCTGGGCGCCGGCTCGCGGATCCTGGACGCGGACGCCGAGGAGGTGGCGCACATGCTGTTCGCGCCCGGGCTGCAGCGTGCCTTCGCGACGCATCCGCCGCTCATCGATCGCATCCGCGCGATCGATCCCCGTTTCCAGCCGTCGGAGTTCGGCGAGGTCCAGCGCCGCTTCGATGCGGCGCGGGCGACGGCGGAGGCCGAAGCGAAGACAGATGCCGGCTCCGCGCCCGGGGCCGCGGAGCGCCTCGGGAACCTGCTCGGCAGCGCCGTCGTGCTGGGCCCCGCGGCGGTCACGGACCTGGTGGCCAATCCCGGCACCGCGCACGTGCTGCAGGCGCAGCTCGTGCTGGAATCGCTGCCCGAATCGTTCGAGCGCGCCGCGCGGCAGCCCGCGCAGGCCGCGGCGCTCTTCCTGGCGCTCGCGATCGACGCCGCGCCCGAGGCGCGCGAGCGGCAGCTCGCCTTCATCCGCCAGCAGCTCGGCGATGCCCTGCACGGCCAGGTCACGGCGATGCTGGCCGAGGCGGACGCGCTGTCGGCCGTGCAGCGCATGCCGGCGCTGCTGCAGGTGTTCGCCGCGCTCGCCCAGCTCGGGCGGGACGAGCGGGTGGGGCTGCTGAAATGCCTGAACGGCCTGCTGGTGCGCGAGAGCCGCGCGTCGGTCTTCGGTTACGCGCTGCGCAAGCTCGCGCAGGTGCAGCTGCGGGACAACCTCGACCCGCGCCGGCGCGCCTCCGGGCACCTCTCCGCGCAGGGCGCGCGCGACGAACTGCAACTGCTGTTCTCGGTGATCGCCGCGGAGGGTCATGCCGACGGGCAGCAGGCGCGCCGTGCCTACGACGCGGGCATTGCGCCGCTGCTGCCGGGCCTGCCCCCGCCGATGCTGGAACCCGGGCACTGGCCGCCGAAGCTGGACGCGGCGCTGTCGCGCCTCGACCGCCTGCGGCCGGAGGCGAAGGAGCAACTCGTCGCGGCGCTTGTCACGGCGATCTCGCACGACGGCCGGATGACCGTGCCGGAGTCGGAGCTGCTGCGGGCGATCTGCGCCGTGCTGCACTGCCCGCTGCCGCCGCTCTACGCCGCCGCCTAAAAAGGGGACGCTAACCTTTTGTAAAAGGGGACGCTAACCTTTTCCGGCGATCGCTGTCGCATCGTGATTCGCCACAGACGGAAAAGGTTAGCGTCCCCTTTTACAAAAGGTTAGCGTCCCCTTTTTTATGCGCCCTCTCAGTGCCAGAGGCCGAGGATCAGGCCGTAGAGCGTGAACTGCAGCGTGTGGTAGCCGCCGTTCACCAGCCACAGCGACAAGGGCTTGCGCTCGAACAGGTAGTTGATGCCAAAGCTCGCCGCGACCCACGCGAGCCCTGCGCAGAAACCGTAGGCGGTCGCGACGCCGACGGGCAGCTTGCCGAGGAACATCGCGAACGTCGCGGCGGCGACGAGCGAGAGCACGAACGCGCTGCCGTAGATCTTCGCGGCGTTGCCGCCCTTCAGCTGCTCGTCGGTCAGCCCGGCGCCGCGCTGCCAGGACTTGCCGAACATCGCCGGCGAGTACCAGAGGCCGCCGAGCAGGAACGCCGAGACCGCCGCGGCGAGCACGGCGAGCCAATTCACTTCAGGCATGTGATTTCCCCTTTCTGCTGCGTGTGGACCTGCCGCGGGCCGGCGACTTCGCCGGCCGCAACAAGCGGTTGAAATGAGCCTTGAGCTGGTCGATGGCGCGATCGAAATAGCCGATGTCGCGGTAGCTCCGCGCCAGCATCACGCCGCCTTCCATCGTCGTCAGCACGAACTCCGCGAGCGCGCGCTTGTCGGTCCCGCGCGGGACACGATCGCCCGCGTCGTCGAGGCATTCCTCGATCGCGTCCGTCCAGTTGGAGAAGTTCTTCGCCAGCCGCTCGCGTACCGCCGGGTCCGGCTCGTGCAGCTCGAGGGCCAGCGAGCCGATGGGGCAGCCGTAGGTGCACTCGGTCTGCACCAGGGCGTCGCGGTAGCCGTCCATCAGCTTCCAGATCTTCTCGATCGGGTCCTCGACGCCGCGCCACGCCGGCTCGAGCAGCATCTGGCGGATGCCGCCGATGTAGGTGTCGAGCACCGCGACCAGGACGTCCTGCTTGCCGGGGAAGAAGTGGTAGAGGCTGCCGCTGTTGACGCCCGCCCGGGCCAGGATGTCGGCGATCGACGTCGAGCCGAATCCCTTCTCCCAGAACAGGTGCATGGCGGCCTCGAGGATCCGCCAGCGGGTATCCGCCGGGCCTTGGTTGATCATTCAACTAAGTGTGCTACAGTCGCTGTGACCATGGCAAGCCGGCCTTGCGTGGGCGGAACCGGGCCCGGCGGAACGCGGTCTGAACGGGCGGTACCTGCGGGGAAGGGGGAAATCCGATGCGACCACTGATTCTCAGCCTGTTGCTCGTGCCGGGCATCCTGCTGGCGGGGACCAGCCGGGCCGAGGACCCGCCCGCCGCGGACGCGAAGGAACCGGAAGCGAAAGCCGAGGCCTTCGTGCCCCCGGACGGCTGGCGGCCCAAGAAGCGGGGCAAGTTCACGGTCTATTGCCGCAAGCAGTCCGAGCAAGGGACGCGCATCCCGAAAGAGGTCTGCTACGACGAAGACGGCATCCGCGCGATGCTGGCTTCGCTGGTCGAGGAGCAAGAGAAGGTGGACCAGATTCGCCGCATCTGCGGCAGCCAGGCGGCCTGCGGCGGGGGCAACTGACGCTGCAGCGGACGGAGCGCCGCTATACTGCGCCGCGTGCGCAGGCTGAACGAGTTCTTCTACCGCCTTCGCTGGGGCAGGCTCGAGGAGCGCCGTCGCCGCGGACTGGTGCGGCTGCACGACCTGCTGGCGAGGACGGAATTCGCCGACCGGTACTGGATGATCATGGGCCTGCTGCTCGGGTGCATGCGCGACGGCGCGCCGATTCCCTGGGATCGCGACTCCGACTTCGGCTTCCTGGAGCAGGACCTGCCGGCATTCCTCGCGGCCATGCAGGTGCTGCGGGACGCGGGCTACAACCTGCGGCCGCCCCAGGTGAACAACGACGGCCGCACCACCATGTGGACCCTGAAGTTCGAGGCGGTCAAGTACGACTTCTTCCTGATGCAGCGCAGCGGCGGCAACCTCCGCTGGTACGGTCACCAGCGCAAGCCGCCGCTCGAACTGGTCAACGAGGTGCCCGCGCACGGACTCGCCGATTTCGTGCTGTACGATAGGCAGTGGCGGGTCCCGGACAACGCGGAGGATCTCCTGACGCGCATCTACGGCGACTGGCGCCGCCCCAATCCCGACTATGTCTACTGGCGCGATTGCCGGGCGATCGTCGAGCGATATCCCTGGACCGGAGAGCGGAGGCCGCCCGATTGAGCCTGCGCGACAAGGTCGAGCAGACCCTGCTGCGGATCGCGACGACGGGCGTGATCCCCTCGCGGTGGTTCCTCAAGCCGCCGCGGCCGGAGGCGCTGACGGCGCGCAGCGGCGTGCTCGACATCGAGATCGTGAGCCATTGCTGGCAGTACGCGCACCTGCTGTGCTACCAGCTTTCCTCGCTGGTGATCTTCCCGCCGACGAAGGCGCGCGTGCGCATGACGGTCTTCCACGCCGCCGAAGACGCGCGCACGCGTGCGATGCTCGCGTACTTCGGCGCCATCGCCGCGCCCGGCGTCACGTGGAACTGGCAGGTCCTGCCGAGGCCTGCGCTGTTCCGCCGAGCGATCGGCAGGAACCGCGCGGCGCGCGCCACGCAGGCCGACTGGATCTGGTTTACCGACTGCGACATCGTCTTCCACCGTGACTGCATCGACGGGCTGGCGACCGCGCTGCAGGGCCGCCAGGACCTGCTCACCTACCCGAAGCACGAGCGCATCACGCCCATGCTGGCGGAAACGGACCCGGTGCTCGCCGCCGAGCGCGACCGGCCGCGCGTCGCCGACATCGACACCGGCCAGTTCGAGCTGGCGGCCAACCCGCCCAAGGCGAAGGGCGCGTACCACATCGTTCACGGCGACGCGGCCCGCGCCTGCGGCTACTGCGAGCAGGTGCCGCTGTACCAGCGACCCGTGGAGCGCTGGGCGAAGACCTACGAGGACAGCGCGTTCCGCTGGCTGATGGGCACCGACGGCACGGGCCTCGACGTGCCCGGCGTGCACCGCATCCGGCACGTGCACAAGGGACGCTACGGGGACAACGAAGGCGCCGCGGCCGTGCTGCGCAGCCGCATCCGGCTCGCAAAGGACAAGGTGGCGACATGACACGAGTCGACAGCCGGACCTGGACGATTGCCGAGGCGACGGCCGCGCTCGAGCGATCCGGCGCGGAGTTCGTGACGCTGTTCAGCCAGGGCACGCTCGAGATCGAGATCTACCGGCCGGCCGGCGTCGACAAACAGACGCCGCACGACAAGGACGAGCTCTACGTCGTGATCGCCGGCACCGGCACCTTCGTGCACGCGGGGCAGCGCACTCCGTTCGGGGCGGGCGACACGCTGTTCGTGCGCGCCGGGATCCCGCACCGCTTCGAGGACTTCACGCCGGATTTCTCGACCTGGGTGTTCTTCTGGGGCCCGAAGGGCGGAGAGTAGGGCAGCCGCCCGGCGCATGGACGCGCTTGACATTACGATGATACTTGTAATATCGTAACCATCATGAAAGCTCCCGCGGCCATCGCATCGCTCGGCGCACTCGCGCACGAACATCGCCTCGCGGTCTACCGGCTGCTGGTCCGGCGCGGTCCCGAGGGGCTGGCCGCCGGCGCCATCGGCGAGAAGCTCAGCCTCGGTCCCTCGTCGCTGACGTTCCACCTGCAGGCCCTGCACCGCGCGGGCCTTGTCCGGCAGGTTCGCGACGGCCGGCAGCTCATCTACAGCGCCGATTTCGCGGCCATGAACGACCTGGTCGCCTACCTGACCGACGAGTGCTGCGCCGCCGCCTCGGCCTGCGGCGCCGACTGCGTGCCGGCGCAGACCGGCTCGAAAAGGCGCCCGGGCAGGGCGGCCTGACCCTCAACCCCGAACACGACCACAGGAAATCACGCCATGAAGAGACTGCATGTCCACGTCAGCGTCGCCGACCTCGACGAGTCGGTGCGCTTCTACTCGAACCTGTTCGCGGCCCAGCCGACCGTGCAGAAGGGCGACTACGCGAAGTGGATGCTCGAGGATCCGCGCGTGAACTTCGCCATCAGCCGGCGCGAGAAGGTGACCGGTGTCCGCCACCTCGGCATCCAGGCCGAGACCCCGGCGGAACTGGCGGACGTCTTCTCGCGGCTCGAGCACGCGGATCGCCCGGTCCTGAAGGAAGGCGCCACGACCTGCTGCTATGCGAAGAGCGAGAAGACCTGGGTCGAAGACCCGCAGGGCGTGCAGTGGGAGACCTTCCTGACGACGGGCGCCAGCGACTCGTTCGGCGGCGAAGCCGTGGAAGGCGCCCGCGCCAAGCCCTGTTGCGCCCCGAACAAGGCGGCGTGACGTGGCCGACCGGCCGTTCAACGTCCTGTTCCTGTGCACCGGCAACTCGGCGCGCAGCATCCTGGCGGAGAGCATCCTCAACCAGCTCGGGGGCGGTCAGTTTGTCGCGTACAGCGCCGGCAGCTTCCCGACCGGCCGGGTGAATCCGTTCGCGCTGGACATCCTGAAGGACAACGGCATCCCCACCGGGAACCTGCGCAGCAAGTCCTGGGACGAGTTCGCAAGCCCCGGTGCGCCGCACTTCGACTTCATCTTCACCGTCTGCGACCGGGCGGCCGGGGAAATCTGCCCCATCTGGCCCGGCCAGCCGATGAGCGCGCACTGGGGCATTGCCGACCCCGCTGCCGTGCAGGGATCCGACGCCGAGAAGCGGGCGGCCTTCTTCAACGCCTTCCGCGAACTCAGCCAGCGCATCCGGATCTTCACCAGCCTGCCGATCCGGTCGCTGGACAGGATCCGGCTGCAGGAGCGCCTCGACGCGATCGGAAAATCGGCGCTGGACTGAGCGCGTGGCGGCCGCGCACCCGCTGAGCCTCTTCGAACGCTACCTGACGCTGTGGGTGGCGGCCTGCATCGTCGCCGGGGTCGTCCTGGGGCATTTCTTCCCGGGCGCCTTCCAGGCGATCGGCGCGATGGAGGTCGCGCAGGTCAACCTGCCGGTCGCGATCCTGATCTGGCTGATGATCATCCCGATGCTGCTCAAGATCGACTTCGGCGCGCTCGGCCAGGTCCGTCAGCACTGGCGCGGCGTCGGGGTGACGCTGTTCATCAACTGGGCCGTCAAGCCGTTCTCGATGGCATTCCTCGCCTGGCTCTTCATCGGCAAGCTGTTCGAGCCCTGGCTGCCGGCGGACCAGGTCACGTCCTACATCGCCGGGCTGATCATCCTCGCGGCAGCGCCGTGCACGGCCATGGTCTTCGTCTGGAGCAACCTGTCGGACGGCGAACCGCACTTCACCCTGAGCCAGGTGGCCGTCAACGACGTGATCATGATCTTCGCGTTCGCGCCCATCGTCGGCCTGCTCCTCGGCCTGTCGGCGATCACCGTTCCGTGGGAGACCCTGTTCCTGTCGGTCGCCCTGTATATCGTCGTGCCGGTCGTCGTCGCGCAGGTACTGCGCCGCAGCGTCGTATCCGGGGGTGGCGATGCCGCACTCGGCAGACTGCTGTCGAGACTGGGCCCGGCGTCGCTGGTCGCGCTGCTCGCGACCCTGGTGCTGCTGTTCGGCTTCCAGGGCGAACAGATCATCCGGCAGCCGCTCATCATCGCCCTGCTCGCGGTCCCGATCCTCATCCAGGTCTACTTCAACTCGGGGCTCGCCTACCTGCTCAACCGCCGGTTTGGCGTCGCGCACTGCGTCGCCGCCCCGTCCGCGCTGATCGGCGCGAGCAACTTCTTCGAGCTGGCCGTCGCCACGGCGATCGTGCTGTTCGGGTTCGAGTCCGGCGCCGCGCTCGCGACCGTCGTGGGCGTGCTGGTCGAGGTGCCCGTCATGCTCTCGGTGGTGCGGATCGTGAACGCGAGCAAGCCCTGGTACGAGCGGGGCCTTTGAGGGTCGCGTAGTCCGCGGGCCGACCGGCCGCCGGTGGCTCGCTGTCATCATACCGTCACGAAGCCTTCACCAGCCTGACACGGCGGCTGCCTATCTTCCCGGGGTCCCAACGAACGACAACCGGGGAGACTCCCAAGATGAATGCGACGATGCGACTGGCGGTGGCCGCCTCCATGATGATCGGCCTCGCGGCCTGCGAGGGCGGCGGCGTGGACCTCAACGTGTCCAACACCGACAACTCGGTGGACAACAGCACGGGCGGCGGTGACGGCGGCGGCAGCGACAATCCCTGCGCTTCGTACACGGTTCCTGGAACCACCCAGGTCCGTCGCGGCTCGTTTGACGGCAGCAACTGCACGTACAACGCCACCTTCGTCGGTGCCAACAACCCCATGCTTACCGACCTGACCATCCCGTTCATCTCGGGCGTACACATCTTCCAGGACAGCCTGTTCATGGGTCAGAACGTCAACACCGGCGCGGCTCCGCAGGAAGGCGAGGGCCCGACGCTGACCATCGAGGCCGGCAATACGCTCGCATTCTCCGACGCCGCGGACTACATCCTGATCAATCGCGGGTCGCAGATCATCGCGCAGGGCACGTCGGCCGCGCCGATCACGCTGACCGGCTTTACCGACGCAGTGACCGGCACGGCTGGCTTTGACGACGTCCAGCTCTGGGGCGGCCTGGTCATCAACGGCAACGGCATCACCAACAACTGCACCGATGATCAGCGCGCAAACGACGCCTGTCACGTCGTGTCGGAAGGCCAGCCGACCAACTACGGCGGCGACAACAATGCCGAGAATTCCGGCGTGTTGCGCTACGTCATCGTCAAGCATGCCGGCTTCGAAGTGGCGCCGGACGACGAGCTGAATGGCATCACCTTCAACGCGGTGGGCAGCGGCACGACGGTCGAGAACGTCCAGGTGTACAGCGCCTACGACGACGGCATGGAGTTCTTCGGCGGCGCGGTGAACGTGACGAACGCCCTGCTCGTCTACGTTCGCGACGATTCGCTCGACTTCTCGGACGGCTACGTCGGCACGATCGACACGGCCCTTTCGATCCACTCTGCCAACGACAGCAACTGGTGCATCGAGCTCGACAATATTGGCGCAAGCCGCAGCGACACCGGCCAGCCGTTCGACACGGCGCCGATCACCCAGCCGACTGTCCGAAACTACACCTGCATCGTCTCCAACAGGATAGCCGGCACACACGGTGACTCGGCAGGAATCCGCGTCCGGCAGGGTGGCCGCCTGCTGCTCGAGAACAGCATTGTCTACTCGGGCTTCGCGAACACGATCCTCGGTCAGGTCGGCGTCGCCAACAACCGCTGCTATCGCATCGATTCGACGACCGGACTCGCTGACGCCCAGGCAGGGCTCACGACGGTCAACGGCTCGGTCCTCGGCTGCGAAGTCGTCACCGACGGTGCCTTCCCCAACGGGGACACGTTCGCGAGCTGGCTCGACGGCGCCAACCCGAGCGCCGGCGGTCTCGACTACAGCTTCAACGGCGGTAATACGCAGATCACCGACGTGGCGAACGCCAATGTCTCGGTCCTGGAGCCGGGGACCTACTTCACAAGTGCAGCCCCGACGGACGCGACTGGCGCTGCCATCACGGTTCCGGCCGATGGCCTGGGCGGCGTGCAAGCTGGCGGCGACTGGACCGCGCCGTGGGCCTATGGCCTGCGTGACGGCAACCGCGGTGCGCCGCTCTGGTTCGAATAAGAAGCGGGGGACGTTCCATGAGGGTGCGAAGCACGGTCAGGTCGCTGGTCGCCCTGACGCTGGCGATGGCTGCCGGCCGACCGGTACTGGCGCAGGATGCCGCGGATGTCGCGGGCCAGGACCCGGCAGCCGATGCACCGGTCACGGCGCTGGAGGAGATCGAGGTCGTCGGGCGCCAGAAGTCGGCGGCGACGGACGTGCTGGTCGAGCGTGTCGAGCAGCCGGTCGTGACCGACATCGTGAGCGCCGAGCAGATCGGCCGGGTCGGCGACAGCACGGCGGCGCTTGCGCTGCGGCGCCTGCCGGGCGTGACGCTGGTCGGCGAATTCATCTACATCCGCGGCCTCGGCGAGCGGTACTCGAGCACGACGTTGAACGGTGCCTACGTGCCTTCGCCCGACCTGACCCGAAACGTTTTGCCCCTCGACATCTTCCCGACTGCGATCATAGAGTCGCTCGCGATTCAGAAGGGCTACACGGTGGACCGGCCGGCGGCCTTCGGCGGCGGAAACGTCGACATCCGGACTCGCCGAATTCCGGACGCCTTCGAGATGAGCTTTGGCGTCGGTTCTGGCTGGAACAGCGATCTATCCGACGACGTCCTTACCTACCCGGGCGGCGGCGACGACTGGCTGGGCACGGATGACGGCACGCGGGCAATTCCGACCGAGATCACCGGCGCGATCCAGACCTACCGCGGCGACCTGACGCCGGCGTCCATCTTCAACACCTTGCGCCAGGACGGCGGTAGTCCCCAGTTTTCGGAGGCGGAGGCCATCAACCGGCAGCTCGCCACGAGTCTCAACCGGGACGTGGACCTCGAATCGAAGTCGGCTTCACCCGACCTTTCGTTCGATGCCTCGATCGGCAACCGCTGGACCCTGGACGAGGCTGGGCGCTGGCAGTTCGGAGTCCTCGCGCTGGCTGACTACGAGGACAGGTGGCGCAACCGGGACCGCATCAACCGCTCGGCCGGCAATCCGGACATCGACAACGGCTCGACGCAACGTTCGATCAACCAGGTGACGTTGACGGGATCGGTGGCCGCCGGACTCGATTTCACCGAGGACCACTCGCTGGGCATGGTGGCGCTGTATCTCCGCAACACGGACGACGAGGCTTCACTCACTCAGCGGAACAATTTCAACTTCCGTCGTGAGCAGGGAGCGCAGCTGCGCGACTACCGCATCCGCTACGAAGAGCGTGAGCTCGAACTGCTTCAGTTCAGCGGCAGCCACACGCTGGGCGAGGAAACGTTCGAACTACTGCCGTTCCTCAACGCGCTGCAGCCGGCCGGCCTGTTCAAGGACCTGACCTTTTCGTGGTACTACTCGGACGCGACGGCGACGACAGACATCCCCAATGAGGTCACCATCTCGGCAGTCGATGCCGTGGACCCCGCGACAGGCGAAGTTCTGCAGACCTCGCTTCGCTCGACTTCGAGTGCGGCTGACTTCCGGTTCACGGATCTCGAGGACAACGTCACGAGCTATGGCGGCAAGCTCGAAAGGCCGTTCGAGCTGGCGGGCGGCGACGTCGTCGGATCGATCAGTGGCGGCTGGGACACCTACGAGAAGGGACGCAGCTACCTCCAGACTCAGCTCGGGCTCGGCACCACGCTGAGCTCGGCCACCGGCATCCTCGTCGGCACGCCTGCAAACGTATTGACGGACGCGAATATCCTGGACCCGGCCAACGGTTTCCTGTTGTCGGTGGGCGGCATCGGAACCGAAAGCTACCTGGCCGGAGAAACCATCGACGCCGGCTACGGCCAGGTCGACGTGACCTGGAAGGAAACCTGGCGCGTCAATGCGGGCGTGCGCTGGGAGGACTGGTCCCAGGTCTCGGTGCCGATCGATACGCTGCAGTTCGACCCGCGAATCGGGATGATTCCGCTGACGGATGAGGAGCTCTTGAACTCGGCTCGCGCGGTCGACGACTTCTATCCGGCATTTGCCCTGACCTACATGCGCCCGGACTTCTGGGCCGAGCAGTTCCAGCTGCGACTGGGCTGGAGCCGGACCACCGCGCGGCCGGACCTGCGCGAGGTTTCGAGCTCGACGTACATCGATCCGTTCACCGAGGCGCGCGTGACGGGCAACCCGGCGTTGATCCCGTCCGACATCGAGAACATCGACCTGCGGGCCGAGTGGTTCTTCGACAACGGCGACAACTTCACCGTCAGCCCGTTCTACAAGAAGATCGATCAGCCGATCGAGACGATCGAAGGCGCGGGAACCGACAACAATCTGTCCTTCACGTTCATCAATGGCGAGACGGCGGACCTGACCGGCGTCGAAGTGGAGTGGTTCAAGGACCTTGGGTTCACGAGTCAATGGCTCGGCAACTGGGCGAGCGGGTTGTTCACCGCGGGCAACGTCACCTATAGCGATTCCGAGCTTACGGTGGGCTCGAACACCTTGAACCTGACCAACGACCAGCGTCCGCTGAACCTTCAGTCCGACGTGATCCTGAACCTGCAGCTTGGCTACGATGCGCCGAACGCGCTCTACAGCGCGGTGGTCGTGTACAACAGTTATGACGAGAGGCTCTTCTATGCCGGCCGCAACGGTGCGCCTGACGCCTACGAGCAGCCGTTCCACTCGCTCGACTTCGTATTCAGCCTCTATCCGACCGAGAAGCTCGACGTGAAGCTGCGGCTCCAGAACCTGCTGGACGACAGCATCGAGATCGAGCAGGGCGGGGTCGTCGTCCTGGAGCAGAATCTGGGCATGACGGCCAAGGTGGATTTCACCTACCGCTTCTAGGAATCGTCCGACATTTGCGGTCCGTCACGCTTTGGGGCGGGCGCAACCGTGCTATTTTGCCCCGGTCGAAGGAACCGACCGGAGTCCAACCCATGCAGACCGAATCATTTCGACGTGCCTGCGTCACGCTGGTCAGCCTGAGCCTGTTTTCGCTCGGCCTGCAGGCGCCGGCGGTTGCGGGCGTCGTGAGCACCGCGGACGCGGTTGCCGCCGCCCGGGGCGAGAGCCCGCGCGCGGTGGTCGACGCGACGATGGCCCGCGCGGACGTGCGCGGCCAGCTCGCGGAACTCGGCGTCGATGCCGCCGCGATCGAGGGCCGGCTCGCCGCCCTGAGCGATGCGGAGATCGCGACGCTCGCGCAGCAGATCGAGGACGCGCCGGCGGGCGGTGACGCCCTCGCCGTGATCGGCATCGTGTTCGTGGTGCTGATCATCCTCGAGCTCGTCGGGGTCATCGACATCTTCAAGAAGACGTGACCCGGCTCCGGCTGGCGGGCGCGGCGCTCGCGTCGCTGCTCGCCGGCTGCGCCGCGTCGCCGCCGCTCACGGATGGCCTCCCGGCGACGGCGGCGCGGCAGGTCGAGCTCGACTCGACGCCCTTCTTTGCCCAGGACGATTTCCAGTGCGGCCCGGCCGCGCTCGCGACGCTGCTGGTCGCGAGCGGCGTCGACGTGACGCCGGAGTCCCTGGCGCCCGAGGTCTTCATCCCCGGCCGCGAGGGCAGCCTTTCCCTGGAGCTGATCGGCGCCGCCCGGCGCCACGGCCGGCTGCCTTACGTGCTGGCGACGACCGCGCATGAAATGGTCGCGGAACTGGAGGCCGGCCGGCCCGTGCTGGTGCTGCAGAACCTCGGCACCGGGGCGCTGCCGAAATGGCATTACGCCGTGGTGATCGGCTATGACGCGGGGCGCAACGTCGCGATCCTGCGCTCGGGGCGCGAGCCGCGGCTCGAGATGAAGTGGCAGCGCTTCGCGGGCACCTGGCACCGCGGCGGGCGCTTCGCGCTGACGACGCTGCCGCCGGGCGTCGTGCCCGCGCACGCCGAGCCGGCCCGATACCTCGAGGCGGCCGCGGGACTGGAAGCCGCCGGGCAGAGCGAAGCTGCGGCCGCAGCCTACGATGCCGCCGTCGCGCGCTGGCCCGAAGAGCCGCTCGCCTGGCTGGGCCGCGGCAACGTCGCGCTGGCGACGGGCGACCGGGCGGCGGCGGCCGATGCCTACCTGCGCGCGATCGAGCTCGAGCCGGGGAATGCCGCGGCGCGCAACAACCTCGCGGAACTGCTGCTGGAGGCCGGCTGCCTGGAGGAATCGCGGCGGCAGGTCGAGCGGGCCGCGGCGCTGGCCGCAGGCACCGCGCTCGAAGCGGCCATCGCAGACAGCCGCGCCAGGATCCGGGCGAAGGCCAACACCGTCGCCCACTGTCAGCTTGAAGAACGCCCCTGGCCGGACTGAAGCCGGGCGGCGCGTGAGCGCACCGCCGCGCGCACCAGGAACCCGACGGCGAGCACGATCGTCACGTCACGCACCGCCTGGAACGACTGGGTCGCAACCAGTGCCGCGCAGGCGGCGAGCGCCAGCACCGACACGGCCGCTCCGCCCGGTATCGCGACCGGGGCGGGCCCCTCCCGGCGGCGCAGCACGATCAGCGCCGCCGCCGTCGAACCGTACACCAGCATGCGCGCGATCACGAAGATCGCCAGCAGGTACTTGAACGCGCCCGTGATGGCCAGGATCCACGACAGCGTGGCGTAGAGGATGATCGCGACGTGCGGCGTGCGAAAGGCGCGGTGCACGGCAGCAACGGGCCGCGGCAGGTCGCCGGCTTCGCCGAGCGCGAAGATGTTGCGCGGCGAGACCAGCATCTGCACGGCGAGCCCGCCCGCGGTGGACACGACCGCGGCGATCGCCATCAGCGTCGCGCCCGTGGAGCCCAGGAAGTGTTCCGCGACATCGGTCAGCGGGAGCTTCGAAGCCGCGGTGTCCGGCAGGATGCCGAAGCAGGCGATCATCAGCAGCAGGTAAAGCAGGCAAGAGATGGCGAGCCCGCCGAGGATGCTGACCGGCAGGTCACGGCGGGGATTGCGCATCTCGCCGGAGACGATGGCGGCGACGTCGAACCCGACGCAGGCAAACAGCGCCAGGTTCATGGCGTTCAGCAGTCCGTCGGGCTCGCGCGGCGCGGCGGAGGGCAGGTCGTCCCAGCCCGCATACCAGAGTCCCGCGAGCGCGATCAGCCCGAGCGGCACCATCTTGGCGATGGTCAGCAGGTTGCCGGTCCAGGCACCCTGGGTCACGCCGCGGACATTGATCGTGGTGAGGGCGATCGTGAACACGGTGATCGCGGCGGCGCGGGGCAGGGGCGGGGCGAGCGCCGGCCAGAGCGCGGCGGCGTAGTCGAGCATCACCTGGGAGATCAGCGCGTAGGAGGCGATCCGTGAGACGGAAAACAGCCAGCCGACGGTGAAGCCCGCCACCGGACCGAAGGTGCGCTGGGCGTAGACCTGCGGGCCGCCCGTCACGTCGTAGCGGCTCGACACCTCGGCGAGCGACATCGCGAGGCAGCCGACGACGGCGAAGGCCACGAGGATGACGGCCAGGCTCCAGTGCCCGGCCTCGAGCGCGAGCACCGCCGGCAGCGCGAAAACCCCCGCGCCGACGATCGAGTTGACGCACAGCGCGAGGACGTCGAATCGCCCGAGGCCGCGACGCAGCCCCGGGGATTCGACGGGTCCGTCGGCCGGGCTCAATTCGCGGCTTCGGCCTTCTTCTCGTTCTCGGTCCCGGCGTCGGCGATCACGCGCCAGGCGCCGTCGACCTTCTCCCAGGCCGTCACGAACACGCCGCTCGTCGCGGGCTTCTTGCCGGCGGCGCCGTCGGGATCGATCGTGATGTTGCCGGTCTCGACGGCGAGGTCGCCCGAGGCCGCGACCCGGACGCCGGTCGTCGACCAGGCGATCACGGAATCCGGATTCTCCTTCGCGCCCCTCTCGGCGCCGGCCTGGATCTCGGCCACGCCGCGCTGCACGGTGCCGTCGTAGGCCGTCATCGCGTCAGGCGCGTAGACCTGGATCACCGACGCGATGTCCTTCGCGTTCGCGAAGTTCATCCACTCGGCCGAGCGGCTGCGGATGGCCTGCTCTTCGGCCGCGATGTCCACGGCCGGCGCGGCGGGCTCGGCCGGCGGCGGAGCCTCCTCCTTCTTCGCGCAGCCTGCGACCAGCAGGCCTGCTGCCAGCAGCGTGAGGATCGATGGATTCGTGTTCATGGCCCCTCCCCGGAGGGTTCTCGTGGTGGAGCCGGGAGTATACTCGCGCGCCGACGCCGCATAACGACGACCGAGAAAGGCTCCCGGGTGGTTTTCAACTCCCTGACGTTCCTCGTGTTCTTCGCGGTCGTGCTCGCGTTGCACCGCCTGCCGCTGCCGTGGACGGTGAAGAAGGCGAACCTGCTCGTCGCCAGCTACGTCTTCTACGCGGCCTGGAACCCGCCGTTCGTCATCCTGCTGTGGATCTCGACCGTCATCGACTGGATCGCCGCGCGGCGGGTTTACGAGGCCGGCAGCCCCGGGCGCCGGCGCGCCTGGCTCGTGCTGTCGCTGGCGGCCAACCTCGGCTTCCTCGGCTTCTTCAAGTACGGCGAGTTCCTGCTGCAGAACTGGCAGGCGCTGTTGGCGTCATTCGGGATCGCCTGGGTGCCGCCGGCCTGGGACATCGTGCTGCCGGTCGGCATCTCGTTCTACACGTTCCAGACCATGGCCTACACGCTCGACGTTTACCTCGGCCGGGCCAAGCCGCTCAATTCGCTGCTGGACTTCTCGCTGTTCGTGACCTTCTTCCCGCAACTCGTCGCCGGGCCGATCGTGCGTCCCGGGCAGCTCGTGCCGCAGTTCGCGGCGCCGCGGCAGGCGACGCGCGACATGCTGCTGTGGGGCCTGCTGCTGATGGTGCTCGGCCTCTTCATGAAGGTCGTGCTCGCGGATGCGGGGCTCGCGGACGTGGCGGACCGCGTGTTCGCGGCGACCGGGCCGGTCGGCTTCGCCGACGCCTGGCTCGGCACGCTCGCGTTCTCCGGCCAGATTTTCTGCGACTTCGCGGGTTACTCGACGATCGCCATCGGCGCGGCGCTCTGCCTCGGGTTCGCGCTGCCGGACAACTTCAACATGCCCTATGCGGCGATCGGCTTCTCCGATTTCTGGCGACGCTGGCACATCTCGCTGTCCACCTGGCTGCGCGACTATCTCTATATCCCGCTCGGCGGCAACCGCGGCACGGAGGCGCGCACGTACGTCAACCTGATGCTGACGATGCTGCTCGGCGGCCTGTGGCACGGCGCAAGCTGGACCTTCGTCGTCTGGGGCGGGCTGCACGGCCTGTACCTCGCCGGCGAGCGCTGGCTGCGCGGGAAGACGGGCGTGAGGGGCGACCCGGCATCCGGCTGGAACCGCCTGGCGCTCGCGCTGCTCACGTATGCGCTGGTGAACGTGACCTGGGTGTTTTTCCGGGCGCAGACATTCGAAGGTGCCGGCCGAATCCTCGCCGGCATGTTCGGGCTCGCCCGCGATGCCCAGGCGGTGCTGCCGACCGTTTACATGATCAAGTCGGCGGTGATCGTGTCGGGAATCGTCACCGTGCACTGGCTGATGCGCAACCGGCGGCTGGAAGATGTCGTCGCGCGCGCGCCCTGGTGGGTCACGGGAGCGGTCGCCGCCGTGATGCTGTTCGCCGTGATCATCGCGCAGGGCTCCGGCGAGGCGTTCATCTACTTCCAGTTCTAGGCGAGCACGATGAAACACCTGTACGGAGAGGACGAGGCGACGGTGCGGGAGATCCCGGCGGCGCGTTTCGCCGCCATCGGCTGGCTCGTGCTCGCGCTCGCGGCCGCCGCCACCGCCGCCTGGGAATGGCGGATGCGCGGTCTCGGCCTGCGCGCCGGAGACCTGGATGACGGCGCCGCGCACTGGATCGTCGAGCGGCGCAGGGTCGAGGCGGGAGACCATGACGACGTGGTCATCCTGGGTTCGTCGCGGATCCTGTTCGACACGGATCTCGACGTCTGGGAGGAGATGACCGGCCGCCGTCCCGTGCAGCTGGCGCTGCCGGGAACCAGCCCGCGGCCGTTCCTGGAGCGATTCGCCGCGGAATCCAGGTTCTCCGGGCTGGTGATCGTCGGAGTGACGCCCGGCCTTTACTTCTCCGGGTTTACGACGGCATTTCCGGAATACCTCGAGGCCAACGACTCCTGGCGCGACCAGTCGCCGTCACAGCGATTCGGGCACCAGATCGGGATCGTCCTGTCGCGGAGCCTGGCGTTCCTGGACGACAACTATCGGCTGGGAACGCTCATCGAGCGCATCGACATGGCGGATCGCGAGGGCGTCAACCGGCCATTCATGAACGTGTGGAAACTGTCGGAGTCGTTCCCCGAGCGCCAGACGCGGATGTGGCCGAGGCTCGAATCGGACGCGCGCCTGCTCGGGCATGCGCGGCAGGTCTGGATGCAGCGCGATCGTGGCGCTGCCCCCGACGAGCTGCTCGAGCGGATCTTCACGGAAACCCGCCGCGACGTCGAAAAGATCCGGGCCCGGGGCGGCGAAGTCGTCTTCGTGCGCGCACCTTCGGCCGGTCCGCTGCTCGAACGGGAGAACCGCAACACGCCGCGCGACAGGACATGGGACCGCCTGCTGCGCGAGACCGGGACGTTCGGGATCCACTTCGAGGACCACCCCGACATGCAGGGACTCGAGGTGCCGGAATGGTCCCACCTGTCCGCGGGATCGGCGACGCGCTTCACGCGCGCCTACGTGCGTGTGTTGATGGAGAATGTGCCTTCGCTGGGCAAGCCGCCGGCCGGCACGGTTGACCCATGAACATACTCGCGGCAGTGGACTTCTCGCCCGTGACCGACGCGGTCCTCGCGACACTCGGGCGCATCGGAACCCTGTCGGCCGTCAAGGTCCATCTCGTCCACGTGGCGCCGCCCGAGCCGGACTTCGTCGGCTATGCCCCCGGCCCGGACGTGGTGCGCGGACAGGTGGCCGCCGAGCTGCGCACGCAGCACCAGCGGCTGCAGGAGCTGGCCGACCGGCTGCGGGCAGGCAGCATCGAGGCCACGGCCCTGCTGCTGCAGGGCCCGACGGTGGATGCGCTGATCGCCGAATGCGGGAAGCGGCAGGCCGGGCTCATCGTCCTCGGCAGCCACGGCCACGGCGCCGTATACGACTTGCTGGTCGGCAGCGTCGCCGAGGGCGTGGTCAAGCGCTCGAAGGTGCCCGTCCTGCAGGTGCCGGCTCAGGTGAGCGGCACGTAGTTGCGCGCCGGTTTCCGGTAACGCAGTCCGCCGGCCGAGCTGCCGCCCGCTGCCACGGCGCGGCTGAAGACCTGGTGATTGCCCGGCTTCCAGCTCGAGCCGCCGTCGGTGCTCACTTCCATGCGCGACTCGAAGCGGTCCGGCGTGACGTTGAAGCGCGTGAAGCGCAGCTGCATCGTGCCGCCGCCGGCGGTGGGCACCGGCGGCGTCGTGCGCGTTTCGCTTCCGGCCGGGCCCGTCATCACCCACAGGGTGCCGTCCGCGCCCACCGAGGCCATCTCGATCGTCGAGCGCCGCTCGTTCACGTAGAAAAGGATCCCGGAGGCCTGCTTCCAGTCGGGGATGTCGGAGCGGCCCGCCAGCACGCGGTCCGGCACGACCCAGTCGAACTTGTACGTGCCGCAGGCGACCCGCGCGACGGCGCCGTCGTCGCCGTACTGGGTGGTCTTGACCTCCCAGGCGCCCACCGCGGAGCGCAGCTGCTGCACGGCCGAGTCGAAACCGATCGGCGCGGTTTCGGTCGCTTCCGCGAACGGCAGCACGAAGAATGACAACAGGGCGGCAAAGCGCTTCATGGCCAGTTCTCCCTCCCCGGATCTTAGGGTCGGACAGGCGCGCCCGGCAGGCGTTCCGTCCCGCCGCAAGCTCGGCTCGTCGCGGCCCTTGAACCGGCGCCGCCTGCCGGGTCATTGTGCCGGCCTGCCCCGGGAGTCCCGATGCCCAGCCGTTCTTTGCAGCGCAAACAGATCAGCCGGTCGAAGCTCGACCTGTTCATCGAGTGCCCGCGCTGCCTGTACCTCGACGTGGCCCGCGGCATACCCCGGCCGAGCGGCCCGCCGTTCACGCTCAACAATGCAGTCGACACGCTGATGAAGGCCGAGTTCGACCGCTATCGGGCCGACGGCTTGCCGCATCCCTTGTTCGCCACGGTCGGCCTCGCGGCCGTGCCGTTCCGGCATCCGGAGCTGGACCGCTGGCGGCACAACTTCACGGGGGTGCGCTGGCGCGACGAGGAGACCGGCTGGACGCTGTTCGGCGCCGTGGATGATCTCTGGCAGGCACCCTCGGGCGAGATCATGGTGGCCGACTACAAGGCGACGGCGCGCAGCGAGATGCCGACGACCCGGACGCTGTACCCGTCCTACCGGCGACAGATGGACGTCTACCAGTTCCTGGTCCGCCGCCAGGGACTCGCCGTCAGCAACCGCGGCTGGTTCGTGTACGTGAATGGCGACGGCCGTGCCGCGGAATTCGGCGAGAAGCTCTGCTTCAGCTCGGCGCTCGTGCCTTACGACGGGGACGATGCCTGGGTGCTCGAGACCTTCCGTCACGCGGTCGCGACGGTCGGGCAGCCGGATCCGCCGCAGGCCAGGGAAGGCTGTGAATACTGCGCTTACGTCGCCGGGGCGTCGGCGGCCGGCGGGGCTGAGCCCTCCGGTTCCAGCAGGTAGAGGATCAGCGCGTCGAGCAGCGCATCGTCGCTGGTAAGCGCATCGTGCTGGGCGCAGACGAACAGCTCCTGCTGCGTCTCCAGGCTTTCCTGTTCGTAACGCGGCACCTCGCGTGAGAGATCCTGCCGCGAGAGCAGCGAAGAGCGCGTCACGCTGCCGTCGCCCGGCTCGAACATCAGCCGCTCGTAATCGACGCCCGGCGCCGGCCGCAGGATCTGCTCCGGGCGCAGCCGCGCGACCGACTCGCCCCCGATGTTCTCGAACACCAGCCTGCGGGGCGTCGGCACGCAGTCGCCGCCCAGCAGCAGCGGCTTGACGAGCGCGACCGGCTCCGCCGGCACCATCAGCGACCAGGCGAAACCGCGGGCCCGTGCGAGGCGCTTTTCGAACCAGCGCTCGAACACGTCCTGCTGCGGCCAGACATCGCGGTGCCGATCCATGCGGCGCTGGATGCGATGGTCGAAGATCGACCAGCCGTAGCGGCGCCACAGCTCGACGTCGAACACGTCGTACTCGAGCCTCTGGCCATTGATGTTCACGACCCAGTCCACCAGCGGGTGCGGAAAGAGCTGGTAGGTCGAGGGCATGGTCGCCACGCCCTCGATCGGCAGCGCGGAGATGCCGACGCGGTAGCCGTTCAGGAACTTGTGCACCGCGCCGACGGTTCCCTGGTTCGGCGTGCCGAGCAGCACCACGCGGCGGAGCTTCGCGTTGCCCTGGCCCGTCACCTGGAACGAGCTGCCGTCCAGCACGTCGGCGGTCCCGTAGCGCGCGTAGTAGCGGGCGATCAGCCCGCCCATGCTGTGCGCGACGATGTCGACGCGGAGCTCCGGGTCTCCGTAGTCGGTGCGGATGCGCTCGATCAGCGCGTCGAGCCTGCGGACGGTCTGCACGTTGTCCTGGCGCCAGTCGTAGGTGAAGACGTACAGGCGCGCCTTCTGCTGCACCACCCGCTGGCCCGGTTTCGCGAGGTGATAACCGCCGGCGACGCGCAGCTCGCGCACGATGCGCCGGTAGAAGTCCTTGCCGATGGCGCCGTCGAACAGGCCGCCCGGGACCAGCCCGTCGTCCAGCGGCTCGAGCGTCTCCGGGTCGATCCTGAGGGCCAGGTCCAGGTAATCGCTGGTCAAGAGCTTCCGCGTGCCGCCGGGCCAGAGCTCGACGCCATCCTTCTCGCGGACCAGCCGCGAGCCGAGCAGGCCCGGGACCAGGATGACCGGTACGCGCTCGCGCGTCGCCGAGTGCGCCGGGTAGAACTGGTCCGCTGCCGGGCCGACCGCCGAGCAGCTGGTGAGCAGGATCGCCAGGAAGGAGACCGCGAGCCTCATGGGGCTGTGGAGGTTACCATTGCGGGCGCCGGCCGGTGCCGGGGAGCGGATGCATGAGCGCCGACAACATCGACACGCGGCTCGCCAACCGGATCCTGTGGGGGCTGCTGATCGGCGCGGCCGCGGGCGGGCTGACCCTGCTCGCCGGCGAGGCCGTCCCGGGCCTGCTCGACGCCGCGCGCAACTTCTCGACGCTGGTGCTGGAGCCCCTGGGGCAGGTGTTCCTGCGCATGCTGTTCTTCGTGGTGATCCCGCTGGTCTTCGCTTCGCTCGCGACCGGCGTCGCCCAGCTCGAACGCCTCGGACAGCTCGGTCCGCTCGCCGTGCGCACCTTCGTCCTGTTCTTCCTGAACATGACGATCGCGGTGACGCTCGGCCTCGTGATGATGAACCTGCTCGAGCCGGGCGCGGCCATGGATCCCGAGTCGCGCACGCGGCTGCTCGAGCAGTACGGCGGCGACGCCGCGGCGCACGTCGCGAAGCGCGCGGAGGCGCCCGACGTCACGCCGATGACCGTCGTCGAGATGTTCATGCCGCGGAATCTCTTCGGCGCCTTCGTCGGCAACAACCGCAATGCGCTCGGCGACGTGCTGCCGCTGATCCTGTTCGCGATCCTGGTCGGAGCCGCCGCGCTGAAGCTGCCGTCCGGGCGCCGCGACCAGCTCCGCTCCGGGCTGACGCTGGTCACCGAGCTGATGACCGGCATCGTGCATATGGCGTTGCGCATCGCGCCCTACGCCGTGCCGGCCATGATCTACAGCGTCGTGGTCAAGATCGGCTGGGACATCGTCATCGCGCTCGGCGTGTTCGTGGCCGGCTGCATTTCGGTGCTGCTGCTGCACCTGTTCGGCACGATGTCGGTCTGGCTGAAGCTGCTCGCGCGGCGCGACCCCCTGGAGACCTTCCGCCTTCTTCGGCCGGTGCTCGCGACGGCGTTCTCGACCAGCTCGAGCGCGGCGACCCTGCCGGCGGCGCTCACCGCGGCGCGCGACGATCTCGGCGTGCGAGCGCCGGTCGCGGGTTTCGTGCTGCCGCTCGGCACGACCATGAACATGTCCGGCACCGCGCTGTTCGAGGGCTGCGTCGTGCTGTTCGTGGCGCAGGTCTTCGGCATCGAGCTCGGCTTCGCGCAGCAGGTGACGCTCGTCCTGCTCGCGGTCCTGTCCGCGGTGGCCGTGTCGGCCATTCCCGGCGGGTCGTTGCCGCTGGTTGCCGGATTGCTTGCGGCCTTCGGCATCCCGCCGGAGGGCATCGGCATCATCCTCGGCGTCGAGCGGCTGCTCGACATGACGCGCACCATGGTCAACGTGGGCTCGGACGTCGTGACGACCGTCGTCGTCGATCGCTTCACGCGCCTGGAAGACGGGCCCGCGGGCGGCGGCTCGCGTGCCTGAGATCCAGCCCGCGGACCCGGCCACGCGCCGCCGCGCGCTCTTCGGCGCGGCGGCGGTCGCGCTTGCGGGTTGGGCGGCGTTCTTCGTGCTGCAGGACTGGCTGCGCGGGCTCGCAGGCACCGACCCGGTCGCGATGCGTCTCGCGCTCGAGGACGCGATGCTGTGGGGAAGCTGGGCGGCCTGCCTGCCGGTCGCGGTGCTCGCGACCTGGCTGTGGCTGCAGGGCCTGCGCATCTCCCGCGCGGGCCGCTACCCGGCGCCTGGCACCAAGGTCATCCGCGACACGCCGGTGCTCCACGGCGATGCGGCTCGGCTGCGCGGTCTCGCGATGCGGGTGCTCGCGGTCTTCCTCGGCCTGCTGGCCGCGGGCACGCTGATCGCCGTCCACCGCCTGGTCGCGAGGCTGGAGGGATGAGCAGGGGGCCGCGGGAACTCGTGACCGCCTGGGTCGCGGCCTTCAACCGGGCGGACGCCGATGCGCTCGCCGGCTTCTATGCCGAGGACGCGGTCAATCACCAGGTCGCGGAGTCGCCCGTCGCCGGGCGGGAGGCGATCCGCGAGATGTTCCGGCGCGAGTTCGCGGCCGCATCGATGACCTGCATCGTGGAAAACCTGTTCGAGGACGGGGAGTGGGCGATGCTCGAATGGCGTGACCCTCGCGGGCTGCGAGGCTGCGGGTTCTTCCACGTCGTCGACGGCCGGATCGTCACCCAGCGTGGGTACTGGGACAAGCTCAGCTTCCTGAAGTCCCAGGGGTGATCGACGGCGGCAGCAGCTTGTACATCACCGGCGTGACCAGCCGCGCGAGCAGCGTCGAGCTGACGAGCCCGCCGATGATCACGATCGCGAGCGGGGAGTAGAGCCCCGAACCCTGCACCGCGAGCGGCATGAGGCCGCCGATCGCGGTGAGCGAAGTCAGCAGGATCGGCAGGAATCGCACTTCGCCGGCCTCGGCGATCGCGTCGTCGAGCGCCATGCCCGAAGCGCGGAGCCTGTTGGTGAAGTCGACCAGCAGGATCGAGTTCTTGATCTCGATGCCGACCAGGGCAATCATGCCGATCAGCGAGGTGAACGAGAGCGTGTAGCCGGTCACGAACAGGCCCGCGAGCGCGCCGGTGATGCCGAGCGGCACCACGCCGAACACGATCAGCATCGAGCGGAAGCTGCCGAACTCCAGCACCAGCACCGCGAGTATCCCGAACACGGCGACCAGCATGGCGACGCCGAGCCCGGAGAAGCTCTCGCTGCGCGCCTCGACCTCGCCGGCCGCGACCCAGCGGTAGCCGGGCGGCCAGGCGATGGCCTCGAGGCCCGCGATCACCTCGCGCGTCAGCGCGTCGGTGGCGAAGCCGGTCGCCGGCCAGGCGGTGACCGTGACCGCGCGCTCGCGGTTGTAGCGCTTGATGAGCGGGGCGGCCGTCGCGAACTCCGGGCTCGTGATCTGTGCGAGCGGCACCTGGTCCCCGGCGGCCGACGAGACCTGCACGGAGCGCAGCAGGTCGAGCGTCGGGCGGCCCTCGATCGGCAGCCGCAGGGTGATGTCGTATTCGTCGCCGTCGGGCTCGCGGAACTTGCCGGCCGAGAGGCCCGCCACGGCCAGCCGGACCGTGCGGTCGGCCTCGACGGCCGGCACGCCGAAGAGGGCGGACTTCTCGGTATCGATGTTGAGGTCGAGGTCCGTGCGCTCCAGGCGCACGGCGTTCATGACGTCGCGCGTGCCGGGCACGGCGGCGATCAGCTTCTCGACCTCGCCGGCGAGCAGCCGCAGGGTCTCGATGTCCGGGCCGATGACACGGATCTCGATCGGCGCGGCGACCGGCGGGCCGTTCTCGAACTGGTGCACGCTGATCCGGGCTCCCGGGTAGTCCGCGAACTCGGCGCGCAACCCGTCGAGCATCCGGTTCGTGCGGGCCGGGTCGAAGTCACGGACCTCGGCGAATACCTCGGCGATGTTGGCCGAGGCATTGCGCGAGAGCACGTTGTAGTAGATGCGCGGGTTCTCCTGGCCGAGGTTCGAGAACCACCAGCGCAGTTCGCCGGTGGCCGCGAGCCGCTCCTCGACGAAGCGCAGAGCCTTGTCGGTCTCGGCGAGGCTGGCGCCGTCCGGGGCCTCGATGCGCACGCGGAACTGCGGGATGTCCGCGGTCGGGAACAGGCTGAAGCCGATCGCCGGCACCAGCAGCAGCGAGAGCGCGAACACGCCGAGCGCGGCCGCGAGCGTCGTGCGCGGCCGCGCGAGGCCGGAGCGCAGCGCCGGGCCGTAGATGCGGTGGATGGCGCGCATCAGCCCGGCGAGCAGCCGGTCGGCGACGGCGTCCGAGGCGTCCACGAACGCACGAAATCGCGCCCACGGTCCGGCGAGCCACGGCTGCCGGGGTTCGCGCGGCTCGCCGCCGCGCAGCAGCCGGCTCGCGAGGAACGGAATGATGGAGAGCGCCACGAAGAACGACGCCAGGATCGTGAACAGCACGGCGGCCGGCAGCGAGCGTACGAAGTCGCCGGCGCCCTCAGGCAGGAACAGGAGCGGCGCGAAGGCGAGGAGCAGGGTGACGGTGCAGCCGAGCACGGCCAGCCAGATCTGGTCGGTGGCGGCGATGGCCGCCTCGCGCCGGGACATGCCCTGGCGCACGTGGCGGGCGATGTTCTCGACGACCACGATCGAGTCGTCGACGAGCAGGCCGAGCGCCACGACGAAGCCGGCGATCGAGAGCTGGTTCAGCGAGAAGCCGGTGAGGTAGAGCGCGGCCAGCCCGATCGCGAGCGAGAGCGGGATCGAGACCATGACGATGCCGGCGGCGCGCAGGCCGAGCGGCAGGAGCGTCAGCACGACCAGCGTGATGGCGATCGTGAAGTCGAGCTGCAGGCGGGACAGGCGGCGGTCGACGTTCTGCGACTGGTCGAAGCCTCGCTCGAGGCGGACGTGGGCCGGCAGCGAATCCTCGAACTGCGGCAGCCGCGCGTAGATGGCGTCCCGCACGTCGAAGACGTTGAGATTGTCCTTCATGCTGGCCGTGACGAACACCGCGCGCTCGCCGTTGAAGCGCCCGGTGTAGCGCTCCTCTTCGGCGCTCCAGCCGATCTCCGCGAGGTCGCGCAGCCGGACGACGCCTTCGCCGCGCGCGGCGACCACCGTGTCGCCGATTTCCCCGAGCGAGGCGTAACTGCCGGAGGTCTTCAGGTTGTAGCGGCGCAGGCCGACGTCCACGGCGCCGCCCGGGATGCTCCGGTTCTCGCCCTCGACCGCGGCGATCACCTGTCCGAGCGTGACGCGCGCGCTCGCGAGGCGCTCGAGGTCGATCGCGACGCGCACCTCGGGTTCCGGGTAGGCCCAGGTCTCGGCCCTGCGCACGCCGGGCGCCGTCTCGATCAGCTCCTCGAGATTCGAGGCCAGCTTGGCCAGCTCGCGCCAGCTCGCGGTTTCGCTGACGAGCGCGAGCTGGACGATGTTGACGGTGCCCGGCGTGAACTGGCGGATCTCGACCGAGAAGACGTCTTCCGGGAGCGAGGGCCTGACGACGTTGATCTCGCGCACCACCTCGTCGTACTTGCGGTCCGGGTCGGAGCCGTAGATGAACTCAATCTCGATGAGCGCGAGCCCGTCGAGCGCCGTGCTGTTCAGGCGCTTGATCTCCTCGAGCTCCGAGAGGGCGTCCTCGATCGGGTCGACCACCAGCCGCTCGACGTCCTCGGGGTCGGCGCCCGGATACTGGACGATGACGAGCGAGCCCGGGAACTTCAGCGACGGGTCCTCGGCGCGCGGGATCGCCGACAGGGCCCAGAGCCCGGTCGCTATCAGCAGGGCGAACACGACCAGCGTGAACTGCCAGCGCCGGACCGAGAACGACCAGAGGCTCATCGCGGGCTTCAGGCGCCGCCGAGGACGCGGACCGGATCGTTGTCGTCGAGCCAGGCAGCGCCCTCGGTCACGACCTGGTCGCCGAGGTCGAGGCCGGCGACGACTTCGATGCGCTCGCCGAGGAGGCGTCCCGTGCGCACCGAGACCTTGCGGGCGACGCCGCCCTTGGCGACGACGAAGACGGTCGCGAGCCCGCCGTCGGCCTCGAGCAGCGAGGTGACGGGCACGACCGCCACGCTGCCGGCCTCCGGGTCGGCCACGGTGACCTTCGCCACCAGGCCTTGCACGAAGCGCGCGCCTGCGGGATCGACGGAGACCTTCATCTCGTAGGTGCCGGTGCCCGGGTCTGCCGCGGCCGCGATCTCGACGACCCTGGCCGGGAAGCGCCGGCCGGGATAAGCGTCGAGCGTCACCTCGGCGACGTCTCCGTTGCGCACGCGCACGACGTCGCGGTCCGCGAGGGAGGCGCGCACGATCCAGCCGCCCGAGGTGTTGCCGACGACCAGCACCGGCTGCCCGGCCGCCACCTGCTCGTCCGGCTCGGCGAGCCTGCGCAGCACGATGCCGTCGGCAGGAGCCTCGATGCGCGCGTGGCGGGCATTGAAGAGGGCCGAGCGAAGCTGGGCCTGGGCCACCTGGTCGGCGGTGGCGAGCGTCTCGACCTGCTCGCGCGTCGCGACCTCGTCGGCGAGCAGCGCCTTGCCGCGCTCGAGGTCGCGGGCCGACTGTTCGGCCACCGCGCGCGCCTCTGCGACTTTCGCCGCGACCTCGTCCTGCGCGAGCGTCGCGAGCAGCTGCCCCTCCCGGATCGCGGCGCCCTGTTCGACGGCGATCGACTGGATCACGCCTCCGGTCTTGAACGCGAGGCGGACCTCGTCGGCGGGCGCGAGCACGCCGACCGCGCGCAGCGACTCCGCGGCCGGCGCCTGCTCGACGGTGGCCACGCGGACCGGCGCCGCGGCCGCGGCGGGCGGCTGCTCCGCACCATTGCCGCAGCCCGCGAGGGCGAGGGCGGCCAAGGCCGCGATGATCATCCCGTGTCTCATGGCTCCGTGCCTCCGATCGCGTACTCCACTTCCGCCAGCGCTTCCAGCGCCTGGAAGCGCGTGACGTTGCCGTTGAGGCGCGCCTGCGTCAGCGCGCGCTGCGCATCCAGGTATTCGGCCGACGACACCTGGCCGAGGTCGCGCTTCTTCGCGACGATCGCGTGCGCCGCCTCGGCCGCCTCGACGCGCCGCCGAGCGGTCTCGAGCGAGGCCTCCGCGACCTCGAGGTCGGTGATCGCTTCCTGCACCTCGATGCGGATCTGCTGCTCGGCGAGCGCGCGCCCCGCCGTGAGCTCCGTCCCCTTGGCCCGCGCCTCGCGGATCGCGGCGCGGTCGCCGCCGCCGTTGAAGAGGTTGAAGCGGACGACGAAGGAGGCGAGGACGTAGGACTCCTCGTCGCTGTAGCTCCATTCCTCGCCCTGGGTGCCCGCATCGACGGCGAAGGCGAGCTGCGGCTTGAAGGCCGCGCGCGCGGCGCGCTCCGATTCGCCCGCGGCGGCGATGCCGGAGTCGAGTTCGCGCAGTTCCGCGCGCCGGCCGACGGCCAGCGCCTCGAGCGCCGCGCCACGGGTTGGCGGCATGCCGGCCGCGAGCCGCGGCAGGTCCGCGTCGGCGACGTCGACCGCTTCCGGTTCGCGCTCGAGCGGGGCGTTCCGCAGCAGGTTCAGGTAGCGGCGAGCGAGGTCCTCCGCGGCGCGGGCGCGCAGGATCTGCTGCGTGATCTCGAGGTGCTCGGCCTCGGCGCTTAGCGTGAGGTCGCGCGTCACCTTGCCGTTGCGGTAGAGGCTCTCGTTGACGCGCACGTTCTCCGCAGCCAGGGCCGCCGTCGCCTCGAGCACGCCGATCGACGTGCGTGCGGTCAGCCAGCGGTAATAGGCCTGGCGCACGTCGCGGGCGAGGCGAAGGCGGTAGGCCTCCAGCCCGTGTCGCGAGGCGTCGTAGAGGTGGGCGGCGCCGCGTTTCTCGGCGGCGAGGCGCGCGTCGTAGATCGGCTGCGTGAGTCGCAGGTAGGACTCCTGCTCGCGCTCGCGCAGGAACCGGAACTCGAGGTCGAGCGCAGGGACCTCGATCGTGCGCCCGCCGTTCGCCTCGGAGTAGCGCAGGTACATGTCGATCTGCGGCAGGTACTCGGCGCGCACCTGGTCGAGCTTCGCAAGCTGCTGGTCGACCGTGGCGGTTCGCTGGTCGAGGCCGAGGTTGGCCGCGAGCGCCTCGGAGACCAGGGCATCGGTCACGCGCTGCACGGCAGGCGCTTCCTGCGCGCCGGCCGCGGTCCACGCCAGCGCCGCGGCAGCGATGACGAGGCGCCAGGATTGCACAGGTGTCACGACGTTAGACATGTGTCAATTCGCGAGCCAAAAAAATCACGTGCCGGGTTTCGCGGCGAGCATGTAGCGCAGCATCCCGAACGAGCCTTCCATCAGCTGCGGGATGTCGACGCCCTGGCGCGCGATCTCGACCTGCTTGTTGGCGGCGATCTGGATCAGGCCGTGCGTGAACGCCCAGAGCATGATGCAGACCTGCACGGGGCTGCCGATGTCCTTGCGGATCGTGCCGTCCGCCTGTCCTTTCATGAGCGCCTCGACGATCACGCGGATCACCGCGTCGCCCGCGGCGGCGCAGGCGTCCTCGGCGGGGTAGCCCTCCGCCTGGTGCGCGTGAAAGCGGGTGCAGGCGTCGAAGCGGTAGGGTTTCTCCTGCTGGAAAAGCACATAGGCGCGGCCGATCGCCTGCACCTGGTCGATGCCGGTCGCGTGCTCGCCCGCCGCGGCGATGAAGCGTTCCCGCAGCTCCAGCAGCGAGCGCTCCGTGATGGCGTGCAGCAGGTCGTTCTTGTCGCGGAAATAGACGTAGAGGAGGGCGCGCGAGAGCCGGGCACTCCTCGCGACGCGATCCATCGTGACGGCGTCCCAGCCGACTGCCGCGTACAACGCCTCGGCGGCGTCCACCATCTCGGCGCGGCGGCGTTCTTTCTCTTCCTCGCGGCGTTCGGCGACGTAGCTCATTCCCGCACCCTACTCGTTCATTGACATACTGTCAATAACTGCACATATGTGCAATTTCACGGTTTCGCGGGCGCGCGCGGGATCCGGCGGGGTTCCTCGCTCGCGAACCCTGCCGGAACGATAAGGGTTCGCTCGCGAGGACCCCGCCACCTCGCGCGCGCCCGCGCCGCCGCGTACGTGATGCGTCGCGGCGTATCCCGCGCGTACTTCGCCGGCGGTACCCCCTCGTTCGCTCGGAAGATCGGAGGCTCGCACACTTGGGGGTCCCGCAGCGGCTCGTGCACGCGTGACACACCGCGACCGTTCACGCGCGCGCTGGCCGGACGGGTCCCCGAGCGAGCGAATGTCCGTTCTTCTGAGCGAGCGAGGGTCCCCGGCCGGCCAGCGCGCGCGCAGTTCCGGCCGCCGATGAGCAACGCGTTTAGTCAACTCGGTTGCGGCGCCCGCCGGAGAGGAACGACTGGACGTTGAGCGCAAGTTCGTCGAGGCAACGCTGTCGCGCCTCGCGCGCGGCCCAGGCGACGTGCGGCGTCACGACCAGGTTGGGGATCGTGCGATCGAGCAGCGGATGGCCGGCAGGCGGCGGCTCGCGCTCGAGCACGTCGATGCCCGCGCCGCCCAGGCGCCCTGCCCTGAGCGCCTCCGCGAGCGCGCCGCTGTCGACGAGCGCGCCACGGGCGGTATTGATGAGCACGGCATCCGGCTTCATGCGGGCGAGCCGCTCGCGGCCGATGAGACCGCGCGTCGCGTCCGTGAGCGGGCAGTGCAGCGACAGCACGTCGAGTTCCGGCAGCAGTTCGTCGAGGTCCCGGCGCCCGGCAACGGGCGCGCCTCCCGGCCGGTTCGCGATCTCGACCTGCATGCCGAACGCGCGTGCAATCCTCGCGACGGCGCTGCCGAGCGCGCCGTGGCCGACGATGCCGAGCACGCGGCCGGAGAGCTCGCGGATCGGGTAGGGGAACACCGAGAACTGCCCGGCCTCCTGCCAGCGGCCGGCGGCGACCAGCGCGTCGTACTCGGGGATCCGGCGCGTGAGCGCGAGCAGCATCGCGAAGACGTGCTGGGCGACCGAGTCCGTGCAGTAGTCGCGCAGGTTGCAGACGGCGACGCCGCCGGCGCGGGCGGCCGCGACGTCGACGTTGTCCACGCCGGTCGCGGTGAGCGCGACCAGCCTGAGCTGCGGATTGGCGGCAATCGCCGCGCCGTCGACCACGGACTTGTTGGCGAGCACGACTTCATGTCCGGCGATCCTCGCCGGGACCTCGGGTTGCGGCGTCCGCTCGTGCAGCACGATGCCGGGCAGCACCCGCTCGAGCGGGCCCGTGTCCAGGTCGCCGCTGCTGACCGTGCCGAAATCCAGGAAAACCGCGCGCATGAGCCCGTCAGTCGCGGAAATTCTTGAACTGGAGCGGCCGGTCGAGGCCGGCTTTGCGGACCAGGGCCATGACGCTCTGCAGGTCGTCGCGCTGCTTGCCGGTGACGCGCAGCTGGTCGCCCATGATGGATGCCTGGACCTTCAGCTTCGAGTCCTTGATCAGCCGCTGGAGCTTGCGGCCGCTCTCGGCATCGATGCCGTGGCGCAGCACGACCTTCTGCTTCGCGGAGTTCAAGGCGATTTCCGGCTCCCCGGGCTCGAGGCATACGACATCGATGCCGCGCTTGGCCAGCTTCAGCGTCAGGATGTCGAGCATCTGCCTGAGCTGGAAATCGACCTGGGCATGCAGCGTGATCAGGTGGTCGGCGAGCTCGAAGCTGGCGCCGGTGTCGCGGAAGTCGAATCGCTGGGACACCTCGCGATTCGCCTGGTCCACGGCGTTCGCGAGCTCGTGCGCGTCGATCTCGGAAACGACGTCGAAGGAGGGCATGTCAGGCCGGTTCCTCGAGCAGCGCATCGACGAGCGCGGCGAGCTCGCGGTTCTGCCGTTCGTGCGCTTCGCCCGCGGCGGGCCCGAGGAAACCGGTATGCACGGCGCGCACCGCGCCCTTGCGGTCGATCACGAACAGCGTCGGGTAGGCCTTGAAGGCGGCGACCTGCGGCAGCTTCTTCAGCACGTCGTCGTCCGAGGTGGTGCCGGCGATCAGCACCGGGTAGTCGATCGCGAACTTCGCGATGAAATCGCGCGCGGCCTCGGCCTGGCTCGCGAAGTCCGGCGTACGCTCGAACATGAGCTGGATGACCTCGAGCCCGCGCCCGCGCCGGCCGGCCAGCAGTTCCTTCAGGAACAACGCCTCGTCGTGGCAGTTCGGGCACCAGCTTCCGCCGACGGTGACCAGCGTGACCTTGCCGGCATATCGGTCGCCGGGGAAGGCATGCAGCTTGCCCTCGACGTCCGGGAAACTGAACGCGAAGCGTTCCTCGCCGGTCTTCAGCGCGCTCTGCGCCGCCGGGTCGTCGAGCGTGGCGTCCGGGTCGCGCCGACCGCTGAACGTGTCGTGGGAACCGCCGCCGGTCCACTGGTCGCCGGTCAGCACGCCGTCTGCGCGCAGTCGCGCCAGGTAGAGATAAGCCGTGCCGCCGTCGAAGCGCGAGAGGAACAGCGTGTCGCCGCGCGCCTCGCCGGCGATGTAGCGGTCGTCCCCGCTCGGCCGCAGCACCGTGCCCGTCACCACGTGACCCTGCTGCGCGAGTTCGGCAATCGCCCGCGTCTGCCGGCCGTCCTCGGTGGTGTAGGTCAGCGCCCAGCGGCCGGAGAAGTCCACGGGCGTCGCGTCGGGCTGCGGGAAAAAGCGCCAGTCTTCGCCCGGCATGGCGACGAATCGCAGGTCGCGGACCACTGCGCCGGGCCGGAGCAGCGTGAGCGTCCCCTCGAAGCGCCCGTCGCGCCAGCGGGCGTCGATGTGCTGCTGGTAGCCCGGCATCTGGATCCTGAGGCGACCGCCGTCCAGGCGCACTTCGCGCGCGCGCACGCGCTCGGGCCCGTTGACGAGGTAGGCGACGGTCTCGCCGTCCTCCTGCACGAGCTCGAGGCCGAAAGGCAGGTCGCCGCCATCCACGTGGACCACCGCGCGATAGAGGCCGAGCGGCGGCCCGTTCCCGGGCGCGCAGGCGACGAGGGCGGCAGCGAGCGTGGCGAGCGCGAACCCGCGCATGAACGGAAGTGTGGGGCTCCGCGCCCTCACAGCGTCGAAGCCGGGCGCGGGAAGCCGTCGGCGCCGGTGCGCCAGGGCTCCCAGGCAACGACGACGCGGCCGACGGCGATGTCGGACTTGCGCGGCGCGAGGCGGATCTTCTCGAGCGCGATGCCCGCGGGATCGAGGCTGGCCGCGAGGGCGCCTGCCTCCTGCTCGATGTCGGCGAGCAGCGCATCGCGCTCGGCGGCGAGCGCCTCGAGGCTTTCGCCCGCACGGGCGACGTCGCCGTGCTCGCTGAACACGCGCCCGGCCGAGCGCGCGGCGGATCCGGCGCGGGTCGTGGCGGCGCTGCGGCCCCCGAAGATCGCGCCCAGCACCGAGGTGCCGATCGAGATCGCGGTGTCGAGCTTGCGCTGCGAATACTGCGACTTCTCGCGCTCGACCCGGTCCGCGGCGCGCCGCAGGCGCTCCTCGAGCGACTTGAGCTTCGCCGCATGCTTCGCGCGCAGCTTCGCGACCTCCGCATCCCGGTGCTCGCGCAGCGACTGCGCGAGCCGCGCGCGGAAATCACCCTCGCTCTCGCCGGGCGTCGACGTGAGCTTGAGCGCTTTCGCCGCCAGGAGCTCGATGGCGCCGTCCTGGTACAGCGTAGCGGCGAGCGACTTGCCCCAGGCTGCGTGGTTCTTCGCTGCGAGTGCGGCCGCGGGCAGTTCCGCAAAGGCGGCGCCGTCCACGGGCCCCGTCGCGGTCAGGGCATCGAGGTCCGGCACCCGGTCGGCTGCGGCCCAGTCCGGCACGCCGTCGCCGTCGGCGAGCGGGGCGAGCCAGGCGCCGCGGGTCCAGCTGTCGACGCCGGCCGGCTTGTCGACGTAGTGCAGCTCCGCGGTCGCGGCGATGCGCGGGCGATAGACGAGCGCGCCGTCGCCGGGTTTCGCGGCGAGGAAGATCTCCTCGACGCCGGCCGGCAGCGCGGGCCGCGCCGCGGGCTTTGCCGCCGCGGCAGCCGGCGCCGCATCGGGGGGCCCCGCGGCACTCGCCGGCCTGCGATCCGTCATGAGCCGTGTGATCTCCGGCAGCGTGAGCGGCCCGCGCAGCCAGGAGAGCGCCCAGCGGGTGCGGAACAACGTCGGCGCGTCGTCGTTGACGTTGCGCATCAGGAACACGCGCGGCGCGATGCCGGCCATCAGTTTCGCGAGCTCTCCGCGGTCGAAGCCGGCGCCCGCCTGCGCGGAGAGCAGGCCGTCGATCACGCGTTCGCGGTCGCGCTCGGTCTGCAGCCGTCCGATGAACCAGGTACCGGCGTTGCCGAGCCCCTTGTAGTCGAGGTCCACGGGATTCTGGGTGGCGAGCACGACCCCGAGGCCGAAGGCGCGCGCCTGCTTCATGAGCGTGAGCAGCGGCAGCTTCGACGGCGGCACGGCCGTCGGCGGGAAGTAGCCGAAGATCTCGTCCATGTAGAAGATCGCGCGCAGCGCCGACGTGCCGGACTGGCGCCGCATCCACGCGACCAGCTCGTTGGCGACCAGGGTCACGACGAACATGCGCTCCGCGTCGGTCAGGTGCGCGATCGAGACGATGGAGATGCGCGGCTTGCCCTCGGGCGTGAACAGCAGCCGCTGCACGTCGAGTGCTTCGCCCTCCAGCCACACGCCGAATCCGGGCGAAGCGAGCAGGTTGTTGACCGCCATCGCGAGGTCCAGCCGGTCCTTCGCCGGGTAGAACGTCTCGACGTCGAACACGCCCACCTTGTCGAATGGCGGCTTCTGGATCGCGCCGATGAGTCCCGCGAGGTCGAGGGCGTGGCCCTTCCCCCAGGCGGCATCGACGATCGCCGAGACGAGGATGTGCTCGCGGCTCTTGAGCGGGTCGGCCGGGATGCCGACCAGGCCGAGCAGGCCCGAGACCGCCGCGGAAACGCGCTCGCGCGTCGCGCCCGCCTCGCTGCCGGCCGGCGGCGGCGCGAAGGACCGCAGGATCGAGAGCGGCAGGCCGGCGTCGCTCCCGGGCGTGTAGACCGCGATGTCCACGGACTCGCGGAAGCGGCGGATGCGGTCGCCGTCCTCGCCCCACTCGGCGAGCCCGTTCTTCCAGGTCTCGGCGGTCTTCGCGGCGAGCGCCTCGTGCGTCGTGCCCTTGCGCGCCGCTTCGGCCGGATCGATCCAGGGCCGGAACTCTTCCGCAGTGAGCCCGGGAAAGGTGAGCAGGAGGTTCGCGATGTCGCCCTTCGGGTCGATGACGAGGGCCGGGATGCCGTCGAGCGCCGCTTCCTCGAGCAGCGAGATGCACAGGCCGGTCTTGCCGCTGCCCGTCATGCCGACGCAGACCGCATGGGTCGTAAGGTCGCGCGAGTCGTACATCAGAGGCTCGGCGGCGAGCGCGTCCTTCTCCGCGTCGTAGCCGCGGCCGAGATAGAAGGCGCCGAGTTTCTCGAAGTCCGCCACGACGGGATTATACGCAGCGGCCAGCCGTGATACTTTTCCCGGTCCGATGAAACCCGAAGTGCAGCCCTTCCGCCACGAATCCACGGGCACCTGGAGCTACGTGGTCTGGGACCCCCCGAGCCGCAAGTGCGCAATCGTCGATCCCGTCCTGGACTACGACCCGAAGTCGGGGAGATCGAGCGCAGCGAGTGCCGATGCGATCGCCACGTTCACGCGCGACTCGGGGCTGGAATGCCAGTGGATCCTCGAGACCCATGCGCACGCGGACCACCTGAGCGCCGCGCCCTGGCTGCAGGCGGCCGTCGGCGGGAAGATCGCGATCGGGCGGGGTATCAGGGAAGTGCAGAAGGCATTCCACGCGATCCTGAACCTCGAGCCCGCCTTTCCCGTCGACGGGCGCCAGTTCGACCGGCTGCTGGCGGACGGCGAGGAGTTCGCGATCGGTTCGCTGACCGGCCGCGTGATCGCCACCCCGGGCCACACCAGCGACAGTCTGAGCTACCTGGTCGGCGACGCCGTGTTCGTAGGCGACTCGATCTTCATGCCGGACGGCGGCACCGCGCGCTGCGATTTCCCGGGGGGCGACGCGGCGGTGCTGTACGCCTCGATCCGCCGGCTCTACGAACTGCCCGGCGAGACGCGCGTGTTCGTGTGCCACGACTACGGCCCGGGCGGGCGCGAGGCGCGCTGCGAGACGACGATCGCCGCCGAGCGCGCGGGCAACGTCCACCTGAAGGACGGCACGAGCGAGGCGGACTTCGTCGCGCTGCGCAGGAAGCGCGACGCGACGCTCGAGATGCCGGCGCTGATCTATCCGGCCGTGCAGTTCAACATCCGCGGCGGGCGGCCGCCGCCCGCGGAATCGAACGGACGCAATTACCTGAAGATCCCGTTCTCGGGCCCGGACCCGTGAGCGGCACGGCAGCGCGCCCGGCGCCGCGGCTCCTGCTCGTCGACAATTACGACTCCTTCACCTACAACCTCGTGCAGGCCTTCCTCGTGCTGGGCGCCGAGGTGATCGTGCACCGCAACGACGCGCTCACGGTCGAGGCCGCGCGCGCGCTCGGGCCGACGCACCTGTGCATCTCGCCGGGGCCCGGCACGCCCGCGGACGCCGGCGTCTCGGAAGACATGATCCGCGCCTTCGCGGGCCGCATCCCGGTGCTCGGCGTCTGCCTCGGACACCAGGCGCTGGTCGAGGTGTACGGCGGGTCCATCGTGCGCGCGGAGCGGCTGATGCACGGCAAAGCCTCGCAGGTGCTGCACCGCGGCACCGGCCTCTACGCGGGACTGCCGAATCCCATCGCGGCGGGCCGCTATCACTCGCTGATCGCGAAGCGCGAGGCCGTCCCGGACGTGTTCGAGGTCACGGCCTGGACGTCGGAAGGCGAGGTCATGGGCGTGCGTCACCGCGTGCTGGCGCTCGAGGGCGTGCAGTTCCACCCGGAGAGCATCCTGACCCCCGAGGGGCCGCGGCTGCTGGAGGCGTTCCTTCACGATGTGGAGCCTCGACGCCGCGCAGCCTGACGCAGGCACGCATCGCTGGGGCGCCATCGCAGCGCCAGCCGGCCGGCTTTCCTTTGCGGACGTGGCCGTGGCGTGGGCATCGGATGCGGATTTTCGTGCTTTCTGGATCAGCGGCCTGGAGACGGTGCCGTTCGCGGCGTACTGCTGGGAATGTCCGCCCGTGCATGCGCGCAGCCTGCACGAGCCGTTCGAGTGCGTTTTCGTCGCGAGCCCGTCGCTGGCGCGGATGGCGCAGGACCCCGGCGCATTCGCGGAGCATTTCGAGGCGGGCCGCGCCGTCGCGGCCTTCGGGAACCTGGGCGGCGACGCCTGGCTCATCGCACCCGCCCCGGAGGAGAGCGGCGCCGACTTCGCGCACCTGGCCGCTTTCACGGCGACCGCTTCGCACGCGCGGCAGGACGCGCTCTGGGCGGCAGTCGGCGCCGCGCTCCAGGCGCGCACCGGCGCGCGCCCGCTGTGGCTCAGCACGGCGGGCCACGGCGTCGCCTGGCTGCACGTGCGGCTCGATTCGCGCCCGAAGTACTATCGGCACGCGACATACCGGGAGGGCTGGCGCGATGGCGGTTGAGACACTGATGCTTCTGACGGCCGGCGTGTTCGTGATCGCGCTGCTGTACTCGTCGGTGGGACATGCCGGCGCATCCGGGTACATCGCCGTGATGTCGCTCCTGAGTCTCGCGCCGGCCGAGATCAAGCCGATCGCGCTCGCGCTCAACATCCTGGTCGCCTCGATCGGCAGCATACAGTTCTGGCGGGCCGGGCATTTCTCCTGGAGCCTGTTCTGGCCCTTCGCCCTCCTGGCCGTGCCGTTCGCTTTCGTCGGCGGCTACCTCAACCTGCCGACCCGGGTCTTTCAGGTGATCGTCGGCATCGTGCTGCTGGTCTCGGCCGCGCAGTTCCTCGTCCGTCCGCCGGCCGAAGGCGAACCGCATCCGCCGGCGCGGCCGCTGGCCGTCGGCGTCGGCGCTGGACTCGGGCTGCTGTCGGGCCTCACGGGAACCGGCGGCGGCATCTTCCTCACGCCGCTCCTGATCTTCCTGCGCTGGGCGCGGACCAAGACGGCGGCCGCGACGTCGGCGCTCTTCATCCTGCTGAACTCGATCGCCGGGCTGCTCGGCAACCTGAGCGCGACGCAGACGTTCCCGAAGTTCGGCGTGTCGCTGCTGGTCGCGGCGGCCGTCGGCGGCCTGGTCGGCTCCCATTTCGGCAGCCGGCGGTTCGAGCCGGCCCTGATCAAGCGGCTGCTCGCGGTCGTGCTCGTCATTGCCGGCGCCAAGCTCATACTCGCCTGACCGCGGGTAAGGCCGCGTTCAGTCGACCTGACGCGCGCGTCCGGCATCCAGCAGGCGCGCGGGACCGAACGCCGCGAGCGCGCACGCCGCGAGGCCTGCGGCGGATACTCCGATCAGAAGCGCGTAGTTGTCCGCGCCGAGCAGCAGTGCCGCCGCGGCCGGACCGGTCGCAAGGCCCATCTTCGAGAAGAAGCCCGCCAGGGTCGCAGACTGCCCGGCTGCGTCGAAGTCGGCGCACATGCCGAACAGGTAGGGGATCACGAACGACCAGGCGATCGCCGTGATGACGTTGGCGGCGACGAAGACGGACGCAATGCCGCTCAGCAGGAATGCCACGACGCCCAGCAACGACAGCGCGAGGACCGATGCGACCGGCGCAGTCCTGCCGAAGCGCCCTGCCATCCAGATCACGGCGATCGCACCGCTGACGCCGATCCAGTTCGCGACGCCGATGGTGCCGCTGATGAAGTCGTCTTCGAGCCCGTAATGCCTGCCGAGCGGAATGATGAAGGCGCTGAGCGCCATGTTCGCCGCCTGGAACAGGAAGATGGCGACGAGCGTGCGCACGAGCGGGAGCCTCCTGGTCCGGTCCGCCGACGGAGCCCGGGCCGCGGCCGCGCTGCGCGGCGGGTACTCGGCCAGGAAGGGCAGCATGACCAGCGCCACCGTCGTGAACGCAGCCAGCGCAAGGAAGAGGACTTCCGGACCGTGGGCCCTGGCCAGCGCCGGGAGGAACATGATCCCGAGCCCGCCGGCGCCGTACTGCACGGCGAGCAGCATGCCGAAGGCGCGATCCGGAATCGCCGTGCGCGCCATGACGGCGAGTCCGATGCCCACGGAGGTTCCTCCCACCACGCCGTGCAGGAAGCGCAGCGCAATGAGCGGCTCCGCGGACTTCACCAGCGTCGACAGGAGGTCGAGCGTGAGCAGGAGCGCGAGAAGGGCGGCCTGCACCGGCCTCCAGGGCAGCCGCCGGACCAGGAATACCGCGACCAGCGCCCCGCAGGCGGCTCCGTAGACATTCGCCGACCCGACGAAGCCGGCGTCGCGGTTGCTGAATCCCAGGCCGTCGATCAGTCCGGCGACGAGCGCGGGCATGATGTTCACGTAGAAGAGGCCTGCGGTCGCCAGGAAGGCGAGCAGGACGCAGGCCGGGAGCCCGTCAGGCGCGGCGCGGGACAGCTTGAGGGTGCAGGTCACTGCGTGTCGATTCCGGCGTCCTCGAGCTGTCGACGCAGGGGCGCGAGCTGGCGATCGAAGTGCCGCCACTTGCCGATCGAGCTCGCATAGACGGGCCGGCGAACCTGCAGGGCACTCGCGGTCGTCGAGGCTTCCGGGTTCTCGTGAAAGCGCAGGCACCGGTCGTCCCAGGCCAGACCGCAATACTCGAGCAGGCGTCGCGCCTCGGCCTCGACGTCGGCAACGAGCGATTCGTACCGGACCGTGTGGATGACGCCGGGCATCACGGCGTTCCAGTGCTGCATCAGGCGGTGGTAGCCGACGTAGTACCGCGCGAGCTCGTCGAGGTCATAGGAAAAAGGATAGGCGTCCCGGAACAGCTGCTTGAAGACGGCGAAGCAGGTGTCGACGGGATGGCGCTGGACGTTGATGATCTTCGCCTTCGGCAACGCGAGGTGGATGGGCCCCGCGTACAGGAAGTTGAACGGCAGCTTGTCGATGAAACGTGGGCGCGTGTCACGGAGCGGCCGCGTGGCGGCCATGTAAGCCTGGCCAAGCCCGTGAAAATCCACGCGGGCGGAAGCCTCGACGAACTCGAGCCGCGAAGAGCGCCTGGAGCCCGCCACCTTCTGCACGAGCGGGATCAGGGCGAGCGAAAAGTGGTTCAGCTCCCCGGCAGAGAAGACGGCCGGGTGACTGGCCAGGATGCGCTCGACGAGGGTCGTGCCGGTGCGCGGCAGGCCGACGATGAAGATGGGGTCGGGGCTCTCGTCGCCCCTGATGCGGCCATCGAACAGCTCGGGCCCGTAGGTCTCGCGGATCCGGGTAAGGATCTGCAGGTCCGTGTCGACGCTGTACTGCATCTGCCTGCGCTTGAGTCCGGCGCCGGCGGCGAGGCTGTCGAATGCGGCGTCGTACTCGCCGAGGTCCTCGAGCTCCTTGGCGAGCGCGTAATGGAGCTGCACCCGCCCGGCCGAACCGCGCGTGCGCGCGATGGCCTGGCGCAGCTGCTCGACGTGGTTCCGCTCGCGGGTCTGCGTGCGGACGTGCGCACGGCCGTTGTAGGCCT
Source organism: uncultured Steroidobacteraceae bacterium (assembly GCA_964626745.1). Lineage (GTDB taxonomy): Bacteria > Pseudomonadota > Gammaproteobacteria > Steroidobacterales > Steroidobacteraceae > SCUD01. The sequence goes on from CAZVIF010000002.1 coordinate 117,434, forward strand.
CGTACTCATCCGGGTTGATGGCGATTGCGGCATCGAATCCCGCTTCCGCGCCGGCGCTGTCGCCCAGGTAGCGGAGCACGGCGGCACGGTTGAAATGATGGCTGGCATGGCGGGGGTCGAGCCGCAGTGCCCGGTCGTACTGCGCGAGGGCGCCGGCCTGGTCGCCCATCTGGTGGAGCAGGGTGCCGAAATCGCCGTGCAGCAGCGCATCGCCCAGGTCCCGGCCGGCCAGTTCCGCAGCGGCCGTCCGCGCGGCGGCGACCTGGCCCGCCTCCAGCAGGCATTTGACGCGATGGAGCGCGAAACGGGCGGCAGGAGAAAGGCGCAGTGCGCGCTCGACGGCCTGCAGCGCCTCCGGGTAACGGCGCACCTTCCGGGCCAGAAAGCTGGCGAGGTACCAGCCGTACGCATAGTCCGGTTCGCGCGCGTTGAGCTCGCGACAGAGCTCGGCGCCGCGCGCCAGGTCGTTGGCGTCGATGCAGCGCACGATCGCGTCGGCGACCTGCTCCCTGCCGGTTGATGCTGGGCCTGACATGTGCGGCAAGGGCCGCATCGTAGCAGGGCGCGGCGGCAGGGCCGGACCGGGGCGGCCCGCCGCGCTCACCGCGTCAGAACCGGTAGCCCAGGGTCACGCCGATCGTGCGCGGCAGCGCGATCAGTGCACGCGAGTTGTTGCCGAAGTAGTTCTGCGACGGATCGGTCTGCGAGCCGCCCACCAGGAACGGGAAGACGCCCGTTGTTCCCTCTTCGTTGAACAGGTTCTTGACGTACAGGGAGCCGGTCCAGCCGTCCTTGCTCGCGGTCATGCTCAGGTTCCACAGGTCGAAGCCGTCGACCTCGGCGAAACTCCGGCTGAACACCGACAACGGCGCGTAGAAAGCCGATGTCGGGTTGGGGCTGTCGCGGCAGTTGCCGATCGGGTTGAACTCCGTGAGGCACACGTCGTCGCCGAGGCTGTTGCTGATCTCCGACTGGTAGTAGCCGGAGAGCACGGTCGAGAGCTCGATGCCGTTGTCGAACGTCGTGTCGTGCCGCAAGGACGCGGTCACGACGTGCTCGGCGGAGCCCGGCAGGCGGTCGCCGTCGGCGCCGACCCGGTCGGTGTAGAGCGGCCCGCCGTAGAAGTTGCCGGCAGGCTGGTAGACATCGGCGGTCAGCTGGCTGTCCGCATAGGTGTAGCCGAAGCTGTAGCTGAAGTGCTCGCCCAGCAACCCGGAGAGCTCGATCTCCACGCCTTTCGACTCGGCGGATTCGCCGTTGATGGCCGCGAAGAAACCCCAGTTGGAGGTAGCGGTATTGAGCTGCGGATCCTTCCAGTCGTCGAAGTACAGCGAGACGGCCCAGGTCATGCGGTCGTTCGAGCCCTTGTAACCGAGCTCGTAGTTGTCCAGGGAGTCGGCATCGAACGTGAAGAAATCCGGGTTCTCCGCGTACTTTCCGGTGGTGGGCACCGCGTTCGCGCCGGCGTGCCGGTAGCCCTGGGAGTACGTGAGGTAGACCATCGAGTTCCCGCCAAGGTCCCAGGCCAGGTTGGCCTTGGCGAGGAAGTCGTCATCGGAGATCGTCTCGCTCGCCGTGCCTGGCGGCGCGAACACCGAGTAGATCGGCACGTCCACGAGGGCATCGACGTCCACTTCGTTGTCGAAGTAGCGGCCCCCGACGGTCAGGTGCACGGTGTCGGAGAGGTCGAAGGTCATCTCGCCGAACAGCGCCATCTCCTCGTACGTCTGGTTGCGGCGGAACAGGAAGTCCTGGTTGGTCTCGTAGGGCGCGAGGCCGTACCAGTTGAGGGCGTCGAGGAAGGGGATGTACCCGACCAGGTAGCTGTTCTGGCCGAGATCGTAGTCCTGGTCCATGTAGAAGAAACCGGCGGTCCACTGCATGCGGCCGTCGCCGCCCGAGACGAGCCGCAGCTCCTGGACGATGGCGGAGTCGTCGTAGAACCGCTCGGCCTGGGCGATCGGGCGCGGCGAGCTGCCGTAGAAGACGAACCAGCCGTTGCGCGCGTAGACCCCCGAGTTGTCGCTGATCCCGGAGCCGGTGTGCTCGTAGTACGACGTGCTCGAGGTCAGCGTCGCGAAGCCGAGGTCGAACTCGAGCTCGAGGGCGGCCAGCTCGACGTCGCGCTCCGCGGGCTCGAGCTGGATGCCGCCGAACTCGTACTCGCCGTACTCGCCGCCGTTGACGAGGTTCTCGCCGCTCGTGACCTGTCGCCGGCCGCCGACTTCGTCGTCCTGGCGCTGGTACGACAGTTGCGCCGTGAAGACGTCGTTCGGCGCGAACAGCGCCGAGATGCGGCCGTACTTGATGTCGACGTCGTCGACGTCCTTGACGCTGGTATAGACGGGCAGCGCCGTCAGCACGTCGCCGTCGACGACGGGGTCGCCGTTTGCGTCCAGTTCATAGACGTTCGGGTAGTCCACGATGCCGTCGTTGTCGATCATCCCGGCATTCAGGCGGATCGCGATCGTTTCGCCCAGCGGCATGTTCAGCATGATGTCCGGATTCAGGTTGTAGCCGTCGGACCCGTCCGTCTGCCCGTAACCGACCGTGGCCTCGCCGCTGAAGCCGGAAGGATCCGGCTTGCGCATGAGGTAACGCACGTTGCCCGCGAGGGAGCCCGAGCCGTAGAGGGTTCCCTGCGGGCCGCGCAGGACCTCGATGCGCTCGATGTCCTTCAGGATGAAGTTCGCGTAGAGCGGCGTGTCGTCCACGTAGGTCGAGACCGTTGACGGCGCCGCCAGGGGCACGTCGCCGTTGGTGGCGGAGTCGACGTTGATGCCGCGGATCACGATGCTGCTGGTCACGCCTGCATTGCGATGGCCCCGGTCCTGGACCGAGATGCCCGGCATCGTGCGCAGCGCCTCCACCGCCTCGGTGATGTTCGCGCGCTCGAGCGCCTCGCCGCCGACCGCGGAGATGTTGAACGGGATGTCCTGGATCGACTGCTCGCGGCGCGTGGCCGTGACGACGATCTCGCCCAGCGCGGCGGTCGGCGCATCCTGCGCACGCGCCGCCTGCGTTCCGCCGGCGAGGATGCCCGATACGGCGAGCGCGATGGCTGAATTCCGGCGAAGGGCGGGGGTGTTGTTCACGTCGATTCTCCAGTCAAGAGCGGCTGCATGGATCACTCGCGCCCGGGCATGCACAGGGGGCCCAGCGACGCGAGCGAGTCGGAAACCAGGCGCCGGTCCCCGCAGACGGGGAAGTCGACGGCGCGGTCACGGAAACTTTTCAGGACCTGGGTCGTGCCGTTCCAGCCGCGGCGGCGCACCCGGCGCACGTACTCGAGGTCGACCTCGACCGGAAAGACCTCGCGGCCGTGGCCGGCGACGTGCACGACTTCGCCGCCGGGCCCGCAGACGATGGAGCGGCCGAATCCCAGCCGGCCGGCCACGTTGACGTCGAGGAAATAGCACTGGTTGACCGCGGCGTTGGCGCGCGCGATCGCCAGTTCGACGTCGCGGTCGATGGTGTTGGTCATCGACGGGTGCAGGATCACCTCTGCGCCCATCGCGGCGAGGGTCCGCGTGGTCTCGGGAAACCACATGTCGTAGCAGACGCTGACGCCGAACCGGCCCACTTCCGGCACGTCGAAAACCGTGAAACCCGTGCCCGGGGCGACGCCGGTCTCGTACGGCCGGAAAGGGAACAGCTTGCGGTGCCGTGCGACGACTTCGCCTGCCGGGTCGATGACGGGCGCCAGGTTGTAGACGACGTCGTTCTCGCGCACGTAGAAGGAGCCCGGCACGAGCCAGATGCCGAGCCGCTTCGCGATGCGGCGGAATTCCTGCTCGGTCGGCCCGGCCGGCGGCTCCGCGCGGTCGGTGCCGCTGCCGTAGGCGGACAGCTCGCCGAGCACGGCCATGCGCAGCCACGGAAAGCGCGCGACAGCAGTCTCGATCTCCGTGCACAGCGACGCGAGGTTGTCGCCACGCGAGATCTCGAGCTGCAGCGCTGCGATGGCAAAGCTCGTCATGACCGGTGCAAGACCACTCCCCGAGCCACCCCGCGACTGGAGCGAGTGCTAGTATTCGCGAACCACTCGAGCGGGCAATATGGCGGAAGGCATAGTCCCGGGCGATCTACTCGGAATCGGCCGATCCTGGCCGGCATTGATCCAGGACGCGCTGCCGCGCCTTGCGGCGAGCGCGGGCACGTCGCAGTTCCCGGAATGCCTCATCGAAGCGTTGCGGTTCGTGGTGACGTTCGACTGGTGGATGGTGATGATCTACCGGGAACGGGCGAGCCCCGAGATGCTCTCCGACAACTTCACCGGCAGCTGGCGCGCGCGCGGCCTCACGACCTACGTGGCCGGCTACTACCTGCTCGACCCGTTCTACGTCATGAGCCGGTCGCTCGACCATCCGGAGGTGTGCCGGCTGGGCGACATCGCGCCGGACGGGTTCCTCGAGAACGAGTACCACCGCGCGCACTATGCGGCCGGGCGCATCGGCGACGAGATCAACTACCTGTGGCCGCTCGAGCCCGGCGTGACGCTGGCCGTGAGCCTCGAGCGTTCGGAGCACGGTGCGCGGTACGGCGACGCGGACGTCGGCAACATGGAGTCGATGCAGCCCTTGCTGTACGCGCTCGCCAGCAAGCACTGGAGCCTGGTCCGGCAGAAACCGGCGCCGCCGGCCTCGCTGGAGATCGGCCGGATGGTCCAGGAGGCGGCGGCGGACTTCGGCCGCACCGTGCTGACGCCGCGCGAACGCGACGTCGTCACGCTCATCCTGCGCGGCTACTCCACCAAGTCCATCTCCCAGGCGCTCGGGATCTCGCCGGGCACGGTGAAGGTCCACCGCGAGAACATCTACGGCAAGCTCGGCGTCTCCTCCCAGGCGGAGCTGTTCAACCTGTTCATCGCCTCGGTGTCGGTCCCGCGGGGTGACGCCGGCGCCGATGCAGGTCGCGCCGCGTGACGTGAACGCGCACGAGACCGTCCTGCACTTCTGGTTCGTCGAGACGCGCCCGGAGGCGTGGTGGTCGGGCGATCCCGCCTTCGACGAGCGGATCCGGGGCCGATTCGCGTCGACGCACGGGCGCGCGTGCCTGGGCGAGCTGTCCGGGTGGCGAACGACGCCGCAGGGACGGCTTGCGGAGATCATCGTCCTCGACCAGTTCTCGCGGAACCTGCACCGCGGGACCGCGGCCGCGTTCGCCCAGGACCTCGCGGCACTGGTACTCGCCCAGGAGGCCGTCGCGGCGCAGGCGCACCTCGCGCTCGATCCGGTGCAGCGGGTCTTTCTGCTGCTGCCGTACATGCACAGCGAATCGCGCGAGATCCACGTCGAGGCCGAGCGCCTGTTCCGCGAGTTCACGCCCGTCGTGAACCACGATTTCGAGCTGCGGCACAAGGCGATCGTGGACCGCTTCGGGCGCTATCCGCACCGCAACGCGGCGCTCGGGCGCGACTCGACGCCCGAGGAGATCGAGTTCCTGAAGCAGCCGGGTTCCGCGTTCTGAGGAGGTGCGCAATGCAAGACGCGCGATGGAACCTCCTTGGCTTGGTGATCCTCGTGGCGGCAACAACGGTGTCGGCAGGTACGCCCCCGGTCTTGCTGCAATCGGCCAGGCTGCCCGTAGCGGTCGAGCCGGAAGCGCTGCAACGGCAGTTCGAAACGCTGTCAGCGATGCGTGGGGTGGAAATCGAGTACTCGCCCCTCGGGCCGGTATCGGCGATCAGCGGCCGAACCGGCATCATCCTGCCGAGGAGCGTACTCGAGTTTCGTGAAGGCTCCATCAACAAGGGACTGCTGGATGCGCTGGCCCCGGTCCTGCTGGCGACCGGACGCGAGGTGCTGACGGTCCGAAGGAACGATCACGGCCGGGCATCGCGTGACATTCGGACCGACCAATCCATCCGCAACATACCGGTAGTCAACGGTCGTGTAGCAGTCTCGGTCGACGAGAAGACCGGTGAGGTGCTGTACGTGGGAGGAGCCTTCCTCCCGGACCGCGGCTTGCCGAGCAAGCCGAAGCTGACGGCCGCGCAGGCGTGGCGGGCACTCGTGCGGGTCATGGAAGCGAGCGGTGATGCAATTCCGGGGTCACTCGTTCGGAGCGAGAAGCCCTACCTCGCCTACTACGGCGCCCAGTCATACGCAGTGGAAACGCGACCGCGGCTGGTCTGGACCATCCGGGCAGCGTTCACCTGTCCGACGGGCCGCCGCGACGACGAATTCATCTGGATTGATTCGATCGACGGCACCGTTGTTGGCCGCCGCTCCAACGTCATGTATGCCGTATCACCGGGTCCCTGCCAGGAAGAAGAGAACAAGCAGGCCGATTGCAGGAGCGCGCCACACGAGCTGCTCGCAAGACCAGTGGCCAGTTCATCCTGCGGAGGGACGCAGGTGCCGCCCCAACTGGTCGTAGTGCGCCAGGGGTGCAGCAACCGCTTTCATCTGATGTGGCCGCCGATCCGCGGCGCCTCCCAGTATCACGTCATTCGCGCACCCGTGAGTCTGGGCTGGGCGTTCACCCGCTCGGTTGCCCAAGGCCAGATCCATCAATGCATCACGGAGGTGGAGGCCCCGAACTGGGTGCGGATGCGGGCCTGCGACGGATGCGGCTGCGGCCCCTGGAGCGAGACGCTGCTGATGGACCCGGGAGCCGCCTGCCAATCCCGGCAGTAAGGCTAGTTCTTGCGATACAGGTGCGTGAACCGGTCCGTCTTGCCGCGGATCGCCTCGTCGAACACGTTCTTCGTGTGGTCGTCCGCCGAGTTGCGCAGGCCGTGCCAGGACTTCTCCAGCAGGAAGCCGTGCGCGGCGATGTCCTTCTTCGTGAACGCCTCGTCGATGCGGTGCAGGTCCTGCGCGGCGGCCTTGCCGGTCCCCGCGGCCGCCGCGTGGTCCACGATCAGCAGCTTCCCGCCGGGCTTCAGGGCATCGTGCAGGGACGTCAGGAAGCGGTCCGCATCGATTCTCGGCCAGCCGTAGACTTCCTCGTCGACCCAGTAGATGTCGTGATAGGAGAGGTAGGTGACGATCAGGTCGAACTCTTCGCGGCCGAGGTCCATGTTCGACATCTCGAACACGCGGCGGTTGACCTCCTTGAGCCGGCCCTCACCGAAACGCGCCTTGAGGTCATCCTTGGCGAAGTTGAAATAGCCGGGATTGTTGACCAGCGTGACGCTGCCCGACGGGCCCACCGCGCGCAGGATGATCTCGCTCCAGTAGCCGCCGCCGCCGAAGACGTCGGCCACCTTCATGCCGGGCTGGAGGCCGGCAAACGCCAGGAGCTCGGCGGGCTTGTCGCGCGCGTCGCGCTCGCGGTCCTTGGCGCTGCGTTCCGGGGAGGCGACGGCGGCCGCGATGTGGTCGGGCACCTTCTGCGCCTCGAGCGGCGCCGCGAGCAGCAGCGCGGCGAGCAGCATCGGCAGGTGGGTCATGGCGGTCACTCCTGGTTCACTTGGCGGCGGCCGTCGCCGGCTTGCGGTAGTCGAGCGCCGGCGGACGGTCGCCGAGCAGCGCACGGTACTGGAAGTCCGCGCCGCGGCGCTTTGCGAATTCTGCCTGGGCGGCGGCCACGACGTCCGGCTTCAGGAACAGTTCTTTGCCGGCGAGGGCGAGGGTTTGCGAGGCGACGTTCATGCCCTTGAATCCGATGCCCATGCCGCCGGCGGCCGTCGCCTGCCAGCTGTGGGCGGAGGTGCCCGGAACCCAGGTTGCCGTCCGCAGGCCCACGGTCGGCACGGTCCAGCTCACGTCGCCGACGTCCGTGGAGCCGAGACCCGGCCGCTCGAAGTCGAAGGCCTGCACGACGGCGTGCGAATCGAGCGGCACCGAGGGCGACATGAGGGTCGCGTAGATCTTCTCCGCGAATGCCTGCTCCTCCGGCGAGTAGGCGAAGCCGCCGACCTGGTTGAGCTTCTCGTTCATCACGCGCGCGAGGGCCTCGTTGGCGAGCAGGTTGTGCGTACCGCCGATGACCTCGTGGTCCACGGTCGTGCCGGTGCCGAGCGCGGCGCCCTCGGAGATCTTCACCAGCCGGTCGAAGATGGACTCGACCATCGGCGCATCCGCGTGGCGCACGTAGTAATAGACCTCGGCGAAGTCCGGCACCACGTTCGGGGCCGACCCGCCGCTCGTGATCACGTAGTGCATGCGCGCGTCCGACGGGATGTGCTCGCGCATCATGTTCGCCATCATGTTCATCGCCTCGACGCCGTCGAGCGCCGAGCGGCCCTTGTCGGGCGCGCCCGAGGCGTGCGCGGAGATGCCGCGGAAGCGGAACTTCGCCGACTTGTTGGCGAGCGCCTTGTCGACGCCGGCGAAATTCACGTCCGAGGCGTGCCAGTGCAGCACCGCGTCCACGTCGTTGAACAGGCCCGCGCGCACCATGTACACCTTGCCGGAGCCGCCTTCCTCCGCCGGCGTGCCGTACACGCGGATGGTTCCCGGCGTCTTGCTCCGCTTCAGCCAGTCCGCGATCGCGATGCCGGCGGAGACCGAGGCCGCGCCGAACAGGTGGTGACCGCAGGCATGGCCCGCGTTCTTGCCGGCGATCGGGCTGCGCTCGGGGACGGCGTCCTGGTTGATCCCGGGCAGGGCGTCGAACTCGGCGAGGATGCCGATCACGGGCTCGCCGCTCCCGGCGGTCGCGACGAAGGCGGTCGGGATGCCGGCGACGCCCGCTTCGACCTTGAAGCCGGCCTGGGTCAGCTCTTCCTGCAGCAGCGCCGAGCTCTTCGTCTCCTGGTAGCCGACCTCCGCCCACTCCCAGATCTGGCGCGCCACCTGCTGGTCGCGCGCGGCGCGGCTGGCGAGGAACTCGCGCATGCCGGCGCCTGAATCCGCAGCCTGGAGCGCGGGCGAGAGGAGGACGAATGCAAGGCAGAGTGCGGCTATCTTCATCGGGGCTTCCGTTGCCTGTGTGCGTGGGTGGCCAGCTTAGCGGCCGACGCCGCCAGCATCCACCCCGGACAGGGTAGGATGCGGGAACCTCGGATTCATTCCCGCATGGGCGCGACCGTGGCGATATTCGTCCCTGGCAAGGCGCGAGGAGCGTGATGTATCAGGCGATACATGAGCGACGAGCAACGACGCCAGGGACGAATATCGCCCGGTCCCGAAGGGTTACGCGCGGGCCTTGGCGGGACCGCGTTGCTCGCCTCGCCCATAGTCAAGGCTATGGGGCTTCGGCTCGCGCCTTGTCCCGCCAAGGCGCGCGCGTAACGCGCTCCACGCGGGAATGAATCCGAGGTTCCTGCCATGACGGCGCACCGCCTGCTCGTGATCGCCCGCCGATTCCGCGGCCCGCCGACCTCGGGCAACGGCGGCTATACCTGCGGCATGCTCGCGGCGGCCGCCTCGAGGCCCGTCGAGGTCCGCCTCGTCAAGCCGCCGCCGCTCGACCGGCGTCTCGAGGTCGTGGACGATCCCGCGACCGGGGGCCTCAGGCTCGTGGACGGGACCGACACGATCGCGACCGCGATCCCGAAGACATTCGAGCTCGAAGTGCCGAAGCCGCCGTCCTACGCCCAGGCGCTGGCCGCGGTGAGCGACTACGAAGGCTTCCAGGAGCACGCCTACTCGGACTGCTTCGTGTGCGGGCCGGCGCGCAAGCGCGGCGACGGCATGCGGGTCTTCGCCGCACCGATCGCCGGCATGGACCTCGTCGCCGCGGCCTGGATCCCGGACCGCTCGCTGGTCGGCGCCGACGGCAAGGTGCTGCCGGAGTTCATGTGGGCGGTGCTGGACTGCCCGGGCTTCTTCGCCACCGGCGCCGCGATCCGCGGGCCGCTGCTCGGGACCTACGCGGCCCGCATCGACCGCTGCGTGCACCTCGATGCGCCCTGCGTCGTCATCGGCTGGGCGCTGAAGCACGAGGGCCGCAAGCACGTCGTCGGCACGGCGATCTTCGACAACTTCGGCGAGCTGTGCGGGCGCGCGCTCGCGACGTGGGTGGAGCCGCGCCCGGCCTAGCGCGGCGCGGCGTGCAGGAGCTCCAGCCCTTCCGCGTGTTGGCGCTGGAATCCTTTCCAGGTCGTGATGCCGCCGGCGCCGCTGCTGTAGGCGCCGTAGGCGCCCGCCGCCTCCGCGGGCCATTCACCATCTGACGAACGCGTGATCAATCCGTCGAGGTACACCGAGCGGCTCGCATCCTCTTTCAGGTAGCGGTCGAGAAATGCCGTGATGAAATGCAGGTTGATGCCCACGATGCGCCGCGCGCTCCACACCGGGTCCTCGAACCAGTCCAGGTCCCACAGGCGGCCCTGCATCTCCGCGGGCGCGGGTCCGAGGCCGACGCGGTGGCCGCCCCCCAGGAACGTCAGCAGGTAACGGTTGCTGCTCACGGCCTGGTCGAAGAAGGCGCGCGCGCCGCTCGCGTAATCGACCGTGTGGTCGCGATCGCCCGCGATGAGCAGCATCGGCACGGTGATGGCCGCGAGCCCGTCGGCGCCCCAGGCACCGAGGGAGCCGCCCGCCGGCGCGAGCGCGACGACCGCGCGCAGGCCGGGCACGCGCAGCGATTCATGCTGCGCGCCGCCGCGCGCGAAAGCCGTGAGCCCCCCGCCGGCGAGCTGCACCAGGGGACTCGCGGGATCCAGCACGCCGCCGGCCGCCGCCAGCACCCCGTAGCCGCCCATCGAATAGCCCACCAGGGCGGTGCGGGCGGAATCCACGAGTCCTTCGCCTCCGAGCGAGCGCTGCAAGGACCGGGTCACGAATGCGACGTCCAGCGGGCGGTTCACGAGGGTTTCCGGGAAGCGCGCGCGATCCGTGATCGGCGGGTCCTCGTGGCGGATCGCGGCGACGACGTAGCCCTTCGAGGCGAGGTTCTCCGTGAGCCAGCTGAACAGCACGGAAGCGTTGTCGTAGCCGTGCGAGACGACGACGAGCGGGAAGGGGCCGCTCGCGCGATTCGCGCCGCGCACGGCGATGCCGGGACGGGTGAACGGCGCGGGCGGCGCCGGCGGCTCGGCCGTCAGGCTGCCGCGGTAGGTCTCGCGCGTCGCGCCGTCGGCGACCATCGCCGGATACCAGAGATCGACCTGGAGCCGGCGGCCGCCGCGCGTCTCGTCCGCGACCTCGAGGGTGGTGACGCCGACGGCGGACCCGCCGAGCTTCGCAAGCTCCGGCGCATCGATGCCGGGGACGCTCGGCGCCTCCTGGGATCGGGTGGGCATCGCGAGCGTGAAGCAGAGCACGAGCAGGGCCCATTCATGTCGCATGCGCCGGATCTCCCGATACCGCGTTCGAGTTGAGCATTGAACGGGTAGTATGACGCCCGGGATGCATCCGTTCACCCGGGACCGCGAGGATTTCGACCGCCTCGGCACGCGCACCGTCGAGATGCTGGGCGAGTACCTGCGAGCCTTGCCGGCGCAGCCGGTCGATCGCGTGGTTCCCGGGGAAGTCCGGCGCCGGCTCATGTCGCTGCCGATGCCGGAGCAGGGCCTTGCGCCCGAGGAGATCCTGGAATTCCTGCGGAGCGAGATCCTGCCCTGGCCGAACCCGGTCGGGCACCCGAGATCCTACGGCTGGGTCAACTCGCCGCCGGCGCCGATCGCGATCCTCGCGGACGCGGTCGCGACGACGATGAACGCCGGGCTCGACGGCTACGACCACTCCGCGCTGTTCCTGATGTCCAGCCTCGGCCGCTGGATCATGGACCTCGTGGGTTTTCCCTCCGAAGGGAGCCTCTGCCTGCTGCTCACCGGAGGCTCGGCGGCGACCTTGAACGCGCTCACCGCCGCGCGCCACCGTGCCGCCGACCGTGCGGGCTGGAACCTGCGCGCGGAAGGATTGCAGGGCGGGCGCGCGCGATTCGTCGCCTACGCCAGCGCGGAGAGCCACTCCTCGATCCAGAAATGCGTCGAGCAGCTCGGCATCGGCACGGACAACCTGCGTGCGATCCCGGTGGACGACGCGTTCCGTCTCCGGCCGGAGCTGCTTCGCCGGGCAATCGAGGCCGATCGCGCGGCCGGCCACCTGCCGTTCGCCGTCGTCGCCTGCGGCGGCGCGACCAACACCGGGGCCATCGATCCCCTCGATGCGATCGCCGACGTCGCGCAGGAGTTCGGCGTCTGGCTGCACGTGGACGGTGCGTTCGGGGCCTGGGCCGCGCTCGATCCCGCGTATGCCGGCCGCTTCAAGGCCGTCGCACGCGCGGATTCGGTGACTTTGAACCCGCACAAGTGGCCGCAGGTCCCGGTCGACTGCGGCGCGCTGCTGACGCGGCACCCCGAGGTGCATCGCGCGGCGTATTCGCTGACGCCCGACTACCTGCTGGCCGGGGACAGCGAGGTGCCCTGGCCCTGCGAGTACATGTTCGAGCTCACCTTCGGCAACCGGGCGCTCAAGACCTGGGCCGCGCTCGCGCGCCTCGGACGCGCAGGACTTGCGGAACTCGTGACGCGCTGCAACCGGCTCGCGACCCGGCTCGAGACGAAGGTGCGTGCCGAACGGGATCTTGAACTGCTCGCGCCCGCGTCCCTGTCGGTCGTGAACTTCCGCTACCGGCCGGCCGGGCGGCATCTCGACGACGCCGCGCTCGATGCCCTCAACGCGCGGGTCTCGGCGGCGATCAGCGAAAGCGGCGAGGCGCACCTGCCGACGTCGCGCGTGAGCGGCCGGACCTCGCTGCGCGCCTGCTTCCTGCATTACGAGAACGACGAGGCGGACGTCGATCACCTCGTCGCGCTGGTCAATCGCCTGGGGTCCGAACATGCCGCGTAACCCGCTGGTCGCTGCCGCCTGCCTGATGGTCCTGGCGTTCGCGCCGCCGCTCGCCGCGGAGGAGCGGAAGAACTGGCTGCTCGTCGAGAGCCCGCACTCGCAGGACGTGCAGGTGATCGACCCGGCAACGCGCGAGGTCGTGCGCAGCATCCCCGTCGGCGAGCACACCGACGACGTCATGGGCTCGCCGGACGGCCGCGTGTTCTACGTCGGCGCACAGGACGACATGCGCAGCCCCTTCGGCTACCAGAACAACGAGAGCGGCAAGGTGATGGCCTTCGACAGCGCGACGTTCCGGCCGCTCTGGTCGGTCGCGCTCGACGGCTCGCCGAACCACCTGTCCCGCTCGCCGGACGGCAAGCGCATCTACGTGCCGCTCTACACGCGCCAGTGGCTGGTCGTGCTGAACGCCGGGGACGGCAGCATCGAGCAGTGGTGGCCCGCGACCATCGGCAACCATGCGACGGAAATCTCGGCGGACGGCACGCGGCTCTACGTGGGCAACATGGTGACGGACGCGATCTATGTCTACGACACGGCGACGGGCAGGGTCGTCATGTCGATCGATGCCGGCGAGTCGGTGCGCCCGCTCGTGCTCGATGAGCCGCGCGGGCTCCTCTACTACCAGCTTTCGCGGCTGCACGGCTTCGAGGTGCGGCGGCTCGCCGACGGCTCCTTCGTGAAGCGCGTCGACCTCCCGGCGCTCGACGGGCCGGTCGGTCCCGCGGAGGGCGACCTGGCCGCGCGGCTCGCGAACCTCGAGGGCGCCAATGCCTGGCCGTACACCTACAACCACGGCCTCGCGATGACGCGCGACGGCCGCCACCTCGTCGCGGTCGCGACCGTAGCGAACTACGTGGCGGTCTACTCGCTGCCGGAGTTCGCGCTGCGCGGGACCGTGCCGGTGGGCGGCAGCCCCAACTGGGCGGTCACGGACCCGGAGGGCCGGTTCGCCTACGTGTCGAACCCGAAGGATGACTCGGTGTCCGTCATCGACATCGAAGCGGTGCGGGAGGTCGCCCGCATCCGGGTGGGCAAGGGACCGAAGCGGGTCGCGTTCAGCGTCGAGTAGCCGGCCGGCTCACCTGTTGACCGTCTGGCTCCAGATCGTCATCGCGAAGTCCTTTTCATACTGGCGGCGCAGGTGGTTGATCAGCTGGCCCGCGCACCCCGGACTGCAGAGAACTTCGAGCCGGATGTTGCTCGCATGCTCCCAGCCCGAGCCGCGCAGACCGTGACCGCCCCGGCCGCGCGCGTCGCTGATCGTGTAGCCGCCGATGCCGAGTCGATCGAGGTCTCCGATGAGCGAGCGTTCGAGCGTCGATTCGGCGACGACGGTCACGAGCGTGGCGCTCCCCCCGGCCGGCGTTCCTTCCTCCTGCTTCACGCGTGCATCCACCTCGCCATCCCGAGATAGGCCGGAATGCCGATGATAATGTTGAACGGGAACGTGATGCCGAGCGACGCCGCCAGTGACAGCGACGGGTCGGCCTCGGGCACCGCCGTGCGCATGGCGGCCGGCGCGGCGATGTAGGACGCGCTGCCGGCGAGCGTCGCGAGCAGGGCGGTACCGCCGACCGAGAGACCCATCGCGAATCCGCAGAGGGCGCCCATGGCGCCGAACGCCAGCGGCACGATGACCGCGAACACCACGAGGAACGCGCCATGGCGGCGCAGCCCGCCCAGGTGCCCGGTCGCGATGAGCCCCATTTCCAGCAGGAACAGGGCCAGGATTCCCTTGAACAGGTCCATGAACAGCGGCTCGAGCGCCCCGATTCCCTCGTCGCCCGCTGCCGAGCCGATCGCGAGGCCGCCGAGCAGCAGCAGCACGCTGCGGCTCAGGAGCACTTCGCGGAAAAGCCGGGGCCACTGCGTGCCGGCGTGGGCCCCGCGCGCGAGCAGGATTCCGACGAAGATCGCCGGAACCTCCAGCACGACCAGGAACAGCGGCATCTGCGGCTCGAAAGCGATGCCGGCCTCGCCGAGGTAGGCGACGGCCACCGCAAATGTCCCGACGCTCACCGAGCCGTAGTGCGCGGCGATGGAAGCGGCGTCCGGCCGCTCGAGACGCCCGGCGGTCCGCAGGATCGCGAAGGCAAGCAGTGCGAGCAGCGCCCCGAGCGCGATCACGATCGCCAGTTCGACGGCCAGGCCGCCGACCGGCAGGCGCGCGAGCTCGACGCCACCCTTCAGGCCGATCGCGAGCAGCAGCAGCGCGCTGATGAACTCGTAGATCGACTGCGGCAGGCGGAGATCCGCGCGCAGCAGGCCGGCGACGACGCCGAGCAGGAAGAAATAGACGACCGGGTCGAGCGCGAACACGGTCAGTTGCCCGTCCTGCGGACCGTCTTCTGCTGGCGCTCTTCGATCTCGGCGACCAGCGGATGCGGCCGGCGATTGCGCAACCGGATCAGGAAGACCGACTGGCGCACGTCGTTGATGCGGCCGACCAGCCCCAGGTGATGCTGCCTGCACACCTGCAACTCGATCGCGGTCGGGACCGCCGCCACGCCGAGCCCGCGCTGCGCGAAGCCCTTCAGCAATGCGCTGTCGTCGATGCGCCCCACGACGTGCGGGCGGACGCCCTGGCGCGCGAACCAGGCTTCGATCGCCTGCCCCAGCATCGACGAGGATGTCGACCCGGAAAGGAACGGCGCGCCGTCGAGACTGGCCGGGAACCCGCGGGAAAGCCGCGCCGCGAGCGCCGGAGCCGCGACGAAGCTCATGCCGGACTCGCGCAGGACCCGCGCCTGCAGCGACCGGGCCAGATTGTCGGGCACCGGCGCATCGGAAACGACGGCGTCGAACTCGCCCGCGGCCAGCCGACCCAGCAGCTCGCCGGGCTGGCCCTCGTGGCAGACGAGCTCCAGCTCCTTGCGGTGCCGTGCGATCAGCGGCTCGAGGATCGCCACCGTGAGGAGCTTTGGGACGCTGTCGGTCACGCCGATGCGCAGGCCGACGGCGCGCGCGCGGGCGGTCCCGCCCAGGACGCGGGTCAGCTCGTCGCCCAGCGCAAAGATGGCGTTCGCGTAATCGAGGGCCGTATGTCCGGCGGTCGTGAGCACCAGCCGGCGGCCGACGCGCTCGAACAGGGGCTGACCGACCGAGTCCTCGAGTTCCTTCACCTGGGCGCTCACGGTCTGGGGAGCCACGAAGAGCATGCGCGCGGCGTTCCCGACCGAGCCGCGGCGGGCGACCTCGGCGAAGTAGCGCAGATGCTTGAAATTCAGCGTCCGGGGTTGGGTCATCGTCAGTTTTATGCTGATGATTGAGCAGATATTATCTCATTTTTTCGCAAGCACGCAGCGGCTAGATTGCGCGCCATGAAGACAGGCGTGGGAATCGGCCATTTGCGCGCGGAGGTCAAGGCGAGGGGTTTCGTGCCCACCGAGAGCCTGCGCCGCGAGCTGCGGCGCGAGTTGCGGCGATACGCCGCGCAGTTTCCGAACCTCGAGGGCGGCTTGCGGGTCCGGCTGTTCCGCGTCGCGGCCGGCCCGGCCGCGGCGGGGTCGGGCTGCCTGGTACACGCCAGCCTGGGTCCCGCCGGCCGCGCGGTGATCTCGTCCGGCATCGACGCCGTCCCGGAACGCGCGATGCGCGAGGCCTTTGCCCGGCTGTCGCTGGCCACGCTGGCGGCGCTGCGGCCGGCCGGCGGCGCTGCGCGCAGTCCGGCGGCCGCGTTGCGCTCGAAGCGGCGCTGAAGCCATGGGTACGCTGCTCTCGGGCTTCGGTGCGGACTTCCTCGGCCAGCCGGTCTGGCTCTGGCTGGCGTTCATCGGCGTCGTCGTGGTCCTGCTGGCCGTCGATCTCGGCGTGCTCCATCGCGATGACCACGTCATCGAAGCCAGGGAAAGCCTCTTGCTCTCGGCCGGCTACGTCGGCATGGGACTCGCGTTCGGCGCATGGGTGTGGTGGTACCTCGGGCCGTCCAGCGGCATGGAGTACCTGACCGGCTTCCTGATCGAGAAGACGCTGGCCATGGACAACGTCTTCGTGATCGCGATGATCTTCGCCTTCTTCGCGGTCCCGCTCCAGTACCAGCACCGGGTCCTGTTCTGGGGCGTGCTGGGCGTGATCGTGCTGCGAGCGGTCATGATCGGCGTGGGCGCGACCGTCGTGTCGAACTTCGGCTGGGTGCTGTACCTGTTCGGCGCCTTCCTGCTGGCGACCGGCGTCAAGATGCTGCTGCTTGCGAGGCAGGAGTTCGACATCGCGGGCAACCCGCTGCTGCGCTGGATGCGCGGGCGCCTGCGGGTCACCGACCGGCCGCACGGCAACCGCTTCTGGGTGCGCCTGCCGGCGCCCGAGATGCAGGGCGGACCGCCTTCGGCGCGGCCCGGGGCGCCGCTGGTCTGGTGGGCGACGCCGCTGTTCCTCGCGCTCGTGCTCATCGAGTTCGTGGACGTGATATTCGCGGTCGACTCCGTGCCGGCGATCTTCGCGATCACCCAGGACCCGTTCATCGTGTACACCTCGAACATCTTCGCGATACTCGGGCTGCGGGCGCTCTACTTCGCGCTGGCCGCGATGATCCAGCGGTTCCGCTACCTCAAGTACGCGCTCGCGCTGGTTCTGGTCTTCATCGGGGTGAAGATCCTGCTGGTCGACCTCGTGGGCAAGCTGCCGGCGTGGGTCTCGCTGGGCGTCACCGTGGGCCTGCTCGCGGGGGGCGTGCTGTACTCGATGCGCCGGACGCGGGAGGAGGCCGTCGCTGGAGCGGCGCCGTGACGGCCTGGCGCGGCCCGTGCGGACATGACCGCTGAGCGCGCTCAAGCGATGGCAGCGGCCCCGCCCTCCGCGGAGTTCGTGCGGGGGCGGCACCGGGCCCGCTGGCTCAACGGCGGTTCGGCCGCCTACCGCGAAATGGAGCGGATGATCGACGCTGCCGAGTCCTCCGTACGGCTGGAGAGCTACATGGTCCGGCCGCAGGGCCCGGCCCTGCGCCTGCGCGACGCGCTCCTGCGCGCGGCCCGCCGCGGCGTGCAGGTCTTCGTCCTGACCGACGCCTACGGGTCCTCCGACCTGCCTGCGGATTTCTTCGCGGAGCTGCGCGCCCTGGGCGGTACCGTGTCGTCGTTCAATCCGGCCCGCCTGCTGCGGCTCTCGTTCCGGAATCATCGCAAGCTGCTGGTCTGCGATCGCCGCAGCGCGGTCGTGGGCGGCTTCAACGTCGGCCCGGAGTACGAAGGCGACGGCATCTCGCGCGGCTGGCGCGATCTCGGGCTGGCCGTGAGCGGACCGGTCGCCGCCGGGCTGGCGGACAGCTTCGACGACATGCTGCAGCTCGCTCCATTCACGGCGTCGGCGCTGCGCCGGTTCCGCGGGCGAACCCGGGGGCACGCCAGCGCCGCCGGTGCCGTCGGGCTGCTGACGAGCGGGCCCGGCTGCCGCCATGCGACGCTGCGCCGCTCGCTGCACCGCGACCTGGCGACCGCGCGGTCCGTGTCGATCATGGCGGCCTACTTCCTGCCGTCGAACCGGATCCGGCGCGGATTGCGGCGCTGCGTGCAGCGGGGCGGCAGGGTGCAGCTGCTGCTGGCAGGCCGGACCGACGTCGCGCTGGCAAAGCTTGCCGGCGAGCACCTGTACGCGCAGATGCTCGGTGCCGGGATCGACGTCTACGAGTACCAGCCGCAGGTCCTGCATGCGAAGCTGCTGATCATCGACGACGTCGTGTACGTCGGTTCATGCAACCTCGACAAGCGCAGCTTCGAGATCAACTACGAGCTGCTGCTGCGACTCGACTGGCCGGATCTCGCCGCCGAGGGCCGGCGGCTGTTCCTCGATGACCTCGACCGCAGCATGCGCGTAGTCCCGCAACGCTGGCTCGCCGGCCGCAGCCGCTGGCAGCGCCTGCGCAGGAGAATGGCGCATTTCCTGCTGGCGCGCGTCGATCCGCTGGTCGCGAACCGCAAGCTGCGGGCCCTGGCATGAGCGCGGCGGCGCTCACCCCGCCCGGTCGGGCCCGCGACCGGCTGGCCGGCTGGATCGAATCTCCGCCGGTGCAGCGCCTCATCATCGCGCTGGTGGTCCTGAACGCGGTGACCCTCGGCCTGGAGACGGTGCCGGCCGTGATGCAGCGCTGGGGCGGTCTGCTGGTCGCGGCAGACCGGAGCCTGCTCGCGATCTTCGTCGCCGAGCTTGCGCTCAAGCTGTTCGCCTTCGGCGGGCGTTTCTTCCGCAGCGGGTGGAACCTGTTCGATCTCGGCGTCGTCGGCGTCGCGCTGATGCCTGCCACCGGTTCACTGTCCGTGCTGCGCGCGCTCAGGGTGCTGCGCATCCTGCGCGTCGTGTCGGCGGTTCCCAAGCTCCGCTTCATGGTCGAGGCGCTGGTACGCTCGGTACCCGGCATTGGATCGATCGCGCTGCTGCTCGGCCTGTTCTTCTACGTGTTCGCCGTCATGGCGACCAAGCTGTACGGTGCCGCCTTCCCGCACTGGTTCGGCAGTCTCGGCACCTCGCTCTTCTCGCTGTTCCAGGTGATGACGCTCGAAGGGTGGGCCGACATCGCGCGCGAGGTGATGGCGGAGCGCCCCGGCGCCTGGGTGTTCTTCGTGTTGTTCATCCTGCTGGCGACCTTCACGGTCCTCAACCTGTTCATCGGCATGATCGTCAAGGCGATGGAAGACTCGCCGTCCGCCCAGGAAGTCCAGCGGGAGCTTGCCGCCGAGATCAGGGCCCTGAGGGCCGAGGTGCGCAGCCTGCGCGATCGCTCATCGCCGCAGCCGTGACGCGATCCATGCGCCGCCGCCCCCTGCCAGCACCCAGCCGAGCCAGCCCGGCTGCGTGCCGAACGAGATCCAGACGACTCCGCCCAGGAACACGGCGCCGGCCGCGATCACGGCGTCGCTGCGCCGGCGCTGGCGGCGCAACTCGGTCCGCAGCTTCTCGAGCGAAGCGGATTCCGTGCGCACGACGAGCTCCTCGTCGTACGCCTGCCGGATCGCGCGCCGCGCGATGACCGGCAGCACCTTGATCGCCTCGGCGACGTCGGGCCAGTGCTCCCGCAGGCTCCCGAACACGGAGCGCGGGCTCGCGCGCTCGCGCATCCACTCGCGCAGGATCGGCAGCGCCGTCTTCCACAGGTCGAGCTCCGGGTAGAGCTGCCGGCCGAGACCCTCGATGTTCAGCAGCGTCTTCTGGAGGAGGATGAGCTGCGGCTGGACCTGCATCTGGTAGCGGCGCGCGATCTCGAACAGGTGCAGCAGGACGACGCCGAACGAGATGTCCTTGAGCGGCTTGTCGAAAATCGGCTCGCAGACGGTGCGTACGGCGGACTCGAGTTCGTCGACGCGCGTCCCGGCCGGCACCCAGCCGCTCTCCAGGTGCAGCACCGCCACGCGGCGGTAGTCGCGCTCGAAGAACGCGAGAAAATTGCCGGCGAGATAGAGCTGGTCGCGCGGATCGAGCGTGCCGACGATGCCGAAGTCCACGGCCGCGTAACGCGGGTTCTTCGGATCGCCGACGTCCACGAAGATGTTGCCGGGGTGCATGTCGGCGTGGAAGAAGTTGTGGCGGAACACCTGCGTGAAGAAGATCGTGACGCCGTTCTCGGCGAGCCTCGGGATGTCCGTGCCGAGCTCGCGCAGCCGCGCGACCTCCGAGATCGGGATGCCGCGGATGCGCTCCATCACCATGACGTCCTGGCGGCAGAGGTCGAAGTGGACCTCGGGCACGTGCAGGAGCGGGCTGCCGGCGAAGTTGCGCTTGAGCTGCGAGGCGTTGCCGGCCTCGCGCATCAGGTCGAGCTCGTTCAGGATCGTCTTCTCGTACTCGACGACGACCTCGCGCGGCCGCAGGCGCCGCGATTCGGTCCAGTACTCCTCGGCCAGGCCGGCGAGTGCATGCAGCACCTCGAGGTCGCGGTCGATCGCCTCGCGCATGCCGGGCCGCAGCACCTTGACGACCACCTCCCGGCCGTCCCGCAAGGTCGCGGCGTGCACCTGGGCGATGGAGGCGGCGGCGAGCGGCGTCTCCTCGAAGCTCCCGAACAGCTCCCCGACAGGCCGCCCGAGCGAGGCCTCGATGCGGGCCTTCGCGAGCGCGCCGTCGAACGGCGGCACGCGGTCCTGCAGCTTCGCCAGTTCGTCGGCGATGTCCGGCGGCAGCAGGTCGCGCCGCGTCGACACGGCCTGGCCGAACTTCACGAAGATCGGGCCGAGATCCTCGAGCGCGCGCCTGAGGCGCTCGCCGCGCATGCCGCGGCGCCGCGAGAACCAGGTCCAGGGCGAGAGCCAGAACACGAAGCGCAGCGGGCGGTACAGGTGCGTCGCGCGCACGAAGTCGTCGAGACCGTAGCGCAGCAGCACGCGATGGATCGTGAGCAGCCGCCCGGCGACGCGCGCGGAGATCAACGGCCGCCCTTCGCGCGCTCGGCTGCGGCCACGCGCGCCTCGAGGCGATCCACGGACTCGCGCAGGCGGTCGACGTCCTCGACGAATTCCTCGGCCTCGATCCGGGCCGGAACGTCGCGACTCTCCTCGGTGAGGAACTCGGAGACGTTGCGCGCGAAGATGCCGCCCGCCCGCCGGCCGAACTCCACGGCTTCGCGCGCAAGGCGCATCGCGTGGTGCGCGGCGGCGTCGCCGGTCAGGCGCGACAGCTCCTCCTCGAGGTCCGGCCGCGCCGCCTCGAGCAAGCGGCGAAAGCCTTCCGCGACCTCGGCGTCGCCTGTCACGTCCATGCCGCCGGCACGGATCGACTTTGCCGCGTCCCCGGCGGCGAGCCGCAGGAAGGAGAGCGGCGTGCCCTCGATGACGGCGTCGGCCGGTTCTTCGGCAACGGGCGCCACGGACAGGGATTCGGGCAGCGCGGACAGGCGGATGCGCAGCGGCGTCGCCGCGAACCGGACCTCCATCGAGCGCCCGGCGAGTTCGCCGAGGAGCGCGCGAGCCCGCGCCGAGCCGGCGATGTTGCGGTTCAGGATCCGCTCGAAGGGCCGCAGGAGCTCCGGCGTCATGGAGTCAGTACACGACGCCGACGTGCAGCGCGACGACGCCGGCCGCGAGGTTGTGCCAGCGCGCGTCGTCGAAACCGGCGTCCCGCATCATCGCGGCGAGCGTTTCCTGGTCCGGGTGCATGCGGATCGATTCGGCGAGGTATCGGTAGCTCGCCGCATCCCCGGCGACGATGCCGCCGAGGCGCGGCAGCACGTTGAAGGAGTAGGCATCGTAGGCGGCGCGGATCTCCGGCCGCGGCTTCGAGAACTCGAGCACGAGCAGCCGGCCGCCCGGCCTCAGCACGCGGCGCATCGAGGCGAGCGCCGCCGGCTTGTCGGTGACATTGCGCAGCCCGAAGCCGATCGTCACGCAGTCGAAGCTCCGGTCGGGGAAGGGCAGGCACTCGGCGTTCGCGATCACGAAAGCGACGTTCGCCGCGAGGCCGCGGTCGATCAGTCGGTCGCGCCCGCGCGCGAGCATCTCGCGGTTGATGTCGGTGAGCACCGCGAGGCCTTCCTTCCCGACCTGCTGTGCGAGGCCCGCGCCGAGGTCGCCGGTGCCGGAAGCGACGTCGAGCGCGCGCTGCCCGGGCCGCAGGCCCGTCTGCAGGAGCGCGAAGCGTTTCCACAGCCGGTGCATCCCGCCCGACATCAGGTCGTTCATCAGGTCGTAGCTGCCCGCGACGGAGTCGAAGACGCCGCGCACGCGCGCGGTCTTCTCCTCGGGGGAGACCTTCTGATAGCCGAAGTCGACGGTCTTCACAGCCGCCCGATTCTACGGGTTCGGGCGGGCGGCGTCAGGCGGCCGCAGGCGCCGGTACAGGCCCAGCGCGAGCGCCACGAGCCCGCCGGCGACTATCCCGACGATCGCGTTGGCCAGCATCGGCGTCAGCGCGCCGAGCACGGCCCCGGCGCCGGGAACCGCCGCGGCGCCCACGGACGCGTCGTGTATCCATTCGCCGACCGCGTGGACCCCGTGCACGAGGATGCCGCCGCCGACCAGGAACATGGCGGCGGTCCCGGCCACCGACAGGAACTTCATCAGCCACGGCGCGGCCCGCAGGATGCCGCGGCCGGTCGCGGCGAGCGGGGCGCTCGCCTTGCGGGCGAGGTGAAGGCCCGCGTCGTCGAGCTTGACGATGCCCGCGACCAGTCCGTAGACGCCCACCGTCATCAGCGCCGCGATGCCGGCCAGCACGCCGACCTGGACCGCGAGCGGGCGGCCCGCGACGGTGCCGAGCGCGATGACGATGATCTCCGCGGACAGGATGAAGTCGGTGCGGATCGCCCCGCGGATCTTGTCCTTCTCGGCGGCCAGCAGTTCCTCGCGGGACCGGGTCAGGGCGGCCCGGTGCGCGGCGCGGTGCGCATCATCCTCCTGCGGGCGGTGCAGCAGCTTGTGCGCGACCTTCTGGAAGCCCTCGTAGCAGAGGAACAAGCCGCCGGCCATCAGGAGCGGCGTCACCGCCCAGGGCAGGAACGCGCTGATCGCGAGCGCGGCCGGCACCAGGACCAGCTTGTTGCGCACCGACCCCTTCGCCACCGCCCAGACGACGAACAGCTCGCGATCGGCGCGCACGCCGCTGACCTGCTCGGCGTTGAGCGCGAGGTCGTCGCCGAGCACGCCGGCGGTTTTCTTCGCGGCCACCTTGGTCATCACCGACACGTCGTCGAGGACGGTGGCGATGTCGTCGAGGAGCAGGAGCAGGCTGGAGGCCATGGGCCGCCTGATTCTACCCGCCCGGGGTCAGGGAACCGGCTTGCGTTCGTAGCCCAGCGCGGTGCAGCGTTCGAGGTAGCGCGCCCATTTCGCCGGCTGCTGCTCGCCGAGCTCGCGCAGGTAGGCCCAGGTGTAGAGGCCGGTGTTGTGCCCGTCGTCGAAGTGCAGGCGCACGGCGTAGACGCCGACCGGCTCGACCTGCGTGACCTTCACGCCCTCCTTGGCGAGCTCCAGCTTGCCCTCGCCGCCACCGTGGCCGCGGACCTCGGCGGAGGGCGAGTACACGCGCAGGTACTCGAAAGGCAGCGAATGACGCGCGCCGTCCGGCCACTCGACCTCGACGGCGCGCGCCTTCGACCTGACGGTGATGCCGACCGGCGCCTGCATCGCGCTCATAGGATGTAGCGCGAGAGGTCTTCGTCCTTCGCGAGCTCGCCCAGCTGGCGGTCCACGAAGGCCGCGTCCACCGCGATGGTCGCGCCGGTGCGGTCCGCGGCCTCGTAGGATGCCTGCTCGAGCAGTCGTTCCATGACCGTGTGCAGCCGGCGTGCGCCGATATTCTCGGTCTTCTCGTTGACGGACCAGGCGATCTCGGCGATGCGGCGGATCCCGTCCCTGGTGAAACTCACTTCGACGCCCTCGGTCGCGAGCAACGCCGTGTACTGGGCGCACAGCGAAGCGTCGGGCTCCGAGAGGATCCGCTCGAAGTCGCCGACCGAGAGCGCATCGAGTTCGACCCGGATCGGCAGGCGGCCCTGCAGCTCCGGAATCAGGTCGGACGGCTTCGCCATGTGGAAGGCGCCCGAGGCGATGAACAGCACGTGGTCGGTCTTGACCATGCCGTACTTGGTGCTGACGGTGCAGCCTTCGACCAGCGGCAGGAGGTCCCGCTGCACGCCCTCGCGCGAGACGTCGGCACCCATGGTCTCGGTGCGGCGGCAGATCTTGTCGATCTCGTCGATGAAGACGATGCCGTTCTGCTCCGCATTGGAGAGCGCCCGGGTCCGGAGCTCCTCCTCGTTGAGCATCTTCGACGCTTCTTCCTCGGTGAGCGCCTTGAGCGCGTCGCCGATGCGGAGCTTGCGGGTCTTCGTCCGGCCGCCGCCCATCTGCTGGAACACCTGCTGGAGCTGCTGCGTCATCTCCTCCATGCCCGGCGGGCCCATGATCTCGAGCCCGGCCGTCACGGCGCGCAGCTCGACCTCGACCTCGCGGTCGTCGAGCTTGCCCTCGCGCAGCATCTTGCGGAACTTCTGGCGCGTGTCGTCGCCGTTCTGCAGCTTCGGCAGCAGGGAGTCGAGGATGCGCTCCTCGGCCGCATCGGTGGCGCGCGGGCGTACCTTCGCGGTCTCCTCCTCGCGCGTCTGCTTCACGGCGACGTCCACCAGCTCCTTGACGATCGAGTCCACCTCGCGGCCGACGTAGCCGACTTCGGTGAACTTGGTCGCTTCGACCTTGATGAACGGCGCGCGCGCGAGCTTCGCGAGGCGGCGCGCGATCTCGGTCTTGCCGACGCCGGTCGGGCCGATCATCAGGATGTTCTTGGGCGTGATTTCCTGGCGCAGCGGCTCGGCGACCTGCATGCGCCGCCAGCGGTTGCGGAGCGCGATGGCGACCGATCGCTTGGCGGCCGACTGGCCGACGATGTGCTTGTCCAGCTCCTGGACGATCTCGCGGGGGGTCATGGTCTCCATCAGGAGGCCTGGAGTTCGTCGATGACGAAGTTGCGGTTGGTGTAGATGCAGATGTCCGCCGCGATGCCGAGCGAACGCTCGACGATCTCGCGGGCGGGCAACTCCGTGCCCGCGACCAGCGCGCGCGCCGCGGCAAGCGCGAACGGCCCGCCGGAGCCGACCGCCATGACGGCGTCCTCCGGCTCGATGACGTCGCCGTTGCCGGAGATGATGAAGGACGTCTGCCGGTCGGCGACCAGCAGCAGCGCCTCGAGGCGCCTGAGCGCGCGGTCCGTGCGCCAGTCCTTGGCGAGTTCGATCGCCGCGCGCGTGAGGTTGCCGTACTTCTCGAGCTTGCCCTCGAAGCGCTCGAAGAGGGTGAAGGCGTCCGCAGTGCCGCCGGCGAAGCCCGCGAGCACCTTGTCGCCGGCGAGCCGCCGCACTTTGCGGGCATTGCCCTTCATGATCGTGTTGCCGACGGTCACCTGGCCGTCGCCGCCCATGGCGACGGTGCCTGCCCGGCGCACGGAGAGGATCGTCGTGCCATGCGGATCGAATCGGGAACTGGTCATGGGATCAGCTACTTGCGCCTCTTCGCCCGGGGGTGGGACTGGTCGTAGATGCGGGCCAGGTGGGCGAAATCAAGGTGCGTGTAAACCTGCGTCGTGCTGATGTCCGCGTGGCCGAGCAGCTCCTGCACGCCGCGCAGGTCGCGGCTGGACTCGAGCAGGTGGGTCGCGAACGAATGCCGCAGGAGGTGCGGGTGGACCGGCACGTTCAGGCCGCTCATCGAAGCCCAGCGCCCGATGCGTTTCTGGATGGCGCGCGCTCCGAGGCGCCGGCCGTTGCCGCCGACGAACAGCGCGCCGGACCCGTCTTTCACGAGCGCGCGGCGATCGCCGAGCCAGGTACGCAGCGCCTCCACCGCCTTGCTGCCGACCGGCAGCACGCGCGTCTTCGCGCCTTTGCCCAGCACGCGAACCGTGCGGTCGGCGAGGTCCAGGTCGGCCACATCGAGGCCGGCGAGCTCGGCGAGGCGCAAGCCCGAGGAGTAGAGAAGCTCCAGCATCGCGACGTCGCGCCGCGAGAGGGCGTCGGTCGGCTTGCGCGCAAGCAGGCTGCCGACCTGGTCCACGTCGAGCGTCTTCGGCAGGCGTTTCGCGGCCTTCGGCGCGCGGATATCCGCCGCGGGGTTCGAGTCTAGCGCCTGCTCGCGGATCAGGTAGTTGAAGAAGCCGCGCAGCGCCGACAGCCGCCGCTGCACGCTGCGCGGGCCGAGCCCGTCGCGATGCTCGCGCGCGGCGAATGTGCGCACGTGGAAGTTGTCGAGCTGCTTCCAGCCCGCGATCTTCTCGGCCTCGCAGAAGGCCGCAAGCGCCTCGAGGTCGCGTCGGTAGGCTGATTCCGTGTGGGGCGAGAGCCGGCGCTCGGTCCTGAGGTGGGCCAGGTAGCGCCCGATCCAGAAACAAAGGGGACGCTCACCTTTAACGTCCCTCACGCTTTTCGCACCCACGGTGACTCGTTAAAGGTGAGCGTCCCCTTTGTTTCCTCGGCTGCATCAATCCCTGGCAAGCGCCGCGGCGATCAGGTCCCCGACGTGCGCGAGGAAGTCCGTGCTCATCGTCGGGTTGAACCGCTGGCTGTCGTGCGAGCCGCAGGCCAGCAGGCCGAGGCTGCCCTTGTCGCCGAGCGGCACGAGCGCGACCGAGCCGACCGCGGCGGCATCGGCGCCGAACAGGAACTCGCGCTGCGAGTCGCGCAGCTGGCCGCAGCGCGGCTTGCCGGCATTGAAGAGCGTGTCGAAGGTCCGCAATGCCGGCAGCTCCGCGGGCACGACGCGCAGGAACCGGCTCTCGTCGAGGCCGGCCGGCGCGCGGGAGGCGATCAGCACCAGCACCGACTGGCCGGCATCGAACTCTTCGCGGAGCGCTTCCTCGACCGCCGCGACGGCCGCGGCGTGGTCCTTCGCGGCGATCAGGCGGCGCGCCATCGACAGCACCCGCCCGCCGAGCGCGTCGTTCTCGCGCGCGACGTCGACGAAGTCCTTGACCTTGCGCTCGAGCTGGCGATTGCGCTCGCGCAGGACCTCGACCTGGCGCTCCAGCAGGGAGACGGTGGATGCGCCGCCGCGCGCGTCGGGCAGCCGGATCTTCGCGAGCAGCTGCGCGTGACGATCGAAGAACTCGGGCGTCGCGGCCAGGTAGGAGGCGACGGCAGCCTCGTCAACCTCGGCAATCTCGACGCCGCGCACGGGTCTGGTCGTCATGTCTGCACTTCTCCCTCGAATGCACGTTCCGCAGGCCCGGTCATCCAGATCGGTTCGCCGGGTCCCTTCCATTGTATGTCGAGCCGGCCGCCCGGCAGGTCAACCTGCACGGATTCGTCGAGCAGGCCGTGGCGGCGGCCGACGGCGACCGCGGCGCAGGCGCCGGTGCCGCAGGCCCGGGTCTCGCCCGTGCCGCGCTCGTGGACCCGCAGGCGGATGTGGCCGCGGTCCACGACTTCCATGAATCCGACGTTGGTGCGCTTCGGGAAGCGCGGGTGGTTCTCGATGGCGGGCCCGAGGCGGGCAACCGGCGCGTCGGCGACGGACGGCACCCGGATTACGGCGTGCGGGTTGCCGATCGAGACCGCGCCGATCTCGACCTCGCTCGCCCCGACGCTGAGCGGGTAGACGTAGGCCTCGCCGCTTGCCTCGAAGGGCAGGGACGCGGGATTGAAGTCCGGCACCCCCATGGCGACCGAGACCGCATCGCCCTGCATGCGGGTCTGGACGAGGCCTCCCGGGCTGTCGAGGACGATCTCGCCCTGCCCGCCGCCGGCGCGCTCGCGCAGGAAGCGCGCGATGCAGCGCGCGCCGTTGCCGCACTGCTCCACCTCGCGCCCGTCGGCGTTGAAGATCCGGTAGTAGACGGCCGTTCCGGGGCGCCGGGGCGGCTCGAGCATGAGGGCCTGGTCGAAGCCGATGCCGGTGAAGCGGTCGGCCAGCCGGCGGATGACGGCGGCGTCGGGGGCGCCGCCCGGCGGGGCGTCGAAGAGGATGAAGTCGTTGCCGAGTCCATGCATCTTCGTGAACCTCATCTGCCTGATTCTACCGGTAAAATAGCGCGTGGCCAGCAGAAGTCCCCGCGTCGGTTTCGTCAGCCTCGGCTGCCCCAAGGCGCTGGTGGACTCCGAGCGCATCCTCACGCAGCTGCGCGCCGAGGGCTACGAGGTTTCGCCGACCTACGACGCGGCGGACCTCGTCGTCGTCAATACCTGCGGCTTCATCGACGAAGCGGTGCACGAGTCGCTCGACGCGATCGGCGAGGCGCTCGCGCAGAACGGCAAGGTCATCGTGACGGGCTGCCTCGGGGCCAGGCCCGAGAAGATCACGGAGCGGCACCCGGCGGTCCTCAAGGTCACCGGTCCGCACGCCTACGAGGAGGTCGTCGGCGCCGTCCACGAACACCTGCCGCCGAAGCACGATCCCTTCATGGACCTCGTGCCGCCGCAGGGCATCCGGCTGACGCCGCGTCATTACGCGTACCTGAAGATCTCCGAAGGCTGCAACCATCGTTGCCGCTTCTGCATCATCCCCTCGATGCGCGGCGACCTCGCGAGCCGCCCGATCGACCAGGTCCTCAACGAGGCGATCAGGCTTCGCAACGCCGGTGTCCGCGAGCTGCTCGTCATCTCCCAGGACACGAGCGCCTACGGTGCGGACCTCCGGTACCGGCCCGCGACCTGGGGCAGCCGCGAGATCCCGAGCCGCTTCATCGAACTCGCGCGCGAACTTGGCGAACTCGGCCCCTGGGTGCGGCTGCACTATGTCTACCCGTACCCGCACGTGGACAACGTCATCCCGCTGATGGCCGCGGGCAAAGTGCTGCCTTACCTCGACGTGCCGTTCCAGCACGGCAGCCCGCGCATCCTGAAGCTGATGCGCCGCCCGGCGCACGCCGTGAACACGCTCGAGCGCATCCGGCGCTGGCGCGCGGAGCTGCCGCAACTGACGATCCGCAGCACGTTCATCGTCGGATTCCCGGGCGAGACGGAGGAGGACTTCCGCCTGCTGCTCGACTGGCTGGAGGAGGCGGAACTCGACCGGGTGGGCTGCTTCCGCTACTCGCCGGTCGAAGGGGCGGCCGCCAATGCACTGCCGGACCCGGTGCCCGACGCGGTCAAGGAGGAGCGCTGGCACCGCTTCATGCAGGCGCAGCGGAAGATCAGCGCCCGCAGGCTCGCAGCGCGGGTCGGTCGCCGGATGCGCGTGCTGGTGGACGCGCTCGAGGACGGCGTGGCGGTCGCGCGCAGCGAGGCCGACGCGCCGGAGATCGACGGCGTCGTGAGGATCCGCGGGCGCAGCGCCTCGAAGCTGCCGGCCGGCGAGTTCGCCGAGGTCACGGTCACGGGCGCCTCCGAGTACGACCTCGAGGCGAGGCTGGACGCATGATCCTCGTGCCGACGGCCCTGCGCGCGCTGCGCGCCGATATCACGACGCTCGAGGTCGACGCGATCGTGAACGCGGCGAACGAGTCGCTGCTGGGCGGCGGGGGCGTGGACGGCGCGATCCACCGTGCGGCAGGCCCCGGCCTGCTGGCGGAATGCATGCGGCTTGGCGGCTGCGCGACCGGGGACGCGAAGATCACGTCGGCGTACCGGCTGCCGGCACGGCACGTGATCCACGCGGTCGGGCCCGTCTGGCGGGGCGGTGACCGCAACGAACCGGAACTGCTGGCGTCCTGCTACCGGCGCGCGCTCGAGATTGCCGAATCCGCTGCCCTGGAAACCATCGCATTCCCGGCGATCAGCACCGGCGCCTACGGGTACCCGGTGCGGCCGGCGGCGCGCGTCGCGGTCGCGACCGCGCGCGAGTTCATCGAGCCCGCCCGGCGGCTGCGGGAGGTGATCTTCTGCTGCTTCTCGGCGGCGGACCTCGCCGTGTACGAAGAGCTGCTTCACGCGTGATCGCCGGCGACGCCCTTCCGACGCTGGAAGCTCCGCGCGTGCGCCTGCGCGCGCTGACCGACCGTGACATCGATGCCCTGTTCGCGATCTTCTCGGACGAGGTCATGATGCGTTTCTGGTCGACTCTTCCCATGAAGGAACGTGCCGAGGCGGAGAGGTACCTGGCGAGCATCCGCTCCGGTTTCGCCGACCAGACGCTTTTCCAGTGGGGCGTCGAACGCAGGGACGACGGCGAAGTGCTCGGCACCTGCACGCTCTTCAACTTCCATCGCGCCAGCAGGCGCGCGGAACTCGGCTACTGCCTGCGCAGCCCCTGGTGGGGCAAGGGCTACATGGGCGAGGCGCTGGCGGCGCTCATCGACTATGCGTTCGGGACCTTGAGGCTGCGTCGCCTCGAGGCGGACGTGGACCCGGGCAATGCGGCTTCGCTGCGTATCCTCGAGCGCATGGGCTTCACGCGCGAGGGACTGCTGCGGGAGCGGTGGGACATCGGCGGCCAGATCGGCGACACCGTGTTCCTGGGCTTGCTGGACCGCGAGTGGCGGGGCGGGCAGGCGTGAACGGCATCACCATCGTCCCGTTCCGGCGCGAGTTCGCCGCCGATTTCCGCCGGCTCAACCTCGACTGGATCGAGCGGCTGTTCAAGGTGGAGGCGGCCGACCTGAAGGTCCTCGACGATCCCGAGGCCGCGATCATCGCGAGAGGCGGCGCGATCTTCTTCGCGGTCGAGGACGGCGCGCCCGTCGGGACGGCCGCGATGCTGCGCATCTCCGAAGGGCGCTTCGAGCTGGCGAAGATGGCGGTCGCGACGACCCACCAGCGCCGCGGCGTTGGGGAGATGCTCGGCCGCGCCTGCACGGACTGGGCGACCCGTCAGGGACCCTGTACCGTGTTCCTCGAGACCAACAGCGGGCTTGGCAACGCGATCCGGCTGTACGAGCGGCTGGGTTTCCGCCACGCGCCCTGGCCGGCGCCCTCCGACTACGCGCGCGGCGACGTCTACATGGAGATGACGATGCACAAGAGCAGGCTCGCGGGATTCATCATCGATTGCAGGACCTCCGACCTGCACGGCGCGGCGCGCTTCTGGTCCGAGGCGCTCGGCATGGCGACGGAGGTCCTCCCGGGCCAGGAGGGCGACAGCTACGTCAAGCTGAAGGTCCCGGACGAGCGCCTGCACATCGAGGTGCAGGCGGTCGATCACGAGAGCCGCGTGCATCTCGACATCGAGGCCGACGACATCGAAGCGGAAGTGAAGCGCCTGGAGAAACTGGGCGCGAAGCGCCTGAACCAGGTGCACACCTGGGTGGTCATGGAAGCGCCGACCGGCCAGCGCTTCTGCGTGGTGCGGCCGCAGAACAAGGGTTTCGATCGCGACGCCAACGTCTGGAAATAGTCAGATACGACAACCGTGGAGACCTTCATGATCGGATATGCCTGTGTCGGCACCAATGACTGGCAACGCGCGCTCGCGTTCTACGACGCGCTGATGGCCGAACTCGGCGCCAAGCGCGTCATGGACTACGAGACTTTCGTCTCCTGGAGCCAGGGCAAGGGCCGGCCCGCCTTCGCGCTCGCAAAACCGTACGACAAGAAGCCGGCGACGGTCGGCAACGGCTCGATGGTCGCCTTCCAGGTCGGCAAGCCCGCCGACGTGGATGCGCTGTACCGGAAGGCGCTGTCGCTCGGCGGGACCGACGAAGGCCCGCCCGGAGACCGCGGCGACGGCTACTACGGCGCCTATTTCCGCGACCTCGACGGCAACAAGCTGAACTTCCACTGCTGGACGTGAGCGGAGCCGTTTTCACGATCGCCACGTTGGCCGGGTGGGCGGACATGGATGCCAATGCCCACATGGCGAACTTCGCGTACCTCAACAAGTGCGTGGATGCGCGCATGGGCTTCTTCGAGCGGCACGGCATCACGGTCGCGGAGTTCGCGAAGCGGCGCATCGGCCCGGTCGTGCGCCGCGACGAGCTCGAGTACCACCGGGAGATCGGCCTGCACGAGACCGTCACGGTCACGCTCGCGCTCGCGGGCCTCGCTCCGGACGGCTCGCGCTTCCGGTTCGTCAACGAGGTTCTGAAGGCCGACGGCAGGCTGGCGGCGCGCATCCGCAGCGAGGGCGGCTGGATGGACCTCGCCGCCCGCAAGCTGATCGCGCCGCCCGCGGACGTCCTGGAGGCGATGCAAGCCATGCCGCGCGCGGCGGAGTTCGAATCGCTGCCTTCGAGCATCCGCAAGTGAGCGCCTGGAGCGGGCGCTGCCACTGCGGCGCGATCGGCTTCGAGTACCGCACCGACCGCCCGGTCGGCGAGTGGCCCGTCCGTGCCTGCCAGTGCAGCTTCTGCCTGAAGCACGGCGCGGCCTACACGTCGGATCCTGCCGGCAGCGTCCGCCTGGTGCATCGCGATCCGTCCGCGACGACGCGCTATCGCTTCGGGCAGAAGACTGCGGACTTCCTGTTCTGCGGCCGCTGCGGCGGCTATCTGGGCGCGGTGACGGAGGAGGACGGGCAGTCGCTGATGGTGCTGAACCTGCGCGCTTTCGACCCGCAGCCGGAAGGCCTGCCCGCGGCGCAGCCGATGTCCTACGAGGGCGAGGGGACCGGCGAGCGCAATGCGCGCCGCTCGGCGCGGTGGACGCCGGTCGAGGACTGAATCAGGCCGGCTCGTCGAACAGCGCGGACCACCGCGGGTCCGCATGCAGCGGTTTCAGGAACGGCGAGAGACGCGCCTCGTTGCGCAGATACCAGAAGTAGCTGGCGGCTTCCGTGATTCCTTCGAGCTCGTCTCGATGGCCATGCAGCATCGCGAATGCCTTGTCGGTCGACCCGCGCCAGGCATGGATCTCCGCCAGCCGGATGCTGTCCATGGTCGTATGCTCGGGCGTGTCCTGGGGCGGGGCCGGTACGTAGGCTTCGAGCCGGGCGAGCGCCGCGTCAGCCTCGGCGCGCCGGCCCGGTGCGTCGCGCAGCAATGCCAGGGCCTGGTCCCGGTACTTTCCCGGCGGCAGCTGCAGCGCGGCGGTTGCCGCTTCTTCGAGCCGGCCTTGCAGGGCCAGGATGCGCGCGATCTCGATCCTGACGTTGGGCGGCGTGTCCGCATTGATCTCGAGCGCGGTCCGGAATGCCGCAAGCGCCTCGTCCAGCCGGTCTGCCGCCATCAGGAAGACGCCGAGATTCTGAAGGGTGAGGGCATTCATCGGGTCGCGCACCACGGCACGTGCCTGCAACCGGATCGCGCGGTCGAGGTCACCGGCGCCGAGCGCATCGCCAGCCAGGTAGCCCAGCACCAGCGGATCGTCGGGATCGAGTTCCTCAGCCCGCTCAAGATGATGCCGCGCAGCGGCGGAATCGCCCGACTCCGAGTAGTACTGCATGAGCCGCGCGTGGGCGACGGCCAGCGTCGGGTCCAGCTCGACGGCGCGGAGCGCGGCTTCACCCTGCCGGGCGCGCAGCAGGCTGGAAGGAGGATGGGTTTCCCAGGCCTGCATCGAATAAGCGCCGGCGAGGGCCGCCCAGGCCCTCGCATAAGACGGGTCGATTCCCGCTGCCCTTTCGAACAGCTCGACCGATCGGGCCATGTCGCCCGGTGCGCGCCGGTAGTACAGGAATTCGCCCTGTTTCACCAGATCGTAGGCAGCGAAATCCGGTCGGGGCGATGCATCCCGCCTGCCGTGTTCCAGCGTCGACTTGAGCGCCGCGGCCACGCCGGCCGCGATTTCGTCCTGGATCGCGAATACGTCCCCGGTCTCGCGCTCGAAGGTCGTCGACCAGACATGCGAACTGTCGCGCGTCGCGATGAGCTGCGCAGTCACGCGCAGCCGTTCCCCCGACCGGCGGACGCTGCCCTCGAGCACGTGCGTGACGTCCAGCCGGCGCGCGATTTCGGCGATGTCCGCATCCTTGCCCCGGAACCAGAACGATGACGTGCGCGCGATCACGCCGAGGTCGGTCGACTGGCTGAGGCGCTCCAGGATCTCCTCGGCAAGCCCGTCCGCGAAGTATTGCTGGTCCTGGGCCTCGCTCATGTCGGCGAACGGCAGCACGGCGATGCGTGGCGACTCGCCCGGACTCGCCGCTTCCGAGGACGGGCCGGCGGGCCCGCGGCCCCACTGCAACAAGGCCCCTGCCAACAACAGGGCGATCGCCGCGATGCCGGTCACCCACAGCCAGCGCCGCCCGCCAGGCGCCGGGCGGGCCGGCACGGCGGGTTTGACTTCCTCGATGGGCTCGGCGATGCCATTCAGGCGGTAGCCGCGCTTGGGCAGGGTCTCGACCAGGGCGCGATGCTCGTCGCCGCCGCCAGCGGCAGCCAGCTGCCGGCGCAGGTCGTAGACGCACCGTGACAGGGCGTCGTCGGTCACCACCACGTCCGGCCACAGCCGCGCGTGCAGATCCTCGCGCGGAACGACCTGGCCGGAGTGTTCCGCCAGCACCGCGAGCACGCCCATGACCTTGGGGTCGAGCCGGACCTGGCCACCCGGACCGGCCACATCGCCAGTCCGCGGGTTGACGCGCAGGTCGCCGATGCGGAATCCGCTTCCAAACGTCGCGCCGGACATGTTGCGGCCGCACCTCACTGCGAGGACCCGCCCTGCGGCCGGTCCATCCTCGGGCCGAGAACGATATCAGACCGATGTCGGGCGTCCATCGGTGTTTCGTCGAGACCCCAACTGCGGCCGGACCGCAGTCTCGGTGCCGAGGAAATCCCGTCCGGGATGCCAGAGAAAGTACGCTAAGGAGTGGATCATGAAGGGTAAATTCGCATTCTGTTCAATGACCGTGGCAAGCCTGCCGCTGGTCCTCGCATCGATGGGTGCCGAAGCGGCCCAGAAATTCACGGCCTGGAGCCCCGCGCAGCCGGTCACCGAGATCAACGATCCCGGGTTCCCGGACGGCTGTCCGATCGAGTCGCGCGACGGGCTCAGCATCTATATCGCATCGAACCGCACTGGTACGCTCGGCGCCAACGACATCTGGGCGGCGGACCGCGCGAGCAAGAGCGAACCGTTCGGCCCGCCGCAGAACCTCGGCGCTCCGGTGAACTCGGCCGCAGCCGACTTCTGCCCCACGCCGATCTACGGCAGCTACCTGATGTTCGTGTCGGAGTTGCCGGGCGCGGAAACCTGCGGCGCCGGCCCGGGGCTCGGGGACATGTACATCATCCGCAGAAATGCGGCCTATGGCTGGGGTGAGCCGGAGCACCTCGGTTGCGTCGAGAACGGCACGGGCCCGAACAGCGCCGCCGCGGAGTTCAGCCCGTCCCTGGTCGAGCTGCACGACGGGACGTACCTGTACTTCTCGAGCACGGCGAGCGGCAACCACGACATCTACCGGAGCAAGCGGCTCAAGAACGGCAGGTTCGGGCGGCCCTCGCCGGTGACGGAGCTCAACACCGAGTTCGACGATCGCATGCCGAACGTCAGCAGCGACGGCCTCGAGATCGTGTTCAGCTCGACGCGCCCGATGGACGCGAAGGGAGCGGTGTCATTCGGCAGTTTCGACGTGTTCTACGCGCGCCGCAGCAACACCAAGCTGAAGTTCTCGGCGCCGGTCAACCTCGGCCCGGGCGTCAACACGGCGGGCAGCGAGACGCGATCGACGATCTCCTGGGACCTGAGGCGGCTCTATTTCGGCCGCGACGGGGAGATCTACTCCGCCACGCGTTCAAAGAAGTGATCGCAGGCGCCGATCAGCGCTGCAGCACGTAATCGCCAGGCGCGTCGCCGAGGGGTTTGTAGCCCTCGGCGGGCGCTCCCATCTCCGGCGGGACGACGCGGTCGGGCGAGGAATGGGCCTTGAGCCACTCCGCCCACGTCGGCCACCAGGAACCCGGTTTCGGCTCGGTCGTCGCGAACCACTCGTCCGCGGGCAGCATCGCCTCGCCGCCGCGCAGCGTGCGCACGCGATGCCGGCGCTTGGGGTGGACGGGGCCGCTCACGATGCCGGCGTTGTGACCGCCGCTGGTGAGCAGGAAGGTGAACTCCGGCGAGGTCACGAGCCCGCCCGCCTTGTAGACGGATTTCCACGGCGCGACGTGGTCGGTCTCGGTGCCGACCACGAACATCGGCACGCGGATGTCCTCGAGCTTCACGGTCTCGCCCTCGACCTTGAAGCGGCCCTGGGCGAGGTCATTGTTGAGGTAGAGGCCGACCAGGTACTCGGTGTGCATCCGCCACGGCATTCGCGTGCCGTCGGCGTTCCACGCCATCAGGTCGATCATCCCGTCACGCTCGCCCTTCAGGTAGGACTTCACGGCCGGCTGCCAGAGCAGGTCGTGGGCGCGCAGCAGGGTGAAGGCGCCGCCCATCTGCTTCGAGTCGAGCACGCCCTCCTTGTACATCAGCGCCTCGAGCATCTCGACCTGCGCCGGGCTGATGTAGAGGGAAAGCTCGCCGGGCTCGCTGAAGTCGGTCTGCGCGGCAAGCAGCGTCACGTCCTTGATGCGCGTGTCGCCCCACTCGGCAAGCGCCGCTGCCGCGATGGCGAGCAGCGTGCCGCCGATGCAGTAGCCGACCGCGTGGATGTCGCGCTCCGGGACCACGGCCGTGACCGCGTCGAGTGCGGCGTACACGCCCTTGCGCAGGTAATCGTCCATGCCGAGGTTGCGGTCGGCGGCGGTCGGGTTCTTCCAGGAAATCATGAACACCGTGAATCCCTGGTCCACGAGCCAGGCCACCAGGGAGTTCTTCGGCGACAGGTCGAGGATGTAGTACTTCATGATCCAGGCCGGGACGATCAGCACGGGTTCCGGGTGCACGTCCGGCGTCGTCGGCGCGTACTGGATCAGCTCGATCAGCTCGTTGCGGAAGATGACCTGGCCCTCGGTGACGGCGACCTTCTCGCCCACGCGGAAGTCCTCGGTGCCGGGCGCAGCGCCGCCGCGCAGCGTGCGCTCGATGTCGTCGAGGAAATGCTTGTAGCCGCGCGCGAGGTTCTGGCCGCCTTCGGCGACCGTCTGAGCGATCACTTCGGGGTTGGTCAGCGGGTTGTTGGCCGGGGAGAGCGGTTCGGCGGCCTGGCGCGCGGCGAACTCGACCAGGGCGGCATTGCGCGGCTCGACGCCCGGGACGTCGCGGGCCGACTTCTCGATGAGCGACATGCCGTTCCGGAACGCCTGGGCCCACACGTTGAACGGGTAGCGCTGCCAGGCGGGATTCGCGAACCGGCGATCGCCGCTTTCGTCCGGCGCCATGGGCTTGCCGGAAGCCGCCTCGGCGTGGAAGCGCCACAGGTCCATCGCCTGCTGCATCGCGGTCCGCTGCAGCTCGACCTGTTTCTCGGGCGACTTGGCGAGATTGAGCCACCAGTCCCAGAAGGCCGCGCCGTAGTCCTGGGGCGCGAGCCCGCCGGTCATCTTCGCGAGCATGGCGCGGAACTCGCGCTCGACGACGTCGATCTTGTCCATCAGGCCGGCATTATAAAGTGTCGCGCAGCGCGAGGCTGTCGTCCGCGAGTTTCGCGGGATCGGGCCGCGCGCGTTCCGCGATCAGCTTGCGCGCGGCCATGAAATCCTTGGCGTGGTTCACGGCATCGAGCGCGATCAGTTCGCCGCCGCGCAGGTAGCAGCAGCTGAAAGACCGCGTCGCCGGGTCGCCGCGCAGGATCACGCTGTCATAATGCTGGCTCAGGCCCACGATCTGCAGCTTCAGTTCGTACTGGTCGGACCAGAACCACGGCGTCTTGTCGTGCGGCGCCGGCTTGCCGCAGATGACCGCCGCCGCCGACTTCGCCTGCTCGAAGGCATTGTCCACGGACTCGAGTCGGATGCGCCGGCCGTAGCGCGGGCTCGGGTGGCTGCAGCAGTCGCCGATCGCGTAGATGTCCGGGTCGCTCGTGCGGCAGTACTCGTCCACCGCGATGCCGTCGTCGCAGGCGAGGCCCGCGGACTCGGCGAGCGCCGTGTTCGGAACCAGGCCGATGCCGACGATCACGAGATCCGCGGGCACCTGCGTGCCGTCCGCGCACTCGACGGCGTGGACGCTGTCGTCGCCGAGCAGGCCCTGGACGCACCGCTCGGTCAGCAGGTTGACGCCGTGGTCCGCGTGCTCGGCCTGGTAGAAACGGCTCATCTCGGGCGCCACGACCCGGTTCATGACGCGGTCCATCATCTCGATGACCGTCACGTCGTGGCCGAGCTTGCGGAACGTCGCGGCGCATTCGAGGCCGATGTAGCCGGCGCCGACGACCGCGACGCGTACGCCGGGCTTCAGCCTGGCGCGGATCGCCTCGACGTCCGCGAGCGTGCGCAGCACGTACACGCCGGGCAGTTCCGCGCCGGGCACGCGGATCGGGCGCGCATGGCCGCCGATGGCGAGCACCAGCTTGTCGTAGGCGAGGCTGCCGCCGTCGGCGAGGCCGACCCTGTGACCGCGCGGGTCGATCGAGACCACGGGATTGCCGAGCAGAAGCTCGCAGCGGATGTTCTCGTAGAAGCTCGCCGGGCGGATCGGCAGCCGTTCCGCCTCGAGTTCGCCGGCCAGGAACTTCTTCGACAGCGGCGGCCGCTGGTAGGGGATCACCGGCTCGCCGCAGGCCATCACGAGGCGGCCCGCGTAACCGTCGCGGCGCAGGCTGTCCACGACCTGCGCGGCGGCATGACCGCCCCCGGCGACGATGATCGTGTCCTGCATGCGCGGGAACCCCCCTGGATGCAGCCGATTATACTGGCGCGCCGCCATGCGGCAGGGAGAAGCGATGAGCGGGGCGGGCGGCAGGACATTCGCGCAGAACGCGGGGCTCGTGGCCGGCGTCTGCGCGCTCGCCGCGGTCCTCCTGCTGCCGCCGCCGTCCGGCATGACGTCCGCGGCCTGGATCGTCGCCGGCGTCATGGTCCTCATGGCCTGCTGGTGGGCCACCGAGGCGCTGCCGCTCGCCGCGACCGCGCTCGTGCCGCTCGCGATCCTGCCGCCGCTCGACGCCGTGTCCGCCGCGGATCTCGCGCAGGGCTACGGCAACACCACGCTGTTCCTGATCCTGGGCGGACTCCTGCTGGGGCTCGCGATGGAGCGCTGCGGCCTGCACCGGCGCATCGCCTACGCGATCGTCACGCGTGCCGGCGGGCACCCGCAGGGCCTCGTGCTCGGCATGATGTGCGCGACCGGCTTCGTGAGCATGTGGGTGCAGAACACCTCCACGACGCTGATCATGATCCCGGTCGCGCTGTCCGTGGCGGCCATCGTCGCGCCGGACACGGACACCGCGGACCGCAACGCCGCCAACTTCGGCAAGGCCATCGTGCTGTGCGTCGCCTATGCGGCGACCATCGGCGGGCTCGGGACGCTGGTCGGCACGGCGACCAATGCGCTCGTGGTCGGCTTCATGCAGCAGAGCTACGGCGAGACGATCACCTTCGCGCAGTGGCTGGCGTTCGGCATCCCGACCGTGCTGCTGCTGATGCCGGTCGCCTGGCTCGTACTCGTGCGGATCGCGTTTCCGTTCCGGCTCGGCGAGCAGGCGGCGGCGCGCGACCGCCTGGCCGACGCGCACCGCGACCTCGGGCCGATGACCACGGCGGAGCGGCGCATGGCCGTGGTGCTTATCGTGACCGCGATGCTCTGGGTCTTCGGGCCGCTGATGCAGCGGCTGCCGGGACTGGGCGCGTGGAACGACACGACCACGGCGCTGCTCGCCGGGCTCGTGCTCTGTGTCGTGCAGAACGGGACGCGGGAAGGCGGGGGCCTGCTCATCGGCGCGGACATCCGCCGCGTGCCCTGGGACGTGCTGCTGCTGTTCGGCGGCGGCCTCGCGCTCGCGGAGGCGATCCAGGGCAGCGGGCTGTCGGCGTACCTGGGGGTCGTGCTGGGCGGCATCGGCACGCTGCCGCTGGTGCTGCTGATCGCGACCATGGTGGCGCTGCTCGTGTTCTGGACGGAGTTCAACTCGAACGTGGCGACCGCGGCCACCTTCATGCCGATCCTGGCGGCGATCGCGGCCGCCTCCGACCACTCCGTGCTGCAGCTCGTGGCGCCGGCGGCGATGGCCGCCTCCTGCGGGTTCATGCTGCCGGTCGGCACGCCGCCGAATGCGATCGTGTTCGGCACCGGCCGGCTAACGATGCAGGAGATGATCCGCTCAGGCTGGCGCGTGAACCTCGCCGCGGTCGCGGTCGTCACGCTGGTCTCGCTCGTCGTGATCCCGCTGATCGACTGAGCGGCTACTTCAGCTTCTTCTTCGACAGGATCCGGCCGCTGGCGAGGTCGAGGTCGCAGCGGTAGGCGGAGAAGGAGAGCGCGACCAGCGGATTGCGGCTCTCGATCAGGTAGTAGTGGTCCAGGAACTCGGGCTGCTCCGCCTCCCAGATCATCTCACCCGACGGCGCATAGGCACGGAGGTTGTGCACCGGGTCGCGCGGCGCCTTGCGGGCGCCGCCCGGCTCGTCGAGGAAGGCGTCCGGGTCGAGCAGCACCACGGCCTGGCCGCCCGCCCAGAAGGCGTCGCGGACCATGAACTCCATGCGCAGCGGCTTGCCGTCAATGCGGACGATGTCGCCGTCGTGGGTGACGGCGCGCTTTGGGTCAGCGGTCATACACAATAATTATCGCACTCGCGAGCCCCTTCGGATCAAAATCAGATACGACTCGGCCCCATGAGTACCTGTAGGGTGGCGGACCAAGCTCGCCTTGTAGCCACTTCTCATGGGTCGCTTTCCTGGCTTTCTCGCGCTCGACTGTCCAACTGTCTGGATCATCCGAATCTAGCTTCATCGAGAGAAAGATTCTGTCGACGGTATCCCCATCGAAAATCACGGTTCCAGCCCAGAGTTCTTCCGGATCGATCTCATAGTGTGACCAGTTGCCGTTGACCAGACTCTCCCTAGCTGTACGCCCTATGCTTGACTGGAGAAAGCGCATCTTGTCAATTGAACGACCGATGGTGCCCTGCGAGAAGGTGATCGTTCCGGTGCTCGTGTCAATCTTCATTTCACGGACCTAGCGGAAAATCGCCGATATAGCGAAGACTCGACTCGAACGAAGGTACAACGATCTGCGGGAGCCAGCCAGGCCCGTACTTTGGGTTCGCGATCGTGAGCGCGAATGCAGCTGGGGTGTCGTCAAGGACTTCGTACGCCGCGTATCTTGCACGCAAGGGGTGAGACCTGTGCGGTGCGATCTGCAGGCCGGCATGCAGGGCAGATGCACTGTTTCCGGCTCGTTGGATCGCGCTCCGCGTCGTATAAAAGTGCCCTTGGCCTGGATATCCAGCATAGATTAGCGTTCCCTTTTTCAGCGTGATGTCCTTGAATCGGTCAATGCCGGGAAATCTGTCGTTTCCCTGCATCGAACGCGCAAACGCACTCGGCGACTTGAGCACTTCGGCGCCGCCCTTGCGGATCACCCCGGCCATGCCGCCAATCACGAAACCGACGTTCCCGGCCATGGCGCCGGCCCGACCTGCGGATCCACCCGGCTCGCGGAAGTACTCGAAATCCGGGTCGGCGCCGAACAGCAGTGCGAGGGGTGACGAGGAGATCGCGAGATTCGCGAGCCGCGCCGTGAACCCCTGGATCGCGTCGAAAGGACCGCTGCCCGGCAGCGACGCGTCCGCACCGCGTCCGACCGTCAGCACGATGCTGGATGGCGATACGAGGGCACCGCTCGCCATCGAACAGGCGAGGGCGCT
This sequence comes from uncultured Steroidobacteraceae bacterium, assembly GCA_964626745.1. Taxonomy (GTDB): domain Bacteria; phylum Pseudomonadota; class Gammaproteobacteria; order Steroidobacterales; family Steroidobacteraceae; genus SCUD01. Next base: position 159,033 of record CAZVIF010000002.1, read on the forward strand.
GCCGTTCTGTCCGCAGGGATCGCGCTCGAGGGCGCTCGCGACTTCTGACGCGTGGGCGCCGCCCATCGCGCGCATGTACTGCGCCCAGGTCGCGGCGATCACGGTGATCTGCACGCAGTTGCCCGATTGCGTCGCGAGGCAGGGGACGGGATCGAAGCCGCTCGGATCCGTGAAGGCGAGCGGATTGTTCAGGACGTAGCTGTAGCGGTTCAGGCCCTGGCCGTCATGCGGCCGGGTGACGAAAGGGTCTGCGCTGATGAAGCGCCCGAGTAGCGGGTCGTAGACCCGCCCGTTCATGTGGATCAGCTCGACGTTGTCGAGGTGCTCGTGGCCGGTGAAACCGTCGTCCGAAACCGCCGTCAGCGCGGCCAGTTCGCCGGCAGTCGGAATGCCGGCCCAGTTCGCCCTGCGACGCGTGCCGAATGCCCCGAAACTCGCCGACGCGATGACCCTGCCGGCATCGTCCGTGATCCGGTCGATGCTGCCGAGGTGGTCGAGCATGACGTATCGCATCGAGGCGGCGGTGCCGTCGCTGCTCTGCAGCTGCATGGCGACGCCGCCAGGCGCCGGCAGGTAGTGACGCCAGATCGTCCTGCCACCCGCGACCGCCTTGTCGAACCACGCGCCCGCGTAATGCGTGGTCTCGGTGACCGCTGCGCTCTTTGCGACCTGCTTCCAGCGGTTGCCTGAAGGACCATACGAGAACTCGCTGCTGTTGCCGTTCGAGTGCGCGATGGATCGCGGCAGGCCGTCGCTGGTCCAGGCGATCGTGGCGCCGCCGCGTTTCGTCATATTTCCGTTGGCGTCGTAAGTGAACGCTCGGCCGCCGGCGGCCACGACGGCATGCCGGCGCGCCGCGTGGTAGGTGAAACAGGCCGCGGTCCCCGTGCACACATCGGACCGGCGCAGGATGTTGCCGATCGCGTCATAGGTGACCTCGAGGTTGACGGTGCCGTTACGGCGGGATTCGATGAGCCGGTCCAGGGTGTCGTAGCGAAAGTCCTCGGCCAGTCCCTGGGCGAGGTCGCGGCGGCGCGAGAGGTTGCCGGCGCCGTCCCAGTCCCATTCGAGGTCCTGGACGGTCGATCCGCCGAGCCCGGTCGACCTGCGGTACTCGAGTTCGCCCGTGTTCGGCGAGAATCCGCTCACGACCCGCAGGCTCGCACCGAAGGTCTCGTCGAGTGCGTTGCCCGCAGCGTCCTGGGCGTTGAGCGTCCACCAGGGTTCCGCCGGTGCATCGGCGTTGCGCATGCGCGTCATACGGCCTGCGCCGTACTCGTACCGGACTTTCAGGGGCGAACCCGGGCCTGCGGCGGGAAAGGTCTGCACATCGAGCAGGCCGAGCGCGTTGTAGCTGAAGCGGTACGCGTAGCCGGCGTCGGAGCTGACGGTGTGTGTGGCAGGCCTGCCGTGAGTGTCGTACGTGAGCGCTTCCGAGTAGCCCGGTCCGGCAGCCGCGACGAGCCGTCCGATGTCGTCCTTGGCAGCCGTTTTGCCCCAGGTCCAGGTCGACGTGCCGTCCGGCGCGACGCGCTTGGTGATGCGGCCGAGCTTGTCGTAGCTGAATCGCGAAATCACGCCCCTCGCGTCCTTCAGTGCCGTCGTCTCGCCGAGCGCATTGCGGGTCCATTGCCAGGTCCCGCGATCCATGTCGGTGACGGCGACCTTCATGCCGCGCGCGTTGTAGGCGATCGACGCGACCTGGTTGCCGAGCGCATCACGCACGCGCAGCAGCGCGCCGAACGCATCGAACTCGTAACGGGTCTCGCCGTCACCCGGATCGACCACCCGGGCGACCGGACCCCAGGCGCTGCGCGTAAGCGCCGTCCTGCGCCCCAGCGGGTCCGTGCGCACCAGCGTCAGGCCTTCGTACTGGATGCCGCCGGATGTCGCGACTGTCGCTCCTGCGGCGGAGAGTTCCGCACCCGTCGGCCGCCCGAGCTCGTCGTACGAGAAACTCCATTGCGGCGGGAGGGAATCGCCGTCCCAGTGCGGCAGCAGGCTGCGAACCGCCAGTCCTTGCGGGTCGAAATCGACGCCGGTGACGGAATTGCCGCCGAGCGCTTCCTGGGTACGCAGGCGGTAGCCACGGTCGTGCTGATCGACGAGCAGGTCGGAGGTGACGTGGATTGCGCCGCTGGTGGAGCGATCCTCCTGGCGCAGCAGGTACCGGACGCGGTCGTCGCAGGCGCCCTTGCACGCATCGCGACGCCAGGTGGTCGATGTTCCGTCCGGCTGGGTCTCGCGCACGAGCCGGCCGAATGCGTCGTGGTCCCAGCGCGTCACGGAACCGTTCGAGTCCGTGAAGGACAGCAGCCGCCCGGTCGCCGCATTCCATTCGTAGCGCGTTGCGTGGCCCAGCGGATCGACGACACGCTCGGGAAACCGCCCGAGTGCATCCCAGTCGATCGCGACCGCGCGCGCCGCCATGCCGGCGCCCGTCACCGTCTCGCCCGCCAGGTTGCCGTGCGCGTCGTAGGCGAGTTCGTTGGTGACCTGCCACGCGGCGTCTCCCGGGTGGATCCGGGTGCGCGTCGGACGGCACGAGGCGCCGTCCCAGTCCAGGCCGATGCTGCGCTCGATGGGTGTCCCGCCCGCCTGGGTGTGGCTGCCGGTCGCCTGCACTGCCTGCGGCCGCCCAAGGCACCAGTTCGCGGTGTCGTTGAACGGCGTGCGCTGGATTCGCAACACGGCGGAGGCGCCGGGACTGGCGCCGCCTGCGACTTCCGTTATCGAGGTCGCCTCGTCGGTGACGAGGCCTGAGGATGCGTCGATGGACGAGACGCTGCGGACCGTGCGGGCGACTTCGGCCCCGTCGAGCGCGCCTCCCGCTTCGTGCTGGCGTGTGGTGATCGTCGACGCGTACGGATAGCGGCGCGTGGCGAACCCGGTGCCCCACTCGAGCTTCGACCAGCGGTATTCCGTGCTCGACACGGTCTTGCCGGAAGCCCGTTTGACCACGACCGATTCGGGCAAGCCCGCTAGCGGATAGTCGATCCGCTGCACGGTTTCCGTGGAGAGCGGCTGCGCTGCCGAGAGATCCGTGCGGATGATCTTCCGGAAGCCCAGCATCCCGCGGCCATGCGCGTTGCGGCGCAGGCCTTCGTAGCGAAACCCCGTGGACGCCAGGTATCCGCGACCGGTTCCGTCGGAAGTCCGCAGCAGGGCGACGACGTTGTCGTTGGTTTGCACGTCCTGTTCGGGCCATGCGGCGCCGCTTCCTGCGGTGTGCGCGGCGGGGTCGGTGAGCGGCTTGTAGGTGAACAGCGCCCTGACGCCGAATCCGTCCGTGGCAGCCAGCAGCAGGTCCGGAACCCCGCCGTCGCGCAGACGCAGCCGCAGCGTGCCGCCGTCCTGCACGGCGAGGTCCTGCAGGCCGTCGCCGTCGAAGTCGCGGCCGGAAGCGGTCGGCAGGTTCGCGTGCGGGATGCCGGTATCGAACAGCGGCGCGACGCTGTCGCCGCGTGACAGCGCGACTTGCCAGGTCTGAGGGCCGCGCAGCAGGAGATCGTCGCGTCCGTCCGCGTTCCAGTCGTGGACCTGCAGGTAGGCATTCCCGCCCCATGCGGGGCCCTGCAGTTCACTCGGCGAGCCGAAAGCCGTACAGGAACCGAGGCGGATGCGCAGGTAGCCGGTGATGTGCTTGTAGGCGTAGTCCGCGCAGTCGTCATCGTTGAAATCGAGCGTGACGAGACCGGCGAACGTCGAGTCGAAGCGGTCGTTGGCGTAGCCGGCCGCGGAGATCCGGGCGATCGAGTAGTTCTCGTTCATCAGGAGGTCTTCCGCGCCGTCGCCATCGAAGTCGACACGCGTGCCGATGAACTCTCCGCCCTCGGCGGCCATGTAGGCCATCGCCGTCCGCTGCACATACAGGGTCGCCGGCGCGCCGAACCCGCCCGCCGGCAGCGCGTATCGGGCGTACACCCTGAGGTCGTCGTAATGCGGGCCTGGCACCTCGGACCAGACGAGGTCGCCGAGCCCGTCACCGTTCAGATCGGCTCCACGCAGGTCGCGCAGATCCGCGGGCACCGCGATGCCGGTGTCGACCGCGGGCAGCAGGCCGCCAGGGCCTCCATGCGCGATGGCAAACTTGCCATTCGCGGCGCGCAACAGGAGATCGTGACGTCCGTCGCCGTTCGCATCGATCCACGTGCCGAGGCCCTGCCGAGCCGGGATGCCGGAGTTGACCATCGGGCCGAAGGCGCCGTCGCCGATGCCGAGCCTGTAGTGCACCGTCGAAGCGTCGACGCTGCCGCCGCCGGCCCACAGCAGATCGCTTCGGCCGTCACCGCTGACGTCGGCGAGGCTCCAGCCCGTACGTCCCGGGACGACGTAGCCCGCGGGCACCGGGATCGCGACGCCTGGAAGCTCGGTCAGGGTCGCAAGGCTTGCCTGCCACTGGAATGTCGTCGGCGCGAGGCAATCGCTCCCGCCGGAACCGCATTCCCGAAGGGATGCGAGTCGGCTGCGTCCGCCGGTCGACAGCGCGGGTTCGTAGGCGAGCTCGTAACGGCGCAGCACGGCATCGCCGTGCAACACGTCGATTCGAACCAGGCGCACCACCTGCCGGACCGGCATGCCGGCCACGAAACCGGCGTCGACCTCCTGGTTGGGCCGGTTTTCATAGGTGAACGCGACCTCGTGCGAAACCGGCGTGCCGTTGGCGGGGTTCGCACCGTAGCGGATGCGCGCGATCCGGTATGCCGCGCCAGGGGCATCTTCGGTGTACTGGAAGTCGATGACGTTGCCGGCGCGGTCCCGAGCACGGTTGAGCGCCCAGCTTCGCGCGCTGCCGGTCGACGCACCCTGCACGCCGTCGATCCGCGAATCATGCGTGGCGCCGTACTCGTGGACGAGGCCATCCGCGGTCTCGACCGTGAAGGAGGTCGGCCCATTGGTCGAACTGCCCTGCACGGCGCGGATCCGCGCGAATGACTCGATCTCGGTCCGGTACTGCGCATCCGGTGCGGCATAGCCCGACGTTCCTACGACGATCAGTCGCTGGCCATCGAGGCAGAACCGGTCAGCCGTGGTCCGCAGCGGCGCCGCGGCGACCCCGTCCTGCGCGACCGTTCGCGCGCATCGCGTGATCTGCGACAGGCCGCCGACCGACCAGCCGACGCCCAGCAGGCCGCCGCGCGTGCGATGGCGGTACTCGAGCGAGAGTGCGGGCGTCATGCCGTTGGTGCCCGGGGGAACGGCGAGCGGTATCGAGTACTGCGCCTCTCCCAGTGGCGAGACGGCAGCAAAGCCCCGGGTCCGGCCGATGCCGGCCTCTGCTGCGAGGCTCACGAGCAGTGCGCCGATTCCGAGAAGCGCCCCAAGACGGTGCGATGCGGCGGGCAGGTCCATTGCCAGTCTCCGGTTGGGCCGGCATCCCGCCGGCTTCACGGACGCTAGCGCTCCGCACGCGACGGGACCCGCCACATAACGGGGGCAAATCCGTAGAATCAGGAGTTGGATCCCGACCCGGGGAAGACCCAGGAGCCGCGATGAAGCTCGTCACCGCCATCATCAAGCCCTTCAAGCTCGACGACGTCCGCGCGGCGCTCTCGGAGATCGGCATCTCCGGCATGACCGTGACGGAAGTAAAGGGCTTCGGCCGCCAGCGCGGCCACACCGAGCTCTACCGTGGCGCCGAGTACGTCGTCGACTTCGTGCCGAAGACGCGCATTGAGGTCGCCGTGCGCGACGACCTCGTGGACCAGGTGCTGGAGGCGATCATCAACGCCGCGAAGACCGGCAAGGTCGGCGACGGCAAGATCTTCGTCACGACCATCGAACGCGTGGTGCGCATCCGCACCAGCGAGACGGACGAGGCGGCGCTTTGAGCGAATCGGGCGAGAACCCGAAGTCGCCGACGATCGAGGCCGCGCTCGCGAAGATCGGCCTCGCCGGCAGCAAGCGTCATGTGCTGTTCTGCATGCACGGGGACTGCGCCCCGCGCGAAGTCAGCGACGCATCCTGGAGATACCTGAAGAAGCGCCTGCGTGAGGTCGGCCTGTCGGACGCCGTGGGCGGCGTCCTGCGCTCGCGCGTCGATTGCCTGCGTATCTGCCGCGAAGGCCCGATCATGGTCGTGTATCCGGAGGGCACGTGGTACCGGAACGCCACGCCGGAAAACATCGAGCGAATCATCCAGCAGCACCTGCTCGGCGGTCGTCCGGTTGCCGACCTGGTTTTTGCAGCGCACCCACTGGCTTGACCGATCCCAATTGAACTTAATCCCGGTCGATTGGGTTGTAAACGACCGGATAGTCTTGTAAACAACGGACACAAGAATTCGCTGGGGGAGTAACCGCTCATGCGTTCAGTTTTCGTCATCCTCGCCGCCGTCGCGGCAACCGCCATTGCCGGTGGCCCGGCCGCCGCTGCCGAACCCAAGTTCCGCGGCCAGCCGTCGCCGCAGCAGGCCGCCAGGCTGCGCCTGTCCGACGCCGAGCTCGCACGAAGCGGTGAAACCAAGGTATTCATCGTGCAGATGGCCGGCGATCCGGCGATCCGCTACCAGGGCGGCGTCTCGGGATTCGCGAAGTCGGCGCCCGAAAAGGGACAGCGGTACGACGCCCGCTCCAGCCAGGCGCAGATGTACGTCGAGCGCCTAGGCCAGCAGCAGGATGCGGTCCTCGCCCGGGTCGGCGCATCGGCCGGCAAGATCTACAGCTTCCGCCACGTCTTCAACGGCTTCGCGGCGCGCATGACGCCGCTGCAGGCGGCGCGGCTGCGCAAGGACAAGTCGGTCCTGCAGGTCTGGGAAGACCAGGCCATGGCGCTCGACCACGACAATTCACCGCGCTTCCTCGGCCTGCTCAACAAGGGCCAGGGACTGCGCGCCAGGCACGGCCTGCGCGGCGAGGACATCATCATCGGCGTGATGGATTCCGGCATCGTGCAGGAGCATCCGTCGCTCGATCCCACCGGATTCGGGCCGCCGCCGGCCGGCTGGGCCGGCGCCTGCGAGGCCGGCGACGGCTTCGCGGCCACCGACTGCAACAACAAGCTGATCGGCGCGCGCTTTTACGTCGACGGATTCGGCGCAGGCAACGTCGTGCCGACGGAGTTCCTGTCGCCGCGCGATTCCGACGGTCACGGCACCCATACGGCGACCACTGCCGCGGGCAACGAAAACGTCCAGGCGGTGCTGGCCGGCAAGCCGGTCGCGACCATCAGCGGCATCGCGCCGCGCGCTCGCGTGGCGGTCTACAAGGTCTGCTGGCAGGCGCCGGGCGCCCCGACGTCGAGCTGCTTCTTCTCGGATTCCGCCGCGGCGACCGAGCAGGCCATGATCGACGGCGTCGACATCCTGACGTTCTCGGTGGGCACCGCGTTCTCGTTCATCGATCCGCAGGACCTGGCGTTCCTGTTCGCCACCGACGCGGGCATCTTCGTCTCGCGCTCGGCGGGCAACGAGGGCCCGGGACCGGAGACGACCGCGGCGGGCGAGCCCTGGGTGACGTCCGTCGCGGCGTCCACCCTGAGCGGCCCGTTGTTCACCAACGTCGCGACCGTCAATTCGCCGGCCTCCGTGGCGGGCCAGTACCCCGCGATCGAGAGCGGGATCTCCAAGTCGCTGCAGGAGACCGGCCCGATCACGGACGACCTGATCGCGGCCAACCCGATCGATGCCTGCACGGCGCTGCCGGCCGGCTCGCTGTCGGGCGGCATCGGCCTGATTGCACGCGGCGGCTGTGACTTCTCGGTCAAGCTGACCAACGCCGCCAATGCCGGTGCGATCGCGGTGTTGATGTACACGAACGCCAACCCGAAGACCGTCATGGGCGGCACGGCGACGCCGGAGTCGCTCAGCATCCCGGCGGTCATGATCGACAACGCGCCCGGCCTCGCGATCCTGGACGCGATCAACGGCGGCGCCACCGTCAACGTCACGCTGGCAGCCGACACCTTCATCGTCGAACAGATGACCGGCAACGTCATGGCCGACTTCTCCTCGCGCGGGCCGTTCCCGACGGTGCGCGACTGGATCAAGCCGGACATCACGGCGCCGGGCGTCAACATCCTGGCGGGCGCGACGCCCGAGCCGAACGACGGCTCCTACGGCGGCTATTTCCAGTACCTGTCCGGCACGTCGATGTCGACGCCGCACATCGCCGGCGTCGCCGCGCTGTTGCTCGAGGCGCATCCGGACTGGACGCCGGCCATGGTCAGGTCGGCGATGATGACCACCGCCCGGCAGAACGTGGTCAAGGAGGACGGTCTGACCAAGGCCGACCCGTTCGATTTCGGGGCGGGCCACGTGAACGCCAACAGGGCGCTCGACCCGGGCCTGGTCTACGACGCCGGGTTCCTCGATTACCTGGCGGGTGCCTGCGGCACGGATTCGGCGGCCGACCTGTTCACCGATCCGGCAGCGACTTGCGCCGCCCTGGAAGGCGCCGGGTATTCGACCGACGCTTCCGACCTCAACCTGCCGTCGATCGGCATCGCGGAACTGGCCGGCCGGCAGACGGTCACGCGCTACGTCACGAACGTCAGCGGCAAGTTCAGCCGCTATGACGTCACGTTCAAGGCGCCGGCGGGCTACCGGGTCGAGATCAAGCCGAAGAGCCTGGCGATGCAGCCGGGCCAGACGAAGTCCTACACGGTGACGATCACCAACCGGAACGCTCCGCCGGGAGAGTGGCGCTTTGGCTGGCTGAAGTGGGAGGACAACAAGCAGCACTCCGTGCGCAGCCCGATCGCGGTGCGCGGCCAGGCGGTCGTCGCCCCGGACGTGATCCAGGGTACGGGTGAGTCTGGTGCCGATTCCTTCAACGTGACCTTCGGCTATAACGGAGCGTACGCGGCCGGTGCGCATGGTCTGGTCGATCCGTTCCTGACACTGGTCCCGGTCGAGGACGACCCGGTGAACTCGTTCGACTTCAGTTTCGGACCGGACGAGCCGCTGGTGTACCTGCTCGAAGCGCCGCCGGGGGCGGCTGCGCTCGAGTTCTCGACCTTCGATGCGTACAACGACAATCCGGGACACGACCTCGACCTGTACGTGTTCTACTGCCCGGACTTCTTCTGCACGCAGGTGGGCGCGAGCCTGAACGCGACTTCCGACGAGTCGGTGCGGATCCCGTTCCCGGCCAACGACCCGGCCATCGACGACCCGTACGCCGTGTTCATCCACGGCTACAACACGGCAGGCGGCGCACCGGCAAGCTCGATCTTCTTCGACTGGACCGTCGAGGGTCCGGTGGGGAACCTCGTGGTCTCCGGGCCGTCGACGGCGGAACTGGCGCAGGACGGGACCATCGACCTGCAGTGGTCGGGCCTGATGTCCGGCCCGGCCTTCAAGTACCGCGGCGGCGTGTCGCACAGCGACGGCACGACGATCCAGGATGCGACCTGGGTCGAGATCGACAACGACGCGGGCGGCGGCTTCTGCGACTTCGTGGCCTGCCCGTAAGGTCCGGCCGAGGGAAGTGATGACTTCGGGCCGCCCGGTTCGCCGGGCGGCCCTTTTCTTTGGCTGCCGCTACTTCGCCTCGATCGGCGGGCAGGGAATCGTACGGGCGAGGTCGGTGTGGTACGTATAGATGCGCTGGTTGTAGCCGAACGTCAGCACCCAGCCGCGGACCTGGACTTGCGGGTACATCACGCCCGGCTCCGGGCAGCCCAGCGACGGATCGCCCCAGGTCCTGCCTTCGCCCGAGAGGAACAGGATCTCCCGCTCCGAGACGCCCAGGCGGCTCGCCAGGTCCCTGCGTGCGGCGACCATCTGCAGTCCGAAGCTCAGGTCGCGCTGCGGCGTGATGCCGCCCATCGCCTTGGTCTGCACGCAGACGAAGGCGCGGTTGCGCGACTCGTGCACCACGTGCACCTGGCCATCCACGCGGAGGATGACGCGATGACCCGGCGAGATCACGTCGAGGTAGGCCACGCCCGGCTTCGGGCAGCCGAGGCTGCTGTCGCGCCATTCGACGGCGCGGACGGTGTCGACGAAGACCTGGTCCCTGGCCACGCCGAGTTCGGTGGCGAGGGCATCGACGGCGACCTGCGCGGCCGCCCGTTCCACGTCGGTCAGGGGCTCGGCAGGTTCACGACCCGGGTAGAAGCGGATGTCGTCCGCGGCGGCCGCGAAAGCGGCCAGCGTGGCGGCGACCAGGGCAGGGATGCGTGACATTTGAGCCCTCTCGGCGATTCGTGAATAGTACCAACATGCCGCGCGCCATCCGTATCCACGAACACGGCGGTCCCGAAGTCCTGCGCCTCGAGTCCGTCGAATCCGCGCCGCCCGGACGCGGCCAGGTGCGTATCCGGCAGACCGCCATCGGCGTCAACTTCATCGACACCTATGACCGCAGCGGCCTCTACCCGGTTTCCCTGCCGAGCGGCATCGGCCGCGAGGCGGCGGGCGTGGTGCTGGAGGCGGGGAAGGGCGTGACTAAGCTGCGCGAGGGCGATCGGGTCGCTTACGCGGGGAACACGCCCGGCGCCTACTGCGACGAGCGGGTGATGGAGGCGGCGCGCGTCGTGAAGCTCCCGGACGGCGTGTCCGACCGCGAGGCCGCCGCGTTGATGCTGAAGGGGCTGACGGCCTGGTTCCTGCTCCGTCGCTGCCATCGCGTGAAACGCGGGGAATGGATCCTGCTGCACGCCGCCGCGGGCGGCGTGGGACTGATCGCACTGCAGTGGGCGACGGCGCTCGGCGCGCGGGTGATCGCCGTCGTCGGCAGCGACGAGAAGGCGGCGCTCGTGCGCGGCCAGGGAGCCGCCGAGGTCATCGTGAGCGGCCGGGAGAACGTTCCCGAACGCGTGCGCGCCATCACGCGCGGTCGCGGCGTGCCGGTCGTCTATGACGGCGTCGGCAAGGACACCTTTCTCGCTTCGCTCGATTCGCTCGCGCCGCTCGGGCTGATGGTCAGCTTCGGCAACGCCTCGGGCGCGGTGCCGCCGGTGGCGCCGCTCGAGCTGACCCGCCGCGGCTCGCTGTTCCTCACGCGGCCGACGCTGTTCCACTACACGGCGAAGGCTTCCGACCTCGCGCGCGGCGCGCGTGAGCTGTTCGAGGTCGTGGCGGACGGGAAGGTGAAGGTGCGGATCGGACGGGAGTACGCGCTCGCCGACGCGGCCGAGGCGCACCGTGACCTCGCGGCACGCCGCACGACGGGCAGCCTGCTGCTGACTCCCGGCGAATGAAGGTCCGCCTGCTACCCTCGAACCGCGAGTTCGAGGCCGCGGCCGACGAGCCCGTGCTCACCGCCGCGCTCCGCCAGCACCTCAACCTGCCGCACAGCTGCAAGGGCGGCTCCTGCGGCAGCTGCCGCGTGCGGCTGGTCGCGGGGCGCATCGCCTATCCGCACGGCCGGCCGGCCGGCATCGACGCCGCGGAGGAAGCCGCGGGCTACGCGCTGATCTGCCAGGCGCGCGCCCTCGAGAACCTCGTGATCGAGACGCGCGAGATCCGCCACGTCACCGACGTCGAAATCCGCGAGCTGCCGGCCCGCGTCGCGCGCATGCAGCGGCTCGCACCCGACGTCATGGGGCTGTGGCTGCGGCTGCCGGCCATCGAGCCGTTCACCTGGCAGGCCGGCCAGTACGTGGACGTCATGCTCCCCGGCGAGCGGCGCCGCAGCTTCTCGCTGGCCAACCCGCCGCATGATGCTGCGCTGCTCGAGCTGCACATCCGCCGCACGCCGGGCGGCGCGTTCAGCGAGCAGGTCTTCGGCGGGATGAAGGAGGGCAGCCTGCTGCGGATCGAGGGCCCGCTCGGCCAGTTCGTCTACCGGCCGGGCAGCAGGCCGCTGCTCGCCATCGGCGGCGGTACCGGCTATGCGCCGCTCAAGGCGATCCTGCGCGCCGTGCTGGAATCCGGCTCGCGCCGCGACGTCGTGCTCTTCTGGGGCGCGCGCAACGCCGAGGACCTCTACGAAGACGCGTGGCTGCGCGGCCTGGCGGCGAAGCACCCGCAATTTCGCTACACCGGTGTGGTGTCCGGGGTGGTGCACGAGGCCGTGCTGCGCGGCGTCGCGGACCTCGCCGGCTTCGACGTGTACGCGGCGGGTCCGCCGGCGATGATCGACGCGGTGCGCCACGAACTGCCGCGCCACGGCGCGGACCCGGCCCGGATCTTCTTCGATTCCTTCGACCGCGCGCCGGCCTGAGCCGGCGCCCGGTCAACGGAACAGGTTGTCGTCGAGGATTGTCCCCGTCGAGATCGCCTTGCCGATCTGCAGCCACACGTTGGCTTCGCTGTCAGTGAAGCCGACGCCGAGCGTGAACGTCCCGAGCGCGGTCGGGCCGGCGAGGAACAGGTAGCCGCCGTAGATCGTCTCGCGGTCGTCGTCGCCCGGGATGCCGATGCGGTCATACAGGCCCGCGGCCTGGAGACCGAGGCCGGCATAGATCGCCTGGTTCTTGAGCGGCGACAGGATCTTCAGCCTACGCAGGAAGCTCGACTCCGCGACCCAGTATTCGCTGACCCGCAGCTCGTCGTGCTGGAACGCCTGCAGCACACGCGGCCCGCCCCGGGGGGTAGTAACGGTCGAACGGCAGGTCGCTGTCGAGGTGCGTGCCGCCGGCGAGGCTCAGCCAGGTCAGGTACTTGCGGCCGATCGGGATCGCCTTTCGGATGCCGGCTTCCAGGCTTTCCCAGTCGCGGTCGGCGCCCAGGGACTCGTCGACCTTCTCGTAGCGGATCGCCGCCGCGAGGCCCTGGGTCGCGAACGTCGGGGTGTCGCGGGAGTCGTAGCGGGCCGAGAGGCTGAGGCCCGCGTCGTCGGCGTCGACCTCGGGCAGGACCGGCAGGCCGGTGTCGACCCGCGTCCGGCGTGCGTTGTAGACGTAACCGGCGCGCAGCTGCGCATTACGCGACACGTTCCATCCGAAGTCGATCCGCCGGCCGAGGTCGATGAACTCATGGGTCGCGATCCGGTCGCCCTCGACGTAGACGTCCTCCACGATCCGCTGGGCAAATGCGCCTGGCTCGACGAAGGTCTTCTGGCCGACGTCGAAGGGCTGGTAGAAGCTCGTGGTGAGCACGGAATCGTCGCCGACCTGGATCCGTTTGCGCCACTGCGCGCCCAGCGGGTTGACCCAGCAGCGGACGTGCTGGGCGCCGAGCAGGAACTTGAAGTCTCCGCCGCCGTCTGCGAACAGCCCGAACGCGGGGCGCAGCACGTTCTGGCCGAGCGAGATCTCCTTCGGCATCCACACGAGCGTCGATGCCGCCGGATCGCCCTCCAGCCGGTAGGCGACGGAATCGAGTTCGTCGAGCGCCGCCATGTGGCGCGCGTCGCCGCTGATGTCGTCGACGGCGAACGTGTCGCCCGCGTCCAACTGCGTCGGGGTCCGCAGGGATGCGGGATTCACGAAGTCGAGGTTCTCGATGCGCACGTCCGCGATCTTCGCCTCGATCTCCTGCGACACCGTGATCCGCTCGCGCCAGGCCGTGTACTGCGCCGCCGGCACGGAGAGCGCCGCCAGGCGGTCGGTCTGCTTGCGGGCCGCGACCTCGCCGAGCGGGATTGTCTCCGGCAGACGATGGAAGTCGCTGGTCGTGATGTCGCCCATCGGCACGTTGATCAGGATGTCCCGCTCGGTGAGCGTCGCGAGCTGCGCCTTCTCGTTGACCTCGAACATGACGTCCATGCTGCGCGACAGGAGCTGCTGCGCCTGCACCAGCTTCTCGCGGGTCGGCGGCGGCTCGACCAGGTTCACGACGATCACGATGTCCGCGCAAGTGCTGCGCGCGACGTCGACGGGGATGTTCCTTACCATGCCGCCGTCGGACAGGATCCAGGGATCGAGGACGACGGGCGAGAACGCGCCGGGGATCGCCATGCTCGCGCGCATGGCGGTCGCGATGTCGCCGTGGTCGAGCACGACCATGTTGCCGGTCAGCATGTCGGTCGCGACGGCACGGTACGGGATCGGCAGCCTGTCGAAGTCGGACACGGTGCGCGAGCGGGCGACGTAGCCGCGCAGCAGGTCGTCGATCGAGCTGGAGTCGGCGAGTCTCCGCTCGGGGTCACGATCTTCCCCTCGATGACGCCCATGCGCACGTTGGAGCCGGCGTCCAGCGTCAGGCGCTTCTGCTCGATGGGTTCGAGCTTGCGGCGCCCGACGCCGCCGATGACCGCCGCCCAGTCGATGCCGGTCACGAACTTCTCGATCTCGGCCGCAGGCTGGCCGGTGGCGTAGCCGGCGCCGACCAGGGCGCCGATGCTGGTGCCGGCGATGCAGTCGATCGGCACGCGCATTTCCTCCAGCACCTTGAGCGCGCCCACGTGCGCGCCGCCCTTGGCGCCGCTGCCGGCGAGCACGAGGCCGATGCGCGGCCGTTCGCCGGGCGGACGGTCCTGCGCGGCTGCGGCCGGCGCGGCGGCGAGCGCGGCCGCGAGGAGGCAGCCGGGGAAGGCAATCGTCGGTTTGATCGAGTTCATGGGGGGGCCTGTCCGCGCCAGCGCACGAGCGCGTGGATGAGTGCGGCGTCTTCCGGTGAATCCGCCAGCAATACGGGCGACCCGAGTCCGAGGCGGGAGGCGGCGGCCGCGACGCGCTCCGAACCGGTCACGAGGGCCGTCGAGTCCATGAGCCCGCGGCAGCGGGGCGTCACGATGCCGACGAGCGCCTCGAGCAGCTCGACGCTCGTCGCGGTGTAGGCCGAGATGCCGCCCTGCCGCCAGAGCTGCTCGATCTCCGCCTGCAGCCCGGCGGAGGGGCGGGCGGGTTCGCGGGTATACACCTGCGCATAGTGGACTTCGGCACCGCGCGAGGTCATTGCCTCTTGGAGCAGGTCGCGCCCGCCGACCCCGCGCACGATCAGCACGCGCTGGCCGTCCATGTGGGCGAGCTGCGGCAGCGCGAGCAGGGACTCGCTGTCGGCGCCTTCCGCGGGCATCAGGGAGACACGGTGTCCCGCCGCGTTCAGCGCTGCCGCGGTCGCCTGGCCGATCGCGGCGACCGGCGCGTCGCGCCGCCGGTCGAGCAGGTCGGCGCCGAACCGCACGGCGTTGGCGCTCACGAAGACGACGAGGTCGTAGCGGTCGGTGGGTCCCACCGCCGCGCGGACGGCCGCGCGGTCGGGCCGCGGCTGGATGACGAGCGCGGGATAGCGCACGGCCGCTCCCCCCTCGGCCTCGATCAGCTGGCAGAGATGGCCCGCCTGGTGATCCGGGCGCGTCACGAGGACCCCGATGCCGGTCAGGCGCTTCACAGCAGGGCGCCTGCGCCGGAGGCGACCAGCCGCGCCGCCAGTTCGCTGCCGATGCGCGCCGCATCCGTGGCGGGACCGGCCAGCTCATCGGCGAATACCGCGGTCCCGTCCTGCGAGCCGACCAGCCCCGCAAGGCGCAGGTCTCCGCCTTCGACGGTCGCGTGCGCCGCGATCGGGGAGCGGCAGCTCGCGCCGAGGCCCGCGGCAAACCCGCGCTCGGCATCCAGCGACACGCGGGTCGCGGCGTGCTCCAGCGGGCGTACGAGCGCGAGCACGTCCTGACGGCTCGCGACGCACTCGATCCCGACCACGCCCTGGCCGACCGCGGGCAGCATTTCCTCCGGCGCGAGGCGCGAGCGTATGCGGTCCGCGAGCCCGAGCCGCTCCAGGCCTGCCGCGGCGAGGATCAGCGCCTCGCATTCGCCGGCCTCGAGCTTGCGAAGGCGCGTTTCCACGTTGCCGCGCATCACGACGACCGCGAGGTCGGGCCGCTTTCGCCGCAGCTGGCACTCGCGCCTGGGGCTCGAGGTCCCGACCCGCGCGCCGGGCGGCAGCGCCGCGAGCGACTCGTGCCGGACCGACACGAAGGCGTCGCGGGCGTCTCCGCGCTCGAGTGCGGCAGCGATCGCGAACCCGGGCGGCATCCGGCCCGGCACGTCCTTCATGGAATGCACCGCGAGGTCCGCGACCCCTTCCAGCATGGCGGTCTCGAGTTCCTTGATGAACAGCCCCTTGCCGCCGACCGCGGCGAGGCTGCGGTCCTGGATGCGGTCGCCCTCGGTGACGATCGGCACCAGGCTCACGACCAGGCTCGGGTGCACCGCGGCGAGCCGCGACGCGACGTGCTCGGCCTGCCAGAGGGCGAGCCGGCTCCTGCGCGTGGCGATGCGCAGCGCGCCGCTCATCGGGCCGAAAGCGTCCGGGCGACGTCGGCGGCGAGGCGCCGGCTCACGGCCAGCGTGCCGCCGCCGCGCAGCCTCACCACCTGGTGGCCTTCGGCGTCGCGCTCGAGTCCCTCGATGTGCGCGATCGCGGCGAGCGAGTTGCGGTGCACCCGGATGAAGCGCCCGGCAAACTCCTCCTCCAGCGACTTCAGGGATTCCTCGATCAGTTCCTCGCCGCCGGAGTGGCGCAGCGTCGTGTACTTCTGCTCGGCGATGAAGCAGAGGATGTCCTCGACCGGGATGAGCCGCAGTTCGTCGCGCGTGCGCACGGCGATCCGGGTCCGCGGGCCGGCGGTACCTTCGGCGATCCGGGCGAGCTGCGCGCGCGTCGGGCGGCGCGCCCGCTCGAGCGCCTCGCGCAGCTTCTCCGGCCGCACCGGCTTCAGCAGGTAGCCGGCAGCCTGCGCGTCGAACGCGGCGAGCGCGTGCTGTTCGAACGCGGTCGTGAAGATGACGGCCGGCGGCTCGGGCATGCGCGCGAGGTGGTGCGCAGCCTCCAGCCCGTCCATGCCCGGCATCCGGATGTCGAGCAGCACCACCTCGGGCCGGAGACGCCCGGCAAGCAGCAGGGCTTCCTCGCCGCTCGAGGCGACGCCGGCGAGCTCGACGCCCGGCAGTTCCTCGACCAGGTGCGAAAGCCGCTCCCGCGCGAGCGGTTCGTCGTCGACGACGAGCACGCGCAGGTTCACGACGGGGACTCGCCGGCCGGGAATCGCAGCGTCACGACGAAGCGCTCCGGCGCCTCGATGACCTCGACCTCGGCCTCGCCATGGAACATGAGCTCGAGCCGCTGGCGCACGTTGTCGAGCCCGATCCGGTGGCCGGCGCGGCGGGCGACGAGACGCGGCGCGACCGGGTTGTCGATCGTGAGCACCACGTGGCGGCCGTCCCGCTTCCCGGCGACGCGGATTGTGCCGCCCTTCTCGAGCGGTTCGATGCCGTGGTAGACGGCGTTCTCGAGCAGCGGCTGCAGGATCAGGGCCGGCACCGGCGCGTCCATCGGCAGCCCGTCCACCTGCCAGTCCACCGCAAGCCGCTGGCCGAGGCGCAGCCGCTCGACGCGCTCGTAGGCCCTAGCGATCTCGATCTCGTGCGCCAGCGGGATGCGCTCGCGCTGTTCGCGCAACGAGGCGCGGAACAGGTCGGAAAGGTCCGCGATCGCCTGTTCGGCGAGTCGCGGGTCGCTGCGCGTGAGCGAGGCGATGGTGTTCATGCTGTTGAAGAGGAAATGCGGGCGGATGCGCGCCTGCAGCGCGCGCACCCGGCTCTGCGCCTCCGCCTCGACGTTGCTCTGCCACTGGTGCGCGACGTAGAAGTAGCGCAGCGCGAGGCCGGCCGCGATGGCGCAGACGGCTAGGTTGCGCAACATGAACTGCAGGTGCAGGGCGGCCGGCAGCGGGGCGCCCGCGCCCAGCGAGCGGCGCGTGTAGTCCTCGAACCACCAGGCGGCTTCGGTCACGAGCGCCGTGACGCCGAGCGTGAGCGCGAGGGCGAGGGCGGACCCGGACAGCACGTCGAGCCGCGACAGCAGGCCGCGCGCCGCGCACCAGACGGCCGCCGTGCCGAGCGCCACCCAGAGCAGGAACAGGGAAGTGCGGGCGAGACGGGTCCAGAAGCCGGCGGAAATGCCGTCGGCCGCGAGCGCGAACAGCAGGGCCACCAGCGCCGCGATCAGGATGACGGCGAGGACGCTCTGCGCGCGGCAGAAATCGGGCAGGTAGAAACCCGGGCGTTCAGCCATCGCGGGCAGCGGAAAACAGGGGTGTCTTGAGCCGGAAAATCGTCGAGATGTCCTCATCGCCATGGCCCGCGGCGATGAGGCGGGCATAGTCCGCAAGCGTCGCCTCGACGAGCGGCAGGACCGCGCCATGCCGCGCGGCCATCGCGCGGCAGATGCGCAGGTCCTTGTCGTGCAGCCGGACGCGGAAGCCGGCCGGGTACTCGCCGCGCGCCATGAACGGCGCGCGATTCACGAAGTACCACGAGGAGCCCGCACCCTGCCCGAGCACGTCGATGACCCGGTCGAGCGGCAGTCCCTCCGCACGCGCGAAGGCCATCGCCTCGGCGGCCACCTGGATGGCGCCCGCGCACAGGATCTGGTTCGTGGCCTTGGTCGCCTGGCCGGTGCCCGAGGGGCCCATGTGCACGAGCGTCCGGCCGAGCGCGCGGAGCAGGGGCTGCGCGCGGGCGAAGGCCGCTTCGTCTCCGCCGCACATGATCGCGAGGGTGGCGTTCCTGGCGCCCTCGACCCCGCCGCTGACCGGGCAGTCGAGGAAGCTGGCGCCGGCCGCCGCGATGCGCGCGGCGGCTTGGCGCGCGGTGTCGGCGGCGACCGTCGAACAGTCGATGACCAGTGCTCCCCTGCGCAACGCCGGGCACAGCGCATCGACGACCTCGAGCAGGTCCGCATCCGCGGAGACGCAGGTGACCACGGCGTCGCAGTCGGCCGCGAGCGCCGCGGGCGTCGGGTACGGGCGGCAGCCGGTTTCGGCGGCAAAGGCCGATGCTTTTCCGGTCGTGCGGTTCCAGACGCCGGCGAGGAGGCCGGCGCGATGCAGGTTACGGGCCATGTGCTGGCCCATGGCCCCGAGTCCGATGAATCCGGCTGTCATGGCGGGCCCCATTGTGCCCGCTTGACCGGACTACCTGCAGTAGTCGTCGACGGCCTGCCGGGCGCGGGCGCGGGCTTCCGTCAGTTCCTGGTCCGTCAGGTAGACGCGCTTGCCGTCCGGCGTTTCGCGGAAGAGTCGCCGGGAATCGATGTAGCGCTGGTAGCGGTCCTGGGCCGCCTTGCACTGTTCGACCCGGGCCTTGGCGGCGTCGGCCTCGGCTGCCGCGATAGCCTCCTGGGAGACCGGGGGCTCCGGCGTGCGCGGCGACTCCGCTTCGGTACCCGGGGATTCACCGGTGTCATCCGGCTCGGAGTAGTCGCCGGAATCGCCGGAATCGCCGTCCTCGATCGTGCCCGCTTCCTGCTGGTACACGCCCAGGATCTTGGCGCCCGCCTGCCGCGGCGGCAGGTCCGTGTAGTGGATCTGGCCGCTCGAATCGACCCACTTGTAGACGGTTTCCGCCCCGGCCATGGCCGCGACGCCCGTCAGCAGCAACGCACACACGATTCCTGAAAACCGCACCATGTTCCACCCCCGGCTGCGCAGCACAGTGTGGCGTCCCGGCGCCTTAAAACCCTTGACGCCCGTCACAATGGGACCCCGGACCCGCCGAAGTGTAGCCAAATCGGGGGTCCGCAGTGACGCGCGCGCCCGCAGGCCGAGAAACTGGCGCTACCGGGCAGAATGCGTGCCGACAGGCGCTGCCGGCCACAGCTACCGTGCCGGGTGTCATGCAGCAACCGCGCGGGCAGCAGACATGGGGCGAATCAAGGCGCCCGTGAGCCAGCCGACCTGGACCGGCGCCCGGCTTGACGCGCGAACCGCTCGCCCGGATGCTGCACTGCCCACGGAGCAGTGCCTTGGCTATCAACCCGAAATCGCTCGAAGATCTCGCACGCCGGCTGGCGGACGCCGTTCCCCCGGGGATCGCCGCCATCCGCGACGACCTGGAGCGCAACTTCAGGGCCGTGCTCCAGGGGGGCCTCGCCAGGCTCGACCTGGTCACCCGTCAGGAATTCGACATCCAGTCCGCCGTCCTCAGGCGGAGCCGGGAGCGACTCGAAGAACTCGAGAAGCGCATCGCCGCACTCGAGAAGCCACCCGGGAAGTAACCGGCACGGGCGCCGGCCCGTGACCCTCGCGACGGTCCTCACGCGTGCGCAGCTTGCGCTCGAGGCGCCGCTCGTGCGTGTCGAAGTCCACTGCGGGGCGGGATTGCCGCAGCTCATGGTGGTCGGCCTTGCCGAAACCTCGGTGCGGGAAAGCCGCGAGCGCGTCCGCGCGGCGCTCGCCCAGGGCGGCTTCGAGTTTCCAGCCGGGCGAGTGACGGTCAATCTCGCGCCGGCAGACCTGCCGAAAGAGGGCGGACGCTACGACCTCGCGGTGGCGCTCGGCATCCTGGCGGCGTCCGGGCAATTGCCCGTGCGGAACCTCGGCGGCACCGAGTTCTATGGCGAACTCTCGCTGTCCGGCGAGTTGCGCGCGGTGCGCGGCGCGCTAGGCGCGGCGGTGCACGCCGCGCGCGACGGACGCAGGCTCGTCGTGCCGGCCTGCAACGCGGTCGAGGCCCGCGTGGCGCGCGGTGCCCGCGTCGCGGGGGCGGCGACGCTCGAGGCCGTGCGAGACGGACTGTGCGGCGGGGCCGGCCTCGTGTTCGCGACGGGCGGCGCGCTGCCGGAGCCGGCGGCGGCCGGGCCTGACCTGGCCGACGTCCGCGGCCAGGCGGCGGCACGGCGCGCGCTCGAGGTCGCGGCAGCAGGTGCCCACAGCCTGCTGATGATCGGGCCGCCAGGCGCCGGCAAGAGCATGCTCGCGCAACGCCTGCCGGGGCTGCTGCCGCCGCTCGATGACGGGGAGGCGCTTGAATGCGCGATGCTGCATTCGCTGGTCCGGCCGCTGCCGCCGGCCTGTGAGTGGCGGCGCCGGCCGTTCCGCGCGCCGCACCACGGCGCCTCGGCGGCCGCGGTCGTCGGCGGGGGCGGACGCCTGCGTCCCGGCGAGATCTCGCTCGCTCACCACGGCGTGCTGTTCCTGGACGAGCTGCCCGAGTACCGGCGGGACGTGCTCGAGGCGCTGCGCGAGCCGCTGGAGAGCGGTTCGGTCAGCATCGCACGCGCGGCCTGGCAGGGGCTCTTCCCGGCGCGATTCCAGCTCGTCGCCGCGATGAACCCCTGTCCCTGCGGATATTCCGGCGACCCGAGCGGCCGTTGCCGGTGCACGCAACCGGTGACGCGGCGCTATCTGGCGCGGCTGTCCGGGCCGCTGCTCGACCGCATCGACCTGCATGTCGACGTTCCGCGGCTCGAGTACTCGGCGCTCGCGCCGGCTGGCGCCGCGGAGTCCAGTGCCGCGGTCGCAGCCCGCGTGGCTGGCGCGCGGGAGCGGCAACAGGCCCGGGGCTCCCTGAACTCGGCGCTCGACGCCGGGCCGCTCGCCGCCGCCTGCAGGCTCGGCCTGGCGGAGCACGGCCTGCTGGAATCCGCATCGCGCCGCCTGGGGCTGTCCGCGCGCGCCTGCCACCGCATCCTGCGCGTGGCACGCACGATAGCCGACCTCGCGGGCGAGGATCGCGTCGGTGTCGCGGAACTGTCTGAAGCGATCGGTTACCGGCGCCTCGACCGCGAGCCGGAAGCCAGTGCCCCGGGCGGGAACGGGCGCTAGCGGCTCTGGGCCACCATGTGCTCGACGGCCGCGCGGACGGCTTCGTCGGAGAGATCCGTGCGCCCGCCCTTTGCCGGCATGACGCCGGCCGCGCCCTGGAATCCCTCGATGGCGTGCTTTTCGAGCGTCGCCGCGCCCTGGGCGATGCGCGGCGCCCAGGCCGTCAGGTCCCCGATGCGCGGTGCGCCTGCGAGGCCCGTCGCGTGGCAGGCCACGCAGGCGGATTCGTAGACGGACTTGCCGTCCGTCGGCTGCGCGCCGGCCGCGGCAGGCGCGGGGGCGCCGGCCACGGGGACGGCGGTCTGCTGGATGGCGAGCAGGGCGTTGTCTTCGCCGGCCACGGCCACCTGGCCAAAAGGCTTGATCCGCTCGTGCGCCGAGGCCTGCATCAGCGGGTCCGCGGTGTCCCGGGCGCCCTTCGGGCCTCTGTCCAGGAATCGCGAAACGCCGATCAGGACCAGCGCGATCGCGATCAGGATGCCGAGCACCGCGCTGAAAACGTTGATGAAATGCCGGTCGTGCTTTGCCATGCGCGAATTATAGCGTCTGGGCGTCAGGACCACTAAAATCAGCCATCCGATACGCGCCCGTAGCTCAGCTGGATAGAGTGACGGTCTCCGAAGCCGTAGGTCGTGGGTTCGACTCCCGCCGGGCGCGCCATTTTTCCGCCGCGCGCATGGCCGGCCTGCTGTTGGCCAGCGGCCTGCTCGCGGCGTCCGCGCACGCGGATTCCTTCCGCTGCGGCCAGCGCATCGCCACCGAGGACATGACGGTGCAGGAGCTGCGCGAGGCCTGCGGCGAGCCGACGTCCCGGACCGTCGAGATCGTCGACGTCTACGGTCCGAACGTGCACGGCGCCGGCAACGTCAAGCGCGGCACGTCGACCATCGAGAAGTGGACCTACGATTTCGGTCCGCAGACCTTCGACATGGTCGTGACGATCGTGGACGGCGAGATCCAGGGAATAGAACGGGCGAAGTAGGGGCGAGGGAACCCATGCGTACCGCACGACGGGCGGTTCTCGCCGCTGTGCTCCTGGCGGCTGCCGGATTCTTCGCGGCGAGCGTCGGGGCGGAGAGTTACCCGGTCGAGGCCTTTGGGACTCTTCCGCTCCTCGAGGATCCCCTGCTTTCGCCGACCGGCATGCACATGGCGGCGAGAATGAACGTCGAAGGCAAGCCGGTCGTCGGAATTGTCAATCTGCAGAACCGCGATCAGGGCATGAAGCTGATCCGGATCGGCGAACATCGTGTTCGCTGGTATCGTTGGGCGGGGCCTGACCGACTGCTCATCAGCCTGCGCATGAAGGCGACAATCGACGGATTCGACGGTTATGCATCGAGGCTGGTCGTTTACGAATTGAGCACTGGCAAGGCGACCTACCTGGGATACGACAGCCAGGGCATCGCAGGCGACCGCGTCATTCACGTTGAAAAGGACGGCAGCTCGGCGCTGCTCTCGCTCGAAAGATCCGCCTTCAGCTACCCGGCCGTCTATCAGGCAGATCTCGCGACCGGGAAGATGACCAAGGTCGTAGAACCGACGGCACCGATCCTCGAGTGGTACGCCGACCCGCAGGGGCGGGTGCGCGCGGGGATGGGTTACGAAGGCGGGCACATCCGCCTTTACTCCAGAGAACCGGGCGACAGCTTCTTCAGGCATGCCGCCGGCATCCGCGAAGAGGAATTCGAGGGCGAAATCGACCTGATCCGCATTCCTTCGGCCGGCGAAAGCAGCTATGCCGTCACAAACCAGAAGACCGGTCGCTTCGGCCTCTATGAATTCGACTGGAAGACCGGGGCAATCGGCAAGACGGTCTTCGAACATCCAGCCGTCGACATCGATGACTTCACGCTGCTGGAGGACGGCAGCGGCATCGAAGCGGTGTACTACACGGATGATCGGCCGCGTGTCGTTTGGTTCGACCCGGTCCTGAAGGCAATCCAGGGGGAGATTGACGAAGCGCTCCCGGGACGCATGAACCGGATCAGTAGCGCCAGTGCGGACCGGACCAAGGTCATCGTGCGCACGACTTCGGACAGCGACGCGGGTGCGTATTTCCTTTACGACCGGCCGCTTGAGCAGATGTCTCGCATTGCGACGCCGTACGAGGCTCTCAAGGGTAAACCGCTCGCCAAGGTGACCTCGGTCAGCTACAAGGCGCGCGACGGGCTGGAGATACCCGCGTACCTGACGTTGCCGGCCGGAGTGGATGCCAAGGGATTGCCGCTCGTGATCCTTCCGCACGGGGGGCCTTACGCGCGCGACGTGCTCGGCTTCGACTACTTGGCGCAGTTCGTGGCGAACCGCGGTTACGCGATCCTGCAGCCCAATTTCCGCGGGTCGACGGGCTACGGGAAGGAGTTCCTGGAGAAGGGCTTCGGGCAATGGGGTCGCGCGATGCAGGACGACCTGACCGATGGCGTCCAGTGGCTGGCACGCGATGGCACGATCGATCCGAAGCGGGTCTGTATCGCCGGTGGTTCCTACGGCGGGTACGCGGCGCTCATGGGTTCGATACTGACACCCGAGCTTTACCGCTGTGCGATAAGCTGGGCAGGCGTGACCGATCTCGACGAAATGATGCAGCAGGACAAGATGCAGCTCCTGCCGACGCGCTACCGGCGCTGGCACGCACGCGTGCACGGCGCGGACAAGCAGGACCTCGACGACGTATCGCCCGTGAAGCTTGCGGAAAGGGTCGCGATTCCGGTGCTCGTGATGCACGGCACGGAAGACGACAACGTGCCAATCAGGCAGGGCAGGATTTTCAACAAGGCCGCGCAGAAGGCTGGCAGGCCGGTCGAATACATCGAGTTCGAGGGCGCCGGCCACCAGATCGAGACGACGGCGGATCGCATCAAGTTCCTGACGGCAGTTGAGGCCTTTCTGGCAAAGCACAATCCCGCGGGTGGGGCGAAGTGATTGCCCGCATGTGGCATGGCCGCGTCCCGACCGCGAAGGCCGATGCCTACCGCACCTTCACCAACGGCCGCGCCATCCCCGACTACCGCTCGGTGCCCGGCAACCTGAGCGTGCACGTGCTCGAACGCCGCGAAGGCGAGGTGACGCACTTCATCACGCTGACGTTCTGGGAGAGCCTGGAGGCGATCCGCGAATTCGCGGGCGAGGACCCCGAGCAGGCGAAGTACTATCCGGAAGACGCGGGCTATCTGCTCGAGTACGAGCCGCGCGTCGTCCACTACGAAGTCGTGGGGCGGTCCTGAAAGGGCTGATTCTCGGGGTGGTGGCGGTCGCCGTCTCCGCCGGCGTGTGGCTGGCCGAGCCGATACCCCAGGACCCCGCGTACCACGACTTTGCGGACCAGCGCACGCTGTTCGGCGTGGCGCACTTCTGGAATGTCGCCAGCAACCTGCCGTTCCTGGTCGTCGGCGCGCTGGGCTGGTTGCAGTCGCGCAAGGTCGCCTCCCCGGAGCTCGCAACGCAACACCGGGTGCTGTGCGTGGCCATCACGCTGGTCGCCTTCGGCTCCGGCTGGTATCACCACGCCCCCTCCAATGCGACGCTCGTATGGGACCGACTGCCGATGACGGTCGCCTTCATGACCCTGTTCTCGGCGCTGATCGCGGACCGCATTTCGTGGCTGCTCGGCCGCGCGCTGCTCTGGCCGCTGGCCGTCGCCGGAATCGCGAGCATCGCCTGGTGGGTGCGCACCGAGGCCGCGGGTGCGGGGGACCTGCGGGCCTACGCGCTGGTGCAGTTCCTGCCCATGCTGCTGATGCCGCTCATCCTGCTGCTGTGGCGCGACGGACGCCTGGTCGCGCGGTCGCTGTGGTTCGCGCTCGGCGCCTACGCGCTCGCGAAGCTGCTCGAGCACTTCGACGCCGCCGTCTTCGCGGCGACCGGCGGGCTGGTCGCAGGCCACGCGCTGAAGCACCTCGCGGCCGCGCTGGCGGCCTGGTGGATCCTGCGCGCCTTTCAGGGCGGGCCGGCGAGGGCCTTGTAGAGCGCGGCGAGCGAGGTCGCGCGGCGCGTCTCGGACTCGACGTGCTGGTTCTCCAGGTTGATCTGCTGGCGTTCGGCGACCAGCACCGCGAGGTAGTCGCTCGCGCCGGTCTCGTACCGCAGGCGAGCGAGCCGCGCCGCTTCCCGGGCGGCATTCGCCCCCTGCCGGAGCTCGTCCTCCGACTGGTTGGCCGCGCGGAAGCGGGCGAGCGCGTTCTCGGTCTCCTCGAGCGCCGTCAGCACGGCCTCCTGGTAGGCGGCGATCGCGCCGTCGCGGCGCGCCTCCGCGGCCTTCACGCGCTGCCGCGTGCGGCCGAAGTCGAGGATGCTCCAGCTGATCGAGGGGCCGTAGTACCAGCGCTCGGCCTCGTCCTTGCCGATGTCGCCGCTCGCCTCCGCGGTCCAGCCGAAACTGCCCAGCAGCGTGACCTTCGGGAAGTACTCGGCAATCTCGTCGCCGATGTCCGAGTACGAAGCGGCAAGCCGCCGCTCGGCGGCACGGATGTCCGGCCGGCGCCTGAGCCATTCCTCGGGGGTGCCGGTCGCGACCAGGGCGGGAAGCGGCGGCAACCTCGTCTGCGGCGAGAGGTTCTCGCGCAGCGTCGCGATCGGCCACGCCGTCAGCACCGCGAGCCGCTGCTCCTCGCGCACCAGGTCGGCCTCGGCCTGCGGTACTGCGGCGGCTATGCTGCGCATCTCGGCTTCCGCCTGTGCGAGGTCGAGCGCGTTCGAGCTGCCGGCCTCCACGCGCGCCGTGAGGATGCGGACGTTCTCCTGCAGGTTCGCGAGTTGCCGGCGCTGCAGCGCGAGGCGCTCGCGCGCGCCGATCATCGCGAACCAGGCCTGCGCGGTCTCGGCGACGATCGTCAGCTGCGCGTCCGCGAGCGCGGCGGCGTCGGCCTGGATGCGGCTGTCCTGCGCGCGGAACTCGTTGCGCAGCGAGCCGAACAGGTCGATCTCCCAGCTGGCGTCGAAGCCCGCCCGGTACACGTCGCTGTTGAACCCGCCGGGCGGCGCCAGCGGATCATCGGTGCTGAACTGCGACCGCTGCCGGTCCGCGTTCACGGTGACCGTCGGGAACCAGTAGTAGACGGAGAGCCCGGAGATGGCGCGGTTCTCCGCGAGGCGCGCGTTCGCCTGCGCGATCGTCGTGTTGGCCTCCAGCGCGCGCGCGATCAGCTCGTCGAGTTCCGTGCTGCCGAAACCCGCCCAGAGGCCGCTGCCGGCGGGCGCCGACGCCGCCTCGTCCGTCGCCTGGTCGAAGCGGGCCGGCATCGGCGTCTCGGGCTCGTCGTAGCGGGGGCCGACCGTGCAGCCGGCCGCGGCGAGCGCGACGAGCGCGCCTGCGAGCGCGCTACGCATGGCCGCCGCCTTCCGCCGCGAGACGCGCCGCGCGCCTCTCCTGACGGCGCACCACCATCCTGCGGAGCACGACGTAGAAGAC
>CAZVIF010000003.1:0-154603 GCA_964626745.1 uncultured Steroidobacteraceae bacterium
AGGGACGGAAAGCCGGACTTCGGGCACGGCGCTCGGCGAGGTCACGGTATCGGCGACGCGCATCCGACCCGCTGACCAGACGACCGCGACCGGCTTGCGGATGGAACTCGTCGACACCCCCCAGTCGATCTCGATCGTAACGCCGGAACTGCTCCGTCTGACCGGGGCGCGGGACATCTACGAAGCCTCTGACTGGGTACCGGGCCTGCAGCGCAGCGGCAGCGGCTACGGGTACGACCGCATTCTTCTGCGCGCCAGCCCGATCTCGGGTTTCCGCGTGAACGGCACGCGCTTCTTTGCCACAACCGCCATCGACGGCTATGCGATGGAACGAATCGAGGTCGTGCGCGGCCCTGCCACCGCCCTGTACGGCGTCAGCGGCAGCTTCGGCGGCGAAATCAACCACATCCTCAAGTCGCCGACAACAACGCCCAGCGCGGAAATCGGTCTGCTGGCCGGAGACTTCGACCGCACCGAGCTCCAGCTCGATGTCTCCGGTCCGTTCGCCGGTACAGATGAGCGGATCTCGGGCCGTTTCGTCGGCACCTACAAGGAATACGGCGAGCCCGTCGATGTGGTCGACATCGAGAATAACCGCCACATGCTGGCCGGCTCGCTCAAGTTCGACATGGGTGATTCGACCACGGCAAACCTGTGGGCCTATTACGAGCACGTCGACGAGGACCCCTACGATGGTGGCTTCCTGCAGACTCTCCCGGACGGCACGCTCACGTTACCCCGCGTGCCCGCGCGTAACTGGTATTTCAGCGATCCGCGCTACTCGAACTTCGACAGTGATCAGCTGTTTGTCATCGGCAGCATCGAGCACGATTTCGCGAATGACCTGACCCTCAAGGCTCAGGGCACGTATACCAACATCGATACAGACGTCTACGAGTACTTCCCTTTCGGTCCGGCGGGAGCCTACGACCTCGCCGACGACGAGGTGTACTTCTACTCCTACAACCAATATCGCACGAGCGAGGACATGACGTTCGACGTCAGCCTCGGCGGCCCCTTCTCGGCCTTCGGGCGCGAGCACCAGTTCTTCGCGATGCTCGAGTACGCGAGCGATGTCGACCCGGCCGAGAACCTGCTGCTGAATTCGCAGTATCTCGGCAACATCCGGATGACCGAGGGGGGCCGGGGAGTCCTCGCGGACGGTTCGCCGGTGCCGTTGGTCGATCCGAGCACGCTAGGGACACGACTGTTGACCACGAGCGGGTACACGGACATCAGGGCAAGCCTGCAACTACTGATCAGCCCCATCGACCGGCTGGATGTACTGCTTGGCGTGCTCTATCAGGACAGCGAAGTCGATTCGGGCACGCTCATCCGCGGCGGCGTCGTCCAGAACCCGCCCGTGGAAGTAAACGAGGAGTACGACAAGACGCTCGGTCGAGCAGGGCTGACCTACCGCCTGGTGCAGGATCGCGGTTCGATCGACGCACTGAACGCATATTTCAGCTACAGCGAGGGCTTCAGGCCGAACATCGGCGTCCGCGACATCGACGGCAATCCGCTGACCACGCCCCAGGAGATGGAGCAATACGAGGTCGGCATCAAGGGCGAGTTCCTGAACGGTGCGCTCGGCGGAGCACTCGCCTACTTCGACAGCGAAACCACCAATATTCCGGTGTCTGCGGTGTATCTGGGCGGGTTCGGAGGCGCGAACGCCTCGGTGCTAACCGGACTTCGGGATATCAGCGGACTGGAGCTGGAACTGGTCGGCCAGGTGACCCCCGAGGTCAACATCGCGTTCAACTACACCTACACGGAATCGGAACTCAGCGACCCGAACTTCGATTTCACCGCACCGGTCAACAATGTTCCCGAAAACCAGGCCAGCATCCTGGGGTCCTATGAGTTCCTCGACGGGCCGGCCGCCGGGCTCCGGCTCGGCGCCTCGTTGGTCTGGATGGAGGACTGGTCCTACATTCCGTCGCTCGGGAACATCGAGCGGTTCGGGCAGTACGTCGGCGGCGGCAACACCCGAATCGGCCTGATGGCTTCCTACCAGGTCCAGGAGGGCTGGGGCAGCGGCCTGCAGTTCTACTTCAACGCCAACAACATCACGAACGAAATCGTGTATGTCCTCAAGGAGGACCATCCGGGATTCGGCATCACCCGCGAATTCCCGCAGTCCTTCCTGTTCGGAGTCAAGTACGAATTCGGGCGTTAGGACCCGTATCGTGTAAGTTCAGGCGACCATGCGGGACGGCCGCTCCGGCCGTCCCCTGGCCGCCACGGCGAGGCGGAACACCGCTCCTGCAGCTTCGTCTCCGGCGCCGACGGTCCCGTCCTGCAACGCGCTCGTCACGTAAAGCGCATCCAGCCCGGCGCCGCCGAACGCGACCGAGGTCAGCCGCCGTGCAGGCAGTTCCAGGTGGTCGACAACCCTCCCGTCGGCATTCAGCTTCACGACGCGGCCGCCATTCCATATAGCGCACCAGACATTGTTCTCGGCATCCACGGTGAGGCCGTCTGGCAATTCCTCGCCGCTCGCGCGCCAGTACTCGCTGCGCCGCCCGATCCCCCCGCTCGCCAGATCGTACGGGATGCGCCAGATCGTCTGCCCGACCGAATCCGCGAAATAGAGGACGCTCCCGTCGGCCGAGAATCCCATCCCGTTCGGCTCCTGCAAGTCATCGAGAAGGGTGCGGTAACTTCTGTCGGGTTCGATGCTATACAGCCGGCCCGGCCGGCTGCCGATCGGCAGTGCGCCGCACAGAATCCGGCCCCGGGGGTCGGCGATCACGTCGTTGAACATACCGTCGGCTTCCTCCGTCAGCGTGAGCACCGGCTCCGGCGAGGCAAGAGGATTCGCCACGCTGGATATCAAACCCCGATCGTGGAAGCAAAGGATCGAGCCATCCGCCTGCCAGGTCACGGCTGACGTCGGTCTGAAGGCGGCGATGGTTCCTTTAAGCCGCAATTCAGGATCGAATCGATGGATGTCTCCCCGTGGAACGTCGACAACCAGAAGTTCCTGCCAGAGTGGATGCCACAATGGACCTTCGCCCAGGAACAAGCGCTGCGGTGTCGCCTGAATGACCGCGGTGCCCATGGCGCCGGCCGGACTCAACGCCGGACCTGGACGGTCCGCGCCGGTACGGAATCGCCCGGCTGCCACACGGCGCCATCGACGATGACGCGGTCCGCGCGCAGGCGTCGTTCGCCGGCCAGTACCTCGCCCTGGCTGTCGACGAACTCGAACCGCCCCTCCTCCTCGCTGAGCACGACCGCGTCCCCGGTTCCGCCGACGGCCAGGCGGCCCAGCTCCGGCCGCCCGATGCAGCGAGCCGGCGCACAGGACACGCGACGGACGATCTCGTTGAGCGGAACCCCTAGCGCCAGGAACTTCGACGCGACGTGCAGGAGATCGCGCGCCGGTCCGTCGACGCTGAATGCATGCACATCACTGCTTATGGAGTCCGGATAGATGCCCTCATCGATCAGGCGCCGCGCCGTCTCGAACGAGAAGCTGCCGAAACCGTGCCCGACGTCGAACAGCACGCCGCGCTTTCGTGCGGCGAGCACATTCCGGTCGATACCCCCTGCGGCGGACAGGGCGGCGTTCGGCGGGGCTCGGAAGCAATGCGTCCACACGTCGCCCGGCCGCAGTCGCGCCAGTACCTCCGCGAGGGTCGGCGGCGGCATATCGACGTGCGCCATGACGGGCACACGCAGTCGTTCCGCCACTTCGAGGGCCAGTTCGAGCGGAACCAGGCCGCTGGGGCCGCCCGCTTCCTCCCCGATCCTGACCTTGATCCCGACGACCAGGTCGCGATTGGCCTCGACGGCGCGCGCGCACTGGTCGCGATCAACCAGCCGCAGGTCCCAGTTCTCGCCGACCCAGAGTCCGGGCCCGAAGCCGAATATTCCGGCGTAGGAGACATTCAGGAAGGCGAGGATGTGCAGCCTCGTCGATTCCGCCACGTAGCGGCGGAATCCGGCGAAGTTGCCGGCGCCGGCGCTGCCAGCGTCGACGAATGTCGTCGTGCCGCTGCGGCAGCAGAGCGACTCTGCATTGACCCCCAGGCCCGTCGCCCCCCAGTACACGTGCGTATGCAGGTCCACCAAGCCCGGCACCACGATCCTGCCGCTCGCATCCACGAGCTCGCGCGCACCATGGGCATCAAGCCTCGCCCCGATCGCTGCGATTCTGCCGCCACGGAACGCGATGTCCCCCGGGGCGTCGAGCCCTGACCCCGGGTCGAGAAGCCGGCCGCCCCGGAGGACGAGGTCGAACGGACCCTGGGAAGCCATGGCTGTCGATTCCGGTTCGTACTGCATCGTGTCCTTGCCGGTCCCGCAGGACCATCGCTCAGAAGAAGGTGAGAATTCCCTCAGTCACGTCGAACCGCTCGTTCACGACGTACAGGAGCCGCCACTTGTCGAATGTCGTGCACGGGTGCGAGACGCCGAGACCCAGCACGTCGCCGATGCGGTATCGCGAGTCGCGAGGCACGCGAAGCATCAGGTGCTGGTCATTGAGCTGGACTGCGACGGCCGGTTCCGGGATAGGTACCGGCTCCGCATGCAGGCCGCTACGGAACCAACGCTCGACGACGGGCAATTCGACGTCGTACGAAACGTCCCGTTTACCGACGTTCAGGATCGCGAGTTCCGGCTCGGGCAGCGACTGCACCAGTCCCCAGACCGTCAGCGCCGGCCGCAATGCCGGTCCTGCGACCGCCGGCGTGCGCGCGCTGACGTTTAGGAAGTTCCGGGCGAGCATCCCGGAATCGTGGGTTAGGTAGCAGCCTGATCGCAGGATGACCTCGCATCGATCCTTGAGTGCCTCCACATCCGGGTGCGTCGCGACAAGATCGAAGTACATCGAACCGCCGATTGACAGGATCGGCTTGAAACCGTCGAACAATCGGCGATCCAGGCAGCCATTGAGCAGTACGCACAGCTCGGCGATGAAGGAGCGGACCGCGAACGCGTCCTGCGGTTCGCCGCCGTGTATCACTCCCTCGAAGCCTTCGATGCCGCACAACTGCAGGTACGGTGAGCAGGCACTGATCTGCCCCGCCATCGCCATGGCCAGACCGAAATCGCGCACACCGGTTCGCCCTCCCCGCACGCCGCCCTCGATCAGCACCTGCAACGGCCGGCCTGCCTTCAGCTGCCGCGCCATGTCATGCAGCCGGCCGATGTTCTCGGCCGAATCGACCAGAAAATAGAAGTCGAAAGATGGATCGTCGCGCAACGCCCGCAGCACGACCCGGATGTCATGATCCGAGATGACCTGGTTCGCCATAAACACGCGTCCGACCCCGAATCTGCGGCAAACCTGCAGCTGCTGTACGGTGGCGACCGTGATTCCCCATGCCCCGTCCTCAAGCTGTCGCTTGAATAGCTGCGGCGCCATCGTCGTCTTGCCGTGCGGACTGATCCGGACA
The DNA here is from genome assembly GCA_964626745.1 of uncultured Steroidobacteraceae bacterium. Classification (GTDB taxonomy): domain Bacteria; phylum Pseudomonadota; class Gammaproteobacteria; order Steroidobacterales; family Steroidobacteraceae; genus SCUD01. Next base: position 5,412 of record CAZVIF010000003.1, read on the forward strand.
CGTTGCGATCGCAGGAAATCGCGCATCCAGCGGCTGTTCGCCGTCATCGTCGAGCCGTCGATGGTTGCGACCGGGAACGGCAGATCCCCTCGCAACAGATTCCACCCCATGCCGCCAATGTCGGCGAGCGTGATGCCGGAAGCGCTGTCCGGCAGGCCCTTGACGGTACGGTCGAGCGGCGTCGCGAGCAGATCCTCGAGGTTCATTTCACGCGCAGCCCCGCCGGCGACTCACACACCCGGGCCAACGACCATTTGCCGTTGCCGGCCGAGTCCGTCGATACCGAGTTCCACGATGTCGCCCGGCGCGAGGTACTGGGGCGGATTCATGCCGAGCCCGACGCCGGGCGGCGTGCCGGTGGCAATCACGTCCCCGGGATGCAGGCTCATGAACCGGCTCACGTAACTGATCAGCGCATCGACGCCGAAGATCATGTGGCGCGTGCTGCTCTGCTGGCGCGTGCTGCCGTTGACCTTCAGCCAGATCGCCAGGCTCTGCGGGTCTGCGACTTCGTCACGCGTCACGAGCCAGGGTCCCAGCGGGGCGAAAGTGTCCGCGCTCTTGCCCTTGACCCACTGTCCGGTGCCTTCAAGCTGGAAGGCGCGCTCGCTGACGTCATTGAGGATGCAGTAACCGGCAACGAAGGAACGGGATTCCCGCTCGGGGATGTCACGTCCTTCGCGACCGATCACCACGGCGAGTTCGACCTCCCAGTCGAGCTTGGTGCCGCCGCGCGGCATCCGGATCCCGTCGTCCGGCCCGCACAGCGCGCTGGTCGCCTTCATGAAGACGACCGGCTCCGGCGGAACCTGCATCCCGGACTCGCGGGCATGGTCGCGGTAGTTGAGGCCGATGCAGACGATCTTGCCGCATCCCGCCACCGGCGGACCGATCCTGGCCCCCGGCGGCGCCGCCGGCCAGGAGACGGGATCGGCGTCCATCAGGCGGTCGATGTGATCCTGCGTCAGGGGCTCTTGCGGTCCCGGCACGACCGACGGGGGCAGGGCCCTGATGGCGCCCGCCGCATCGAGGACTCCCCAGCGCTCTGCCCGCACGGCGCCCCATCGGACCAGCTTCATCAGGATCTCCGCACCGCCCCGGTGCATCGAGTCTAACGTTACACCTTCGACTCGGTCGAGATGGCGACACGCCGCCTGTCGGTACGCTTCGGCAGGACCACGGTTTCGCTGCCAGGCCGGACCTTGCGGCATTAGCGAGCGAAGTGTAACGTTACACATCGGGTTGTCAGCAAGCTCTCAGCCGCCGCGCCGCCGGCCTGCGGCGATTGCGGCCGGCGAGGCAGCCTGGCAAGAGGATATGCTGCAGCATGCGAATCACCTCGGTCGAATCCATCGTCTGCAATGCGCGCATGCGCAACTGGATCTTCGTGAAGGTCGTGACCGACCAGCCGGGACTGGTGGGCTGGGGCGAGGCGACGCTCGAGTGGCACACCCCGGAAGTCGTCGGGGCGATCCGGAGCTTGTCGGACCTGCTGGCGGGCGAGGACCCGCGGCGGGTCGAGCACCTCTGGCAGACGATGTACCGCCAGCATTTCTGGCATGGCAACGGCACCGTGCGCGCCACGGCCATCGCTGGCGTCGACCTCGCGCTCTGGGACATCCAGGGCAAACGGCTCGGTGTGCCGTGTCACGAGCTCTGGGGCGGCCGGGTACGCGACTACATCCGCACGTACTGTCACCTGGGCGGCGGCCTCATGGAGGATTTCTACGAGACGCCCGTTGAGAACGCCGCGCGTTTCGCCGAGCTCGCCGCCCGTGCCGTGGATGACGGGTACACGGCCTTCAAGTCCATGGCGGTTCCGCCCACCCTGCCGCTCGAAGGCCTCAAGCCGGTCCGGGCAGCGGAACGCTGCGTCGAGGCCATGCGCCGCGCCGTGGGAGACGACATCGACATCATGGTCGACTGCCACGCCCGCCCATCGCCCGCGATGGGCATGAGGTTCGCGCGTGCACTCGAACAGTTCGGTCTCTATTTTCTCGAGGAACCCTGTTGGCCGGAATCGGTGGCCGGGCTCGCTGCGATCGCGCGGGTAGTAGGCACGCCGATCGCGACCGGCGAACGCCTGACGCACCTGGCCCAGTTCGATCAACTGTTCCAGGCCGGCGGCTGCGCGGTCTGCCAGCTCGACCTCACGCATTGCGGCGGAATCACCGAGGCTCGGCGAATCGCGGCGCTCGCCGACGCCAAGCGCATTGCACTCGCGCCCCACAACCCGCAGGGACCCGTCAGCACGGCGGCTTCCCTGGAGTTCGGCTTCTCGCAGCCGAATTACATAATCTGCGAAACTGTCACCGAGGACGTGCCCTGGCGGGGCGAGGTTGTCGATACCGCCCACGTGGTCCTGCGAGAGGGAAGGATCGTCCGCCCGAGCAATCGCCCCGGTCTCGGCGTCGAGGTGAACGAGGCGGCGGCTGCCCGTCACCCTTTCCAGCCGGAATCCCTGCAGCGCGTCTACTACCGGGACGGCAGCGTCGGGGATTGGTAGGCCGAAGCCCGGAGCAGACCCATGCAGCAGAGCAACTTCACGGAACAGGATCCTGCCTTTCGCGGGCTCGTCGGCGTCGGACGGCACGACATGACGCCCGAGCCCGGCATTTACTGCCACATGTGGGGCAGCGCCACACATGACCAGGCGGAGTTCATCCACCGACCTCTGCACGCAACTGCGATCTGCCTGCAGAACGAGGCGCGGGACCGTCGTATCGTGATTGCGACGATCGACTATTGCTGGTTCCCCTCGTACCGGACGGTCGAGGATCTGTGCGCGCCGATTCGCACGCGGTTCAACCTGGAAAGGCACGAACTGCTGCTGGTCGTGACGCACTCGCACTCGGTGCCGCAAGTCGACCCGGAGTTCGAGTCGCGGCCAGGCGGCGACAAGATCCCGGCATTCAGGGCCAAGCTGCATCGCGCGCTGCAGGATGCCGTGCGGGACGCAGTCGAAAGCGCCGAACCAGCCTTTCTGAGCTGGGCACGTGGACACTGCGCGCTCGCGCGCACACGCGACTTCCCGGATCCGGATTCGGGGCGCATCCTGTGCGGCCCGAATCCCGCCGGCAACCCGGATCATACGGTAATGGTCGGCCGCGCCACTTCGCTCGCGAACGGCAGAACGATCGCGACGATCGTCAACTATGCCTGCCATCCCGTCTCGCTCGGCGGCGGCAATCGAAGCGTCTCGCCGGACTACGTCGGCGCCATGAGTGAAGTCGTCGAGCGAGAAACCGGCGGCGCTCCCTGCCTCTTCCTCCACGGGCCGTCCGGGAACCAGACGCCGCGCGACTCCTATGCCTCGGACCCGGCTGTCGCGGACGCGAACGGCACGACCCTCGGCCATGCCGCGCTGTCGGTGCTGCACGGCATGCTCCCGCCGGGCAAGTCCCTCGCGTTCAAGGGCCCACAGAGCTCGGGCGCGCCGCTCGCGATCTGGGAGGTGCGCAGCGCAGACGTCGATACGGCGCTCGAGTCCCGCGTCGCATACGCCCGGCTGCCGGCGAAATCCTGGCCCACGGTCAAGGAGATCGACGATGCCATCGCGACCGCGCCGGACCGCGCAGCCTGGACGCGCATGACGCGCCTGCGGCAGTTCGTCGTCAATCTGGCGGAGGGCCTGGGCAACGGCTTTCCCATCTGGGCCGTGCGCATGGGGCGTGCAGTGCTGATCGGTGTGCCGGCGGAGGCCTTCACGGACCTGCAACTGGAGTTGCGACGCCGGTTCCCGGATCTCGCGGTCATCGTGACCAACGATACGAACGGCACGTACAACTACTTGCCGCCGGCCGCCTATTACGGCAACGGCGCCTATGAACAGGACTGCGCGGATTTCGGCCCCGGCGCGCTCGAGATCGTCACGATGGAAGCCTCGAGGCTGATCCAGGATATGACCGCCGGGGCCGACGGCGCGTCGTCGCGGCCCCCCCAGGCCGCCGCGCGCCAGGACAGCTACACCTGGACATAGTCCGGGACACCGTGCGCGGGCGGCAAGGACGGCTGGAGGGGCGGGTCGCGGTCGTCAGCGGCGGCCTCGGTGCGATCGGCAGCGCAACCGTACGCGCGCTCGCCGCCGAGGGTGCGGACGTAGCCTGGTGCGACCTGTTGCCCGAGGACCGGGCTCTGCCCCTGGTCGGCGATGTGCAGGATTTCGGCCGGCGGGGCCTGTATCACCACGTCGACGTCGCGGATGCGCGCGCGGTATCGTCCTGGTTGCTGGAGGTCGAGCAGCGAATCGGCACGCCCTCCCTGATCGTGCCGAACGCGGCAATCGTCGGCCTGGCGCCTTGGCTGCAACTTTCGGCCGAAGACTGGCGGCGAGTCATGGCCGTCAATCTCGACGGCGCATTTCACCTGGCTACTTTCGCGACCCGACGGCTCGTTGAGTGCGGACTGCCTGGACGGGTCGTCTTCGTGGGCAGCTGGGCCGCGGAACACGTTCATCTCGCGCTGCCTGCGTACTGCGTTGCAAAGGCCGGGATGCGGATGCTGAGCCGCTGCATGGCCGGTGCGCTCGCGCCGCACGGCATCCTGGTCAACGAAATTGCGCCCGGGTTCGTCGCCGCGGGACTCGCCGATCAGTTCCCCGAGGCGGCCCGGGATGCCCACGAGACGTCCCGTCGCCAAGTACCGGTCGGCCGGCTGATCGAACCGCACGAGGTTGCCGCCCAGATCGTCCAACTCTGCGATCCGGGCAATCGGCACATGACAGGTTCCACCGTACTGATGGACGGCGGCCTCAGCCTTTTCGGCACCGGGGTATTCGAAGGCCGCGAGTGAGGTCCCTCGCCGCTTACGGGGGCGCGGTCTCCGGTGCGCGAATGCCGAAAAGGAGCCGCGTCTGCAATTCGACAGCCGCCGCCAGTCCCTCGAGCAGGCGCATGGCGTCCGCTGCCGCCGCGTGTGACTGCTCGGTCAGGTAACGACGGGCGAGACCGATCTCCCCGGCATCCAGCAGGATCTTCGCGGTCTGCTCCACGCCCGGCTGCGCATCGAGCATGCGGCGATCATGTGCCTCGAGCAGCGATGTCACCTGGGGCAGGAATACATCTCGATGTTCGTCGACGAGATACAGCAGGCGCTTGACGGCACGGTTCGCGTAACGTGTCGACTCAAGGCCGCGCTGCACCGGATCGACCGTTCGTTCCGCCTCGCCGGCCGTGAGATAGCGGTGGCGCCGGAACTCCGGCGGGACCGATTCGACCCCGATCCTCCAAGGCACGAAAGGCGCAGTGACCGGCGGGCCAGGCGCGACCCAGAGCGTGCGCAGGTCGGTCGGCACTCCGGCGCGCAAGTGGGCGACCTGGCCGTAGCCCGACGAGTCCCTACCGGTCGCGCGCAGTATCTGCATGAGTTGCTCGACGGAAACTCGCGGTGCCGCCGCGCGCAGGCGTGCATCGACATCCCGGGCCTCACCGGCCGTATACGCCGTGTATTGGTCAGCTCGCGCGAAAACTTCAATCACGTTGAAGGGCTTTCCGGCGCCGGGGTCGAACCAGCCCTGTTCGACGGCGAAGGACTCGAAGTTCGCAGATGCGCGGTAATCGGGGTTATCGCGCCAGTTGGCAGGCAGGTTCTGCACGTAGCCGAACCCGTGGTAGCCGCGCCAGTTCATCCATATTTCATCCGGTCCGAGGCGACGCGCCACCCACAGTCCTCGCCCGCCTGCGAACTCCAGGACGACCCAACCTTCGTCGGCGTCCGCGAAGACATGCGAGTTGCCGCCGTAGGTCGTGTAGCCGAACGTGTCGATCAGCCTGGTCACGATCTCCACCGCTTCTCGCGCGCTCTTCGCGCGCTCGAGCGCGATGCGTGCCAGGTCGCTGTAGTTCAGGCCGCGCTGCGGGTTCGGGGTCATGTCCACGAGTTCCTGCCGCGATTGCAGCGCAACGTCCCGCACGGCAAGACCGTACTCGTTCAGGCCGCCGTTGGTCAGCGGCGCGGGCAGCCCCAGGAAGTAGGAGTAATCCATGGACAGGTAGCGGAATGTTCGCGATGCCTGGGCAATCTCGATCAGCTCGCCGGGCATGTCGGCCGACGCCGTGGCGCCGACCGTCACCGTCGCGCCTGCGGGGTGGTCGCGCGCGGGCACGATGGACAGCCAATGGCTGGAAGGCTCGTCGCCGTAACCGGCCAGCAGCACGCTTCCGTCCGCAGTCAGGTTCTTGCCGACGTAGACGGCGACGCTGGCGGCCGCCGGTACCGCGATCGCGGTCAGCAGAACTGCGAACAGACCGGCGCCGAGCCGGGCACCGCAAACGAAGATGACGGGTGTCGTGCGCTTCATGCGTTGTCTCCGAGAGTTGATGGAGCGAGACGGTCGTCCAGCCATTCGATCCAGTGTCGCACAGGCACCGCGCTGTCCCCCGCCAGGTGCGTGATGCAGCCGACGTTTGCCGACAGAATGACGTCGGGCTGCGGCGCAGAGAGCGCTGCGATCTTGAGGCCCCGGAGCCGGCCGGCGATCGTCGGCTGAAGCAGCGAGTACGCACCGGCCGAACCGCAGCACAGATGGCCGCCTTCGAACGGCAGGACCTCGGCACCAACCGCACCGAGCAGCGACTCGACCGCGCCGCGGATCCGAAGTCCGTGCTGGAGCGTGCAGGGAGGGTGGAAAACCACGCGCTGCGACGGCCGTGGCGCGAGCCTTGGAAGGAGCCGGTCCACGTGCGCGGGCAGCACCTGGGCGAGATCGAATGCGAGCTCGGAAAGGCGCTCCGCCCTGGCGGCGTATTCCGGATCGTCGCGCAGCAGGCGGCCGTACTCCCGGATCATCGTGCCGCAACCGGACGCATTGATCAGCAATCCCTCCGCACCGGCGTCCAGCTCCGGCAACCAGGCGTCGATATTGCGGCGCGCCGCATCGCGCGCGCCCTGCCAGTCGTCCAGGTGGTATGGGAGGGCTCCGCAGCATCCCGCACCCCGCACTGCGAGCAGCTCGATACCGATTACGTCGCAGACCCGCGCCGTGGCCGAGTCGATGTTCGGCGCCAATGCCGGCTGGACGCAGCCGACAGGCAGCAGCATGCGGCGGTCGTGAGTGCGCTTCGGCCAGGAACCCGCACCATGCGGTGCCGGCACGCGGCGCGCGAGCGGCGCGGGCAGCACGCCGCGCAAGGCCTGACCCAGCCGCAGCGCTGCGCCGAACCAACGGCCGGTTAGGCCCCGTCTCAGTACGGCACGGAGCGCGCGCGCAATCGCTGGCCGGGGCGACCGTTCGGCCACCAGCTCGCGGCCTATGTCGATGAGCCGCCCGTACTGGACCCCCGACGGGCAGGTCGTCTCGCACGCGCGACAAGACAGACAGCGGTCGAGGTGCTGCTGCGTGAGCACTGTCGGCTGGACCCCCTCCAGCACCTGCTTGATGAGGTAGATGCGCCCCCGCGGACTGTCGAGTTCGTCGCCGAGCAGCCTGTAGGTCGGGCAGGTGGGCAGGCAGAAGCCGCAATGCACGCAGCTGCCGATGATCGATCGCGCCTCTTCGCCCTCGACCGTGCCCTGCAGGTTCTCGCTGAGTCGGGTACGCATGACGATCAGAGACCTGCGACCAGCCGGCCTGGATTGAAGATTCGCTCCGGGTCGAACTCGGCTTTGAGAGCCGCGTGGATGCGCGCCACGGCTGGAGTGAGCGGAGCGAAAACACCCTCGGTGCGGTCTCCGCCGCGAAACAGCGTCGCGCGTCCGCCAAGCGCTGCCGCCTCGCGCCGCAGGACCGCGACGGGCCGGCTGGAACGCAGCCACCGCACCGCACCGCCCCATTCGATCAACTGCGGTTCACCGGCGCCGATCGGGGTGGCGATCGCCGGCACCGAGAACCGCCAGAGCGGGGTGTCCCCGGAGAAGAATGCCGCACGCTGCTCGCGCAGCTGCGACCAGAAACGATCCGCAGCGCGCGCATCCAGTTCTTCGCCGCCGAGACGGGCCCCGGCCGCGGCCACGGCCGCGCGCGACCCTGACAGCCTCACGGTCAGCTCGCCGCCGGACCAGGCCGAGGCAGACAGCGGCAGCGGCTCGCGGGCCCAGTCGTTCATGTACCCGATTGCAGATACTTCGCCGCACTCGAATCGCCGCGTGACTTCGCAGCCTGGCCGCGGCATGACTTTCAAGGAGAGTTCGATGATCACACCGAGGATGCCGAGCGAGCCGGCCAGGACGCGCGATACGTCATAGCCCGCGACGTTCTTGATCACCGTTCCGCCGAAGCGGAGCAGCCGCGCTCGCCCGTCGATGAGCCTGGCACCGAGCACGGCGTCGCGAACCGCACCGCGCGCCGCACCGGCGGAAGCGCACCTGGGCCCGCCCAACCCGGCCGCCACGCAACCACCGAGCGTGGCGCCAGACCCGAAGTGCGGCGGCTCAAACGCGAGCATCTGCCCATGGGATTCCAGCAAGGCTTCGAGTTCGCCGAGCGGCGTGCCGGCGCCTGCGGTGATCACGAGCTCGCTGGGGTCGTACGCCACGACTCCGCTGGCAGCACGCGGGTCGATGATCTCCCCATCCGGCGCGTTGCCGTAGAAATCCTTGGTGCCGCCGGCACGGATACACAAGGCCCTCCGCACCGCGGCTGCGGCCCGCACCGTCTCAAGCAGTTGCGCGGTGGCTTCCTCCATCAAAACCGCGGCAAATCCGGAAATGACAGCGCGCCGCGCTTTACCAGCATCCGCCCGTGTTCGGCGCACCGGTGAGGCGTCGGAATCGCCTTGCCGGGATTGAGACCGCCTGTCGGGTCGAACGCGCGCTTGACGCCGTTGAAGGCCTCGATCTCGTCTCTGCCGAACTGCAGGCACATTGGTCCGAGTTTCTCCACGCCGACACCGTGCTCGCCGGTAACCGTGCCGCCGAGCCGTACGCAAGCCTCGAGGATATCGGCACCGAAAGCCTCCGCGCGCCGCACGGAGTCAGGGTCGCCGTCGTCGAACAGGATCAGCGGGTGCAGGTTGCCATCGCCAGCATGGAATACATTCGGGCACTGCAGGCCGTAGCGGCGCTCCAGCGACTGGATGAACGTCAGCATGGCCCCGAGGTGCCGGCGCGGGATCGTTCCGTCCATGCAGTAGTAGGCCGGCGCCGCGCGGCCGGCCGCCGGGAATGCGCTCTTGCGACCCGCCCAGAAGCGCAACCGCTCCGCCTCGCTGCCGGAGACGCGGATCTGCGAGGCCCGCGAGGCCCGCAGCGACGCCGTCATGAGCGCGATCTCCTCCTCGACCTCCTCCTCCGTGCCGTCCGACTCGCACAGGAGAATGGCGGCCGCCTCGAGGTCGTAGCCGGCCCGGGCGTACGGCTCGACCAGCCGCGCGGCGGCCTGGTCCAGCATCTCCAGCCCGGCCGGGATGATGCCACCAGCGATGAGCGCCGCGACCGCATCGCCGGCCTCGGCGATCGTCCCGAAGCTCGCCATGATGCATCGCGCGGCCCGCGGCATCGGCAACAGTCGCACGGTGACTTCGGTCACGACGACGAGCATCCCTTCCGAACCGGCGACGAGCGGAAGCAGGTCCAGTCCCGGAGCTTCAGCGCCGACGGCACCGATCTCCACGGTCTCGCCGTCACACAGGAAGCCTCGTACGCGCAAGAGGTTCTGCAACGTCATTCCGTACTTGAGGCAGTGGACGCCGCCGGAGTTCTCCGCGACATTTCCGCCGATCGTGCAGGCGATCTGGCTCGAGGGATCCGGCGCATAGAACAGGCCGTGGGGACGCGCGGCGTCGGAGATGGCGAGATTGGTGACACCCGTCTGGACGGTTGCGGTACGCGCCCTGGCATCGACTGCCACGATACGGTCCAGTCGCGCCAGCGAAAGCAGGAGTCCATCCTTGTGCGGCAGCGCGCCGCCGGACAGGCCGGTGCCCGCGCCGCGCGGTACGACGGGCACCCGCAACCGATGGCACAGTCGCAGGATCTGCGCGACCTGTTCTTCGGTTTCCGGCAGCGCGACGACGGCGGGACGCTCGCGATAAAGCGTCAGACCGTCGCATTCGTAGGGGGCGGTATCCTCCGGCTGGGCGCGCACGGCGCCGCGCGCCAGGATGCGCTCGAGGCCAGCAGCCAGTTCGTGCCACTGCGCGGTGTCGACAGAACGCTTGTCGCCGGCCTGGATGCCCAACGGGACTCCTGAATGCGAGGCCGCATCGCCCATGCGCCGCCAGCACTCGCGAAGCGGAAGTCTCGCACAGAGGCTGCCCGGCCACACGGCCCGGCGGTCATGGGCGGTGACGCGTCCTCAGTCATTCTCCGATTAGGATCTCCCGATACTCGCCGCGCATGCAGTGGTTCGACGCGGCGGCCGAGCCGTATCCCCCGACGTTGATCAGCGCCAGGAAGTCGCCCTCCTCCAGCGCCGGCAGCTCGACGTCCTCGGCGAGCAGGTCGATCGCTTCGTTGATGTTCCCGGAGATCGTCACGCGCTCCCTGCGAGCGCCCGGACGGGCCGACAGCGGCGCGACCACGTACGGGATGCCGTAGTAGGCCCAGAGGTTGAGGATGCCGAGCCCGGCATCGACGCCGACGAAGCGCGTACCGGACTTGTCCTCGACCGTGTTGACCTGCACCAGCAGCAGGCCGGCGTCCTTCACCAGGTAATCGCCCGGTTCGACGGCGACCCGCAGCCCGCGTGGCACGACGTGCCGCGCGATGACGGCGGCCCAGCGCGCGAGGTCGACCGGCACGTCGGCCTCTGTCATCCGCACGCCGATGCCGCCGCCGACGTTCAGGCGGCGGATCCCGGGATGCGCATCCAGCAGGCGCCCGGCACCCGCCAGTACCTGGTCGAGCACGTCGACCGCATCGCCCTGGTAGCCGCTGCCGACGTGGAAATGCAGGGTGTCGACCGCAAGCCCGGACTCGGCGGCCGTGGCCAGCGCCTCCTCGAACCGGTCCGGGTACACGCCGAACTTGGTCGGCTTCGCGCCCGCATAGCGCAGGCGGTCGTTGTAGCCGGCGCCGACACCCGGGTTCAGGCGGATGCCGATCGCACGGCCCGGACTGCGCCGGCCGAGACGGCGGATCGTGCTGATCGCGTCGCAATTGACGTGCACGCCGGGATGGGCGGCGAGCACGTCGAGGTCCGGCTCCGAAACGGCGTGACCCGTGAAGGAAACCTGCGACTCATCAAAACCGTGCGCGAGGGCGTGTCGCACTTCCGCGGGTGAGCAGGCATCGACGCCGCAGCGTCCCGTCGCCCGGATTGCACGCAGCAACGGCGGGTAGCGGTTCGCCTTCAGGGCGTAGTAGAGGTCGTGCGCGACCCCCGCCGACGCCAGTGCGCCGGAAAGCCGCTCCAGATTCTCGCGCACGCGACCGGCGCGGTAGACGTAGGCGGGCGTCCCTTCCGCGGCGATCCCGCGCAGGTCCTTGCCGTCGAACACGAGGCGCCCGTCCCGGTACCGGAGGTCCGGCCGCTCCCACCAGTGAGGCTGCTGCGCCGTCACGGCTTCAGCGCGTGAGACGGTAGATCAGCACGGCGGCTCGCTGCGCCATCGGCGTCAGCGTCGCGAGGTCCGTGTACTCGCCCGGCGCGTGCGAATTCCCGCCGCCGCCGCTGCCGAGGCCGTCGAGGCCGGGCCGCAGGTGGGCCACGAAGCCGATGTCGCCCGCGCCGCGATCGGCGGGATCGAGCGCCTCGACCGGCCCGAGGCCGAGATCGCGGCTCGCGCCGTCGAGAATCTTCAGCAGGGCTTCATTCCCGGGCGTCGGCGTCATCGGCGGGTAAGCGCCGTCGTCGAAGCGCAACGTGGCGCCGGTGCGCGGCAGGTGCCGCGCCACGATGGCCTGCATGCGCTCGCGGGCGGAGCGTTCCTGCTCGAGGCTGATGTAGCGGATGTCGCCGCGCGCGATCGCGATCGGTGCGATCACGTTTGTCTTGCCCTCTGCCGTGCCGCGGTAGTCGTCGAGCGCCGCCCGGGTGCCGCCGACGATCACGCTGGGATTGATGGTCAGGTACTTCTCGCCGCCGAGCTCCGCCTGGAAAGCCGCCAGGATGCGTCCGATCTCGTAGACCGCGCCGCTGCCGCGCTCCTCGCCGAAGATCCCGCTCGAATGGCCGGTCTCGCCGGTCGTCTCGAGCGTCCAGCTGTTGATCCCGCGGCGGCCGATCGTGGCCGTGCCGTCGATCGCCGCCTCGAAGCTGAGCACGGCGTCGCTCTGCTGCGCCAGTTCGAGCATCGGCCCGCGCGTGACGGCCAGCGGCATGCCGGCGTCTTCCTCGTCGCCGGTCAGCATGACCGTGATGCGCCGGTTCCGGAGCGCGCCGGCCTCGTGCAGCGCGCGCAGCGCCTGCAGCATCACGACGAGCCCGCCCTTCATGTCGGCCGTGCCCGTGCCGTAGGCGCGCGTGCCTTCGCGGCGAAAGGGTTCGCCCGCCAGCACCGTGTCGAGGTGCCCCAGCAGCAGCAGGCGCTGGCCCTTCGCGCCGCCGGTCTCGGCCACGAGGTGCCCGGTCCGCTTCATTTCCGGCGGCAGCTCGACCCAGCGGGTGCGGAAGCCGATGGCCCGCAGTTCCTCCGCAAACACCTCGCCCACGGCGCGCACGCCGGCGACGTTCTCGGTCGGGCTCTCGATGTCCACGACCCGCGCCAGCAGGGCCTCCGCGGCGGCCTGGCCGGACGCGGCTTTCCGGAAGATGTCGGCTTCCCGAGGGGTCAGGTCCGCGTGTGCAGCGGCGATGCCGCCGAGCGACAGGACGAGCGCACCGGCAACGGCGTGGAGGGCGGTTCGGTTCACGGCGGATTCCCTGTGGCAGGAGAGTCCTGCACGTTAACCGACGCGGGGTGTCCCGCACCAGAAGCGGCCGCCGGGTCGTCAGAAGAAGATCGAGGTCGCGAGCGAGACCGTGTCTCCTTCCTGGCCGGCCGTGTAGTACCCGAACACGCTGCCGACCGGCGACTTGTTGACGTTGATGTACTGCAGGTTGACCCGGTGGTTGCGGGTGTTGAACGGGTAGTAGTTCATGCCGAGGATGTAGTCGGAACTGTCGCCGAATCCGAGGCTGTCGTCGCCGTAGATCTGCGAGGTCGCCGCATAGACCTCCAGCTTGCGGGGTATCGGGTAGAACGAGCCCTGCACGTAGAAGCCCCAGTCCTCGACGTCGGTCATCGGCAGGAAGCCGTCGGCCCTGAAACTGTCCAGCCAGCGGTAGTAGAACTCCGCCTGCAGGAAGAACCCCTTGTGCTTCATGCCCAGGTCGACGGCGGCGCCGCGATAATCGAGCTCGGTCACGGTCACGCCGGGCACCAGGGCCCCGGTCTCGAACACGTTGACGCCGTCCGCCAGCTTGAGGGAGGTGTTCCCCGGGGCGTTGCCGACGTCCTCGAACCGCTGCTCCGGGCTGTCCACGAACGAGAAGCCGAACCGGGTCGCGAGGTCCTCGTGGTGCTCCCAGTCTCCGTAGGCGCCGCGTGGCCCGAATTCGCCGGTCGTCGGCATCCACCACATCGAACCGCTTTACGTGAATTTCCGGTCCAGCTCGACGGCCGTCGTGCCGAGCGTGCTGTTGGTATTGCCCATGCCGGCCGCGTACCAGAGCCCGGGTGCGATCTCGCCATTCGCGTACAGGCCTTGCGTGAAGAACGGCCGGAAGAACTCGTCGGCCATCACGCGGTCGTGGCCCAGCCAGTAGGGGTGCGAGCCCAGCAGGGAGCGCGAACCCGAGTTGCCGAACACGCCCGCATACAGGTTGAACTTCGGGTCGAACTGGTAGCCGATGTTGGCGAACAGCGCGTCCTGGTCCGTCGTATTCACCGTCCAGGACGTGATCGTGTAGCGGAACTTCGGATTGCCGAGCCAGCCGTTCAGCCACACCAGCACGCGGTGGCTGTACATTTCGTGCCGCCCGTCGACCGGCCGCTCGCGGCCGAGGTGATCCGTGAAGGTGTCGTTGTCGGCCATCTGGTTCATGTAGCGGACCAGGGCATAGGCGCTGATGGACAGCTCGCCGACATCCGTCTTTCCGACCAGGAAGCCCTTGCCCGGGTCGAGATAGCCCCACGTCTCGTTGGCCGGTGCCGCCTGCCGGACGACGTCCGGCGCCGGGAAGGCAGCTGCCGCCGGGACCGGCGCGGCGGCTGCAGTCGCCGCGGCCGCCGCCGGGGCGGCCGGCACCGCGGCGGTTGCGACGGGCGCGGGCGTGCCGGCGGCCGCGACGATGAACTCTGCGCTCCAGCCATCCTGCACCCAGACGCCCGCGTCGTCGTAACCCCAGGATCGCCCGAGCAGGCAGGCGCCCGTACCGGTCGAACGTGCCAGCAGGATCCCGGAAGCCGTGTTCGCCCGGCAGTACTGTCTCTCGCCCGGCCCGGCGCCGCAGGTGATCGTGACGGTTGCGGGATCCTCCGCTGCGGCCGTACCCGCCAGCAGGCCGGTCATCGCGAGGGACAGCAGGCTTGCGCCACGGCGTGGATTCATTGGAAACGTCCTCGACCGGCGAAAGCCCGGGACAAGGATCGTTCCAGAGCGTGCCGGTCGGGTCACCTGCCCAAAGGGGTAGCCCGTCGCTATAGTGCCGGTTTCCACCCATCCGGAGACCTTGCATGCCCACTGCCGCGCGCCTCGTCGCGTCCGTCCTCCTGTCGGGCTTCCTCGCCCTGCCGGCCCTCGCGCAGGAGACGGCGCCGGCCGCCGCGCCGGAACTCGGCTACTCGAACAAGTGGCGGCTCGAGGTCAGCGAGGGCGCCAACAATGACGGCGTCATGAATTTCCGGGTCACGCCGAAGGGCGGTTCGGCGATCGACATCCCGGTGGCGCTCAAGAAGGGCCGCGGCGAGGACGGCTGCGCGCGCGACATCCGCGACACGTTCAAGAAGTCGCTCGACAAGAAGGCGTACAAGATCGAGCTCGACGACGGCGAGGACGTGCTGGTCAAGGTGCGCAAGGGGCCGGATATCGCCATCGAGCTGGTCGACTCGACGGTCAAGGGCACGCGCGTCAACCTCGACCGGGAGTAACGGGCGGACGACGCTGCGCAGGTCCGCGGTGTCCGAAGCCACTCCACTCGAGCGGCGGCTGGGCCGCCTGTTCGGCGACGACGCCCCGCGCGGCCCCGGCCATGGCTGGATCAGCGGCGTGGCCGGCGTCTTCCTCGGCGCGACGGCCGCCGGCGCCGTGCTGGTGCTGCACTTCCCGGACCTGCTGACGACGGAAGAACTGCGCGCCCGTTACCCGCTGCCGCTCGTGCGCGCGCTCATCGAGCTCGTGATCGGGCTCGCCGTGCTCGCCTCCTGCCTCAACCTGCTGCTGCGCCGCCGCAAGACGCTCGGCATCGCGGGCCTCGCGCTGTCGCTCGCGGCCGTGCTCGGCGGCGGCGCGCAGGTCGAGATCCGGGGCGACTTCGACGGTAGCGTGCACCTGGGCCTCGACTGGTTCCTGCTGAACCTGCTCGTGTTCGCGGCGGTCTTCGTGCCGCTCGAGCGCGCCTTCCCGCTGCGCCCCGGGCAACGGGTGCTGCGCGCCGGCTGGACGACCGACCTCGCGTACTTCTTCGTCAATCACGTCGGGGTCCAGCTGCTGACGTTCCTCAGCCTGTGGCCGGCGACCCGGATCGCCGGGCTGACGGCTCTCGAGCCCGTCGCGGCCGCGGTGTCCTTGCAGCCCGTCTGGCTGCAGGTCGTCGAACTGGTGGTGCTCGCGGACCTGGTGCAGTACGCCGTGCACCGCGCCTTCCACCGGGTGCCGGCGCTGTGGCGGTTCCACGCGATCCACCACTCGATCCGCGAGATGGACTGGCTCGCCGGCTCGAGGCTGCACGTCGTGGACGTCGTCGTCACGCGCGCGCTGGTCGTCCTGCCGGCCTTCGCGCTCGGATTCGCGGAGCCCGCGCTCTATGCCTGGCTGGTGATCATCGCGATGCAGTCCGTGTTCAATCACCTGAACCTGCGCCTGCGCCTGCGCTGGATCGAACACCTCGTGGTGACGCCGCGCTTCCACTGCTGGCACCACGCCGTTCACCCCATCGACCGAAACTTCGCGGTGCACTTTCCGTGGATCGACCGCCTGTTCGGCACCCACTACCTGCCGGACGGCCGCTGGCCCGACGAGCTCGGCATCGAGGGCCACCCGGTGCCGCCGGCATTCGCGGCGCAGCTCGCCTGGCCGTTCAGCTACCAGCGCTCGTCCGGCGCATAGCCGAGCTCGACCAGGAGCCTCCCGGCGATGCGCTTGAAGATGCGCCTGTCGCGTGCATCGAGGTCGCGCTGCCAGCGGCTGAGCGAGCCGGTGCTGACGGCGCCCAGCGCCTCCGGGTTCTGGGCGAAGCGAGTCGCGTCGCGAAACGGCGAGTCGGCCGCCGCGTGCGCGAGCATCGCCTCGTCCCAGTCCTCGCCGAGGAAGGCCATCAGTCGCTCGAGCACCGGCCGCGGATCCAGCACCAGGTCCTCGTAGCGGACGGTGTGGAAGCGAGGATCGCCCCACCAGCGGCGCGAGCCCTCGATGTCGCGGACCCAGCGGCGCGCGCAGCCGGCGATGGGCCTGCGGATCCCGGTCGGCACGAGCTTGCCGTCGACGACCTTGTGGCGCGGATGCGTGCGCAGGGAGCAGGCGACGTCGCGGCCGTCGCGCAGAACGTGCACGAAGCGCGCGGCTGGAAAGCACCGGAAGATCGCGTCGATGCGGCCGATGTTGCGCGGCGTCTTCTCCGCCCAGCGCGCCTTGCCGGCCCTGCGCATGCACAGCCCGGCGAAGGCCTCGATGAAGGCAGGCCGTGATCGCGCCGCATCCCGCAGCGCCCGCACGTCGGCACGGGCGAAACCGAAGCGGTCGGCCAGCCAGTCGGCGTCGATCGCGCGCCGCCGGAACAGGCTGGACTCGGGCCCGCAGCAGATGCGCCGGTGCGAGTCGAGCATCATGCGCAGCAGCGTCGTGCCGGAACGCCCGCAGCCTCCCAGCACGATGGGTGCAAACGAAGCGCTTCCGGCGGCCGAGAACGAGTCGGCCGGGTGGCCGACGCCGACGATGGCGGCGAAGTCGCGGAGGAAGCGCGGGGCGCCCATGCCCCGCCCACTCTACGGCATCAGTTCGCGGCGGCGGTAGCTTCCCGGAACTGCGCTGCGGTCGCCGTGTCGCCGTGCACCGAGGCGACCCGCTCGAACGGCAGGCCAAGCTCGCGAAGCTTCGCGGCGAACGACGCCGTCGACGGCTGCGGCGGGCCGAACGGCGCGCCGTTGTTGGGCACGAAGAACAGGTCGCCCTGGAACACGACCTTCTCGGCCGGCAGCCAGGCGATCACCATCTCCTTCGCGTGCGGGTTCGGCCCGATGTCGATCAGCTGCAACTCGCGGGTGCCGTCCTTCAGCACCCGGCGGCCGTCCTCGAGCAGCAGGAACGCAGGCGCCCGCGGCTCGCGCCCGAGCCGGTCGTTCTGTCTGGAGGCCGCCATGGTCTCGATCACCGGCCGGTTGGCGGCGGTGGTGATGACGGTCGCGCCCTCGGCGATGAAGCTGCGCATGCCGCCGATGTGGTCGCCGTGGTGGTGGGTCATCGCGACGTAGCGGATCGGCTTGCCCGGGAACAGTTCGTGGATGCGCTTGATCACCGCGTCCGCGCCCTCGCTGGAGCCGGGCGCCTCGACGGCGACCACGTGGTCGGCGAATCCGACCGCCAGCGTGTTCTGGTTCTGGCCGGCGACGTTCTGGATCACGTACACGCCGTCCGCGAGGCGGTCCACCTTCTCCTCGAGATTGGTCGGGACGGGCCTCACTTCCTGATAGCCCGCGGCCGCGACGCGGAAGGACTCGTCGGTGACCGGCGGGTTGAACTCCGCCTCAACCGTGTAGCGCGTCTGGTCCTCGCCGAGCTGGCGGTTGCTCCAGCGGCGCGGCACCTGGAAGTTCCCCACCTTGCGGTAGTCGCCGAACACGATCTCGGATGCCTCGACGCCCTCCAGCGAATCGACGAACAGCAGCTCGTACTTGGAGATGAGCCCGGTCTGCGCGTCGACGTACAGCGCGATCTGCTGCGTGTCGGGCATGACGAAGGTCACCACCTCGTGCCTGCGGCCTTCGAACTGGTCCTCGCCGAGGTAACGCAACGAGTTCGTGCGGTCGAGCGCCGAGCGCAGCAGCAGCGTCGGCAGCCGCCGGTGGTACTGGATGAACTGCTGCTGGCTCGCCTGCTCCGCCGGGATCGGCGTGACGGTCTTCGCCCGGTTGTCGTAGGCGTTGCCGGCGCCGCCCGCGATCGCGATCGTGTTGTCGCCGTCGAAGCCGAAGCCGCCGGCCTTCTGGTCGAGGCGCAGCCGGTTTTTCTCGAGGTCGAACAGCAGCGTCTCGTCGAAGCTGCCGCCCTCGAACGGCGGCGCCGGAGTCGTCATCTGGAGCCGCGGGAAGACCTGTCCCTGCAGCCTGAGCCGCACGACTTTCACGTCGCGCAGCGCCTCGGCGCCCCCGTTCGCCTCCACCGCGCGGTCGAGGACGGCCCGCGCCTGCTCCTGCGAGCGCTCGGTGAGGGTCTCGATGTTCTCGGCAGGGACTCCCGAGGCGGCGGACAGCAGTACGAGGGCGATCGCGGCGCGGAGCATGGCGGGTCTCCCGGGGACGGTGTTCGCACGCTAGGCGAGCCGCGCGCCACCGAGCAACGCGGATGCGCCGACCCGTTGGCCCGCATCGGCAGTCCGTGCGACCATGCGCCCATGTTCCTCGCCAGCGCCCTGCTCGCGGCCAGCGTCGCGATTCCGTCAGGCATCGCCACGCACGACGATGGCCGCGCCCCGATCGAGTCCATCTACCGGACGGCCCTGTCGCTCGTCGAGCGCGGCTGGACGGCGGAGGTCGTCGCCGAGTCGGCGCCGGAGGGCACGGAGGAGTCGCCGTTGCCGATCCTCGCGTTGCGCTCGCCCAAGGCCGGTCCCGCCGTGTGGATCCTCTCTGGCATCCACGGGGAGGAGCCGGCGGGCCCGAATGCGATCGCGACCGCCATCGAGGACATCGCCCGGCACGGCGCCGAGCGCCCGGTCGTCCTGTTGCCGCTGCTGAACCCGCAGGGCTACGCGCGCAACTGGCGCTACCTCAACGTCGCGACTTACTCGGAAGAAGTCGACGGGCACAGCGTCGGCGACTCCTCGCACCTGCTGCCGTCGCCGGACGACCCGGCGCGCCCGCGCTCGCCCGCCGCCTCGAGCCCGGAGGCCGCGGCGATCACGGCCTGGATCCTCGCCCGCCAGGCGGATTACCCGGCGGTCATCAGCCTCGACCTGCACGAGGACAACCTGATCGACGAGGGGTACGTGTACTCGCAGGGCGTGCACGGCGCGAAGGAGGAGCTCGCGATCACGGCGGTGGGCGTGCTGCGCGATGCCGGCGTGCCGATCAAGATGGACGGCAGGACGCGTTTCGACGAGCCGGTCTCGCGCGGCATCATCGGGCCGGTCACCGACAGCTCGATCGACGAGCTGATGAGCGCGCGCGAGGTACTGGTCGATGGCAAGTCGCGTCCGGGCCCGGCCGCGGAAACCGTGCTGGTTCTGGAGACGCCCGCCGCGGCACTGCCGCTGGCGAAGAGGATCGCCGCCCAGGCCGCGCTGCTCGAACTGCTTTCCAGGTACCTCGTCACCACGACCGACGGCTACTGAACCCGCGGATGCAGCCCACCGTCGCGCCGAAGGCGCTGTTCAACGAAGCCATCGGCCTGATCAGCGCCGGCCAGCTCGGTGCCGCCGAGGCGAGCTGCCGCGCGGCGCTCGACCGGTACCCGGGGGACATCAACATGCAGGCCCTGCTCGGGGCCGTCCTGGTGAAGCTGGAACGCCACGCCGAGGCCGAGGCGACGCTGCGCGCAGTGATCGCGGCGGCACCGACATTCGCCAAGCCCGCGGAGGATCTCGGTTACCTGCTGCTGCAGGCCGGCCGCGCCGCGGATGCGCTGCCCTTCCTCGAGCGGGCGACCCGCCTCGATCCGTCCCTCGAACGGGCGTGGTTCGAGCTCGGCAAGGCGCTCGCGCGGCTCGGTCGCGGCAAGGAAGCGGACGCGGCGTTCGAGAAGAGCTTCGAGCTGTCGCCGGAGCGGCGGCAGATGGCGCTCGCAGCCGAGCACCAGAAGGAGGGCCGGCTCGAGGAGGCCGAGCGGCTGTACCGGCGCATCCTGCGCCAGAACCCGAAGAACGTGGATGCGCTGCGCCTGCTCGCGCTGATCGCCTCCGGTGCCGGCCGTGACGACGATGCCGAGGCGATGCTGCGCAAGGCCGTCGAACTGGCGCCGGACTTCCTGCTGGCGCTGCTCGACCTCGGGCGCCTGTACAGGGACCAGGACCGTTTCGCAGAGGCGCTCGCCTGCTTCGACCGCGTGATCGAGCTCGAGCCCGGACAGCCGCAGGCGCACTACCAGCGCGCCGCGACGCTCGCGCGCGCCTCGTTCACGCCGGAGGCGATCGCCTCGTACCGACGCTGCCTCGCGCTGCGGCCGGAGCACCCCGGTGCCCTGCTCGGCCTCGGCCACGTGCTCAAGGCAGTCGGCGACTACGAAGGCGCGGTCGCGGCCTACGCAGCCTGCATCCGGGTGGCGCCGGCCTCCGGCGAGAGCTACTGGAGCCTCGCCAACCTCAAGACTTTCCATTTCGACGACACGACGGTCGCCGAGATGGAACGGCGCGCCGCAGCCCCGGACACCCGGCCCGCGTCGCGCGTGAACTTCCTGTTCGCCCTCGGCAAGGCCTGGGAGGACCGCGGCGACTTCGACCGGGCCTGGGAGCGGTATCGCGCCGGCAACGAGGCCCAGCGCGCCGCGGTCGCCTACGACCCCGTGCAGACCGAGGCGATGAACGACCGGCTGCTGGCCACGTACACGGCGGAGTTCCTGGCGTCGCACGCAGGCAGCGGCAACCCGGACCCGGCGCCGATCTTCATCCTCGGCCTGCCGCGCTCCGGCTCCACCCTGCTCGAACAGATCCTGGCGAGCCACAGCCAGGTCGAGGGCACGAGCGAACTGCCCTACGTCGGCCGGGTCGCGACGTCGCTGAACCGCAATCGCGCCGACGGCGTCAACTACCCCGAGGCGATGCGCGAACTCAGGCCGGAAAACATCCGCGCGCTCGGCGACGACTACCTTGCACAGGCGCGGATGCACCGCCGGACCGGCGCACCGCGCTTCATCGACAAGATGCCGAACAATTTCCCCAACGTCGGGCTCATCGCCCTGACGCTGCCGAACGCGAAGATCATCGACGCGCGGCGCCACCCGCTCGACGCCTGCCTGTCGTGCTGGCGCCAGCTGTTCGCCAAGGGCCAGAACTTCACCTACGACTTCACCGAGATCGGCGAGTACTACCTGCAGTACCAGCGGATGATGGACCACTGGGCCGCGGTGCTGCCCGGGCGCGTGCTGACCGTGCAGTACGAGGAGGTCGTGTCGGAATTCGAGCAACAGGTGCGGCGCCTGCTGGAGTTCTGCGGTCTGCCCTGGGAAGAGGCCTGCCTCCGGTTCTACGAAAGCGAGCGACCGGTGCGGACGCCGTCAGCCGAGCAGGTGCGACAGCCGATCTACGACCGCTCCGTCGGCCACTGGAAGCACTTCGAGCGGCACCTCGGGGAGCTGATCGACGTGATCGCGCCGGTCCGCGATCGCTACCGGCGCTACGAGGCGGCCGGCCGCGTGCCGGCGGCCGCGGGCTTGCCGGCGCGGCCGGGAATGGCGCCGGGCGGCACGTAGTCGAAGATGAAGTTGATGCGGTCCTCCGTCCCCTTGTTCATGACGGAGTGAACCTTCTGGTTGTTGATCTCGTAGGCCTCGCCCACCTGGAACTGGTAGGGCCGGCCGTCGATCATGAAGCGCACCCGCGGGTTGGTGACGATCGGCACGTGGATGCGGTGGCCGGCGCCGAACGACGGGTGCGAGTCCCGGTGCGGCAGGATGCGGCCGCCGGCGAGCAGCTTGGCCGCCATCGCGCGGATGATCGTGCCGCCCGGCGGGTACCACTTGCCGATGATCTCGTGCATCAGCGGCACCGCGACGGAGGCCAGCCGGTCCCAGCCCGGCTGCTTGCTGACCTCGATCGAGGGCCACTCGTCGACGTTGGCGAACAGGAGCACGATCGAGCGCGTCTGCTCGTGGACCTCGTAGTCCTTCTGCCGCTGCACGTTCTCGTTCCAGGCAGCCTCGTCCTGGGCCAGGATGGCGGCGCCGAGCGCCTCCATGCCGACCTTGCCGAAACTGCGGATCGGGACGTCGATGTCCATGTCGGCGTCAGAAGTGGTAGCGCAGCTGCAGCCCGTAGGTGCGCGGCCGGATGATGGACTCGCGCGGCGCCGCCCAGCGGTTGCTGCGGAAGGTCACCGCCCGCTCGTCCCAGAGGTTGTCGACGAACAGCGAGCCGGTCCAGCGCTCGCCCTCGAGGCCGATGCGGAAGTCGCCGGTCTCGTAGCCGGGCAGGGTCGCGACGCCGGCCTGCCCGACCACCGACTCGAAGCCCTCGAGGTTGCTCACCACCTCGCCGACGTAGGCGAGGTCGAGGCGCGCGAATGGCTGCGCATTCATGAGCTGGCCGCGCCCGCGCCACTCGATGCCGAGCGCGCCGCTCCACTCGGGCGTCAGCGGCAGCCGCGCACCCTTCTCGACCGGCCGCGTGAACACGTTGCCGTCCTCGTCCTCGAGCGTGAGGACCGTCGCCTCCGAGATCTGCGCGTCGTTGTAGCCGAGCGTGGCGTCGATCTGCCAGGCGTCGTTGACGACGAAGGTAAACTCCGCCTCGATGCCGTCGATCTCGGCGGTCGGCAGGTTCACGAAGCCGAGCTGGAAAACGGCCGGCTGCGGGTCTTCGACCTGCACGGCGAAGTCGTCCCAGCTCATGTGGTAGGCGGCGACGTTCAGGCGCAGGCGGTTGTCCATCCACTCGGTCTTCGCGCCCAGCTCCCAGTTGGTGAGCGTGTCCGAGCTGAACTCGCGCGGCAGGATCGAGGCCGGCCGCACCGGGTTCGCGCCGCCGTTGCGGAAACCCTCGGACCAGGTGAAGTAGACCATGCGATCGTTGTCGATCCGGTAGGTCAGGTTGACCTTGCCGACGATGTCGTCGTCCTTGGTGGAGGTCTGCGCGTCGGTGCGCGAGAAGCCGCTGAACCCGAGCGGCGCCTCCTGTATCAGGTCGAACTTGCGGTCGTACTCGAACCAGCGGCCGCCCGCCGTGATCGTGAAATTCTCGGTGACGTCGAAGCTGACCTCGCCGAACACGGCGACCTGCTCGAGCTCCGTGTCGTAGAGGCCGAGCCACCACTGGTCGGTCGGCTCCAGCACGCCGTTGTAGACGTTGTACTCGAGGTAGGCGAAGTACGCGAAAGCCGGCGTATCGGCATAACCGCGCACGAAACTGTTGAACTGGGTGTGGCTTTCTTCCTTGCTGTAGAACACGCCGCCCAGCCAGGACCAGCGGCTCTCCGCGTCGTTGTTCGACTGCAGCCGCGCCTCGAAGGTCGTGATCTCCGTGACCTCGCTGTTGTTGGCGAAGCCGCGCGGGTCGCCGCCGAAGTCATAGACGACGTAGCCGCTCTGGTTGAAGTTGAACTCGTAGTCGCTGGCGTCGGCCTCGTAGAAGAAATCGCGGTCGAAGTAGGACGCGGCGATGGTCAGGTCGCCGATGCCCGTCGAGGCGTTGAGCGTGAGCGCGGCCTGGTACCACTCGTCCTCGAGCGTCTCTTCCTCGAAGCGCACCTGGTTCAGGTCGCCCGCGTCGGGCGACACGTCGCTGTGCCCGTTCGCGCTGAGGTCCTGGTAGACGAGCCCGAGCGTCAGGTTGACGTCGTCGCTGACGTCGAGTCGCAACGCCGCGCGGGCGCCGGTGGTTTCGATGCTGTTGACGTCCTCGTCGACGACGTTCGCGTTGTCGAAGGTCCCGCCCTGGCTGGGCGACAGCACGTTGTCGATGTAGCCCGCGTCCTCGGCGGCAAAGCCGACGAGCCGCAGCGCCAGGCGGTCCGCCAGCGGGATGTTGAGCATCGCGCTGATGTCGTAGCCTGTGTCGCCGTCCTCGACCTGGTTGACCGAGGCCTCCGCCCACGCGTCGAAGCCCGAGGGGTCGGGCTTGTTGGTGATGACGCGCAGCGTGCCGGACTGGGAGCTGGACCCGTACAGCGTGCCCTGCGGGCCGCGCAGCGCCTCGACGCGCTCGATGTCGATGAAGCGCGGGTCCGGGCTGCGCCCGCTCTGCGTGATCGGCTGTTCGTCGAGGTAGAGGGCCGAAGAGGACACGGCGCCGAACTGGATGCCGGAACTCGCGACGCCGCGGAACACGATGGTCGTGCCGCCCGGCTCGCGCTGGGCGAGGGAGAGCCCCGGGATGTACTTCGCGACGTCGTCGATCCTGTCGAGGCCGCGCATCGCGATGTCGCTGGAGTCGAAGGCGCTGATGGACTCCGAGACGTCCTGGAGGCGCTCTGCGCGCTTGGTCGCGGTGACGATGACTTCGCCGAGGCCGACGACCGGCGTTCCAGGCGCCTCTTGCGCTGCAGCATCGGCTGCCACCACGGACAGCGCGGCCGAAACCGCCGCCGAAAGGGTCTGCGAACCGGGGACCTTGCGAGTCATGTCGGTCATGTCCTTCCCTCCGCTGCCTTCCGGATACTAGCGACCGGCCGCCGCCCGGGCAAACCACCGCCGGTCGCGCGTCGCATGGCCGCGACATACCAGTCGATGAACTCCTGCGTGAACGTCTCCATGACCGCGGACAGCGGCCCGGGCTCGTAGAAGCGCGAATCGACCCCCGCCTGGTTGCGCTCGATGATCTGCTTGTCGGCAATCGTCGTGACGTCCCACAGCCAGATGAGGTCGGCGAGGCGGTAGTCCCGGCCCTCGACCGCGTCCTCGCGCACCAGCCAGGTGATCTCGCAGTCCGTCAGGTACTGGCCGCGCGGCGCGAACCGGTACACGACGACGTGGTCGCAGTACGCGAGCGCGAAGGTCATCGCCCCGAGGTGCAGGTCGGTCGTGCCGCCGTCATAGCCGGTGATCGTCCCGAGCAGCGGCGCCAGCGGCTTGCCGTCGCGGCTGCCGGTCTGCTGGCCGCGCAGCAGCGGATAGCGGTCGAACCCGTGCTCGAGGCCGAATTCCGGCGCGCGCAGCCAGGAGCGGCGGATCGTGTCCTGCGTGAGGCCGACCGCCGCGGATCTCTCCATGACCCCGTCGAGCATCGCGCGGCACTCGGGATCCGGCAGCGCGCGCCCGTGGCCCACGGAGTACTCGGGATGCGCGGGCTGGCAGTGATAGCACTCGCAGTAGTTCTCCACGGCGAGCTTCCAGTTGCTGCGGATCGGGTAGTTCTGCCGGTGGGCGACGCGGGTCCTGGCGAGGTCGTACGGGGCGAGCGCCGGCGCCATGGCACGCTCGAACTCCGCGAAGTCCGGCGCGTCGGGATCGAAGTTCACGAAGATGAGGCCCTCGAACACGCGCACGCGCAGGCGGCGCAGGCCGTGGCCGGCGCGATCGAAGCCCTCGTCCATGCGCGCGGCCGCCTTCAGCGAACCGTCGAGCCCGTAGCTCCAGCCGTGGTAGGGGCAGGTGAGGCGGGCGGCGCGTCCGTCGGCGTCGCAGATGCGCGAGCCGCGGTGGCGGCACACGTTCATCAGCGCGTTGATGCCGCCCTCCCCGTCGCGCACGACGATCACGGACTCGCCCGCGATCTCGAACAGGAAGTAGTCGCCGCGCGCAGCGATCTGGCTCTGGTGGCCGGCGTAGTGCCAGGCCTTCAGCATGATGTGCCGGACCTCGAGCTCGTACACACCCGGGTCCTTGTAGGCGGCGCCCGGCAGCGCCCGCCCCGGGCGGTAGCCTTCGAACACGTCCTTCAGTGACTCAGCCACGATTTCACCCTCCGCCGGTCATTGTGCCCCAACCGGGCGCCGGCGATTCGAGACGATGGATGCGGTCGCGACCGCGAGCGCGACCAGGGCGATGATGATGGTCGTAATCGCGTTGATGTCCGGGGTCACGCCGAGGCGGACCTTGGCGAAGATGTACATCGGCAGGGTGGTCGCGCCCGGGCCCGACACGAAGCTCGAGATCACCAGGTCGTCGAGCGACAGGGTGAACGCCAGGAGCCAGCCCGACACGAGCGCCGGCAGCAGCATCGGCACCGTGACGTCGAAGAACACGGCCACCGGCCGGCCACCGAGGTCCATCGCCGCCTCCTCGAGCGACTCGTCCATGGCGGCGAGCCGCGAGCGCACCACGACGACCACGTAGGCCATCGAGAACGTGATGTGCGCGATCGTGATCGTCGTCGCGCCGCGGCTCATGGGCCAGCCGATCAGGTTGGCCATGGAGATGAACAGGAACAGGAGCGACAGGCCGGTGATGATCTCCGGCATGACGAGCGGCGCGGTCACCATGCCGGACAGCAGCAGCCGGCCGCGCAGGCGCGTGAGGCGGTGCAGCGCCAGGGCGACGATCGCGCCGAGCGCGGTCGCGAAGGTCGCGCTCAGGAACGCGATCTGCAGGCTCAGCAGCGCCGCCTCGAGCAGCTTCTCGTCCTCCAGCAGGCTCGCGTACCAGCGCATCGAGAAGCCGCCCCACAGCGTGACCAGGCGCGAGTCGTTGAAGGAATAGATCACCACCGAGACGATCGGGATGTAGAGCAGCGCGTAGCCGAAGGCCACGATCGAGACCAGGCCCGGCGAACGCGCCTTCATCGCCCGGCCTCCTGCTCGCGCGCCTGCAGGCGCTGGAACCACATGATCGGCGCGATCAGGAGCAGCAGCAGCACCACGGAGACCGCCGAGGCCACCGGCCAGTCGCGGTTGACGAAGAACTCGTCCCAGAGCACGCGCCCGATCATCAGCGTGTCGGCGCCGCCGAGCAGCGCGGGGATCGTGAACTCGCCGACCGCCGGGATGAAGACCAGCAGGCAGCCGCCGACGATGCCCGGCACCGAGAGCGGCAGCGTGACGTCCACGAAGGCCTGCCAGCGGCGCGCGCCGAGGTCGGCCGCGGCGTCCAGCAGGTCGAGGTCGAGCCGCTCGAGGTTCGCGTAGAGCGGCAGGATCATGAACGGGAGGTAGGAATAGACGATGCCGAGGTAGACGGCGAAGTCGTTGTAGAGCATCTGGATCGGGGCATCGATGACGCCCGTTGAGAGCAGCAGCTCGTTGATGATGCCCCGGTTGTTGAGCAGGCCGATCCAGGCGTAGACGCGCAGCAGGAAGGAGATCCAGAACGGCAGGATCACGGCCAGCAGCAGCAGGTGCCGGCGACTCGCCGGCTGGCGCGCGATGTAGTAGGCCATCGGGTAGCCGAGCAGGAGGCACAGCAGCGTGCCGATCGCCGCCATCTTCAGCGAGGACAGGTAGATGATCCCGTAGTAGCCGTCCTGGAAGAGGAAGGCGTAATTCGAGAACGTGACCCGCAGGCCCTCGAAACCGTCGGCCCCCCACTCGAGCAGCGACGTGAAGGGCGGCTGGGCGACGACCGGTTCGGCGACGCTGATCTTCAGGATGATCAGGAACGGCGTCAGGAAGAACAGCAGCAGCCAGAAGTACGGGACTTTCACCGCGCGGCGCAGCCAGCGCAGGGACCGGTCGTCGCGGCTCTCTGCGGCGTCGCTCATGTGCGCAGCAGGATCGTGCTGCCGACTTCCCAGGACAGGTACACCTCGTCGTCCCACTCCACGGTCAGCTTCGCCGAGCGGCGCAGGTTCTGCGCGCTCACCTGCACCACCGCCCCGCTGCGGGCACGCACGCGGTACAGCGACTGGTCGCCGAAGTAGCCGAGATCGCGGACGATGCCCTTGACGACGTTGCGTTCCCCGCCGGCCGGCGCCTCGCGGCTGATCGTGATCTTCTCGGGCCGGACCGCGACGCAGACCTCGCCGTCGAGTCCCGACGGGTCGTCGCAGGCCACCGCCAGTTCGGCGTCGAGCGCGTCGGCGCGGAGCAGGAGCCGCCCGTTCTCGCGGCCGGTGACCCGCCCCTCGATCAGGTTGATGTTGCCGACGAAACCGGCCACGTAGCGGTTCGCGGGGTACTCGTAGACCTCGCCGGGCGTGCCGACCTGGGCGATCCTCCCCGCGTGCATGACGGCGATCCGGCTCGCGAGCGTCATGGCCTCGTCCTGGTCGTGGGTCACGACGACGAACGTCGTGCCGAGCTGGTACTGGATGTTCGCGAGCTCGAACTGCGTGTGCTCGCGCAGCTTCTTGTCGAGCGCGGCCAGCGGCTCGTCGAGCAGCAGCAGCTTCGGGCGCTTCACGAGCGCGCGTGCGAGCGCGACCCGCTGCTTCTCGCCACCGGAGAGCTTCTCCGGCTTGCGGCCCGCCAGCGGGCCGAGCTTGACCAGCGCAAGCATCTCGGCGACCCGCTCGCGGATCTGCGGCGCCGGAACGCCCTCCTTCTTGAGCCCGTAGGCGACGTTCTGCTCGACCGTCATGTGCGGGAACAGCGCGTAGGACTGAAACATGAGGTTGACCGGCCGCTCGTAGGGCGGCACGCCGGTCATGTCGGCGCCGTCGATCAGGATGCGCCCGCTGGTCGGGTGCTCGAAGCCGGCGAGCATACGAAGCAGCGTGGTCTTGCCGCAGCCGGAGGCGCCCAGGATCGCGAACAGCTCGCCCTTGTTGATCTCGAGCGACACGTCGTCGACCGCGGTGACGTCGCCGAAGCGCCGGGTGACGCCTTCGATCCGGACCAGCGGCTGCGGCTTCGCGTCGCTCACAGGCCGGTCTTCACGCGGGACCAGAGCCGCGAGCGCAGCCGCTCGATGATCGGGTCGCGGATGCGACCCTTGTACAGCGCCTGCCGCACCTCCTCCGGCGGGAAAACGGCCGGGTCGTTGCGGATCTCGGCAGGCACCAGCGGCAGCGCCGCCCGGTTGGGGGTCGCGTACCGGGTCTCGACCACGATCGGAGCCGCCACGTCGGGCCGCAGCAGGTAATTGAGGAACAGGTGCGCGTTCCCGGGGTGCGGCGCGTCCGCCGGGATGAACCAGAGGTCGAACCAGGCGAGCGTGCCTTCCTTCTGGGTCGTGTAGGCAAGCGGCACGGGCCGGCCGACCTGCTGGGCGCGCATCATCGCCTGGGCGTAATCGCCGGACCAGCTCATGGCGATGCAGACTTCCTCGTTCGGCAGGTCGATCAGCATCTTCGCAGAGCTGAAGTAGCGGATATACGGCCGGACGCCCTTCAGCAGCTTTTCGACGTCCGCGAGGTCCTTCGGGTCGAGGCTGTTCGGGTCGCGGCCGAGGTAGAGCAACGCCATCGGGATCACGTCGGTCGGCTCGTCGAGGAAGGTCACGCCGCAGTCGGCGAACCGCTTCACGACTTCCGGCTTGAACAGCATGTCGCCGCTGGTCACCGGCGCATCGGGCATGCGCTCCGCGACCAGGCGCTTGTTGTAGGCGAATCCCGTCGTGCCCCAGAGGTAAGGCACGCCGTAGCGGTTGCCCGGGTCGTCCTCGGCGACCCACTGCATGACCCAGGGATCCAGGTGCCGGAGGTTCGGCAGCTTCGACTTGTCGAGCGGCCGGTAGACGCCGATCGGGATCAGCCGGGCGGAGTAGCGCTCGGCGTGGACCACGACGTCGTAGCCGGTGCGGCCCGCGAGCAGACGCGCCTCGGCCATCTCGGTCGAGTCGTAGGTGTCGTAGTTGACCTTGATGCCGGTCTCGCGCTCGAAGTTCCGGATGGTGTCGGGCGCGATGTAGTCGGGCCAGGTGAAGACGTTCAGGACCTTCTCTTCCGCGTCGGCGCCGGCTGCCCCGGCCGCGACCAGGGCGCACAAGGCGAGCAGCGCCGGCGCGGCCTTCACGGAATCACAGCCCTCCGAGGCCGCGTTTCGCCAGCGCGCGCGCGATGACGAGGCGCTGGACCTCGCTCGCGCCTTCCCAGATGCGGTCGATGCGCAGCTCGCGGAAGAAGCGCTCGGCGGCGTTCTCGCGCATGTAGCCGCGGCCGCCCAGGATCTGCAGCGCCCGGTCGGCGACCCGGTTCGCCATCTCCGAGGCGTACAGCTTCGCGATCGAGCAGCGAACGTGCAGCGACTTGACGTCCTCGCCGCGGTCGTGCGCCTCGGCCGCCTCGAAGGTCACGAGCCGCGCCGCCCACAGCTCGGTCACGCTGTCGGCGAGCATGGCCTGCACCATCTGCTTGTCGGCGAGCGGCTCGCCGCCGATCATCCGGGTCGCGGCGAACTCGCGCGCCTCCTCGATCAGCCGCGCGGCGGCGCCGCAGCAGCGCGCCGCGATCATGAGCCGCTCGCGCCGGAACCAGGCGTGCGAATAGCGCATTCCGCCGCCTTCCTCGCCGAGGCGGTTGGCCTCCGGGACGAAGACATCGGTGAAGCGGTAGGTCGGGTGATGGGCGCCGAAGGTATGGCTGAAGTGCGGGGTGCGCAGGACCGCGATACCGGGCGTCGAGGTGTCGATGAAAAACAGCGAATCGGAACCCGTGTGCGGGCCGTCCGCGATCTTCGCCTGCAGGATGAAGTAGTCGGCGAGGTTGGCGCTCGTCACGTACCACTTCTCGCCGGTGATCGCGTAGCCGCCCGGCACGCGGCGTGCCTTGGTCTCGACGACCACGTCGGATCCGGAGCCGCTCTCGGTGATCGCGTAGCACTCTTTCCGGGCGCCGCTGGCGAGCGGCAGGATGTAGCGCCGGATCTGGTCCGGCGTGCAGGCCTCGAACATCCAGCTCTGCGCCTCGGAAAAGCACCAGCAAAGCGCGTTCGTCACGCGGCCGAGCTGTTCCCAGACCGCGACCTGGTCGACGATGCGCAGCCCGAGGCCGCCGTGGTCTTTTGGCACGTCCATCGCGCTGAATCCGAGCTCGACCGCGAGTTTCTTGTGGCGCTTCTCGACGTCGGCCGGCAGGCGGCCGTCGTTGAGTTCGGCCTCGACCTCGTGGGGGATGAGTTCCTCGGTCGCGAACCGGAAGGCCCGGTCACGCCATTCGCGCGCCGTGGCGTCGAGCTTGATGTCCATCTAAGGCTTCCCCTCGGCGGCCGGCCGGCTGAAATGCCGCGGAAACACGTCCGCCAGGTATGAGAGCGTGATGCGCCGGGCGCGTTCCCGGCTCATGGAGTCCGGCCGCACGAGCAGGTCGAGCCACAGCCCGTCGGTCAGCGCCGAGAGGCCATCGGCGACCAGGTCCGGCTCGACGTCCGGGTAGCCGCCCTCCTCGCAGAGCCGCGCGCAGATCAGCCTGACCATGTCGTCGTAGGACCGGTCGCGCTCGGCGCAGATGCGCCGGTAGGTCGGGCGGAAGCGGCGCTCGCCCCAGAAGGCGAACCAGACCGCCAGCTTGTCGCGCGAGCAGATGCTGCGCCGGAAA
Organism: uncultured Steroidobacteraceae bacterium; assembly: GCA_964626745.1. Lineage (GTDB taxonomy): Bacteria > Pseudomonadota > Gammaproteobacteria > Steroidobacterales > Steroidobacteraceae > SCUD01. The sequence continues at coordinate 36,640 of CAZVIF010000003.1, forward strand.
TCGAGTTCCACCATGGCCAGCAGTCCCGCGACCGGCGACACCTCGCCCGCCGCCGCGGCCGCCTGACAGGCGCTGCGGTACTCGTCGGCGAGGTAGCGCAGGGTCTCGGTCAGGAGGCCTTCCTTGCTGCGGAAATGCAGGTTGACGATGCCCTGCGAGAGCCCTGCCTCCTGGGCGACCGTGGCGATGGTCGTGTCGGCGAGGCCGCGGTCGGCGACCGAGCGGATGGTGGCCAGGATCAGCTGCTCGCGGCGCTCTGCCGGGGGCGCGGTGCGGCGCTTGGCGACGATGGCGAGCTGCCGTTTCGCGCTCACAAAAACCCTTGAGAAATCATTTAGTTATTTATGATCCCGGGGCGCAACGAGGCACCATCTTACCGGGTTCCGCCTCCCATTCCAATGAATGAACGTCTATTCACTGGAAATGGACGCCGGCCCCCGTCCTGGGGGAAACTAGGCCATCCCGATCGACCCCCGTTGGACCCGGCTGGAGGCCTGCCCACATGACCCGAAGCCTTGCGAAGTCGAATGCCCAGTTCCAGAAGGCCATCCGCCGACTCCCCCTCGGCGTGTCGTCGAATTTCCGCTACTGGGGCGAGGACAAGACGATCTACGTGAAGTCGGCCAGGGGCGCCCGCGTCACCGACATCGACGGCAACGAGTACATCGATTACCGCCTCGCCTACGGGCCCTGCATCCTCGGCTACGCCGACCCGCGGGTCGACGCCGCGGCCCGCGCCGGCCAGGAAGTCGGCGGCGTCTTCGCCCTGTCCACCGAGCGGGAGCTCGCGGTCGCGGATCGCATCGCGAAGATGGTGCCGGCCGCCGAGCTGGTGCGTTTCTCGAACTCGGGCACGGAAGCGGTCATGGCGGCCCTGCGGGTCGCCCGCGCCCACACCGGCAAGGATTCCTACGTCGTCATCGAGGGCGGTTACCACGGCGTGTTCGACGCGGCCCTGTGGACCACGGCGGTCGAGGACTGGAAGCCGGGTCACGGCGATCCGCAGCTCGTCCCCTACAGCGCCGGCGTGCCGCACGTGCTGCGCGCCCTCGTCCACTCTGTGCCGATGAACGACGCCGAGCGCCTCGAGGCCGTGTTCAAGGCCTACGGCGGCGACATCGCGGCCTTCCTGATCGAGCCGATCATGGGCAACTGCTGCTCGATCTCCGCGACCCGCGAATTCGTGAGGACCGCGCGCAGCCTGTGCGACAAGTACGGCATCCTGATGATCATCGACGAGGTCAAGACGGGCTTCCGCGTCGCCAAGGGCGGCGTGCAGGAGCTGTTCGGCGTCAAGGCGGACCTGTGTACCTTCGCCAAGGCGATGGGCAACGGCTACCCGATCTCCGTGTGCGCCGGCCGCGAGGACATCATGCGCAACTTCGGCCGGGGAACGGTGCATGGCGGCACCTTCACCTGCCACTCGATCGCGCTCGCTGCCGCGGAAAAGACCCTCGAGATCCTGGACGAGACGCCGGCGCTCGCCACGATCGCGGAGTACGGCACGAAGCTGCGGTCCGGCATGAGCCAGATCCTCTCGCAGCGCGGCATCAAGCACTCGTTCAGCGGCCATCCCTCGATGAGCGGGCTGTTCTTCAGCGAAAAGCCGCCGCGCGACTACCGCGACTGGGTCACGAGCGATTACACTTTCTACGAAGCACTGGCGCCGCGCCTGCACGATCTCGGGGTGCTCTGCGAGCCCGACTCGCGCGAGCCCTGGTTCATCTGCGAGGCGCACGACGACCGGTGCCTGGGGGAGACGCTCGAGCGGTTCGAGACGGCCGTGAACGCGGTCGTGCAGGACGCCGGCAAGAACGAACGCAAACGGATCTGACCTTGACGAAATACGACGCGATCGTCATCGGCGCGGGCCACAACGGCCTGACCAACGCCGCCTATCTCGCGCGTTCCGGGCTGAAGGTGCTCGTGGTCGAGCGCATGCCCTGGATCGGCGGCGCGGCCGTGAGCCGCGAGATCGAGAAGGGCTGGATGTACTCGAACTGCTCCTACGTGTGCAGCCTGCTGCGCCCGGAGCTGTTCCGCGACCTGGAGCTCGCCCGCCACGGCCTGCAGGTCGTGCCGTACGGCGGCGGCGTGTCCATCACGTCGAACGGCGACATTCTCGGCAACTACACGGACGAGCAGGTGCAGCGCCGCGAGTTCGCGCGCCACAACCCGCGCGACGCGGACGCGTACCACCGGTACTCGACCGACGTCATGCGGCAGTGCAAGTTCATCCGCCCGCTGCTGCTGCGCTCCCCGCCCGACCCGACCTCGTTCAAGCCGCGCGACCTCAAGGAGATGATCTTCCTCGGCAAGGCGCTCGAGAAGTTCGGCGAGCAGTTCATCTACGACACGCTGCGCTTCTACTCGATGAGCATCGCCGACTTCCTGAACGAGTACTTCGAGTCGGACACGATCAAGTGCCACCTCTCGGGCAGCGGCATCATCGGCTCGGCCATGGGCGTGTACTCGCCCGGCACCGCCTACGTGCTGCTGCACCACTACATGGGCGACGTGGACGGCTCGATCGGCGCCTGGGGCTTCGCGCGCGGCGGCATGGGCGCGGTGTCGAAGGCGATCGCGAGCGCCCTGAAGTCCTTCGGCGGCGAGATCGTCGTCGACGCCCCCGTCAAGCAGGTCATCGTCAAGGGCGGCCGCGTGGCCGGCGTAGCGACGGAAAACGGCACCGAATATTACGCGGACGTCGTGGTCAGCAACCTCGACCCGCGCCGCACATACACGAAGATCTTCGACCCGAAGGACCTGCCGCCCGCGATCGTCGAGAAGGCGAAGAACTGGAAGATCCGCGGCTCTTCGGGCAAGCTCAACATCGCGCTCGACGGGCTGCCCGAGTTCCCGGCGCTCGGCAAGGACAACCCGCTTGCCTACGGCGACCTGCACTTCCTCGACTCGCTCGAGAAGATGGAGCGCGCCTACGATGACTGGAAGAACGGCACCTGGTCGAAGGAGCCTTACCTCGACCTGCTGATCCCTTCCATGACCGACCCGACCATGGCGCCCCCGGGCAAGCACTTCATGTCGGTGTTCGTGCAGTACGTTCCGCCGTTCATCCACGGCCGCGAGTGGACCGATGCCGACCGCGAGGGGTTCAAGAACACCGTGCTCGACCAGATCGGCCGCTACAGCCCCAACTTCAAGAGCCTCGTGAGGCACGTCGAGTGCCGCACGCCGCGCGAGCTCGAGGCCGAGGTCGGCCTCACGGAAGGCAACATCTTCCAGGGCGAGCTGACCATGGACCAGCTCCTGTTTAACCGGCCGTTCCCGGGCTACGCGCAGTACCGCGGCCCGGTGCGGGGTTTCTACATGTGCGGATCGGGCACGCACCCGGGCGGCGGCGTCATGGCCGCGCCGGGCGCGAACGCCGCGCGCGAGATCCTGATGGACCTCGGCCGTCCGAACATCGTGCCGGAGGGCTGGTCCGATGACTGACCGCAACCGCATCGTCGTCGTCGGCGCCGGCCACAACGGCCTCGCCTGCGCGGCCTACCTCGCCCGCGCCGGCCGCGAGGTCGTCGTCCTCGAGGCCGCGGCCCAGGTGGGCGGCGCCGCCGTCACGCGCGAATTCTCGAAGGGCTTCCGCGTCTCCGGCTGCGCCCACCTCTCCTACCTGCTCGACCCGAAGATCGCGCGCGAGCTGAAGCTCGCCTCGCACGGCCTGAAGTGGGCGCGCGAGGGCCTCCGGACGGTCGCGCTCTCCCCGACCGGCGACCACCTCGTGTACCGGGACGGCCGTCTCGAGACCGGGACGCTGTCCGACGCCGACCGCAAGGGGCTCGCGGACTACCACGCGCGCATGCTGAAGTTCGCGCGCGTCGTGGCGAAGCAGCACAACCGCCGGCCCCCGCGCCTCGGCGGCGGCGGGCGCGCGGATCTCCTGGGCGCGGCCGCGCTCGGCCTCGACATCCGCATGCTCGGGCGCGAGGACATGCGCGAGTTCCTGCGCATCGCCGGCATCAACATCTACGACGTGCTCGAGGAGATCTTCGAGTCGCCGCTGCTGAAGGGCGCGCTCGCGCTCGACGCGGTGATGGGCGCGAACCTAGGTCCGCGATCGAACAACTCCGTGCTCGCGCTGCTGCACCGCCTGTCGGGCCAGGCCGCGGGCAACCCCGGGCTCTCGATCCCCGAGGGCGGCATGGGCGCGATCAGCGAGGCCATGGCCGCCGCCGCCCGCGCCGCGGGCGCCACGATCCGCACCGCGTGCCCGGTCGCGCGCATCACGCTCGACGGCGACCGCGTGTCCGGCGTCGAACTCGAGGGCGGCGAGAGGATCGCCGCCGGGACCGTGGTATCGAACGCCGACCCGGCGCGCACCCTGTTCGGCATGCTGGGGGCCCGGCACCTCGAGACCGGTTTCGTGCACCGCATCCGCCACTTCCGCAACAAGGGCATGGCCGCGAAGCTGCACCTCGCGCTCGAGGCGCTGCCCTCCTTCACGCGGCTGTCGTCCGAGCTCGCGGGCGAGCGGCTCGTGATCTCGCCCGACCTCGTCTACCTCGAGCACGCCTTCGACGCGGCGAAGTACGGCCAGTGCTCGCCGGAGCCGGCGCTCGAGGTCACGATCCCGTCGCTGCACGACAAGTCGCTGGCCCCGCCGGGCAAGCACGTGCTGTCCGCCGTCGTCCTCTACGCGCCCTTCGACGAGCGTGCCAGCGGCGACGCCGCGCGGCGCGAGCTTCTGGACCGCTCGCTGGCCGCGCTCGACCGCCACGCGCCGGGACTGCGCCGCCAGGTCGTCGCCTCCGAGCTGCTGCTGCCCGCCGACATCGAGCGCGAGTTCCGCATCTCGGGCGGCCACTGGCACCACGGCGAGCTGGCGCTCGACCAGTTCATGATGATGCGCCCGGTGCCGGGCGCGGCGCAGTACGCGATGCCGGTCGGCGGCCTCTACCTCTGCGGCGCCGGCTGCCACCCGGGCGGCGGCGTCATGGGATCGGCGGGGCGCAACGCGGCGAACGCGGTGCTCGCCACGGAGCGTGCAGCATGAGCATCAAGGACGAGATGGGCCGCAAGGAGCATTTCCGCAAGGCCGTCTGGCAGACACCCTTCCACCCGCGCACCTCCGCGCTCAACACGCTGAACCAGTGGCACGCCTGGAAGGACTACACGACCGCGGATGCGTTCTTCGACGAGCAGCTCGAGTACGCCGCGATCAGGAACGCCTGCGCGGTCTTCGACCTGACGCCGATGACCAAGCACCTGATCACCGGCCCGGACGCACTCGCGTTCCTGAACCGGCTGGTCACGCGCGACGTCGCGAAGATCAAGCCGGGCCGGGTCGGCTACTGCATCTGGTGCGACGACAACGGCCAGGTGATCGACGACGGCACGATCTTCCACCTGCGCGAGGGCGTCTACCGCCTGTGCTCGCAGGAGCGCCAGCTCGACTGGCTGACGCGCAACGCGTTCGGCTTCGACGTGACGATCGTCGAGGAAACGCACGACGTCGCGGGCCTCGCGCTGCAGGGCCCGACGAGCTGCGCGGTGCTGAAGGCGATCGGCTGCACGGGCGTCCAGGACCTGAAACCCTTCGCGATCGGCTTCTACCCGTTCGCCGGCACCGAGCTCACCATCTCGCGCACCGGCTTCACCGGCGACCTCGGCTACGAACTCTGGATCGACCCGGAACACGCACTCGACCTGTGGGACGCGCTGTTCGACAAGGGCAAGATCCACGGCATCCGGCCGATGGGCACGCACGCGCTCGAGGTCGCGCGCATCGAGGCAGGCTACCTTGCGGCCCAGGTGGACTTCCACCCGGCCGACCAGGCGATCATGACCGACCGGTCGCGCTCGCCGTTCGAACTCGACCTGGGCTGGCTGGTCGACTTCAACAAACCCTGCTTCAACGGCCGCCGCGCGCTGCTCGAGGAGCAGAAGAGGGGCTCGCGCTACCGCTTCGTGAAACTCGACGTCGAGGGCAACAAGCCGGCGCGCTCGGCCTACATCTACGACAAGGACAAGAACGTCGTCGGCACGGTGACCTCGGCGGAGTGGTCGCCGTCGGCGAAGAAGAACATCGCCTACGCGACCCTGAACATGCCCTGGGGCAGGCCCGGCGACGAGCTCTATGCGGAGATCTACTACCAGCGCGAGCTGAAGTGGTACAAGGTCATGGCGCGCTGCCGCGTGACCGATCAGCCGTTCTGGGATCCGCCGCGCAAGCGGGCCACGCCGGCCCCGGACTTCTGACGCGCCCGCGCGCGGGGCGGCAATGGCCCACCGGCTCGACCCCCTGCTACGGCCGCGGTCCGTCGCGGTCCTCGGCGCCAGCGAGCGCGAGGGCACCGTCGGCCGTCACACGATCGAGAACCTGCTGAGGGGCGGCTACGAGGGCGGCCTCTACGCCATCAATCCCGGCCGCCAGTCGGTCCTCGGCGTGGCCTGCTACCCGTCGCTGTCGGCGCTGCCCGAGCCCGTCGAGCACGTGGTGTTCGCGATCGCGGACACGCGGGTCGAGGCGGCGCTCGACGAGGTGATCGCGCACGGCGCGCGCGCGGCGACGATCATGTCGGCACTGGTGCTGGAGGACGACACCGACCCGAGGCTCCGCGACCGGGTGCTGGCGAGGATCCGCAAGTCCGGCCTGATCGTCTGCGGCGCGAACGGCATGGGGTTCTACAACTTCGCCGACGGCATCTGGGGCTGCGGATTCCGCACGCGCGCGCACCGCCGCGGCGGCAACGTCGCCTACATCAGCCACTCCGGCTCCGGCATGTGCGGCATCGTGGACTGCGAGGAGCGGATCGACTTCAACCTCGTGGTCTCGACCGGGCAGGAACTTGCCGTCTCGATGGACGAGTACCTCGACTACGCGATCGAGATGCCGGGCACGCGCGCCGTCGGCCTGTTCATGGAGACCGCACGCAATCCCGCGGGCCTGGTCGCCGCGCTGGCGAAGGCGCGCGAGCGCGGCATCCCCGTCGTCGCGCTCAAGGTCGGGCGCACCGAGCTGTCGGCGAAGCTCACGGTGTCGCACTCCGGCGCGATCGCGGGGTCGGACGGCGTCTATGACGCGATCTTCGACCGCCATGGCGTGCACCGCGCGCGCGACATGGACGAGCTCGCGACGACGCTGATCCTGTTCGCCCAGCCGCACCGCGTCGGCGACGGCGGGCTCGTCTCGATCCACGACTCGGGGGGCGAGCGCCAGCTCGTGATCGACCTCGCCCACGACCACCGCGTGCCCCTCACGCAGCTGTCGCCCGCCTCGACCCGGAAGCTCGAGTCGCTGCTGGATCCGGGCCTGCCGGCGGTCAACCCGCTCGACGCCTGGAGCACGGGCGGTCCCGACTTCGACGCGACGATGCAGAAATGCTTCGCGACGCTCATGGGCGACCCGCAGGCGGCGCTCGGCGCCGTGATCCACGACCGCGCGACGGACGGCGGGATCTACGGCGTCTACCTCGACTACCTGCGGGCGGGGCACGCGGCATCCGGCAAGCCGGCCGTGCTGGTCGCCAACCGCCAGGGCACCGGATCGGACCCGCAGGTCGTCGAGGCGACGCGCGAGGGTTTCCCGGTACTCGACGGGGTCGAGAGCTTCCTGCGCGGGGTCCGGCACCTGTTCGATCACCGCGACTTCGCGGCACGCGCGCGCGGCGAGCCCCCGGTCATCCCGGAACCGGCCCTCGCGAAGATGCGCGCGAGACTCGCCGACCGGCGCCGCTTCGACGAGAACGACGCCCTGACCCTGCTCGGGGACGCAGGCCTGCCGGCGAACGCCGGCAGCATCGTCGAGGGCGAAACCGATGCGCTCGCCGCGGCGAAGGCCATCGGCTTTCCGGTCGTGCTCAAGACCGCGAAACGGGGACTCGACCACAAGAGCGACCGGCAGGGCATCCACCTGGGGCTCGCCGACGCATCGGCGGTCTCCATCGCCTACCGCGATCTCGCCAAGCGCATCGACACGCGCGCCCTGGTGGCGCCGATGATCACGGCGCAGGGGGTCGAGATGCTGCTCGGCATGGTGAACGACCCGCAGTTCGGCCCGGTGGTCCTCATCGGCGCCGGCGGCGTGCACGTGGAGGCGCTCGCGGACGCGGTCTACGCGCTGCCGCCCTTCGACGCCGCCGAGGCGGCGCGGCTGGTCGGGCGCCTGCGGATCGCGCCGCTGCTCGCGAGCCGCCGCCACCGGCGGCCGCTCGCGGTCGACGAATTCTGCCGCGTCGCCGCGCGCTTCTCCGCGCTGGTGGCCGCGCTCGGCAGCCATTTCTCCGAAATCGACCTGAACCCGGTGATCGTCCACGCGGACGGCTGCGCGATCGTCGACGCGCTGGTCGTGCCGCATGCGGCGGAAACCCCAGATTCCGAACGAACGAGGCAAGCACCATGAGCATCCAGGCAGTCGCGAAGCACAGTGCCGCCCGCTGGCGGGCGGTGGCCGACAAGGCGCAGAAGAAGCCCGAGACCCGGCTCTTCATCGACGGGAAGTTCGTCGACGCGAAGAAAGGCGGGCGATTCGAGAGCGTCAACCCCGCCAACGGCCAGGTGATCGCGGTCGTCTCGGCTGGCACGGCCGAGGACATCGACCGCGCGGTCGCCGCCGCCCGGAAGGCGTTCAAGTCGGGCGCCTGGTCGAAGATGGCGCCGCGCGCGCGCATGGAGGTCATGTACCGCTTTGCCGCGCTCGTCGACGAGCACGCCGAGACGCTCGCGGTGCTCGAGACGCTCGACATGGGCAAGCCGATCGCCGACGTCGTGAACGTCGACCTCCCGGCGGTCGTCGAGACGATCCGCTTCATGGCGGAGTGCATCGACAAGGTGGATGGCGCGGTCACCAGCACCGAGGCCGGCGTCGTGCACATGGTGCTGCGCGAGCCCTACGGCGTCGTCGGCGCGATCTCGCCCTGGAACTACCCGCTGCTCATGGCTACCTGGAAGATCGCGCCGGCGCTCGCGGCCGGCAATTCGGTCGTCCTCAAGCCGGCCGAGCAGGCGCCGCTCAGCTGCCTGCGCCTGGCGGAGCTGTTCGTGGAGGCCGGCGGCCCGCCGGGAGTGTTCAACGTCGTCAACGGCCTCGGCGAGGTCGCGGGCAAGGCGCTCGCCCTGCACGACGATGTCCGCAAGATCACCTTCACCGGCTCGACCGCGGTCGGCAAGCTGATCCTGCAGTACGCCGGCCAGTCGAACATGAAGCAGGTCTCGCTGGAGTGCGGCGGCAAGACCCCGCAGATCTTCATGGCGGACATCGACGACCTCGACCGGGCGGTGACGGCCGCCTACCGCGGCATCTACTCGAACATGGGCGAGGTCTGCAACGCGGGCTCGCGCCTGCTGGTCGACCGCTCGATCCGGAAGAAGTTCGTCGAGCGCTTCGTCGAGCTCGGCCAGGACGCGTTCAAGCCCGGCGACCCGCTCGACCCGTCGACCAACATGGGTCCGCTCGTCACGCGCGGCGACCAGAAGCGCGTGCTCGGCATGATCGACAGGGGCCGCAAGGAGGGCGCGAAGCTCGAGTTCGGCGGCGACGTGCCGGCGAAGCTGAAGGACGGCGCCTACGTCAATCCGACCCTGTTCACCGGCGTGAAGAACAGCATGTCGATCGCGCAGCAGGAGATTTTCGGCCCGGTCGCGTCCGTCATCGAGTTCAACGGCGTGGACGAGGCGATCCGGATCGCCAACGACACGATCTACGGCCTCGCCTCGGCCGCCTGGACGCGGGACCTCGACACGGCCTTCCGCCTGGTGCGCGGCATCGAGGCCGGCATCGTCTGGGTCAACTGCTTCGACGAGGGCGACATGACCCAGCCCTTCGGCGGCTACAAGCAGTCGGGCAACGCGCGCGACAAGTGCCTCGACAGCTTCAAGAGCTACACCCAGTCGAAATCGGCCTGGTTCCGGCTCAAGGAAGGCTGAATGTGCCGCAAGATCTAGTCCTGTCGGAGAGGCGGGGCGCGGTCGCGCTGCTGACGCTCAACCGCCCCGACAAGCTCAACGCGATCAACGAGGCGATGATCGCCGCGCTCGACGCCGCGCTCGACGCCGCCGAGGCGGACGATGCGGTGCGCGCGATCGTGGTCGCCGGCAAGGGCCGCGCCTTCTCCGCGGGTTTCGACCTCGACGTCGGACCCGCAGCCGGCAAGCCGGACCCGGCGGACGTGCGGCGCGCGCTCGAGAACGATTTCCGCATCATCCTGCGCTTCTGGGACTCCCCGAAGCCGACCGTCGCCGCCGTGCACGGCTACTGCCTCGGCAGCAGCCTGGAACTCGCGGTCGCCTGCGACCTGACGGTCGCGGCCGAGGACTGCCGTTTCGGCGAACCCGAGGTGAAGTTCGGCAGCGGCATCGTCGCCCTCCTCCTGCCCTGGCTCGCGGGACCCAAGGCGGCCAAGTACCTGCTGATGACGGGCGAGGACCGCGCGAGCGCCTCCGAGATGCAGGCCATGGGCCTCGTCAACCGCGTGGTGCCGGCGGCCACGCTGCTCGAAGAGGCGATTTCGCTCGCGCAGCGCGTCGCCGCCAACGACGCCCAGGCCGTGCGCCTGACCAAGCGCGCGATCAACCGGAGCCTCGACATCGGCGGCATGCGCCAGGCGCTCCGCGCGGCGCTCGAGATCGACGTCCAGATCGAGACCAGCGAGACTGCCGAGTCGCGCGAGTTCAACGAGATCGTCCAACGAGAAGGCGCCAAGGCCGCAATCGCCTGGCGAGCGGGGAAGACTGCATGAGCAAGCCGGACAAACGCCTGCCCGAGGAACTCGCGAAATTCCTCGAGCGGCATCCCGAGACGCGCCAGCTCGAGCTGCTGCAGCCCGACATGCTGGGGGTCCTGCGCGGCAAGCGCGTCGGCTGCGACGAGTTCGCCAAGCCCTTCGGCGACGGGCTCAACTTCTGCGGTGCGACCGTGCTGCTCGACGCCAAGGGGATGACTTTCGACCGCATCGACAACGGCGGGCGCGACGGGGACCCCGACGCGATCTCGACCGCGGTGCCGGGCTCGCTCGCGCCCGTGCCCTGGGCGCACGTGCCGACCGCGCAGGTGCTGCTGGCCATGGACGACTCGAAGGGCGGCCCGTTCATGGCCGACCCGCGCCAGGTGCTGCGCCATGCGATGAAGCCGCTGCAGGACATGGGGCTCACCGCCGTGTGCGCGACCGAGCTCGAGTTCTACCTGATCGACGCCGGTACGGAGGTGCCGACCCCGCGCGTCGGCCGCATCCCCGGCACGCGCCGGACGCAGACCGGCCCGCAGTACGGCAGCATGGAGGACGTCGAGGACGTCGACCCCTTCCTCGCCGACCTGTTCGAGACCTGCAAGGCGCAGAACCTCCCCGCCGGCGCGACGCTGAAGGAATTCTCCCCCGGCCAGTTCGAGGTCAACCTGCACCACGTCGCGAACGCTGAGCTCGCGGCCGACCACGGCGTGCTGCTCAAGCGCGCCGTCAAGGCCGTCGCCCGCAAGCACGGCATGGCGGCGAGCTTCATGGCCAAGCCCTTTGCCGAGTGGGCGGGCTGCAGCCTGCACGTGCACGTCAGCCTGGCGGATGCCGCCGGCAGGAACATCTTCGCCGGCACGAGCAAGGACGGCCCGTTCTCGGACACGCTGCGCCACGCCATCGGCGGGCTCGCGAAGGCGATGCCGGAGTCCATGGCGATCTTCGCGCCCACCGCCAACTCCTACCGGCGCTACCGGCCGGGCGTGTTCGTGCCGCTCGCGCCGAACTGGGGCCGCAACCACCGCGGCGTCGCGCTGCGCATCCCGATGTCGAAGCCGGAGGACGCGCGCGTCGAGCACCGCCCGGGCGGCGCGGACGGCAACCCCTACCTCGTGATCGCGGCGATCCTCGCGGGCATCCACCACGGCATCACCCACAAGGTCGAGCCGGGGCCGATGGTCGCGCAGGAGTCGATCATCGACGAGAAGATCGAACTGCCGATCCGCTGGCCGGCGGCGCTGGATGCGTTCGAGGCCGGCAAGATCCTGCCGAAGTACCTGGGCGAGAAGTACCACCGGCTGTACGCGACCTGCCGGCGCGAGGAGGAAGAGCGCTTCCACTCGGAGATCAGCGACCGCGATTACGAGTGGTACTTGCGGGCGGTGTGATCCCGGTCCGTACGCCAGGGAGTCTAGAATGGCGGTACCCATGGCGGTTTCCGCAGCACTTCCGCAGTTCCACGTCGTCGGCTTCACGGGGCATCGCCAGCTGCGCGATGCCGCGGCGGCGGGAGCGCACATCGACGCCGCGCTGTCGGGACTGCAGACCCTGGCGCCGGGCGAATGGATCGGGGTCTCTTCGGCGGCTGCGGGCAGCGACCTCGGGTTTGCCCGGGCCGTGCTCCAGCGCGGCATGGCCTGGCACGCGCTCTTGCCCATGCCGGCAACGGATTTCCGGGACGATTTCGACGAGGACACCTGGCGCCACGCGGAGGAACTCCTGGCGTCGGCCGAGTCGGTCGCCGTGGTCGCAGGGGAAGTCTCCCGGGAAGAAGCCTATCTCGACTGCGGCATCGAAACGGTCAACGCCTGTGACGTGCTGGTGGCGCTCTGGGACGGCGAGCCGGCGCGCGGGCGCGGAGGGACGGCCGAGATGGTCGCGTACGCGCGCGAACTCGCGAAGCCCCTCGTCGTCGTCGATCCCGAGACGGGCGAGGTCCGGCGCGAGAACATGGAACGCTTCCAGGCGGTCGACACGGAACTCGCATTCCTGAACGGGCTGCCGGATGCCGGTGGCGAGGACCCCGGCGCCGGCGGAGCCCGCGACGCGGTCCTGCGGATGTACCGCAAGGCCGACGCTGCCGCCAATCGCAGCGCGCCGCAGTTCCGGCTGCTGACCGCTTCGACCGTGCTGCTGCATGTCGCAGCGACCCTGATCGCGACGGCGGGACTCGCCTTCGGCTGGCATTCGCCGGCCCTGCCCTGGGCCAAGCTGCTGCTCGTTCTGGGTGCGCTGGCCGCCGCGCTCGCGATCCGCCATTACCGTGCACAGCGGAACTGGGTCCGCTGCCGCCTCGCGGCCGAGATCTGCCGTGCGGCGCTCGCGACCTGGGGCATGCCGCGACGCACAGCGCTGTTCGAGGATCTCGATCTCCCCGATTCCCGGCAGCTCATCCGCTCGCTGCACATGCTGCACCGGCGTGGCGCGCCCGAACGGCGCGCCAACCTCGACACCTTCCGCCAGCAGTACCGGGTGGAGCGGCTCGAGGACCAGCTGCGGTATTACCGGCACCGGCTCGACCGTGCGGAGCCGCTGCTGCAGCGCCTGCGCTTCGGGTTCGCCTCCGCGACGGTGCTCGCCATCTTCTGCCTGGCGGCCTATGCACTGCACGGGGCACTCGGGCTTCCGGCCGCCCCGCCGCTCGTCGAGTCCGTGGTATTCGAGTTCCTGCCAATCGCGCTGCCCGTCGTGGCGGCTGCTTTCATCGGCCTGGTCTCGATCAACGACCTGCACCGGCGCGTCGCGCGGTATCGCGAGATGTGCGTGCTGCTGGAAGCCGCCCGGCGCCAGGCTGGGGTGACGCACAGCTGGCGCAGCCTCGAGCACCTGGTGCGGCATGCCGAGCGGGCGCTGCTGCGGGAAGTCCTCGAGTGGCACACGCTGATGAGCCACCTGGACCGGCACTGAAGGTACCTGGCCACGATGGGGAGACACCCTTTGACCATGATCCGGCCGATCGCCACCTGCGTCTTGCTGGCCTGCTGCTGCGCGCTGTCCGCGCGGGCGCAGGTGCATCCCGAAGCTGCCGATGCAGCCATTCGCGAATTCCTGGCGCAACAGGAGATCCCTGCCGCACACGTGACGCTCCTGCGCGGCGACCAGGTCATCCTGCAGCGCGGCTACGCGTCGGCAGGCGCCGCGCCCGACGCAGCGTCGATCTTCCCGGTCGGCTCCATCTCCAAGCAGTTCACCGCAGCCGCGATCCTCGCGCTGGCCGACGAAGGCAAGCTGCGCCTGGAGGCGCCGGTCGGCGAGTACCTGCCCGATTGGTTCGCGGACGAACCCGACCTGCGCGTCACGCACCTTCTCGCGCAAACCTCCGGCCTTGCGGATCACCTCTGGCTGGACGGCTACCGGCCGCTGGGGGACGATCCCGCGACGCCGATCGCCGCCTACGTCGCGCTGGCGGCCGCAGAGCCACGGCGATTCGCGCCCGGTACGCGCTGGGCCTACAGCAACACCAACTACAAGGCGCTCGCGCTGATCGCCGAGCGCGTGGCTGGCCAGCCGTTCGACGACGTGCTCGCGGACCGCGTGCTGCGCCCGGCAGGCATCGACGGGGTCGTCGCCTGCCATCGCCTGCCGGCCACTCGGTACGTGCCGGGCGTCAACGTCGACGGGAAGCCCACGCCGCTCGACGCGAGCGCCGCCGCCTACGTCGGCGACGGCGGCCTGTGCGCCGACGCGCAATCACTGACGAAGTGGATCCGCGTTGCCTTCGCCGCGCGCGATGCGCGCTGGTCGCGACTCGCGCAGGAAACCGTGCTCGCGGACGGCACACGTGTGCCCCAGGGCTTCGGCATCTCGACTCGTGAGTTCCTCGGTCGCGAAATGATCTGGTTCGGCGGCAACGTCGACAGCCACAGCAGCCAGATCGCCTACCTGCCCGACCAGGATCTCAGCATCGTCATCCTGACGGCGCGGGGGTATGTGTGGCTCACGGAGCTCATGCCGGCGCTCATCGGCAGCGAAGTCCCGCAGCGGACGCGCACCGCGGGCACGACGCTCGACGGAAACTTCGAGGACGGCCTGTTCCGCTATGCCGTCACCCCCGAGGGCGAAAACCTGCAGGTGGAAATCGACCTCATCGGCAAGTTCCGCTTCGTGCCTGCCGGGCCAGGCGAGTTCATCGCCGAGGAGCTGCCGGCCACGTTCCGGCTGCGCGTGCCCGTCGACGGCCCGCGCGACCGCTTCGAGCTGGATTGGGCCGACATGCGCTCTTACGCGCGCCGTGTGCAGCCGTAAGGCCTCTCTTCAGCCCCCCAGCGCCGCGTTTCGCTCCGCCACCGTGCCCTTCGCCGGCGCCTCGCCCAGCCGCGTGACCGGCAGCCGCTCGCGGATCCAGTCCTGGAACCCCGCGAGCACGACTTCCTTCGACGACAGGATGCCCTGCGTGTAGGCGCCCGACGCGAGGCCGCGCTGCACGGACTCGGTCAGCATTTCGTCTTCGGCCTGGACGCGCGAATTGAGCCGCGAGCACAGCCAGCGCGCCGCCTTCATCTCGCGCCGGTCGTCCCTGAAGCCGAACGAGCGCGTCCGGATCAACGTGCGGCCCGCGCCGAGCGGCAGCACGTGGAAGTAGCCCATCCACTCCGGATACACGTCGAAGAACACGTTCGGGTACAGGCCGAAGTAGGTCCAGCGCCGGCGCATGTCCTCCGGCAGGTGCTCGATCACCGGCAGGAGCTTCGCGTAGCGCTCGGCACTCCAGGAGCGCAGCGGCCTCTCCCGCATGCGGTGGGACAGGCGCATCGTGCCGCCCGGGAAGCTCTCGCGGTCGTACTCGGCCTCCATCAGCGCCGACAGGCCGGGATGGCCCATCGGGAAATGGTAATCCTCGACGTAATTCTCGATGACGTTCTTCCAGTCGATCGGCAGGTCGCGGGTCCAGGGCTCATCGAGCGGGACCATTTCATCCAGCCTGTAGCGCGAGAGTTCCGCGGCATGCGGCGCCATGCGCTCGGCGACCGACGGCTCGCCGCCCCGGAAGCGGATGAACAGGAAACCCATGAAGTTCTCGAGCTCGATGGGCTTCAGGCCGTACTGCGTGCGGTCGAACTTCGGAAACGTGTCCGCGGCGCTGACGCTGCGGTTGCGGCCGTCCAGGTGGTAGGTCCAGCCGTGGTAGCTGCAGGTCAGGTGCGTTGCGCAGCGGCCGCTGTCGCCCGCAACGATGGCGTGGGCGCGATGGGCGCAGACGTTGTGAAAGGCGCGGATCACGCCGTCCTTGCCGCGTACCACGAAGCCGCGGCGACCGAAGAACTCGAAAGTCCGGTAGTCGCCCGCCTCCGGAATCTCGCTCTGATGACCGACGATCTGCCAGCTCGACAGGAACAGCTGCTCCCGCTCGAGCTCGTGGAATTCGTCGCTGTGGTAGATCCAGGCCGGCAGCGTCAACGTGATGGCGGGATCGCCCGCCGCTGCGGGCGTCGCCGGCTTCGGCCGCGCCGGCGCCAGCGTCTCGATGCGGGGCGCGAGCCAGGGGAAAACGCTGCAGAGATAGGCGCGGCACTGATGGCGCGCCGCCTCGCGGTCGAAGGCGTCGCCCTCGAACAGGATGCACTGCCACTGCTGGTCGACGAGGCCCATGAGGCCGTGGGCGACCGCCTCGGCGTCCGGCCAGGGCGAAGCGAGGCCCCGCGCGGCGATGAGGCGCTTGCAGAGGTCTATGACCATCCGGCTCCAGGCCGCATCGCGCTCGCCGCAGATGCGCTGGTAGTCGCTGCGCGCCTTGGACTCCGAGAGGAACGCATACCAGACGGCGATGCGGTGCGTATCGGCCAGGCCACGCCCCAGGCTTGCGTCGATGATGCCGAGCAGCCCGCGCAGGTCGTCCCCGCCCGCCTCCTCCAGCTCCCGCGCCATGGCGACCGCGAATTCTTCGGAAACTTCCCGCAGCGTCGCGAGCAGCAGGGCTTCCTTGCTGCCGAAGTGGAAGTTGACGGACGCGGCCGTGTGACCGGCGATGGCCGCGATCTTCGCGGACGTCAGTTCGGACAGGCCGTGCCGGGAAATCGCGGCGACGGTCGCCTGGATCAGGTCGAGTTTCGAGCCTGTCGGGCGAACGTCGGTGCTGGGTTCGAGATTCGCAGCCATGCTAGCCTCCTGTCGGAACGCCACACATTCTATCCCGCGGGCACGGAATGACTCAACGAATGTTTAGTTTACTGAATCGTAGTTTAGTATTCCCTAACCTGTTGTTTTTAATGATGATCTCCACGCCGGCTGAGGCGGCCACGGAGAAACCGGCCTCTTACGGCCTGGAGCTCCAGACGGCCTGGATCACCCTGCCGGACGGCGTCCGGCTGTCGGCGGACCTGTACCAGCCGACCGGCGGCCGGGCGGGCGAGAGATTCCCGGTGCTGCTCGAGTACCTGCCCTACCGCAAGCACGAAGCCCGCAGCCGCAACTGGCCGCTGTACTCGTACTTCGTGAAGCGCGGCTATGTGGTCGCGGCGGTCGACATCCGCGGCACCGGCAACAGCGAGGGCCGCATCGTCCCGTACGAGTATTCCGACGTCGAGCATGCGGACGGGGACGTGGTCATCGACTGGCTGTCGAAGCAGCCCTGGTCAAATGGCAACGTCGGCATGTTCGGCATCTCCTGGGGCGGCTTCAACTCGATCCAGATGGCGGCACGCGACGTGCCCGCGCTGAAGGCGATCATCGCGATCGACGCCACCGAGGATCTCTACCAGGACGACGTGCATTACATGGACGGGATCATGCACCTCGACTCCTGGGAGATGAGCATGGATCTCGACAACGCGCGTCCCGGCGCACCGGACTATCGCGTGGACGACGACAATTTCCGCAACCGCTTCGACGTCGAGCCGTGGACGCTTTCGCACAAGCGCCAGCAGCGCGACGGGCCGTACTGGGACCGCGCCTCGCTGCGCGGCCGTTACGACGAGATCCGCATCCCCACCTTCCACATCGGCGGCTGGTACGACGGCTACCGCGACAGCGTCGCGCGCATGCTGCAGCAGGTGAAGAACGCGCCGGTGAAGGGCATGGTGGGCGCCTGGCACCACACCTGGCCGCACCAGCCCTACCCGGGCCCCGGCATGGAATGGCGGCACGAGGCCATCCGCTGGTTCGACCACTGGCTGAAGGGCGAGGACACGGGAATCATGGACGAGCCGCGCTTCGCCGTGTTCGTGCGCGACTGGCATCCGCCGGGCCCGCACCTCGAGCATGCGCCGGGCCGGTGGCGCTGGGAGGAAGGCTGGCCGGTCGCCCGGATCCGCGATCGCGTCCTGTATCCGCAGCCGGACCACACGCTCGACGCCGTCGCGCCGCCGGCGACGACGCACCAGCTCCGTTACGTGCCCTCCTCGGGATTCGAGGCCGGCGGGCCGGTCATGTGGTGGGGCGACGTCGCCCATGACCAGCGCGGCACCGACGCCTTCAGCCTGGTCTACGACAGCGCGCCGCTCGAGGAGGACCTCGAGATCCTCGGCTTCCCGCGCGCCCTGCTGACGGTCGCCGCCGATGCCACGCGCGCGAACTGGATCGCGCGGCTCTCGGACGTCGCGCCGGACGGCAGCGTGACGCAGGTGACGGGCGCGGCCATGAACGGCACCCATCGCGAATCGGCGCGCGACCCGAAGTCGATCGTCCCCGGCGAGCCTTTCGAACTCGACGTCGAGATGCACTTCACGTCCTGGGTGTTCCCGAAGGGCCACCGGATCCGGCTCGCGGTCAACAACGCGATGTGGCCGATGCTCTGGCCGACCCCGTTCCCGATGACGACGGCCCTGAAACTCGAATCCTCGCGCCTGACCCTGCCGGTGGTGCCGTTCGAGCAGCGGCCCGTGCCTGACTTCCTGCCGCCGTCGCGGGACGACCCGGAGTTCGCGGGCGTCGAGTCGCTCGAGTCGGGCACGACCTCGGGGTACGGCGAAATCTCCTCCGTGGACCGCAATCCCGCGACCGGGACCGTCGTCGCCAAGGCGACCAACGGCTCCGGGACGCGGTATCCGTGGGGCACCGAACGCAGCTTCGAGACCATCCGCTACGAGATCAACGACCACGCGCCGGCCGATGCCGCCGTGACGGGCACGCACCGGCTGGAGGTCGAGCTGCCCGGCCGCCGCCTGGTCTGGGACGCGGAGTTGACGTTTCGCAGCGACCGCGACAATTTCTTCTACACTTACCGCCGGCGGCTGACCGAGAACGGCAAGCCGGTGCGCGAGAAGACCTGGAACGAAACCATACCTAGGGACCATCAATGACGAAGCACACGATCGGAATCCTGCTGGCCGCCGCGGTGGCCGCCGGCTGCGCGCGGGACGGCAAGGACCCGGGCGACGCCCAGAAATCCGCCGTCGCCGACCTCGCGCTCAGGAACGGCGCAATCTACACGGTGGACGGCGCCCGCAGCTGGGCCGAAACCGTCGCGATCGACGACGGTCGCATCGTCTACGTGGGCACCGACGCGGGCGCGAAGGACTGGATCGGCCCCCAGACCCAGGTCGTCGACCTGAAGGGCCGCATGGTCGTTCCCGGATTCCAGGACGTGCACATCCACCCGATCTCGGGCGGCATCGAGGCGAACGGCTGCGACCTGAACGCCGCGACCACCGTCGAGGAGTACCTCGCGGTCATCAAGAAGTACGCCGACGAGCATCCGGAAGAGCCCTGGATCAAGGGCGGCGGCTGGTCGATGGCGTCCTTCGGGCCCGGCGCGCTCGCGCGCAAGGAGCTGATCGACGCGGTCGTGCCGGATCGGCCGGTCATCCTGTGGAGCCGCGACGGGCACACGACCTGGGTCAACAGCAAGGCGCTCGAGGTCGCCGGCATCACCAAGGACACGCCGGACCCGGCGGACGGACGCATCGACCGCGACCCGAAGACGGGCGAGCCGTCGGGCAGCCTGCAGGAGGGCGCGAGCAGCCTCGTGGCCGACAAGGCGCCGCCGAACAGCGACCAGGTCCGCGACGACGGCCTGCGCTACGCGGTCAAGATGCTGAACGGCTACGGCATCACCGGCATCCAGGACGCCTCGGTCAACGAGGACGACCTCAAGACCTACCACCGGCTGGACGCGGCCGGCGAACTCACGCTGCACGTCGTCGGCTCCATCTGGTGGGAGCGCGAGCCGGGCCTCGAGCAGATCGAGGACATCAAGCGCCTGCGCAGCGAGTACACGAAAGGCCGCGTGGACGCGGGCACCGTCAAGATCATGCAGGACGGCGTGCTCGAGAACTACACCGGCGTCGTCCTCGAGCCCTACCGGCTCAAGGGCAAGACCGACGTGCGAGGCATCCCGATGGTCGAGCCGGAGCTGCTGAAGCAGGCGGTGACGCAGCTCGACGCCGACGGGTTCCAGGTGCACTTCCATGCGATCGGCGACGGCGCCGTGCGCCAGGCGCTGGACGCGGTCGAGGCCGCGCGCACGGCAAACGGCGACCTCGGGCACCGGCACCATATCTCGCACATCCAGCTGATCCACCCGGACGACCAGCCGCGCTTCCGCCAGCTCGGCGTGGTCGCGAACTTCCAGCCGCTGTGGGCCATGGCCGACGACTACGTCAATGACCTGACGCTGCCCTTCATCAGCAAGCAGGCCGCGACCTACATGTACCCGATCGCGAGCATGGAGAGGATCGGTGCCGTGGTCGCTTTCGGCAGCGACTGGTCGGTATCGAGCGCGAACCCGTTCGAGGAAATGGAGACCGCCATCACGCGCATGGAAGCGACCAGCGCGCCGACGACGCCTTTCATGCCGGATGAGCGCATAGGCCTGCCCGAGGCGCTGGCCGCGTTCACGATCAATGCGGCCTACACGAACCGCGACGAGCGGAACACGGGCTCGCTCGAGGTCGGCAAGCTCGCGAACCTGGCCGTGCTCGACCGCAACCTGTTCGACATCCCGGCCACGGACATCTCCGACACGAAGGTGCTGCTGACCCTGTTCGAGGGCAAGCCCGTGCACGGGGACCCGGGGGCACTCTGATGGGAAAGCCGCACGATCGCTTCGACCCGGACGGCCTGCGGCTCCCCATCAAGCTCGACTCGACCAGCAACGGCGAGTTCATGCCGGTGCCGCTGTCGCGGGCGAACCGGCAGGCGAACGCGCTGGCGCAGGAGGCGGCGAGCACGAACGCGCGGCGCCTCGGCCTCGGCCGGCGCGAGTTCCTGCTGTCGTCGTGCGGCGCCGCCAGCACGCTGCTCGCATTCAACGCGGCGAACGCCGCGGCGGGCCGGACCGGCGGCTTCTTCGACCTGCCGGCCGTCGCGGCGACCGAGCCCGCGGCGGCGGCGGCGCTCGAGACCGGCGAGTTCATTTTCGACGTGCAGGGGCACTACGTGGATCCCACGGAGGCCTGGCTCAAGGTCGCGCCCGAATCCGCGTTCTCGTGGTCGCCCAAGGCGGGCTGCGCGCTCGCCGACGGCAAGACGCCGCGCAGCCACCTCGCCTGCCTGACCTCGGAAGAGTTCGTGAAGGACGTCTTCCTCGACAGCGACACGGACATGATGGTGCTGTCCTTCGTGCCCTCGCGGCGCGACGCCTCGCCCCTCGAGATCGAGTCCGCCGACAACGTGCGCCGGATCGTCGACCGCCTGGAAGGCAACCACCGCCTGATGATCCACGGCCGCGTGAACCCGAACCAGCCCGGCGACCTCGAGGACATGCCGCGGCTCCGCGATCAGTTCGGCGTCTGCGCCTGGAAGACCTACACGCAGTGGGGGCCGGACGGCAACGGCTTCTTCCTCGACGACGAGACCGGCATCCGCTTCGTCGAGGAGGCGCGCAGGCTCGGCGTGAAGGTGATCTGCGTGCACAAGGGACTGCCCTTCGGACCGAAGTCCTACGAGCACAGCCAGTGCCGCGACATCGGGCCGATCGCGAAGCGCTTTCCCGACGTCAGCTTCCTCGTCTACCACTCGGGCTTCGTCACCGAGGTCGAGGAAAAGGCCTACGGCGAGAACGCGGGCGGCGACGGCATCGACACGCTGATCCGCTCGCTCGAGGAGAGCGGCATCGGGCCGGGCTCCAATGTCTACGCCGAGCTCGGCAGCACCTGGCGGTTCCTGATGCGCGATCCCTCGCAGGCCGCGCACGCGCTCGGCAAGCTGCTGAAGCACTGCGGGCCGGACAACGTGCTGTGGGGCACGGACTCGATCTGGTACGGCTCGCCGCAGGACCAGATCCAGGCTTTCCGCGCCTTCCAGATCGCGCCGGAGTTCCGCGACCGTTACGGATATCCGGAGATCACGCCCGCGCTGCGCGCGAAGATATTCGGCCTGAATGCCATGCGTCCCTACGGTATCTCCGCGGAAGAAATGAAGCTGCGCGCGCGGCGCGACGCAGTCGCGGGCGAGCGGCTCGCCTACCGGGAGCAGCCGCAGCCGCACTTCCGGACGCGCGGGCCGAAGACCCGGCGCGAGTTCCTGAACCTGCTCGGCTGGAACGGCGGCTCGCGCGCCTGAGCCCGGCGTACCGCGGATGCGTCATGCGCCCGTCGCGATCGCGATCCTTGCCGCAGTGGCGGTCGGCGCCGGGTTCGCGCTGCGCGAGCGTGCGGCCGCGCCGCCCACGCTGCGGTCGGGCACCGCCTTGCCGGTTCCGGCGCCGATCGCCGACTTCAGCCTCACCGGCCAGGACGGGCAGCCCTTCCGGCGCGATGACCTCGAGGGACGCTGGACGCTGCTTTTCACCGGGTTCACGCACTGCCCCGACGTCTGCCCGCTGACGGTCGCGTCGATGGCCGAGCTCCGCCGGCGCCTCGACCGCGCAGACCTGCAGTTCCTGTTCGTCAGCGTGGACCCGGAGCGCGACTCGCCCGAGGTGATCCGGCGCTACCTCGCGCACTTCGACCCCGGACTGCGCGGGGCGACCGGCGCGCGCGTGGACGTCGACCGGTTCACTGCGGGACTCGGCCTCGCCCAGGTCGTGAACCCGGGCGTCGGCGACGAATACACCGTCGACCACTCGACGGCGTTCGTGCTGATCGACCCCGAGGCCCGCCTGGCGGGCTACTTCTCGGCGCCTCATGCGCTGGAGGCGCTCGCGGCCGACCTGACCGGCCTGCCGCGCCGCTAGGTCAGATCGTCCCGAGGTCGATGTCGGCGTTGGCCCAGGCCTTCGCGAAGCGCTCCGCGACCGCCTGCGACTCGTCATTCTTGCCCTGGGCCTTCAGCGCCCGCGCCAGCCCGTGCAGCGACCAGCCGTTCTCGGGGTTGCGCGTCAGCTCGT
Source organism: uncultured Steroidobacteraceae bacterium (assembly GCA_964626745.1). Lineage (GTDB taxonomy): Bacteria > Pseudomonadota > Gammaproteobacteria > Steroidobacterales > Steroidobacteraceae > SCUD01. The sequence goes on from CAZVIF010000003.1 coordinate 59,527, forward strand.
CGCGGAACACCTGCTCGGCGTCCGCCGGCTTGCCGGCCTCGAGCAGCACGCTGCCGAGCGCCAGCCGCGACGGCCAGTTCCAGCCCGGCGGCTCGTCATAGGGCAGCGTGTCCTCGATCGTCACGGCCGTGTTGAGCGCAGCGATCGCCTCGTCGTGCTTCTTTTCCGCACGCGCGATCTGTGCGGCGACGAATCGCTCCGCGATCTGCACGCCGCCGATCAGCGAGTACCGGTCCCAGGCCAGCATCTTCTCGATCGCCGGGTCCGATGCGGCGGGCACGAGCGCCGCGTGGAACGTCTTCGCGTCGTCGAGCCGACCCTGGCCGACGGCCGCCATCGCCTGGGCGTAGTTCCACATCGCCTGCATGTAGGGCACGTCGTCGGCCGGCTTCGGCATCGCCGCGACCTCGTCCCAGCGCCCGAAGCGGACGGCGGCGAACAGCGGCGTCAGCGCAAAGTTCTGCATCGCCTCGAAACCCGGCGTCCGCATGAGCTGTGGGTCGCTGGTGCGCTCGCCCGTGTGCGCGGCGGCGGACTTCGCGATCTCGCTCGCGCCTTCCATGGTCGCCGCGAACCAGAGGAAATGGTGGTTGTGCGGCACGTAGCCGAGCGGGTACACGCCGGGGCCGGGCTTGCAGATCGCGAGGTAGCTGTCGTCGGCAACGATCGCCTTCTGGTTGGCCACCACCGCATCGTGCCAGCGGCCGACGCGCGCGTAGATGTGCGCCGGCATGTGCACGAGGTGGCCGGAGCCCGGCAGCAGCTCGCGCAGCGTGTCGGCCGCCGCGACGCCCTTCGACGGGTCGGGCGAGGCCTCCACGGCGTGCACGTACAGGTGCAGCGCGCCGGCATGCTCGGGATTGCGGGCGATCACGGACTCGAGCGTCGAGACGACGGCGGCAGTGTGCCCTTTCGGCTGGCCGGCCTCGTCCCAGTAATCCCAGGGCTGCAGGTCCATCATCGCTTCCGCGTGCAGCGTCGCGGCGTCGAGATCATCCGGATACTTCGCCGCCAGCTCGCCCATGGCCGCGGCATAGGCCTCGTCGAGCGGACGACGATCCTCCGGGGGGTTCTCGGCGTATCGGGCGGCGAGCGCGGTGATGAACGCCTGCTCCTTCTCCGACGCGCCCGAGGCCGCGCGTTGCGCCCGCTGCAGCCGGTCCCAGGCCCTGGGGTTGTTGGCCGGTTCCATGCCCGAATTGACGTGCGGCCCGAGCACCAGCGCGGCGCCCCACCAGCACATCGCGCAATCGGGGTCGATCTCGGCCGCCTTCAGGAACGAGCGCTCGGCGGCGTCGTGATTGAAACCGTAGGTCATCGCCAGGCCCTGGTCGAACCAGCGCTGCACCTCGGCGTTCTTCGCCGTGACGGGCATGCTGTAGTCGCCGAGGCCCTCGATCAGGTTGGCGCCCACCGGGGCGAGGTCCGGCAGCGGCGGCTCGGCGGAACGCTGGTAGAGGTAGTATCCGCCGGCCGCGACGACGACGACCACGACGGCGATCAGCAGATTGCGGTTCATGCGGCCTCCCCGACCCGAAGAAGGGCTCCGGAATACTCCCATTTGCCCGAAAATTCAACCGGCAACTAGAATCGCCCATCACAGGGGGAGATATGAAAAATACGCTGGCCGCCCTCACCCTCGCGCTGCTCGCCACCGGGGCGACCGCCGAGGCACCCGCACCCGCCGGTTACGATGCGCTGGTCCGACTGTTCGAGGAATGGCGCGCTTTCGAGCGGCCCCCGTTCCGCGACGGCGTCCCGGACTACACGGCGGCGACGTTCGCCCGACGGCATGCGGAACTTCCCGCGTGGCAGGCACGCCTTGCGGCCATCGACACCTCCGGCTGGCCGGTCGAGGCGCGGGTCGATCACCGGCTGGTCGGCGCCGAGATGAACGGCTTCGATTTCTACGTGCGCGTGCTGCAGCCCTGGGCGCGCGACCCGGCCTTCTACCAGACGATCTGGGACGAACAGAGCGACACGCCCGCCCACGAGGGCAGCGAGCATCACGCAATCATCGACGTGTGGACCTGGGAGTTCCCGCTCTCCCGCGAGTCGGAGGCGAAGCTCGCCTCGGCCCTGGACGTCATCCCGCCGCTCAACGAGCAGGCCCGGGAGAACCTCACCGGCAATGCGCGCGACCTGTGGGTCACGGGCGCGGGCACCATCCGCAAGCAGGTCGACTCGCTGGACGCGCTGGCGAAACGCACCGAGGGCAGCGGCCCGCGGCTCCGGCGGGCGATCGCCGCGGCGCGCGAGTCGACCGTGCGGTTCGCCGACTGGCTGGACGCAGAGGCGCCGAAGAAGGACGGTCCCTCGGGCATCGGCCGCGAGCACTACACCTGGAGCCTGCAGAACGTGCACCTCGTGCCGATGACCTGGGAGCAGGAGGTGGAGCTGCTGAGGCGCGAGCTCGCCCGCACGCATGCGTCCCTCAAGGCGGAGGAAGAACGCAACCAAGGCCTGCCCGCCATGCCGGTGATCCAGACGCCCGAGGAGTACCAGCGCCGCGCGAACGAGGCCGTGACGCGCTTCCTCGCGTTCCTGCGCGACCGCAGGCTCTACCCGATGCGCGACAACATGGACCCGGCACTGCGCGCGAAGCTCGGCGAGTACGTGCCGCCCGACTCGCGCAACTTCTTCGCGATCGCGACGCACTACGAGCCGCTCACGCTCTACACGCACTTCTACCACTGGTGGGACCTGGCGCGGATGCGCGACGAGCCGCACCCGAGCCCGATCCGGCGCGGCCCCCTCCTCTACAACATCTGGGACAGCCGCGCCGAAGGCATGGCGACCGCCATGGAGGAGCTCATGCTCAACGCGGGGCTGTTCGACGACCAGCCGCGCGCCCGGGAGGTCGTCTGGATCATGCTGGCGCAGCGCGCCGCGCGCGGCCTGGCGTCGCTGCTCGCGCACGACAACCAGTTCGACATCGCGAAGGCGAAGGCCTTCCAGGTGGAGTGGACGCCGCGCGGCTGGATGAGCCCGCACCTCGACCTGCTGGGCTTCGAGCAGCAGCTGTACCTGAGGCAGCCCGGTTACGGCACGAGCTACGTCACCGGCAAGCACCTGCTCGACGAGCTGATCCGCATCCGCGCGCACCAGCTCGGCGCGGACTTCTCGCTGTACCGCTTTTTCGACGAAGTCAACGGCGCCGGCATGATCCCGGTGTCCATGATCCACTGGCAGCTCACCGGACAAGAGACCCTTCCATGAAACGACTGCTGACCGCCGCCGCCCTCGCCTTCGCGCTCGCCGCTCACGCGGACACGACGCTCGACTACGACATCCTGCACTTCGGCAAGAAGTCAGGCGCGCAGCAGACCGTCGTCCAGGACGACGGCCGCGTCCGCGTGACCTATTCGTACCGCGACAACGGCCGCGGTCCGGACATCGAGGAGGACATGCGGCTGCTGCCGGACGGCTCGTTCCGCAGCTACCGGCAGACCGGCCGGACGACCTACGGCGCCGCGCTCGACGAGCGCTTCTCGATCGCGGGCGGGCGCGCGAGCTGGCAGTCACCCGCGGAACGCGGCCGGCAGGCGCTCGAGGGGCCCGCGATCTACCTGCCTTCCTACGGCAGTCCCGAGACCCATGCCGTCATCGTGCGCGCGACGCAGAAGGCGGGCGGGCGGCTCGCCGCGCTGCCGGGCGGCGAGCTGCGCAGCGAGAAGCTCAAGGACGCGCGCGTCGGCCCCGCGGGACGCGAGCGCGAGGTGGCGCTGTACGCGATCCTGGGCGCCGGGCTGCAGCCCGATTACGTCTGGCTCGAACAGGCGGAAGGCATGCCGCTGTTCGCCAGCATCAGCGTCGGCGGCAGTCACCTGGTGCGTGCGGGCTGGGAAGGCGTGACTCACGAGCTCGAGCGGCTGCAGCGGGAGGCCGAGGCCGGCTGGCTCGCGGAGCTGGCCGGAAAGCACACGCAGGCGCTGCCGCAGCCGATCCTGATCCGGAACGTGCGTGTCTTCGATGCCTCGACCCGGGCGCTGGGCGAGCCGGCCGACGTCTACGTCAACGACGGGCGGATCGCGTCGATCCAGCCCGCCGGTTCCACGGCACGGGATCCGGCGACCGTCATCGACGGCGCGGGCCGCGCGCTGCTGCCGGGCCTGTTCGACATGCACACGCACGAAGACGCCTGGAACGCGGCCCTGCAGATCGCGGGCGGCGTCACGACCTCGCGCGACATGGGCAACGACAACGACCAGCTGGCGGTGCTGATGACCGACATCGCGGCCGGCCGCGCGGTGGGTCCGCACATCGAGCCGGCTGGCTTCATCGAGGGCGAGAGCCCGTTCTCGGCGCGCGGCGGCTTCGTCGTCGCGAGCATCGCCGAGGCCGAGCATGCCGTCGACTGGTACGCCCAGCGGGGCTTCCGGCAGGTGAAGCTGTACAACTCCATCAAGCCCGAATGGGCGCAGCCGATCGCGTCCTACGCGCACCAGCGCGGCCTGCGCGTCAGCGGCCACGTGCCGGCCTTCTCGCGGTCCGAGCGGGTCGTGCGCGAGGGCTACGACGAGCTGCAGCACATCAACCAGCTGATGCTGAACTTCGTCTCCGACCCGGACACGGACTCGCGCACGATCGTGCGCTTCAACCTGGTCGGCGCGAGGGCCAAGGACCTCGACCTCGATTCGCCGGCGGTGCGCGACTTCATTGCGTTGCTGGCCGAGCGCCAGACCGTGATCGACGCGACCCTGGCGACTTTCGAGGGGACCTGGAACCAGAAGCCCGGCGACATGGACCCGTCGCTCGCCGCGGTCGCCGACCACGTGCCGTTCGCGACCCAGCGGGCCTGGCGCAACAACTCGACCGACGTGAGCGGCGGCAAGCTCGAGACCTACCGCGCCTCCTGGCAGCGCATGCTGGAATTCGTCGGGCGCCTGCACGCCGCGGGCGTCCCGCTGGTCGCCGGCACCGACAGCCTCGCCGGGTTCATGCTGCACCGCGAGCTCGAGCTGTACGTGCAGGCAGGCATCCCGCCGGGCGAGGCCGTGCGCATCGCGACCGAGAACGGCGCGCGCTACGCGGGCGTGCTCGCGGACCGCGGCACGGTCGAGCTCGGCAAGCGTGCCGACCTGATCCTCGTGGACGGCGACCCGACGCGCAACATCTCGGACATCCGCCGCGTGAGCTACGTGCTGAAGGACGGCGTCGGTTACGCGCCGGCGGACCTGTACGAGGCGTTCGGGATCCGGCGATTCGTCGACCCGCCGGCGATCAGCCGCTGATCCGAAAAAAGGGGACGCACCCCTTTCAAAAAGGGGTGCGTCCCCTTTTTCAGGCCGCCGGCGCCAGCGGGCGCGGGCGGCCGATCGCGTGGCCCTGCACGAAGTCGATGCCCATGGCGCGCGCCGCCTCGAGCGAGGCCGCGTCCTCCACCTGCTCGGCGACGAGACGGAAATTGAGCGTGCGCGCCATGCCCACGACGGCGCTCACCATGGCCTGGTTGACCGAGTCCCGGCCGAGGTCGCGCATGAAGGAACCGTCGATCTTGAGGTAGTCCATCGGCAGCAGCTTGAGGTTCGCGAAGCCGCCGAGGTCCGTGCCGAAGTCGTCCAGCGCGAAGCGGCAGCCCATGCCGTGCAGCACGTCCACGAAGCGCCGCGCCTGATCCATGTTGCCGATGACCGACGTCTCGGCGACCTCGAAGCAGATCTGCGCGGGCTGCACGCCGGTCCGGTCGAGCTCCTCGACCACGAACTCGAGGAACGAGGGATCGGCGAGCGTCTGGCCGGAGACATTGATCGACAGGCTCCGGCCGGGCGGAAGGCGGATCGCGCCGGCCGCCAGCGCCGCCAGGGCCGAGCCGAGCACCCAGCGGTCGATCATGGACATCAGCCGGTAGCGCTCGGCGGCCGGGAAGAACTCCGCGGGCGCGACCGCCTGGCCCTCGTCGTGCAGGCGCACGAACACCTCGAGCGCCGGCCCGTTCGTGGCGCCCGGGCGCGCCGGCTCGATGGGCTGCACGTACAGCTCGAAGAAGCCGTCGCGCAACGCCGCCTGCAGACGCTGCAGCCACTGGATCTCGCCGCGGCTGCGGGCCACGGCCTCGTCGTGGGAGGAGTAGACGTGCACGCGGCTGTCGGGCTGCTTCTTGGCCACGTAGCACGCGGAATCCGCGGCGCTCATGACCTCCTCCAGCGAGTTGCTCTCGCCGGTCAGCTCGACGAGGCCGATGCTGACGCCGACGCTGAAAATGCGGTCCTTCCAGACGAAACGGTACTCGGCGACCGCGCGCGCGATGTCGTCGGCGATCTGCCGCGCTTTCTCGAGCGGACAGCCGACCAGCAGCACGCCGAACTCGTCGCCGCCGAGGCGCGCAACGGTGTCCGAGTCGCGCACCGCCTCGCGGATCAGCGCCGCGACCTCGCGCAGCATGTTGTCGCCCGCGAGGTGGCCGCTGGTGTCGTTGACGGCCTTGAACCGGTCGAGGTCGAGGTAGCACACGACGTGGCCCTGGCGCCCGGCGCGCGCGACTTCGAGCGCCTCGCCGAGCCGGCGCTCGAACTCGCGGCGGTTGACCAGCCCGGTGAGCGCGTCATGGCTCGCCTGGTAGGACATCTGCTGCGTCAGGCCGCGCAGCTCGCTCACGTCGTGCAGCATGACGGCGACGCCCTCGACGCCGCCGTCCTCGCCGCGTATCGGCGACGCCGTCGCCTCGACGCCGAGCTCGCCGCCGGTCGCGCGCGAGATCAGCAGCGACCTGCGCCCGAGGTTCACGCGGCTGCCGGTGGCGAGGCACTGCTGCACCGGGTCCGCGAGGGCGCGCCGGTCGTGCTCGTCCACGAAGCCGAACATCGCGCCGAACGCCTGGCCGACCGCGTCCTCGCGGCGCACGCCGGTGACCGCCTCCGCGGAGGGGTTGATGTAGTCGATGAGGCCGTGGGCATCGGTCGTCAGGATGCCTTCGCCGAGCGAGTCGAGCGCGAGCTGCCCCCGCGCCGGCGCGCGGTCGCGCTCCGCATCCTCGTGCCGCGGCAGCATTTCCTCGGCAGTGACCAGGGCCAGCCTCCGGCCCGCGGCGCCGATGGCCGTGGCGGTGATCTCGAGCCGCGTCACCTGGCCGTGCGGGTCCGAGATCTCGACCTCGGCGAGCGCAGGCCCCGTCTCGCCGGCGAGCGCGCGCGTGACGGCGAGCCCGGCGAGGCCGGCGTATTCCGTGCTCACGAGTTCCGCGAGCGTCCTGCCGACCAGGCGGTCGGACGACATGCCGACCAGGGTGACGAAGGACGGATTGACGGCCTCGACGCGTTCACCGTGCAGGAGCGCGGGTTCGCGGAGGGCGCCGAGCATCGCCCGCATCGCGTCGCTGTCCGCCGCACCGGGCGGCGTGGCCGGCGCCTCCTGGAGCTGCGCGAGCGCACGATGCTGACGCCAGGCGACCCAGGCGAGCACGAGAGCCAGTGTCGCCAGCGCGAACGCGGCGATCGTCGGGACCGTCATCAGGCCTGTCATCCCCTTCGATTCCGCGGCCCGCGGGACCGTCAATTTCGTTTACATTGCGCGGCCTTGGGCAGCATATCCCACGCTTGAACCACGACCCGCAGCGATTCACCATAATGGCAATGGACACCCGGATGGAAGCCGCCCGGCGGCAGATGATCGACCAGCAGGTGCGCGCCGGCGAAGTGCTGGATCCGCGCGTGCTCGAAACCTTCGCGGCCGTGCCGCGCGAGCGCTTCGTGCCGGAGGCCTACCGCGCCGTCGCATTTGCCGACGCGCCGATCCCGATCGGCCACGGCCAGTTCATGCTGCCGCCGGTTCTCGAAGGCCGCATGCTGCAGGCGCTCGCGCCCGCGCGCGGCGAGCGGACGCTGGAGATCGGAACGGGCAGCGGGTATTTCGCGGCCTGCCTCGCGCACCTGGCCGGGCGCGTCGACAGCCTCGAGATCCACGCCGACCTGGCCGCGAGCGCGACCCGCACCCTCGGCGAACTGGGCATCGCCGGCGTCTCGGTCGAGACCGGCGACGCGCTCGCCCGCGACTACGAACCGGCGTACGACGCCGTCGCCGTCACCGGTTCGCTGCCGGCACCGGAGCCCCGCCTCGAACAGGCACTCGCGGTCGGAGGCCGCCTGTACGTCGTGATCGGCAGCGGGCCGGTGATGGAAGCCTGCCTCGTGACCCGCACCGGCGAAGGGTCATGGCTCCGCGAGCCGCTGTTCGAGACCCGGATCGAGCCCCTCATCCTCCGGACCACGCCGTCCCGGTTTAGATTCTGAGCGGGGGCGCAGCCGGCCATTGGGCCTCGTTTTCGGGCAGCCTGGCGCAAAAGTGGCCGGATTCTGACCGCGGGAATGGCAGTATCGAGTCCTCTTGAGCCTAGGTCAGTTAGTGATATACACTAGTAATACAGTAGTTCTCCCTGCCCAGCACTTTGCGAAGGAATGCCTGCGCATGAACACCCGATTCCTGGTCCACACGATCCTGGTCGTCGCGAGCCTGACCGGCTTCAACGCCTCCGCCGCGGACCTCAAGGACGTCTACGAACGCGCGCTCACGAACGATCCGCTGATCCGCGAAGCCGACGCCAACCGTCTCGCCACGCGCGAGTCGAGGCCGCAGGCCCTCGCCGCCCTGCTGCCGCAGGTCAACGCGGACGGGACCTGGTACGACTCGATCGATTCGAACAGCACCGGCACCTTCGTGGCGCCGGGCGTGCCGCTGACGCCGGACCTGCGCAACTTCGAGGGCGACAGCGAGAGTTGGAACCTCGGGCTGCGCCAGAGCGTCTTCAACTGGGAGAGCTGGGCGACGCTCAAGCGCTCGAACGCGGAGCGCGCCCAGGCCGAAGCGGACTACCTGGTGGCCCAGCAGAATCTCGTCATCCGCACCGCCGAGGCTTACTTCAACGTGCTCGCCGCCCGCGACACGCTCGAGGCCGGGCAGGCCGCGCACGACGCGATCGGCCGCCAGCTCGAACAGTCCGAGAAGCGCTTCGAGGTGGGCCTGATCGCGGTCACGGACGTGCAGGACGCCAAGGCCGCATTCGACCAGGCGACCGCCGTGCTGATCCAGGCCAAGCGCAACCTGGCGACTTCCGGCGAGCGGCTTCGCGAGTTGACCGGCGACACCTGGGACACGCTCGACCGGCCCGGCTACGACATGCCGCTCAAGAGCCCCGACCCGGAAAGCCCGGACGACTGGGTCAAGCTCGCCATGGACCAGAATGCGAGCCTCATCTCTAGCCGGATCGCGGCCGACATCACCCGCGCCAACGTCAACGTCGAGCGCGGCGGCCACGTGCCGTCCGTGGACTTCGTGGTGAACCGCGGCTTCAACGAAAGCACCGGCACGCTGAGCGGCACGACCACCGGCGACACCTCGGACCGCAGCTACGACACGGTGTACGGCCTGCAGGTCACCGTGCCGATCTTCTCGGGCGGCTTCACATCCTCGCGCGTGCGCCAGGCGGAGTACCGCAACATCGCCGCCCGCGAGCGCCTCGAGCGCACCGCGCGCGAGACGGAGCGCTCGACGCGCGACGCCTACCTCGGCGTGAACTCCGAGGTCGCGCGCGTCAAGTCACTGAAGCAGGCCGTCGAGTCCGCGCAGACCGCCCTGGAGGCGACCGAGGCGGGCTACGAGGTCGGCACGCGCACCTCGGTGGACGTGCTGCAGGCGCGCCAGCGGCTGTTCCAGGCGCAGACCGACTTCGCGCGCGCACGTTACGACTACCTGCTGAACGTGCTGCGGCTGCAGCAGGCCGCGGGCACGCTGGACCGCCAGGGCCTCGACGAAATCAACGCTCTGCTGTCGGAAAGCGTCACGGTCCGCTGAGCGCGTCGTCCGGGCCGCCCGCCCCCGCGGCGCGCGAGAGGCGGTCGGCAACCGCGGCCCAGGGCTCATCCCCTGGCACGGATTCGGCGAGGATGCGATCCGCACCCGAGGCGTCGAGCGCGCGCAGGGCCGCATACAGCGCTTTTCCGTAGGCCGCCGGCGCCTGCGGCATCCGCCGCCATGCGACTCGCGCCGGTTCCGCGGACGGCGCGGAGCGCGCCAGCACGGCGACCCGCTCGCCACGCGAGAGCGCCGCTTCGACGGCGACTTGCAACCCCGCCGCCGGCACGATCGCGAGCGGCGTGCCCGGCGCGTAGTGCGCGCGGTCGCTGCCGGGAGCGCGCGGCGCGTCCGCGCCCGGTGCCTCGACGCGGCCGACGACGTCCTCGACCTGCGAACGCGAGATCGACCCCGGCCGCAGCAGCGTCACGCGCCCGCCCAGGCAGGCGACGATGGTGGACTCGAGTCCCACCTCGCAGTCGCCGCCGTCGAGCACGAGCGCGACACGGTCACCGAGTTCCTCGCGCACGTCCGCGGCACGCGTCGGGCTGATGCGGCCGTAGCGATTCGCCGAAGGCGCGGCGATCCCGCGCCCGAAGGCCGCGAGCAGCGCGCGCGCGACGGGATGCGCGGGCGCCCGCAGCGCGACACTCGGCTGGCCGCCGGTCACCGCGGCCGGCACGCGCGCCGACTTCGGCAGCACCAGGGTGAGGGGCCCGGGCCAGAACGCCTCGGCAAGCCGCTCCGCGGCGGGCGGCACCCCGGCCGCCCAGGTGCGGGCGGCCGCGAAGCTGCTGAAGTGAACGATGAGCGGGTGCGTCGCGGGCCGTCCCTTGGCCGCGAAGATGCGCGCGACGGCGAAGGGGTTCTCCGCGTCCGCGCCGAGCCCGTAGACCGTCTCGGTCGGGAACGCGACCAGCTCGCCCGCCTCCAGCAGGGCGACCGCCCGCTCGATCGCTGTGGCGTCCGGGCTCACTCGAGCGGGATGCGCTTCCAGCCGGTGTCGGTGCGGCGCAGCTCGTAGGCGGGCCAGTAATGCTGGTCCAGCCTGAGCGTGATGATGTCGACCGAGCCGTTCCAGCTCACGGTCTTGAGACGCACGGAGGCGCCGTCGGGCCGCCCCGACACCGCGCGGATGAAGGCGTCGAGGTCCGCCACCGGGATGCCGTCCACTTCCGTGATGCGGCGCCCCGCCCAGAGCTTGTAACGCGACGCCGGCGAGCCGTACATGAAAAACGCGATGAACACGCCCGACGGCTCGATGCCGCGCTGCGCGGCCATCGGCCGGTGCGGCGACTGCAGCGTGGCGCCCGCCCAGACCAGCACGCGCTCCACGTCGCGGCCGCCGAGCACGACGGTGGGCAGCGGCACGGTCCGTTCCACACCGTCGCGCCAGAGCGTGAGCGAGACCTCCGGCGCGCGCACCGCCGCGTTCACGTCGTCGAAGCTGTTGACGACCTTGCCGTCCACGGCGAGCAGCAGGTCCCCGGGCTCGAGCAGGCTCGCCGCCGGCGAGCCGGCGACCAGCCGGTCGATGATGAGCACGTGCCGGCGGCGCGGGTTGTGCGCCGTGATCCGCTCGATCCAGTCCTCGCCCAGGCCGAGCTGCCGCGCCTCGGCGAGCGACAGCAGCCCGAACTCCGCCTCCGCCGAATACAGCGTGCGCTCGCCGCGCACGTACTCGAGCATTTCCTGGACCAAGGCCGCCGGCACGCCCATGTTCTGCTGCACCAGCTCGCGGCCGTCCTCGTAGGCGAAGCTCGACCAGAGCGCCGCCACGTCGCCGCGGCGGTCGACGATCACGCCGTCGAAGTCCGCGGGGCCGTTGACCAGCCGGATGATCTCGAGGTTGGCGTCTCGGAACTGCAGCGTGCGCGACAGGGGGAAGCCCACCGGACCGATCGAGGAGACGGTCGCCTGCTGCGAGGCGATGCGCGCGTCCGCCTGGATGCCCACGACGTGCACGGTCTCGCCGGTGGCCGGCCGGCGCTCCGCGAAGCGCACCGCCCTGACCGGCGTTTCGCCGAGCTGGCGCGGGTCGTAGCGCACGACCGCGAGGTTGTGCAGCGGGTGCACGTACTCGACGCTGCCGTCCACCTGGATCGTGCCCGCGAACGTGAGGCGCACGTCGCCGAGCGCGACAGGCACCGTGTTGCGGTCGACGGCGACCAGCCCGCGGTCCGCGTCGAGCACGACGCCGGTGCCATGGTAGTTGCGCTCGGTCACGCCCGAGATCGCGTAGGGCATGTTGAACTCCACCAGCACGAGCGACGGCGCAAGGGCATCCACCAGCTTGTCGCCCGTGCGCGCGAATCGCGTCGTGCCGGGCTCGGGCGGCGGGGCGTCGGGGCCGGCCGCGATCGGCGTGCAGGGCCAGAGCCCCCTGGCGTCGTCGCGCACGCAGTGACGGGCCGGGAACCAGGCGCGGTCCACGCGGATCGAGGTGAGCTGGCGCGTGCGCGTGTCCTCGGCCGTGAAGTAGCGGATCTTCGCGCGCTGACCGTGGCCGAGCCCCGAGAAGATCGCGAGCACATCGTCGAGGCCCGCGAGCGGCTTGCCGTCGAGCTCGGTCAGCACCGCCCCGCGCGGGATGCCCGCCACGCCCAGCATGTAGCCGGGATTCGCGACGTACACGCCGGCGACCGGCACGTTCATGTGCCGCGCCATCTGCCAGGACAGGGTGTGCAGCACGCCGTCGCCAATCTCGAGGTACTCGGCGGGCGTGACCTCGTACAGGTCCTGCACGGGCAGCTTCATGAGGCGCGTGCCGCCGCCGCGCACCACCGTCACCTCGACATCCCGGCCCACGTGGTCGTCGAGCAGGGCGCCGAGGACCTCGAAGTCGACCATCGGCCTGCCGTCGATCGCAACCAGGATGTCGCCCACCGCCAGCTGCCCGTCCGAAGCCGCGCCGGGCTGGACCTCGGTGACCACGAGCATGCCGGTGCGGCCCGGCGAATTGCGGCGTGCTTCCTGCTCCGCGGCGGGCGGCAGCCCGAGGCGGCGCAGCTCGTCGTACGGGGTGTAACGGAACACGGCCTGCAACGTGCCGCGCGGGACCGGCTTGCCGGCCTGGATCAGCTCCAGCGCGCGGACCACGCGCCCGAGCGGCAGGTAGAAGCTCGATTGCGCGCCCGTGGAGCCGCCGGCGTTCAGTGCCAGCACGCGGCCGCGGATGTCGATCACGGGCGATCCCGAGGACCCGCCCGAGGTGCCCGACGCCGCCTGGTAATAGAACGTGTTGAAGTCGTTGTAGCGGCCGACGCCGTACTCCGGGGCCTGGCGATCGAGCCTGGCGAGCGTGCCGGCGAGGATCGAAAGCTGCTCGCCCGCGTCGTTGCCGACCACGCGGATCTCGACCCCGATCTGCGCGCCATCGGGGTAGAGCGGCAGCTCGACCGGCTCGATGAAGCGCAGCTTCGACGGGTCATAGCGGTAGAACCCGAAGTCGTGCACCGGATCGCGATAGACCGGCTCGAGCGCGACCTCCTCGCGGTTCAGGAAGGTCGCGAAGGCGCGGACCGGCCCCGGCGTCACGACGTGGCGATTGGTCAGGATGAGGCCCCGTTCGGCGTCGACGACGAAGCCGGTCGCCTGCGAGGAGGTGTTCCACTCGGTGTCGAAGGCGCGCGCCGCGTCGATCTGGATCGCCACGACGCCGGTCGAGATGCGCTCGAGCGTCCGCGCCCAGCGCGTGGACTCCTCCAGCTCGATCGGCAGCGGCAGCGGCATGACCGGCGACTGCGGCGGCAGCAGTTCGGGCTCCCCTGCCGGCGGCAAGGCCTGGCCGGGCGGCGGCGGCAGGGGCTGGACCTGCGGAGCGTCCTGCGCCCGCGCGAGCGCCGCGGCGAGCGCGAGGATCGCGACCGCAGCCCTAGTCCAGCCGGTAGCCGAATGTCTCATTGAACCGGTCCTCGAACTCGTCCAGCGTGAATGCGTGGTTCTGCGTGCCGACGGTGGCGATCTTGATCGCGCCCGCCAGCGAAGCGACCCGCCCCGTCGTTTCCCAGTCGATCCCGCGCGCCAGCCCGTACACGAGCCCGGCACGATACGCGTCGCCGCAACCCGTCGGGTCGACGACTGCCGCAGCACGGACCGCGGGTATCTCGACGCGGCGCCCGCCCGCGTGCACGACGGAGCCGGCAGCGCCCTGCGTCACCACATAGGCCTCGACGCGCGCCGCAAGTTCCGCGGTCGACAGCCCCGTGCGCTCCTGCAGCAGGGTCGCCTCGTAGTCGTTGACCGTGACCCAGGTCGCCTGCTCCACGAAGGCGGAGAGTTCCGGGCCGTCGAACAGCGTCATGGCCTGGCCCGGATCGAAGATGAATCGTATGCCCGCGCGGGTGAACTGCTCCGCGTGGGCAATCATGCCTTCGCGGCCGTCGGGCGCGAGAACGCCGATCGAGATGCCGCCGTCGGCCGGGACCTGCAGACGCCAGGAATGCGTCATGGCGCCGGGATGGAAGGCCGTGAGCTGGTTGGCATCGAGGTCGGTCGTGATGTAGGCCTGCGCCGTGTACTCGCCCGGCATCTCCTGCACGTAGCGCAGCGACATGCCGTTCCGCGCCATCCACTCGCGATAGGGGCCGAAGTCGTGGCCGACCGTGCCCATGGCATGGCCGCCGGTCCCGAGCAGGCGCAGGTTGTAGGCGATGTTGCCGGCGCAGCCGCCGAAATTGCGCCTGAGCGTCGGTACCACGAAGGAGACGTTCAGCAGGTGGATCTTGTCCGGCAGGATGTGGTCGCGGAACCGTCCCGGATAGACCATCACCGTGTCATAGGCGAGCGAGCCGCAGATCAATGCCGCCATGCGAGCACCAGCACCCAGTTGAGGGCGAGAAGCAGGAAGGCGACGAACACGGCGGCCGAGCCGAGTTCCTTCGCGATCCCGGAAAGCGGATGGCGTTCGATGCCGATGCGGTCGACCGTCGCCTCGACGGCGCTGTTCAGCAGCTCGACGACCAGGATGCCGAGCATCGGCGCGACCAGCAGCGCGCGCTCGACGCCGTCGTCGCCGAGCCAGAGCCCGAGGGGGATGACGACGAGCGCGAGCAGGCACTCCTGGCGAAACGCCTCCTCTTCCCGCCAGGCGGCAGCGAAGCCGCGGAACGTGCTGCCGAACGCCCGCGACAGGCGCACCGGTCCCGTCGTCTTCTTGTCCGGGCGGGACGTCACAGGGCGGCCGGCTTCCAGGCGACGTCGAGCTGGCGCGCCGCACGCACGTCGTCGAGGCGGCGCACCGGCATCGTGTGCGGCGCGGCCTTGACCGTCGCGGCGTCGGTCTCGGCCTCGCGGCGGATCGCGATGAGCGCGTCGACGAAGCCGTCGAGCTCCTCGCGCGTCTCGGTTTCGGTCGGCTCGATCAGCAGGCACTCCGGGACCAGCAGCGGAAAATAGGTCGTCGGCGCATGGTACCCGTGATCCAGCAGCCGCTTGGCGAAATCCATGGCCGTGACGCCGAGTTCCCGGGCCTCGCGCTTGAGCGTGACGATGAACTCGTGGCTCGCGCGCCGGCCGGGGTAGGCCGGCTCGAACCCGGCCTCGGCCAGCCGCGCCAGCAGGTAGTTGGCGTTCAGCGTCGAGTACTCCGCCACCCTGCGCATCCCCGCGGCCCCGAGGATCCGCATGTAGACCCAGGCCCGGAGCAGCACGCCCGTGTTGCCCATGAACCCGGACAGCCGGCCGATCGAGTCCGGCAGGTCGCGCTCGTCGAGCCAGCGGTAGCGCTCGCCCTCGCGGCCGACCACCGGCACCGGAAGGTAGGGCAGCAGGCGCTGCCCGACGCCCACCGCGCCCGAACCCGGCCCGCCTCCGCCGTGCGGCGTCGAGAAGGTCTTGTGCAGGTTCATGTGGATGACGTCGAAGCCCATGTCGCCGGGCCGCACCTTGCCGAGGATCGCGTTGAGGTTCGCGCCGTCGTAGTAGAGCAGGCCGCCCGCCTCGTGCACCTTGCGCGCGATCTCGACGATGCGCCGCTCGAAGACGCCGAGCGTGCTCGGGTTGGTCAGCATGATGCCGGCGGTCGCGGGCGACAGCGCCGCGTCGAGCGCGGCCAGGTCCACGTCGCCGTCAGGCAGCGTCGGGATCTCGCGCACCTTCATGCCGCACATGGTCGCGGTCGCCGGGTTCGTCCCGTGCGCGGCGTCGGGCACGATGATCTCGTTGCGCGCGGCGTCGCCGCGCGCGCGGTGGTAGGCGCGGATCATCGCGACGCCGGCGAACTCGCCCTGGGCACCGGCCATCGGGGTCAGCGAGACCCCGGCCATGCCGGTGACGTGCTTGAGCATTTCCTGCAGCTCGAACAGGCAGGCCATGACGCCCTGCCCCGTCGCGGCCGGCGCGAACGGATGGCGGCCGAGGAAACCCGGCAGCATCGCGAGCGCGTTGCAGGCCCGCGGGTTGTATTTCATCGTGCAGGAGCCGAGCGGGTAGAAGTGCGTGTCGATGCCGAAGTTGAGCTGCGAGAGCCGCGTGTAGTGCCGCACGGCCTGCAGCTCCGACACTTCGGGCAGCGGCGGCCGCCCGCGCCGGCGGAATCCCGCGGGAACCTCGCCGGCCGGCTCCGCCGCCGGGTGCTGCGCCGTCGCGCCGCGGCCGGGGCGCGAGAGTTCGAAGATCAGCGGTTCGGGCTTGCGCGCGGCCATGGTCAGGCCGCCGCCGCGCGGCCGAGGACGCGTCCGAGCGCGCGCGCGTAGGCCTCGACGTCGGCCGGCGTGCGCGTCTCGGTCGCGCAGACGAGCAGCGCGTCGCCGAGCCAGGGGAAGTCGCGCGCAAGGTCGAGACCGCCGATGATTCCCTCCGCCGCGAGCGACTCCAGAACCGGCGCGACCGGGCGGTCGAGGCGCAGCACGGCCTCGTGGAAGCGAGGCCCCGGAAATGCGGCCTGCACGCCGGGCAGCCGCGTCAGCGCCGCGACCAGCTCGCCGGTACGCGCGATGCAGGCGCGGGCGACGCGCTCGAGGCCGGCCGGTCCGAGCAGCGCCAGGTGGATCGTCGCCGCGGTCATCAGCAGGCCCTGGTTGGTGCAGATGTTCGAGGTCGCCTTGGCGCGCCGGATGTGCTGCTCGCGGGCCTGCAGCGTCAGCGTGAAGCCGGGCCGGCCCTCGAGATCCACCGTGCGGCCGGCGATGCGC
The DNA here is from genome assembly GCA_964626745.1 of uncultured Steroidobacteraceae bacterium. GTDB lineage: Bacteria > Pseudomonadota > Gammaproteobacteria > Steroidobacterales > Steroidobacteraceae > SCUD01. The sequence goes on from CAZVIF010000003.1 coordinate 76,446, forward strand.
CCCGGCAGCTGCCGCACGTGCTCCATGCGGCAGGCCATGAAGCCGACGTACGGGCCGCCGGACGAGAGCGGCACGCCGAACGGCTGCGCGTCGCCGCAGGCGATGTCCGCGCCGCCGTCACCCCATTCGCCCGGCGGCTTCATCACGGCGAGCGACACGGGGTTCACCGCGGCAATCACGAGCGTGCCGTTGGCGCGCGCCCAGCGCGTCAGCGCGTCCGCGTCCTCGAGCTGCCCGAAGAAGTTCGGCTGCGGCACGACCAGCGCCGTGATGTCCTCGCCCGCGCGCGCCGCGAGCGCCTGGGGATCGATGCGGCCGGTGGCCCGGTCGCAGGCGACGGTTTCGAGGCGCAGCCCCTGCCCTTCCGTGATGGCGTGCGCGACGCTGCGCCAGACGGGATTCACCGTCTCGGGCAGCAGGATGCGGGCGCTCTTCGACCGCCGGTGGGCGCGCACCGCCATCAGGCAGGCCTCCGCGAGCGCCGAGGCGCCGTCGTAGAGCGAGGCGTTCGACACGTCGAGCGCCGTGAGGCCGGCGATCATCGACTGGTACTCGTACATGATCTGCAGCGTGCCCTGGCTCGCCTCGGCCTGGTACGGCGTATAGGCGCTGTAGATCTCGCCGCGCGTCACCAGCGCCCAGACCGGCGCCGGGATGTGGTGCTCGTAGGCCCCTGCGCCGATGAAGTTGAGCGGCCGGCCGTCGGCGGCCGCGCGCTCCGCCGCGAGCCGGGAGGCTTCCATCTCGGTGAGCGCGTCGGGGACGCCGGCCAGGGACTCGGTGCGCAGCGCCTGCGGGATCTCGTCGAACAGGCCGTCGATGGACTCGACGCCGATGCGCCCGAGCATGACGGCCACGTCGTCCTGCGTGTGCGGGATGTAGGGCACTCAGCCTCCCGCCGCGACGGCCGCGTAGGCGGCGGCGTCCAGGCTCTCGGCGGCGGCGCCGCCCACCGGCTTCAGCCGCAGGATCCAGCCCTTGCCGTAGGGATCGCGGTTGATCAGCTCCGGCTGTGAAGCGAGCCCGGCGTTGCCGGCGACGACTTCGCCCGCCATAGGGCTGTAGACGTCGGAAGCCGCCTTCACGGACTCCACCACCGCGCAGGCATCCCCCGCCGCCAGCTGCCGGCCGGCCTCGGGCACGTCGACGAACACCAGGTCGCCGAGCGACTGCTGGGCGTGATCGGTGATGCCGATCTCGACCGTGCCGTCCGGCAGGGTGCGCATCCACTCGTGGCTCTTCGTGTACCGGAGGTCGGCGGGAATCTGGCTCATGCAGCGGTTCTCCGTGTCTTAAATTTCGATCTTCGGCTTGCCGTTGCGGACGAACGGCGGATTGACGAGGCGTGCCGGAATTCGCTTGCCGCGGATGTCGACCTCGACGCTGCCGGCGGCCGCCGCAGGCAGGCGGACGAGGCCGATCGAACGCTCCAGTGTCGGCGAGAAAGTGCCGCTCGTCACCTCGCCCTCGCCGGCGGCCGAAACCACCTTCTGGTGCGAGCGCAGCACGCCGCGATCCAGCAGCAGGAGACCCGTGAGCTTGCGCGCCGGCCCGCCGGCACGCTGCTTCTCGAGCGCCGACTTGCCGATGAAGTCGCGGTTGCCGTCGAGCGCGACCGTCCAGGCGAGGCCGGACTCGAGCGGCGTTACGGTCTCGTCCATGTCGCTGCCGTACAGGTTCATGCCCGCCTCCAGGCGCAGCGTGTCGCGCGCGCCGAGCCCGCAGGGCGCGACGCCGGCGGCGCGCAGCGCGTCCCAGAAGCCGGCTGAGGCCTCCGCGGGCAGCGCGACCTCGAAGCCGTCTTCGCCCGTGTAGCCGGTGCGCGACACGAACCACTCGTCGTCGAAGGCGGCGCCGAAGAAGCCGCCCAGCGACCCTGCCGCCGCGCGGTTCGCGTCCGGCAGGAGCGGCAGTGTCTTCGCGCGCGCGTTCGGTCCCTGGACCGCGATGATGGCCAGGTCGCGTCGCGGCACGACGGCGACGCCGATCTGCTTCGCATGCTCACGGATCCAGGCGAGGTCCTTGTCCGCCGTGCCGGCGTTGACCACCAGGCGGAACCATTTCTCGTCGAGGTAGCAGGCGATCAGGTCGTCGATGACGCCACCGTCCGGGCGCAGCATGCAGCTGTAGAGCGCCTTGCCGGGAGCGGCGAGCCGGCCGACGTCGTTGGCGAGCAACCGCAGCAGGAGCGGGCGCACTCCGGCGCCGCGCAGGTCGACGGCGCACATGTGCGACACGTCGAACATGCCGGCGTCACGGCGCACGGCGTGGTGCTCCTCGATCTGGGAGCCGTAGGCGACCGGCATGTCCCAGCCGCCGAAGTCCACCATCCGCGCGCCGGCAGCGACGTGGAGGTCATGGAGCGGTGTGCGTTTTCCCATTGCGGCGGGGGCAAATTCTAGCGGAAAGCGCCGGTGAGCACAGGGTATAGTCGCGCCCGGAGTCCGCTTCACGCCACCGGAGTCCCCGCATGCCTCGAATGCTCGCGCCACTCCCCGCCGCACTCGCGCTGCTGGCTGCGCCGATTGCCGCCCTGGCCGACGCCACCGCGGACCTGCACGCCCTCTTCGACCGTGAATGGGAGCGCGACCTCGCGGACAACCCGCTCTACGCGACCTACTACGGCGAGACGCGCTACAACGATCGCTGGCCGGACATCTCCCCGGCCGCGCAGGCGGCGCGCGACGCCGCGGACGCGCGGGTGCTCGAGGCACTCGCCGGGATTCCGCGCGGCGACCTGCCGCCTTCCGAACAGCTCAACTACGACCTGTTCAGGCACGAGTACGAGACGCGCGTGGCCGCGGTCCCGTTCCATCGCGAGTACTACTCGATCGAGGCGAGCAGCGGTCCGCAGTCGCTGAACGAGGTCGCCGAACTCATGCCGTTCGAGACCGTGGCCGACTTCGAGACCTGGCTGCGCCGCATGCAGGCGATCCCCGCCTACCTCGACGCGTACGGCGAGCGGCTGCGGCGCGCTGCGGCCGAGAAGCGCACGCAGCCGCGGGCGGTCATGGAACGCGTCCTCGATCCGCTGGAGAAACAGGTCGTCGACGACCCCGAGGACAGCCCGTTCTTCGACCGGTTCCGGAGTTTCCCCGAGGCGATCCCGGACGCCGAGCGCGAGCGTCTGGCCGCGGCAGCGAAGCAGGTCATCGCGGGGTCCGTGATCCCCGCCTACCGGCGCTTCCAGGCCATATTCCGCGACGAGTACCTGCCGGCGACCCGCGAGACCGTCGGGCTCTGGGACACGCCCGACGGGCGCGAGCATTACCGGTTCCTCGCGCGCTACCACACGACGACCGGGCTGACGCCGGAGGAGATCCACGCGATCGGCCTCGCCGAGGTCGCGCGCAACCGCGCCGAGATGCAGCAGGTGATGGACGAAGTCGGCTTCAAGGGCTCGCTCACGGCGTTCTTCGAGCACCTCAGGACCGACCCGCAGTTCTACTACAAGACCGGCGACGAGCTGTTCCGCGCCTACGCCTACATCGTGAAGATGATCGACCCCGAGCTGCCGAAGCTGTTCGGCAAGCTGTACCGCACGCCCTTCGGCCTGCGGCCCATCCCGGACAACAGCGCCCCGAACACGACGACCGCCTACTACAGCGGCCCCTCGCTCGACGGCACGCGCCCGGGCTACTACTACGTGAACCTGTACCGGCCCGAGGTCCGCCCGAAGTACGAAATGGAAGTGCTGTCGGTGCACGAGGCGGCGCCCGGTCACCACCTGCAGATCGCGCTCGCGCAGGAACAGACCGACCTGCCCATGTTCCGGCGCGCGGGCGGCTACACCGCCTACATCGAGGGCTGGGGCCTCTACTCGGAGCGGCTCGGCTACGCCCTCGGGCTCTACCAGGACCCGTACTCGCGCTTCGGCCAGCTCACCTACGACCAGTGGCGGGCCGTGCGCCTGGTCGTCGACACCGGCCTGCACGACCTGGGCTGGACCCGGCAGCAGGCAATCGACTACTTCATGGCAAACGCGGCCAAGACCGAGGCCGACATCGTCAACGAGATCGACCGGTACATCTCGGACCCGGGCCAGGCGCTCGCCTACAAGATCGGCCAGCTGAAGTTCCTCGAACTGCGCACGCGCGCCGAGCAGGCGCTCGGCGACCGGTACGACATCCGCGCCTTCCACGACACGGTCCTCGCGACCGGCGCCGTCCCGCTCGACGTCCTCGAGCGCACCGTGGACGACTGGATCGCGGCCCGGAAGGCCGAGTGACCGCGGCGCGCCGCAGCACGGTCCAGGTACGCATCGGCGGCGTCGCCGTGGGCGGCGCCGCGCCGGTCGTGGTGCAGTCCATGACGAATACGGACACCGCGGACGTCGAGGCGACGGCGCGCCAGGTGCGCGAGCTGGCGGACGCCGGCTCCGAACTCGTGCGCGTGACGGTCAATACCGACGAGGCGGCGGCGGCCGTCCCGCACATCCGGGATCGCCTGCGTTCGGAAGGCTGCGACGTGCCGATCGTCGGCGACTTCCATTTCAACGGCCACAAGCTGCTGGCGGCGCACCCGCCCTGCGCGGAGGCACTGGCCAAGTACCGCATCAACCCGGGCAACGTGGGCCGCGGCAGCAAGCGCGACCCGCAGTTCGCTGCGATGGTCGAGACCGCATGCCGCTACCGCAAGCCGGTGCGCATCGGCGTCAACTGGGGCAGCCTCGACCAGGACCTGCTGACCCGCATGATGGACGAGAACTCGCGGCTGGCCGCGCCGCTGGATGCCCTCGAGGTGCTGCGCGAGGCGACGGTCGTCTCCGCCCTCGCCTCGGCCGCGCGCGCCGAGGAACTCGGCCTGCCGCACGACGCCATCGTGATCAGCGCGAAAGTGAGCGGCGTCCAGGACCTGGTCGCCATCTACCGCACGCTTGCCGCGCGCTGCGACTACCCGCTGCACCTCGGCCTGACCGAAGCCGGCATGGGCGCCAAGGGCATCGTCTCCTCCACGGCCGCGCTCGCGATCCTGCTCCAGGAAGGCATCGGCGACACGATCCGCGTGTCCCTCACGCCCGAGCCGGGCGGCGACCGCCGCCAGGAGGTGCGCGTCGCGCAGGAGATCCTGCAGAGCCTCGGCCTGCGCGCCTTCCTGCCCCGGGTCGTCGCCTGCCCCGGCTGCGGCCGCACGACCAGCAGCTATTTCCAGGAACTCGCGCAGCGCATCCAGGAACACGTGCGCAAGCGCATGCCGGCGTGGAGGCGCGACTACGAGGGCGCGGAGAACATGACGGTCGCGGTCATGGGCTGCGTCGTGAACGGACCGGGCGAGAGCAAGCATGCCAACATCGGCATCAGCCTGCCGGGCACCGGCGAGCGCCCGGTCGCGCCGGTCTACGAGGACGGCGAGAAGACGGTCACGCTAAAGGGCGAGCGCATCGCCGAGGAATTCCAGGAACTGGTGGAACGCTACGTCGCGCGCCGCTATGCGCGCCGGGAGGCCTGATGGAAGCGCTGAAGGAAAGGAAGTGCGTGCCCTGCGAGGGCGGCGTGCGTCCGCTCGACGCCGCGCAGGCGACGGGCATGATGAAGCTGCTGCACGCGGACTGGCAGCTGGTGGAGGACGGCAAGGCGATCCGCCGCGCCCTGAAGTTCCCGGACTTCTGGCGGACGATGAGCTTCGTCAACGCGCTCGCCCACGTCGCCAACGTCGAGGATCACCACCCGGATCTCGAGGTCGGCTACAACTACTGCCGCATCCGCTACTCCACCCACGCCATCGGCGGGCTGTCCGACAACGACTTCATCTGCGCGGCCAAGGCGGACGCACTGCTGTGACGCGAAGGGGTCTGACCCCTTCAGGGGGACGAAACGCTCCAGCGGGACCGTCGGCATCCCCTGAAGGGGTCAGACCCCTCCGTGGCATCGACGCCGCGCACCGAAAGGTCATCTTCGCCTCCTCGCTCGGCACGGTCTTCGAGTGGTACGACTTCTACCTGTACGGCACGCTGGCCGTCTTCTTCTCGTCGCTGTTCTTCCCGCCGGGCAATGACACCGCGGCATTCCTGGCGAGCCTCGCCACCTTCGGCGCCGGTTTCGCCGTGCGCCCGCTCGGCGCGCTGGTGTTCGGCCGCATCGGCGACCGGGTCGGCCGCAAGTACACCTTCCTGGTCACCATCGTCGTCATGGGCCTGTCGACTGCGCTGGTCGGCGTGCTGCCGACCTACGCGCAGATCGGCATCTGGGCGCCGATCCTGCTCGTCACGCTGCGCCTCGCGCAGGGGCTCGCACTGGGCGGCGAGTACGGCGGGGCCGCGACCTACGTCGCCGAGCATGCGCCGCCAGGCAAGCGCGGCTACTACACGAGCTGGATCCAGACCACGGCGACGCTCGGGTTCTTCCTGTCGCTCGCGGTCATCCTCGCCTGCCGGCTCGGCTTCGGCGAGGAGGCCTTCAAGGCCTGGGGCTGGCGCGTACCGTTCCTGATCTCGGTCGTGCTGCTCGCCGTCTCCGTCTACATCCGCCTGCGCCTCCAGGAGTCGCCGGTCTTCGCCGAGATCAAGGCCGAAGGCGGCCTGTCGAAGGCGCCTTTGCGCGAGAGCTTCGGCGAATGGCAGAACGCCCGTATCGTGCTGCTCGCGCTGCTCGGCGCGACTGCCGGCCAGGGCGTCGTCTGGTACACGGGACAGTTCTATGCGCTCTTTTTCCTGCAGAACACGCTGAAGCTCGACTTCCAGACGGCGTACCTGCTGATCGCCGCGGCGCTGGTCATCGGCACGCCGTTCTTCGTGTATTTCGGCCGCCTGTCCGACCGCATCGGCCGCAAGCGGATCATGGTCGCGGGCTGCCTGCTCGCCGCGCTCACCTTCATCCCGATCTTCAAGGGGCTGACGCAGTCGGTGAACCCGGCGCTAGCGGAGTTCCAGGCGCGCGCGGCGGTCACCGTCGCCGGCAGCGATTGCCGCTTCCGGATCTTCGCAAAGCCGGCGACGCCCTGTGACCAGGCGCGGGATTTCCTGACCAAGGCCGGGGTGAACTACGACCGCGTCGCGCCAGAGGCCGGCGAGGCGGTCGTGACCACGATCGGGGGACGCCGGCTCGCCGGCTTCGACGAAGCGGCCTATCGCGCGGCCCTCGACGCCGCCGGCTACCCGGCGGCGCCGGACCCCGATCGCGTCAACCTGCCGGTGACGCTGCTGCTGCTCGTCGTCCTGATGCTGTACGTGACGATGGTCTACGGGCCGATCGCCGCGTACCTGGTCGAGCTGTTCCCGACGCGGATCCGCTATTCGTCGATGAGCCTGCCGTACCACATCGGCAACGGCTGGTTCGGCGGCTTCCTGCCGTTCCTCGCCGCCGCGCTCGTCGTGCTGACCGGAAACATCTATTACGGGCTCTGGTACCCGATCGTCATTGCCGCGATGAGCGGCCTGGTCGGGCTCTATGGACTGCGCGAAACGAAGGACGTCGACCTGCGGTCATGAGGCGGCGCGGCGCACCGACGCCGGGACTTCGCCCGCGACGCCGAGCGCGCGCTGCATGAGGAGCCGCTTCGCGGTCGCGGAGGACTGCGCGAGCCCAAGCATGCCCTGGCGCAGGCGCGACTGGACCGGGTTGCCGCCGGAGAACAGCCGCTGGAGGCCGTCGAGCAGCGCGATCGCGGGCAGCGCTTCCGCCTTGCGCCAGCGCTCGTAGCGGCGCAGGCAGGCCATGGCGCCCGGGTCGTCGCCGGCCGCGAGCGCATCGCCCGCCACGTCGACCAGCGCCGCCGCATCCAGGAAGGCGAGGTTGATGCCCTGGCCCGCCAGGGGGTGCACCGTGTGCGCGGCGTCGCCGATGAGCGCGATGCGCGGGGCAACGTAGCGGCGCGCGTGCAGCAGGCGCAGCGGGAACGAGACCCGCGGCGTCGTCGGCAAGAGCCGACCCAGCACGCCGGCGGAAGCGGCAGTCACGCGATCCGCGAACTCCTCGTCCGGGCATTGCGTCAGCGACTCGGCCTGCCCGGGCAGCGTCGACCAGACGAGCGACGAGCGGCCGTCCGCCAGCGGCAGCAGGGCGAGCGGTCCGGTGTCGAGGAAGCGCTGTCGGGCCGTCGCGCCGTGCGGCCTCGCGGAGGCGAGGTGAGCGACGACCGCGCGCTGCCCGTAGTCCCAGCCGCTCGCGTCGATGCCCGCCTGCCGGCGCACCGCCGATTCGGCGCCGTCGGCGCCGACCACGAGGCCGGCGCGGAATTCGCGCCCGTCACCGAGCGCGACGCGGATCGCGTCGCGGGCCGCTTCCAGGGTTGCGAGTTCCGAGCGCAGGAGCACGACGCCCAGGGCCTCGGCCCGCGCCGTGAGCGCCGCCTGGATGCTGCGGTTCTCGCCGATGTGCCCCAGGTCCGGCTCGCCGAGTTCAGCGGCATCGAACACCAGCGCGTCCGGGCCGGCCGGGTCCTGGCGCTCCTCCCAGATGACCATGCGCTCGTAGGCCGCGGCGCGCGCGGCGACCGCCGGCCAGGCGCCCGTGCGCTCGAGGAGCTGTTGCGAGGCGCGCGAGAGGGCCGAGACGCGAAGATCGAGCGGCGCACCGGCGGGCGGCATGGCCGCCGGCCGCGGCTCGACGAGCGCGATGCGCAGGTCCCGCGTCGCCGGCGTCGCCGCGAGCAGCGCGGCGCAGCCCGCGCCCGCCATCGCGCCCCCGACGACCACGACGTCGAAATCGACCTTCATCGGCGTTCGCCCGCGAGCGGCAGGCCACGCACGAGCCGTGGCTGGCGGCCGGCAAGGCCCATGGTCCGGCGCGCGAACTCGCGCTTGACCGGGCGCAGCAGGTCGAACAGCACCAGTCCCTGCCCGCGCGCCGGACGCAGCATCCCGAGCGGCAGGCCGAAGCCGCGCACCAGGCCGTCCGTGAAGCGGACCACGGCCTCGCGGTCCGGCGCACGCCACTCGGCGTAACGCGCGAGGAGCGCGGGCGCTCCGGGATCGCCGCCCTCCGCGAGGAGCTCCGCGAGCATCGCGGCATCGCGCAGCGCCAGGTTGAATCCCTGGCCCGCGACGGGGTGCAACGACTGCGCCGCATTGCCGAGCACGACCGCGCGCGGCGCGGTCAGCCGCTCGGCCCGCGTGAGCGCGAGCGGGTACGCCTGGCGCCGGCCCACCCGGGTGAACCGGCCGAGCCGCAGGCCGAACGCCTGCTGCAGCTCGGCCAGGAAGGCGGCGTCGTCGAGGGCGAGCGCGCGACGCGCGGCGTCGGGCGCCAGCGTCCAGACGACGGCCGAGCGGCCCTCGACGATCGGCAGGATGGCGAGCGGACCGGTCGCGGTGAAGCGCTCATAGGCGGTGTACGCATGGAACTTCGTCGTGTCGACGTGCGCGATGACCGCCTGCTGGCCGTAGTCGGCGACGCTGGCCCCGATGCCGAGCGCGGCGCGCACGGACGACCGGGCGCCATCGGCGGCGACCAGGAGCCTCGCCTCGATCGCCTCGCCGGTGTCGGTCAGGAGCCGCATGGCGTCGGCGCCGGGTTCGAGACCGGCGACACGCCCCGGGTGCAGGTGCACGCCCGCGGCGCGGGCGACGCGCTCGCGCAGCGCCTGGCCCAGCACCCGGTTCTCGATCGTGTATCCGAGCGCCGGCAGCCCCTGCTCCGCGGCCTCCAGGGTCGCGGTGCCGAGTACGCCGCGCTCGGAGACATGGATACGCCGGATCGGCGTCGCGCGGGCGGCGAGCGCGGGCCAGGCACCGACGGCCTCGAGCACGCGCCGGCTGCCGCTCGAGAGTGCGGTGGTCCGCGCGTCGAAGCTCGGCTGCTCGTCGGCCTCCGCCGCGACCGGTTCGACGACGGCCACCTCGAGCGACAGGTCCGCGAGCGCCGCGGCGAGCGAGAGGCCCACCATGCCGCCCCCGGCGATGGCGACGTCGTAGCGCGCCGCCCGCGTGCTCATGCCGCCGCCATCAGGCGCTCGATCTCGTCCGGGTCCGTCGGCATCGCGGCGGTCAGCACTTCCGGATCGCCCTCGGTCACGGCGACGTCGTCCTCGATCCGGATGCCGATCCCCCACCATTCACGGCGCGCCGCCTTGCTGCCCGGCGGGATGTAGATGCCCGGCTCGATCGTCGTGACCATGCCGGGCTCCAGGAGCCGCCACTGTTCGCCGACCTTGTATTCCCCGACGTCGTGCACGTCCATGCCGAGCCAGTGCCCGACCCGGTGCATGAAGAACTGCCGGTAAGCGCCGTCCTTGATCAGCTTCGGCACGCGGCCCTTCAGCAGGCCGAGGCGCACGAGACCCTGGGTGATCGCCCGCACGGCCGCCTCGTGCGGCTCGTTCCAGTGCGCGCCCGCGCGAACCTTCGCGATCGCCGCCTCCTGCGCCTCGAGCACGACCTCGTAGACGGCGCGCTGCCGGCGGCTGTAGCGGCCGCCGACGGGCAGCGTCCGCGTAACGTCGGAGGCGTAGTAGTCGTATTCGCAACCGGCGTCGATCAGGAGCAGCTCGCCGTCCTGCATCTGGCGGCTGTTCTCCCGGTAGTGCAGCACGCAGGAGTTCGGGCCGCTGCCGACGATCGGGTGGTAAGAGATGTCCGCGCGGCGGCGGTGGAACTCGTGCAGGATCTCGGCCATCACCTCGTACTCCATCCGCCCGGGCGCCGCCGTGCCGAGCGCCCGCCGGTGCGCGGCGCAGGCGATCGCGGCCGAGCGGCGCATCGAGACGAGTTCCGCGCGGCTCTTGGTCAGGCGCAGTTCGTGCAGCGGGTGGTCCAGCGCCACGAATTCATGCGGCGTGTGCCTGCCGTGCTTGCCCTGGGAACGCAGCTGGTTCACCCAGCCGATCAGGCGCTTGTCGAATTCCGGGTGGGCGCCCATGGTGTAGAAGACGCGCGAGCAGCGCTCCAGGAGGCCCGGGAGAATCTCGTCGATGTCGGCGACCGGAAAGGCGTCGTCGGCGCCGTAATCCCGGACCGCGCCTTCGGGCCCCGCCCGGGCGCCGTCCCAGGCCTCGCGCGCGGGATCGCGGTCCCGCACGAACAGCACGTACTCGCCCTGCGGCCTCCCGGGCAGCAGCACGGCAACGGCCTCCGGCTCCGGAAACGCGGTCAGGTAATAGAAATCGCTGTCCGGCCGGTAGGCGTACTCGACGTCGTTGTTGCGGAAGCGCACCGGGGCCGCCGGCAGGATCGCGATCGCGTCCTTGCCCATGTGCCGCATGAGCAGCCGGCGCCGCTTCGCGAACTCATCCCGCCGCATGCGGCCTCGCCCCGGACAGCGTGTCATAGGCCAGCTGCGCACCGGCGCGCACGAACTCGACCAGCTCGAACAGATCGCCTTCCCCGGCTTCGGTGCCGCGCCCCGGCTCGAGGCTGGCCTGCGCGATGTCCGCGAGGTCCCGGAGGTACTCGCCGACTTCCCCGGCATCGAGGGTGGCGGGATCCGGGCTGCCGGTTCCGACGCCGAAGAGGAATCCCCCGCACCAGGCGGCCAGCGCCGCGACCCGGTCCGCGAGCGGCGCGTCTTGGTCCGGCAGCAGCGGCTCGAACTCGAACTCCGCCGATCGTAACGCGTCCAGCACTTGCCCGGGCAGCCGGGCCAGTTGCGGATCCGCCGCAGGAGCCGCCGCGCCCTGCACCGCGGCCAGGTCGGCGAGCCAGTCCTGCGCCCCGTAACCCTCCCGCGTACACAGCGCCCCGCACAACAGGCCGTGGGCCTCGGCCGCGTCCGCGGTTATGTCCACGCGCGACAGTGCAGCCTGCAATTCCTCGTGCGTCACGGCGCGAACGGTAGCAGTAATCGCCGGGTCATGGCAGCATAATGCCGGCATGGACGAGTCCACCAAACCGGGCCTGGAGCGCGAGTTCAAGCGGCTCGAGCGCCGCCTCGACGAACTCGTCGGCGTGGTCGCCCAGCTGAAGGAAGAGAACCGGGCCCTGCGCCAGCGCCAGGACACCCTCTCCGCGGAGCGGGCGACGCTGATGCAGAAGAACGAGCAGGTGCGGGCGCGCGTGGAAGCGATGATCGGCCGGCTCAAGGCGATGGAGAGCGGCGCATGAGCGGCGAGGCGAGTCGGGTCAGCGTCAAGATCCTCGAGAAGGAATACCAGGTCACCTGCCCGGTCGAGGAACGGCCGGCGCTGCTCGACTCGGCGGCGTACCTCAACCGCAAGATGCGGGAGATCCGCGACAGCGGCAAGGTCATCGGCCTCGACCGCATCGCCGTGATGGCGGCCCTCAACATCGTCAACGAGCTGCTGACGGCGCGCGGCCAGGACGAGGTCGCCGAGAATGACCTTGCGACCCGGCTCAAGGCCATGCGCGAGCGCGTCGAGAACGCGCTGACGCGCAGCCAGCCGCTCGGCAATTGAGAACATGGCGGCCCGCGCCCGGCGCGGGCCCCGACAGTTTGGCGCCACCTGCGGTGTTCGATGCGGGCCTGGGTACCTCTCGACCCTAATGTGAAACACCCAGGAGCCCGGCTCAGCGGCAGCATTGTGCAAGTCCGCCTCGCAGCGGAAAGCCTTAAATGCCGCGGCCTGCTCCACCTGTTGCTCCGTGTCGAGAGCAGCGGTCCAAGACGGCACAGGCGGGTGGCGCCTCTCCCCTCTCCCGATGGCTGAGGACCGGCCCGCGCTCCGGCGGCGCCTGCGCGCCGCGCGCCGCGCCGTGCCCGCCGCCGAGCGGCCTGCGGCGGCCGCCGCGATCGACCGCGCGCTCGCGCGCCTCGGGCTGCCGAGGCCCGGCACGCGCGTCTCCGCTTTCGTGCCCTACGACGGCGAGATCGACCCGGGGGTCATCCTCGCGCGGGCTCGGGCGCTCGGCTGCAGCGTCTACCTGCCGGAGATCACGCACATGCGGCGGCGCCGCCTGCGCTTCGTTCCGGAATCGAGCCCGGGCCCGCGGCGGGCGCTGAACCCGCGCTGGCTCGACCTGGTGCTCGTGCCGCTGGTCGGATTCGACACGAGGGGCTATCGGCTCGGCGTCGGCGGCGGCTTCTACGACCGGCACTTCGCCTTCCTGCGCCACCGGCGCGCATGGCACCGCCCGCTCCTCCTCGGCGTGGCCTTCGAGGTGCAGCGCATGGACCGTATTGCCGAGCAGGCGCACGACGTTCCCCTGTGGGGCGTGGTCACGGAGCGAGGCACGTACGGCCGCGCCGCGGAATTCACTCGATGCGGGAGCACGCGGCGATGAAGTACTGGCTGATGAAATCGGAGCCGGAGGTGTTCGGCATCGACCACCTGGCGCGGGCGCCCGGCCGGAAGTCCGGCTGGGACGGCGTGCGCAACTACCAGGCGCGCAACATGCTGCGCGACGAGTTCGCGGTCGGCGACCGGGCGTTCTTCCACCATTCGAGCTGCGAGGTGCCCGGCATCTACGGGACGATGGAGGTCGTGCGCGCCGGCCACCCGGATCCGGCCCAGTTCGACCGCAGGAGCAGGTATTACGACGCCGGCAGCGATTCCGCGAATCCGCGCTGGTACCAGGTCGAGGTGCGCCTGCTGGAGAAATTCGCGCGCCCCGTGACGCTCGAGATGCTGCGCGCGCACGCCGGCGGCGCGCTGAAGGACCTGGTCGTGCTGCGGCGTGGCAATCGCCTCTCGGTGACGCCGGTGAGCGCCGCGGAATGGAAATTCATCCATCGACTCGCGCGCGACGCGAACGCGAAATGACGATCGCGCGCGTCGATGACTCGATCGACGCGCCTACCCCTTGCTTGCAATCCCGTCAACCATGTATATACTCGGCCTCGGATTAACCCTGACATGGAGATCCAACATGGCGACCAAGAAGAAGGCAAAGAAGAAGGCTACCAAGAAGAAGTAAGCCCCTTGCCTGATGAACCGGTGGTTGGCTGATCGCAAGGTCACCAACCGCCGCTTCAGGAAGAGACAAGACTGTGCCCGCGCGAGCGGGCACAGTTTTTTCCGGAGCCCGCACATGGACGCCGACGCGAAGAAGAAAGCCGCAGCCCTCGCCGCGCTCGACTACGTCGACGACGGGATCACGGTCGGGGTCGGAACCGGCTCGACGGTCAACCACTTCATCGCCGCACTCAAGGAGCGCCGTCACCGCATCGCGGGCGCGGTCTCGTCCTCGGAAGCGAGCACGCGGCTGCTCCAGGAAGCCGGCATCGAGGTGCGCTCGCTCAACGACACGGGCGACCTCGCGCTGTACGTGGACGGCGCCGACGAGGCCACCAGGCATCTCGCGCTGATCAAGGGCGGCGGCGGCGCGCTCACCCGGGAAAAGATCGTGGCCGCAGCCAGCCGGCGCTTCGTCTGCATCGTCGACGATTCCAAGCTGGTGGACGTGCTCGGGCGCTTCCCCCTCCCCGTCGAGGTCATCCCCATGGCCCGGTCGCTGGTCGCGCGCAAGCTCGCGGGCATGGGCGGACAGCCGGTCCTGCGCCAGGGATTCCGTACCGACAACGGCAACGAGGTCCTGGACGTCCACAACCTGAAGATCACCGACCCGGTCGCGCTCGAGGAGAAGATCGGGCTGCTGGTCGGGGTCGTCGAGGTCGGGCTCTTCGCCCGGCGCGGTGCAGACGTGCTGCTGGTCGCGGGGGACAGCGGGGTGAAGACGCTGCGGCGCTGATCGCCGGTCAGTCGATCGGCTGTGCGACCGGAAACGTCCAGCTGCCGTCCAGGATCTCCGCACGCGGGCGGTACAGTCGCACCGTGTAATTCCACCCCTTCATGATCGGGATGCAATTCGGGATCTTCCCGTCGCAGCCGCCGAACTGGATCGTCGTCGAGCCGTCTTCGGACCTCTTCCCGGTAATGCTGTTGATCGTGTACGCACCGAGGTCATTCTTCTCGAAGTATCCCGCCGCGTTGTAGACACTCACCGACCAGAATGCGTCGACCGGCACGACCCCGACGGTGAGCCGGTGCACGGTCACGCCGTCGTTCCTCGCCGGCGACTCGCCCACGTAGACCGCATCCCGGTCCGGGTTGCCGCCCCAGCCAGCGGCCGTGCCCAGCAGGTGCCGGACGGGGTCCACTTCATCCCGCCTGCCGAATGCGCCGCGGAAGCCGCTCGTCGTCGATGCGAGCACCAGCAGCGCGTCACGGACCTTCTTCTGGCTCACCGGGTCCCAGGACGGAACTTCGAACGTACCGGTGCCGGCTTGCCTCGCCGCGATGCCATCCTGCAGCGCGTGCACGGCCTGCAGGTCGGCCGGGTCGTCGGGATCGACCAGGGTTGCGGATGGCCACCGCGGCAAATCGCGTGCCGACCAGTTCCCGCGTGATCTCGTGCGGGCCGGGCGTATAGAAGACCGCGGGCACGAAATGGTCCTGGCTCACGATCATCATGGACATGAACCGCGACCCCATGTCGGGCAGCGTGACCGTCACTGGCCCCGCATCCAGGTCGAATACGGCCGAGGAATACAGCGTGTCCCGGTTGAGGCGGACCACGGTCTGATTGTCGATGGAGGCGACCTCGCGCCGGTGGCTGAACTTGCCGAGTCCGCCGCTCTCACTGACGAAGGCCGAGAGGTACATGTCGCTCTCGGCCCGAACGAAGTTGTCGATGGTCACCGGCTGCGGCGCCTGCGCCACCGCGGCGGCCGCGAACGCGAGCCCGGCGAGACCTGCACTGAATGCCTTCATGAGTTCACCCCGAATCGATTGCCGTCAGTGCAAAGCCGCGGCAGGCTGCGACAGAAGCCGCCGCAACGCAAAAGGCCGGTCCACGATCGGACCGGCCTTCTGCCTTGGTTGGCTGGGGGACTAGGATTCGAACCTAGGTTGACGGAGTCAGAGTCCGTAGTCCTACCGCTAGACGATCCCCCAAATCGGTTCGTCCGCGGGAATCCAACTCAGCGCTTGCTGAACTGCGTCCCGCGGCGCGCCTTGCGACGGCCGACCTTCTTGCGCTCGACCTCGCGCGCATCACGCGTCACGAAACCGGCGGCACGAAGGGGCTTGCGCAGCTCCGAATCGTATTCGATCAGCGCGCGCGTGATGCCGTGGCGGATGGCCCCAGCCTGGCCGGTGATGCCGCCGCCCTCGACCCGCACGTCGATGTCGAGCCGGTCCGTCATCTGCACCAGCTCGAGCGGCTGGCGGACGATCATCACGCCCGTCTTGCGGCCGAAGAACACGTCGAGCGGCCGGCCGTTGACGGTGATCGTGCCCTTGCCGGGCTTCAGGAAGACGCGCGCCGAGGACGACTTGCGCCGGCCGGTCGCGATGTTTGCGCTGGTTGCCATGTGCGGTCCTCAGATCTCGAGCGGCTTCGGCTGCTGCGCAGCGTGCGGGTGAGCATTGCCTGCAAACACGTGCAGCTTGCGGTACATCTGGCGGCCGAGGATCGTCTTCGGCAGCATGCCCTTGACCGCGTACTCGATCGCCCGCTCCGGGTGCTCGGCGAGCAGCTTGCCGAGGGCGATCGTCTTCAGGTTGCCGAGATAGCCGGTGTGCTGCTGGTAGAGCTTGTCGCGGGTCTTGTTGCCGGTGACCGCGACCTTCTCGGCGTTGATGACAATGATGTGGTCTCCGCAATCCACGTGCGGCGTGAACTCCGGCTTGTGCTTGCCGCGCAGCCGCATGGCGATCTGGGTCGCCAGGCGGCCCAGGGTCTTGCCGGACGCATCAACCAGGTACCAGTCGCGTCGTACGCGCTCTGGCTTCGCGAAAGCCGTCTTCATCTTGAGCCCCTGGAAAGGGTCGGGTTCGAGAAAGGCCGGCAAGTTTACACACATGGCCCCGGCTTGCAAAGCCACGGCAGCCCGCGCGCAAGTCCTTGTCGCCACAGGGGAAGCCGAAGGCTGGGCTCTATATAATATGCCTTGCATGGACCCGCGTGTCCTTTCCCCCCTCGACCGGCTGCTGGAACTCGCCGACAGCGGCCTGCGGGCCGCCTTTGCCCGGCCCGTGAGCAGCCGGCCGACCCCTGGCCAGGCGACCGGAATGCCCGCCGATCAGGCCGACCGGCGGCATTCGGCAGGCCTGATGCGGGTCAATCACGCCGGCGAAATCGCAGCCCAGGGCCTCTACCACGGCCAGGCCCTGACCGCGCGGCAGCCCGAAACGCGGGCGGCCCTGCGCAAGGCCGCCGCCGAGGAAGGCGACCATCTCGCCTGGTGCCGCGACCGGCTGGACGAACTCGGCTCACGGCCGAGTTTCCTGGATCCGCTCTGGTATGCCGGCTCGGTCGCCCTCGGGGCGATCGCCGGGCTCGCCGGCGATCGCGTGAGCCTCGGTTTCATGGCCGAGACGGAGCGCCAGGTCGAGGGTCATCTCGCCGGCCACCTGCAACAGCTTGCGCCGGACGACGCGCGCAGTCGCACGATCGTTCAACAGATGCAGGCCGACGAGATCGCGCATGGCCGCTCCGCCGTCGAAGCGGGCGCCACGACCCTGCCGGAGCCAGTGCCGAAACTCATGCGGCTGACGGCCCGGATCATGACCCGCACGGCGTACTGGATCTGAGCGCTATCCCATTATGTCTTGCGATGCGCGCGTGGCTGTAATACAACGGCGGGCGGGAAGCAGGGGATCTCCATGGAAGAAGCCGTCAAGCAACTGACCGACATTCCGGCAATCAATCGATTCCTGAGTTATTGCCGCGTGCGGACCGTGCCGTCGAAGACGGCGCTGATCCACGCGGGCGACCTGCCGGACGTCCTCTACTACATCATCCGCGGCTCGGTGGAAGTGATGATCGAGGACGAGGACGGCAACGAGATGGTGCTCGCCTACCTCAACAAGGGTCAGTTCTTCGGCGAGATGGGTCTTTTCTCGGACAGCCAGCAACGCAGCGCCTGGGTCCGGACCCGCACGCAGTGCGAACTCGCCGAGATGACCTACCCGCGTTTCCGCCAGGTCGCATCCGAGAGCCCGGGCCTCGTGTTCGAACTCGCGACCCAGCTGGCGACCCGGCTCGACCGGACCAACCGCAAGCTCGGCGACCTCGCCTTCGTCGACGTCACCGGCCGCATCGCCCACGCGATCATGGATCTTTGCGGCGAGCCGGACGCCATGACCCATCCGCAGGGCATGCAGATCAAGGTCAGCCGGCAGGAGCTCTCGCGCCTGGTCGGCTGCTCGCGCGAGATGGCCGGCCGCGTCCTGAAGGTGCTCGAGGAGCAGGGCCTGCTGACCGCGCGCGGCAAGACCATCGTCGTGTTCGGCGCCCGCCCGAAGGTCAAGGCCCGCGCGCTGCCCGAGATGTCGAAGTCCGCGGCCGCCGCCGCGAAATAAAAGGGGACGCACCCCTTTAACGGCTGAAGCGCCCCAAGCTGCGCGGCCGGCTTCGTTAAAGGGGTGCGTCCCCTTTTATCTGGCCGCGCATCGCACGGATCGTCGCGGCGTAATCTTTCGTCCCGAAGATCGCGCTGCCGGCCACGAAGGTATCGGCGCCGGCGCGCGCGATCCTCGCGATATTGTCCAGCTTGACCCCGCCGTCGACCTCGAGGCGCACTTCGCGGCCGCTCGCGTCGATGCGCCTTCGCGCCTCGGCGACCTTGCCGAGCACGGGCTCGATGAACTGCTGGCCGCCGAAGCCCGGGTTCACGGACATGAGCAGCACAAGGTCGATGGCGCCCAGCGTGTGATCGAGCCAGGACATCGGGGTCGCCGGGTTCAGCACGAGGCCCGGCCGGCAGCCCGCGTCGCGGATCAGCTGGATGGTGCGGTCCACGTGCCGGCTCGCCTCGGGGTGGAAACTGATCCACGTCGCGCCGGCTTCGGCGAAATCCGGAACGATCCGGTCCACGGGCTCCACCATCAGGTGCACGTCGATCGGCGCGGTGATGCCGTGCTTGCGCAGCGCCTTGCAGACCAGCGGCCCGATCGTGAGGTTCGGCACGTAGTGGTTGTCCATCACGTCGAAATGGATCCAGTCCGCGCCGGCCGCCAGCACGGCATCGCACTCGGCGCCGAGACGCGCGAAGTCCGCGGACAGGATCGACGGCGCGATGACGGCTGACGGCATCTGTTTCCCCCGCCGCGTACTCTAGCGCAAGCCGCGCGCGTCGCGGACGCGCTCCCAGGCGGACTGGATGGCCTGGGTCTTCTGCTTGGCGACCTCGAGCATGGACTCGGGCAGCCCGCGGGCGACCAGCTTGTCCGGGTGGTTCTCGCTCATGAGCTTGCGGTAGGCGCGCTTGACCTCGGCATCGCTCGCATCCGGGCGCACGCCGAGGACCTCGTAGGCCTCGTCGAGCGGTCGCCTCGCGCCCGCCGCTGAACGCGGCCCGGGCCCGGGCCCCGCCCCGGCCTGGGCCTGGAAACGCAGGAACGCCTCCAGGTGCGCAAACTCCAGCGCGCCGATACCGACGGCGGCGGCGACCCGCAGCAGCGCGGCACGGGTTGCGCCCTGCAGGCCGTCCGCCATCAGTGCCGCGCGCATCTGGATCTCGAGGAACATGCGCAGCACCGCCGGCCGGCCCCGGCACGCCTCCGCCAGCCCGGCCAGCATGGGTTCGGGGTCGAAACCGGGTTGCTTGCCCTCGGTGTAGAACTGCATCGCCGCGCGCGTGTCGGCCTCACCCAGGCTGAACTGCCGGAAGATGCGCCGGGCAGCGGCGATGTCCTGCTCCGAGACCCGCCCGTCGGACTTCGCGACATGGCCCATGATCGTGAACGCGGCGCGGAAGAACGTCGTCCGCACGGTCGCGGCGTCGACACGCGGGCCCGCACGTCGCCGCGCCACCCAGACGTCGTACAGGTGGCCGAGGACCAGGCCGATCAGAACGCCCGTCGGTCGCTTCGTGAGGATCAGGCCGAGCAACGCGCCGATCAGTTTCCCGGTCCAGTTCATCGCCCGCGCCTTCCCGTCCTTGACCGCCCGAAGCGCGCCATGTTAGCAAGGGCGCCCGCATGAATTCCGAAGCGCTCTTCGAATCGAATGTCCGCTCTTTGCCGCTCCTGCATCGCGGCAAGGTGCGGGACAACTACGCGATCGGCGACGACCGCCTGCTGATCGTCGCGAGTGACCGGCTGTCCGCCTTCGACGTCGTGCTGCCGGACCCGATCCCGGGCAAGGGTCGCGTCCTGACGGCGATCTCCAATTTCTGGTTCGCCCGCACGCGCCACATCGTGGCGAACCACCTGACCGGCGAGCCGCTGTCACGCTACCTGCCCGATCCCGTCGAGCGCGCGCCGCTCGAGGGCCGCTCGGTGGTCGTTCAACGACTGCAGCCGCTGCCCGTCGAAGCCGTCGTGCGCGGCTACCTGATCGGTTCCGGGTGGAAAGACTACCAGGCGACCGGCAAGGTCTGCGGCATCGCCCTGCCCGCCGGACTCCGGCAGGCCGCGAAGCTGCCCGAGCCGGTATTCACGCCGGCGACCAAGGCTGCTGCCGGCCAGCACGACGAGAACGTCCCCTTCGAGGCGATCGCGGACACGATCGGCGGCGCGCACGCAGCGCGCGTGCGTGAGCTCTCGCTCGCGCTGTACGCGTTCGCCGCGGAGTTCGCGCGCGGGCGCGGCATCCTGATCGCCGACACCAAGTTCGAGTTCGGGCTCGACGCGCGCGGCGCAGTCGTCCTCATGGACGAGGCGTTGACCCCGGACTCCTCGCGGTTCTGGCCCGCCGACAGCTACCGCGAGGGCACGAGCCCGCCCTCCTTCGACAAGCAGTACGTCCGCGATTACCTCGAGACGCTCGACTGGGACAAGCGCCCGCCCGGGCCGCGCCTGCCCGCGGAGGTGATCGCGGGCGCGGTCGCGAAGTACCGCGAGGCGGAGCGGCGACTCACGTCCTGACTGCCCTGAGAAAAGGGGACGCACCCCTTTTTCGCGCCGCGTGGCTAGTCCGCGTGTCAGGTTCCGTGAAAAGGGGTGCGTCCCCTTTTCTCAGCCCAGCGCGCGATCAACGCGTGGACCGCGGCGAGGCCGTCGGTCAGCGCCGCCGGGCCCGGCTGCAGGATGACGGACGACTTGATCTCGTGCAGTTCGCCGTCGCGCACCGCCGGTATCGACGCCCAGCCGGACCGCGCGGCAACCCGGTCGGGCCTGAACTTCTTGCCGCACCAGGAGCCGAGGATGATGTCCGGCGCGCGACGCACGACCTCGGCCGGGTCGGCGATGATCCGGTCGCGGCCGAGCGGCATCGCGGCCAGTTCCGGGAAGCAGTTGTCCCCGCCGGCGGCCTCGATGAGTTCGCCGACCCAGCGGATGCCGGCGATCAGCGGCTCGTCCCACTCCTCGAAGTAGACGCGCGGCCGGCGTGGCAGCCGCGCGGCCGCAGCCCGGGTCGCCGCGACGCCGGCCTCGAGCCGGCCGGCGAGCTCCGCCGCCTTCGCTTCGCAGCCGACCATGCCGCCGAGCATGCGGACCATGCGCAGGATGCCGTCGACGCTGCGGTGATTGAACAGGTGCACCTCGATCCCCGCGCGCGCGAGTTCGGCGGCGATGTCCGCCTGCAGGTCGGAAAAGCCGAGCACGAGGTCGGGGCGCAGCGCGACGATGCGGTCGATCTTCGCGCTGATGAACGCGGATACCTTCGGCTTCTCGCGCCGCGCCCGCGGCGGACGCACCGTGAATCCGGAAATGCCGACGATGCGCGCGTCCTCGCCGAGCAGGTAGAGCGTCTCGGTGGTTTCCTCGGTGAGGCAGACGATGCGTTCGGGATGGGCGCCGGGCACGCCCGCACTGTATCAGGGCGGCAATTGCGGGCGCAGGAACCCTGTGCCACGCTGACGCGATGATCCCGCTCGCCCGGCTCCGTGAGCGCGCCGAGAGGCTCCTGTTCGACCGCCACGACCTGCCGGTCAAGCCGGCGAACTGGCTGCTCGACCTGCTGCGCTATCCGTTCGCGCTGGCGCGCGACCTGCTCACCGGCGAGCTGAACCTGCGCGCCATGAGCCTCGTCTACACGACCCTGCTCTCGCTGGTGCCCCTCGCCGCCTTCGCGTTCGCCGTCCTCAAGGGACTCGGGGTGCACCGCGACCTCGAACCGCTCATCTACGAGTTTCTGCGCCCGATCGGCGAGCGCGCCTACGAGCTCACCGAACGGTTCATGGACTTCGTCGACAACGTGCGCGGCGACGTGCTCGGCTCGGTCGGTCTCGCCTTCCTGCTGTACACGGTGCTGTCGACCGTGCAGAAGCTCGAGGAGGCGTTCAATTTCGCCTGGCACGTGGAGCGGCCGCGCTCGATCATGCGCCGCGTCAGCGAGTACCTGAGCCTGATGGTGATCGGGCCGATCTTCCTGGTGGTCGTGTTCGGCTTGTTCGGAGCGATCGCGGGCCATCGCTCGATGACCTGGCTCGCCAACCACGAACCGTTCGGCACGATCACTCGCGCGCTCGGCCTGCTCGGCCCCTACCTGTTCGTCACCGGCGTCTTCACGTTTCTCTACGCCTTCGTGCCGAACACGCGCGTACGCCTGTCCGCCGCGCTGATCGGCGGCGTCGTCGCCGGCCTGCTGTGGGCGGGCAGCGGCGCCCTGTTCACCCGGGTGATCGCCGCTTCGACGCAGATGGTCGCGATCTACGCCGGCTTCGCGATCTTCCTCGCGGCGCTCATCTGGATCTACCTCAGCTGGCTGATCCTGCTGATCGGCGCCCAGCTCTCGTTCTACGTGCAGAACCCGCGCTACCTGCGCGTCGGCCAGGCACCGGTCCGGCTCACCAGCGCGCTGCGCGAGCGGCTCGCCTTCACCGTCATGCTGCTCATCGCCCGCAAGTTCGTCGCCGGCGAGCCGCCCTGGCGGCAGCGCGACCTCGCCGAGGACCTGGAGATCCCGGGCAGCGCGCTCGCGACGGTGATCAGCTCGCTGGAGCGTGCAGGACTCCTCACGCTGACCGAGGACGAGGAGCTGATCCCTGCGCGCGACCTCGAGGGGATCGCGCTGACCGACGTCCTGCTCGCGGTGCGCGACGAGCGGCAGTACGAGACCTGGCTGCTGTGGCGGGCGCGAACCGAGCCGGCGGCCGACGAGATCGTCAACTCGGTCGAGGCGGGCATGCGGGAGCGGATCGCGGGCATGACGCTCCGGGAACTCGCCGCGCAGCCCGCCTCGCATTAGGAAACGCTGCGCCGCAAGCGCGCGTGCTTCGCCGGCAAGATTCCCCTCGCTCGCTCAGGGCGGCGACCGCATTCGCTCGCTCGGGGGTCCCGCCGGCGAAGCACGCGCGATACGCCGCGACATGTCACGCGCGCGCCGGCCGGACGGGGTCCCGCACGAGCGACTTGCGGTCGCCGCCAGGAGCGAGTGCGGGACCCCGTCCGGCGAGCTGCGCGCGGGAGACGTCGCGTCAGCCGCCCGCGATCGTCATCTCGTCGACCAGCAGCGAGCCGCAATGGATCGCGCCGCGCGTGTCCACGTCGTCCCCGAGGGCGACGATGCCGAGGAGCATCCTGCGCAGGTTGCCCGCGACGGTGATCTCGTGCACCGGCCGGGCGATCTCGCCGTTCTCGACCCAGAAGCCGGCGGCGCCGCGCGAGTAGTCGCCGGTCACCGGATTGACGCCCTGCCCCATCATCTCGGTCACGAGCAGGCCGGTCCCCAGCCGGCGCATCAGGGATTTCGGGTCGAGCATCTCGCCATGGACGACGAGATTGTGCACGCCGCCGGCGTTGCCGGTGGTGACGAGCCCGAGCTTGCGCGCCGAGTAGGCGTCCAGCAGGTAACCCTGCAGCCGGCCTGCGACCACGAGTTCGCGGTCGCGGGTGGCGACGCCCTCGCCGTCGAACGGCGCCGAGCCCAGCGCACCGCGCAGGTGCGGCCGCTCGGCCAGCGAGATGCCCTCCGGGAACACCTGCTCGCCCTTCGCGTCGAGCAGGAAGCTGCTGCGACGGTACTGCGCGCCGCCGCCGATCGCGCCCGTGAAATGCCCGATCAGCCCGCGCGCGAGCTCCGGCGCGAACAGCACGGCCGCCTTGCGCGTCGCCATCTTTTCCGCACCGAGCCGGCGCACCGCCTTTTCCGCCGCCCGGCGGCCGACCGATTCGACGTCCTCGAGCGTCCGCCAGTCGCGGGCCGCGGTGTACCAGTAATCCCGCTGCATGTCCCCACGGTCCTGCCCGAGCACCACGCAGCTGACGCTGTGCGAGGTCGACGGATAGCCGCCGACGAAGCCGTGACTGTTGCCGAACACGCGCAGCTTGCGGTGTGTCGCGACCGAGGCGCCCTCGGAGTTCCTGATGCGCGCGTCGTGCGCGAGCGCGGCGGCTTCGCAGCGCCTGGCGAGCTCGACGGCGTCGCTCGCTTCCAGCTCCCAGGGGTGGCTCAGGTCGAGGTCAGGCAGCCGGTCCGCCATGAGTTCCGCGTCCGGCAGGCCCGCGTACTCGTCGGCGGCCGTGAAACTCGCGATCGAGAGGGCCTTGCGGACCGTCTCCTCGACGGCGGCGGGCGCGAGGTTCGCCGTGCTTGCGGACCCCTTGCGCTGGCCGGCATAGACGGTGACGCCCAGGCTCCGGTCCCGCTGGTATTCGAGGGTCTCCACCTCGCCGAGGCGCACCGTGACCGACAGCCCGGTGGACACGCCGACCGCCGCTTCGGCAGCCGTCGCGCCGCCGCCGCGCGCGACTGCGAGCGCCCGCTCGACGACCGATTCGAGCGCTTTCTGGTCGGGTTGGGCGTCGGGGGCCATGGATTCACCGGATTGTACCGGCTAGCATCGATCCATGCGCCGCCGCGAGCTGCCCGGCGGCATCGCGCCGCCCACCAAGACCGAACTGAAGCGACAGGCCCAGGCGGTGCAGGCGCTGGCCGACCGGCTGATCGCCGCGCCCGCGGAACTCGTCGCCCGCCTCGGGCTTCCCGACAAGCTCGCGGACGCCGTCGCGCTCGCCCGCCGCATCCCGGGCGGCGGCGCCCTGGTGCGCCAGCGGCAGTTCGTCGCCAAGCTCATGCGCGGACTCGATCTCGAACCGGTGCGGGCCGCGCTCGATGCGCATGCCGACACGGCACGCCTCGACGCCGCGCGGTTCCGCCGCGCCGAGCGCTGGCGAGATCGCCTCGTCGAGGGCGGCCAGGCTGATCTCGCGGAGTTCGTCGCCGGATTCACCGTCGACCCGGGCGAGATGGCCCGCCTGGTCGCCGCCGCCCGGGCGGAACGCCGGGAGGGCAGGTCGGCCGGCGCCGGCCGCCGGCTGTTCCGCCGGGTGCAGGAAGCGCTCGCCGGCGCGGACTGAGCCTCAGTACTTGTCCGGCAGCGCCTTGCCGCCGTCGAGCTGCTCGATGGTCGCGTAGGAAGCAGGCCGCTCCTGCCGGATCCGCGCCGCCGCCTGTTCGGCCTCGCGCAGGACCCGCAGCACGTTGCCGCGCGCGAGTCGGGCGAGCGCCTCCTCCTTCCAGCCGCGCCGGATCAGTTCCGCGAACAGCGCGGGGTAGCTCGCCACGTCCTCGAGCCCGGCCGCCATCCACGCGGGCTCGCCGAAGAAATCGGCCCCGATGCCGACGTGGTCCACGCCGGCGACGTCGCGCACGTGCTCGACGTGGTCGGCGACGTCGGCGATCGTCGCCCGCGGCTCCGGGTGGACGGCCGTGTACCGGGCGAGCGCCGCGTCGTACCCGGCGTCGCCGAGCTTCACGCCGGTCTCCTGCTCGAAGGCCGCCTGCCAGCGCGCGTGCTCGTCGCCCTGCACCGCAAACAGCGAGATGAAGCTCACCATGACCACGCCGCCGTTGCGCGGCAGACGGGCGAGCACCTCGTCGGGCACGTTGCGCGGCGTCGGCGAGAGCGCGCGGGCATTCGAATGCGAGAAGATGACGGGCGCCTCGGCGACGTCGAGCACGTCGTGCATCGTGTCGGCGGAAACATGGGAGATATCCACCAGCATGCCGAGCCGGTTCATCTCTCGCACGACCTCCGTGCCGAACTTCGTCAGGCCGCCATGCCGCGCGACGTCCGTCGCGGAGTCGGCCCAGTCGTTGCCGTGGAAGTGCGTCAGCGTCATGTAGCGGACGCCGAGCCGGTGGTAGGCGCGCAGTGCGCCCAGCGAGTTCTCGATGGCGTGGCCGCCCTCGATGCCGAGCAGCGAGGCAATGCGCCCCGAGGCGTGCGCGCCCTCGACGTCCCCCGCCGCGAGCGCCAGCGAGAACGCCTCCGGGTAGCGCTCGATCACACGCAGCGCGATGTCGATCTGCTCGAGCTGGGCGCGCGCGAATCCGCGCGCCCCGACCTCGGGCGAACTCGGGATGTACACGGACCAGAACTGCCCGCCCACGCCGCCCGCGCGCAGGCGCGCGATGTCGGTGTCGCCGGGCGCGTGTCCGCGCAGGTCGAAGGCGGCGACGTCGCGCGGCGGCTCGCCGCGCTCGCGGATCACGTTCGGCAGGTCGTTGTGGCCGTCGATCACCGGATGGCGCGCGAGGAACGCACGCGCCTCGGCGAGCGCCGGGTTCTCGGCATGCGCGGCGGCGGCGGCGGCGACGGCCAGGCAGGCCACCACGAGCACGTGGAGCGCTGCGGCAAGGCGGCTGTGAACCGCGCTGCGGGTCCGATCCAGGGCCGACTCCTGCTCCTGTAGGACGATGTCGCCGCACAGAGACAACGCGCCTGCGGCGCCAGGTTCGCAGCGCGCTAGCCTCGTCCCGTTGCCCAGCGTATCAAGCATCCCCTGATCTTCGGGCATCCCCCTGCGCCGCACCACTCCCTGTCGGCGCAGGGGCCGCTTTTTCAGCCCGAACGCAGCATGCAATCCCTTCGGGTTCAATGACTTAGGACCGGGCGTCGACCGGGTCGTGCTAGACTTCCGCGATGAAACCGCTGGTCGGCATCATCATGGGCTCGTCTTCCGACTGGGAGACCATGCGCAGCACGGCCGAGATGCTCGCGACCCTCGGCGTGCCCTTCGAATGCCGGGTGATTTCCGCGCACCGCACGCCCGACCTGCTCTTCGAGTACGCGGAAACGGCGAGCGGGCGCGGGATCGAGGTGATCGTCGCCGGCGCCGGCGGCGCCGCGCACCTGCCCGGCATGACCGCGGCGAAGACGCTGCTGCCCGTCATCGGCGTGCCGATCCAGTCCCGGGCGATGAACGGCCTCGATTCCCTGCTCTCGATCGCGCAGATGCCGGCCGGCGTTCCCGTCGCGACGGTCGCGATCGGCGAAGCCGGCGCGCGAAACGCCGCGCTCCTCGCCGCCGCCATCCTCGCGTCGAAGCACGCGCCGATGCGCGCCGCGCTGGCGGCATTCCGCGAGCGCCAGACCGCCGAAGTCCTCGCGAGGCCGGATCCCTCCGCGGATTAGTCGCATGCGCATCGGCATCGTCGGCGCCGGCCAGCTCGGCCGGATGATGGCCCTGTCCGGCATCCCGCTCGGGCTCGAGTTCGCGATGTACGACACGCGCGGGGACGTGCCGGGCGCCGCAGTCGCCGAGATCTTCACCGGCGCCTTCGACGACCGGAGGAAGCTGGCCCGTTTCGCGCGGGCCGTGGACGTCGTCACCTTCGACTGGGAAAACGTGCCGGTCGCCTCGGCGCGCGCGATTGCGAAGCTGCGGCCGGTGTGGCCGCCACCGCGCGCCCTCGAGGTCGCGCAGGATCGCGTATCCGAGAAGCGGCTGTTCCGCCGTCTCGGCATCCCCGTCGCGCCCTATGCAGCCGTCGATACCGCGGCCGACCTCGCCCGGGCGATCGACTCGCTCGGCGCGCCCGGCATCCTCAAGACGCGCCGGCTCGGCTACGACGGCAAGGGCCAGGCGCGCATCCCCCGCCGGCGCGACGCCGCGCGGGCCTTCGAGCAGCTCGCCGGCCAGCCGCTGGTCTACGAGCGCTTCATCGACTTCACCCGCGAGGTCTCGCTGGTCGCCGCGCGCGACCGCGGCGGCGCGGTCCGCCACTACCCGCTCGCCGAGAACGAGCACGTGAACGGCATCCTCGCGGTCACCCGGGCCCCGTACCCGGACGCCGGGCTGCAGCGGCGGGCGGAGCGCAACCACCTGCGCCTGATGCGGGCGCTCGGCTACGTGGGCGTGCTGTGCGTCGAGTACTTCGTCGAGCGCGGCCGCCTGGTGGCGAACGAGATGGCGCCGCGCGTGCACAACTCCGGCCACTGGACCATCGAAGGCGCGGAAACCAGCCAGTTCGAGAACCACGTGCGCGCGGTCGCCGGCCTGCCGCTCGGCGCCACCCTGCCCCGCGGTCACGCGGCCATGGTGAACCTGATCGGCAGGCGGCCCGCGGCCCGCGACTTCCTCGCCATGCCGGGCCTGCACTGGCACGACTACGGGAAGAGCGAAAGACCCGGGCGCAAGCTCGGCCACGTGACCCTCGTCACGGGCAGCCGCCGGGCGCGGGACCGTGCCGCGAGGCAGTTGCGACGCCGGTTGATTCCCTTGCGATAACGGGCACTTGGCGCTGTGTTAGCCTGTACCACTGCATGTACCTGGAACACTTCCAACTGACCGAGCTGCCGTTCCGGCTGAGCCCGGACCCGGCGTTCCTGTACCTGTCGAAGCACCATGCGCGCGCCAAGGCGTACATGGAATCGACGATCTGGTTCACCGACGGGTTCGTCGTCATCACCGGCGAGATCGGCTCCGGCAAGACCACGCTCCTCGAGACCTTCCTGCGCGAGCTCGAAAAGGACGTCGTGGTGGCGCAGGTGGCGCAGACCCAGGTCTCCCCGATCGAGTTCCTGCAGGCCGTGCTGGTCCAGTTCGGCTTCACGCCGTTCAAGATGCGCAAGGCCGAACTGATCGCGACGCTGAACCAGTTCCTGGTCGAGCAGTACGCCCAGGGCCGCAAGGTGCTGCTGATCGTCGACGAGGCGCAGAACCTCTCGAACCGCGTGCTGGAGGAGATCCGGCTCCTGTCCGGCGTCGAGACGACCAAGGAGAAGGTGCTCAGGATCATCCTCGCGGGGCAGCCCGAGCTCAACGAGAAGCTCGACGCGCCCGAACTGATCCAGCTCGTGCAGCGCATCAGGCTGCGCTTCCACCTGACGGCGCTGACCCCGGAGGAGACACAGGCGTACATCCTGCACCGGCTGGAGGTCGCCGGCGCCCACGGCCGCCAGCTGTTCGAACCCGACACCATGCCGGTGATCTTCCGCTACACCGGCGGCGTGCCGCGCCTCATCAACACGCTGTGCGACACCGCCCTCATGATCGCCTTTTCCACGGGCGTACCCGCCGTGACGCCGGTCGAGCTCAAGGCGGCGATCGACGAGCTGCAGTGGGTCGAGTACGCCGCCCGGACCAACCGCATGCGCGCCGGCGTCGTCGAGCCGCAGGCCACGCCGCGGCCGGTCGGCAGCGACGAAGTGCTCGCGCGCATCATCGTCGCGCACGGCGGCGAGCACGTCGAGGAACGGCCGCTGCGCATCGGGCGGATCATCGTCGGGCGCACGGTGGACAACGACGTGCAGATCGACAGCAAGTACATCAGCCGCCACCACTGCCAGATCACCACCACCGCGGAAGGCAGCGTGCTCGAGGACCTCAACAGCACGAACGGCGTGTACGTGAAAAGCAAGCGCGTGCGCCGTCAGCACCTGAACGACGGCGACGTCGTCGTGCTCGGCAAGCACGAGATCATGTACCTCGACGAACGCTCCGCCCGAGGCCGCGCGGCGGCGCTGGAGCCGACCGGCGACCACCCGGCGATCGACGAGTCCGGGGAGCCCGACGACGAGGCGCCGGCGGCCGGGACCGCCTGAGCGCCGCTCACTCGTCCTCTTCGAACTCCGAGCCGTAGTGCCGCTTCTGGATGCGGTAATCGCGACGGCGCAGCACGAGCACGAGGCCGCCGAGGATCGCGACCGCGCCGAATGCGGCCAGGATTCCCGACCAGTCGGCCATGCGCCAGACGAAGGATGCCACGACCGCCGCGAGCCCGATCGCGATGTAGAGGTAGGGAAGCGACTCGTACAGCGGCCGCGCGATCCGCATTCCCGCGCGCCTCAGGCCGTGCCGCCGACCGTGAGCGCATCGACGCGCAGCGTGGGCTGACCGACGCCGACCGGCACCGTCTGCCCGTCCTTGCCGCAGCTGCCGATGCCGTCGTCGAGCATGAGGTCGTTGCCGACCATGCTGACGCGGGTCAGCACGTCGGGCCCGTTGCCGACGAGGGTCGCGCCCTTGACCGGCGCCGTGATCCTGCCGTCCTCGATCAGGTACGCCTCGCTCGCCGAAAAGACGAACTTGCCCGAGGTGATGTCCACCTGGCCGCCGCCGAAATTGACGGCGTACAGGCCGCGCCGGACCGAGCGGATGATCTCCTCCGGCTCGTGCGGTCCCGGCAGCATGTACGTATTGGTCATGCGGGGCAGCGTCGTGTGCGCGAAGGACTCGCGCCGGCCGTTGCCGGTCGGCTTCACGCCCATCAGCCGCGCGTTCAGCTTGTCCTGGAGGTAGCCCTTCAGAACGCCGTTCTCGATCAGCGTCGTGCAGGACGTCGGCGTGCCCTCGTCGTCGATGGTGAGCGAGCCCCGGCGGCCCGGCAGCGTGCCGTCGTCGACGACCGTGCACAGCGGCGACGCCACCAGCTCGCCGATGCGCCCGGTGAATGCCGACGTGCCGCGGCGGTTGAAGTCGCCCTCGAGGCCGTGGCCGATGGCCTCGTGCAGCAGCACGCCCGGCCAGCCGGGAGCGAGCACGACCGTCATGGGGCCCGCTGGCGCCGGCACGGACTCGAGGTTCACCGTCGCCTGGCGCACGGCTTCCCGCGCGAGACGCAGCGGCTTCTCGCCGCGGATGAACTCCTCGAGCGAATAGCGCCCGCCGGTGCCCGCATAGCCCTGCTCGCGGCGGCCATTCTGCTCGACGATCACGGAGACGTTCATGCGCACCAGCGGCCGCACGTCCGCGGCCAGCGTGCCGTCGCTCGCCGCCACCAGGATGACCTCGTGCACCGCGGCCAGCGTCGCGAACACCTGCTTCACGCGCGGATCGAGTGCCCGCGCGCGGCGGTCCAGCTCCGTGAGGAGCGCCACCTTGTCCGCGTCGGCGAGGGAAACGATCGGGTCGTCGGCCGGGTACAGCGCCTGCGCCTCGGTCGCGCGCCAGGCCTGCACGCGGCCCTGCCCGCCGTCGCGCGCGATCGCGCGCGCCGCGCGCGCCGCTTCGAGCAGCGCGGCCGGTACGACCTCGTCCGAATACGCGAAACCCGTCCGCTCGCCCGCCATGGCGCGCACGCCGACGCCCTGCTCGATGCCGTAGCTGCCGTCCTTGACGATGCCGTCCTCGAGCGCCCAGTGCTCCTCGCGCGCGAGCTGGAAGTAGAGGTCGGCTGCGTCCACGCTCGCGCCGAGCAGCGAGCCGAGCGCCTGCTCGAGCCGCCGGTCGTCGAGACCGGAGGGCGCGAGGATCCTGTCGCGCGCGCACTGGAGCGCGTCGGTCGTCATGCGCACATGTCCTTCTGCCGGCGCGCGCGGAAACCGGCGGGTCGGGGCTGGCGCGCGCTCGGCCGGGCGGGGACCCTTCGCTCGCGCGGGCCGGAAGGAACGCGCTCGCTCAGGGAACCCGCCCGGCCCGCGCGCGCCCGAACCGACCGCGGCATCCCGCGCGCCCCCGCGAGCGCGGCGAGACCCCGCGAGTGAGCGACTGAAGTTCCGGCGGAGCGAACGAGCGGGAGTACCGCCGCGCTCGCGTGCGCGCAGGCACGGCGCGTATTGGGAAGGGCGTGCAGCCTCACGCGAGCACCCGGTGCTTCAGGGCGGGAAAGCTCTCGCGCGTCGCCTGCTGGCCGGCCTTGTCGAGCGCCGCGGCGACGACCTGCTGTCCGCGCGGCTCGCGGGCCAGCACGCGCCCCCAGTAGTCCGCGATCAACGAGTCGCCGTAGGTCTCGCGGTTGCTGTCGTGCAGGCCGGTCTGCGCGGCGGCCACCACGAAGCTCAGATTCTCGATCGCGCGCGCGCGCAGCAGCGTTTCCCAGTGCGCGCGCCCGGTCGGACCGGTGAATGCGGATGGCACGCTGAAGATTTCGGCTCCCTCCGAAACGAGACGCCGGAACAATTCGGGGAAGCGCAGATCGTAGCACACGGTCAGGCCGAGCCGGCCCGCGGGAGTGTCCACGACCACGGCGCGGGCGCCCGGGACGGCGTTCGCGGATTCGCGGTAACCCTCGCGCCCGCCGGGCAGGTCCACGTCGAACAGGTGGATCTTGTCGTAGCGGGCGACGCGCCTGCCCGCGTCATCGTAGACGACGCAGGCATTGGCCGGACGCGGGTCGCCTGGCACGGCGATCGGCTGGGTGCCCGCGACGATCCACAGGCGCAGCTCACGGGCGGCGGCCGCCATGGCGGTCTGCGCGGGACCGTCGCCGTCGCGCTCGACGATGGCGCGACGTTCCGCCTCGTTTCTCCCCATGAAGGAGAAATTCTCGGGGAGCACGGCGAGGCACGCGCCCCGCTCGCGCGCGGCGCGCAGCAACCGGCGCGCGGTCTCCAGGTTCTTCCCGACGTCCGCAAGCGAAGTCATCTGGATGGCGGCGACGATCGGCTGGCTCATGGCGGTCCCTCCGCGGCCTGGCGCTCGTCCTTCAATTCGCGGGCGTCGATGCGCCGCACCTGCGGATCGTCCCAGCTGCCGGTGATGCGATAGTAACCGCGCGTGACGCCCTGCAGACGTTCCTTGAACACCTGCGAGAACAGCAGCAGCGCGGCGCCGACGACCGGGCCGCCCGCCAGCGCCCCTGCGACGCCCAGGGAGGCGCCGAGCTGCCCGGTGACGACGGCAGTCTGGTCGTAGGTGCGGTCCCTGAGGTTCGTGTGGCCGGCGAGCCCGATCTCCGCGGCCGACCCGCGCAGCGTCAGGTTGTCCGTGTACACGTCGCCGTCGGTCAGCCGGAAGCTTCCGCGCAGCGTGTCGAATGCGAGTCCCTGCCCGGTCAGGTCGTCGAAATCGAGCGCGAGGCGGCGCTTGAGATGCGCGAGGCTCATCAGGCCGAAAACGCGGCCGGCACCCGGTTCGACGGCGGTCAGCTGGCCGTTGTCCGCCGAGATCTCGAGGCGGCCCGAGATCCGCTCGATGGCGCGCGCCTCGGGCACGCCCGGCCAGGTCAGTCGCGCCGACAGGTGGCCCTTCTCCGCCTCGACTTGCGTGCCGAGCTGCATGGCGACCATGAACCCCTTCACGTCATCGGTCGTGACGTCGAAGTCCAGCCGGCTCTCCGCGGCGTCGCCGCGCACGAGCCAGCTGCCCCGCCCCTCGGCCGTGAACGCCGGGTGCTCCATGGTGAAACGGTTCAGCGTCATGCCGTCCGTGCCGCGCGCGAGCTCCGCACGCAAGTGCCCGAAGGAGCGCGCGTCGAAGACGAGGTTGCGGATGTCGGCGTGGATTGCCGGCAGCCTGCGCGGATCCGGGTCAGGACGCTCGACGGCGCCGGCGGCGCGCGCGCCGAGGGTCAGGCGCTCGAGGTCGAGCACCAACGGCACTTCGCCCGGGAAGCTGAAAGGCACGACGATGCGCCCCGCGATCCCCTCGCCGCTCGCCGTGACGTCCCAGGCGCGATTGCCGGGGCGCAGCCTGCCGCTCACGTCGGCGAACTCGAAGCCGAGCGCTTCCATGCGCGCCACCGACAGGTCGGCGCCGGCCAGCCACTCTTGCAGCGGACGCCCGCGCGGGCCGCTCCACTGGAGATCCAGGACCTTCGTCAGGCTGGCCGCCTTCAGGCGGCCTGCGAGCCACAGGCCGGCGCCGGCCGGGAGCGCATCGGGCGCTGCGCCGCCGAACATGACGATTCCGCGGTCGATGGGCGCGCCGCCCGCCGTGCGACTCAGCTGCAGGAGCGCGCGCACGTCGCGGCCGAGCGAGCCTTCGATCCGCGGTCCGCTCTCGCCGTCGAACGTCGCCGCCAGCGCCAGCGGCCGCGCGACGTCCGCGGGCTTCGCGAACGGCTCCGGCAGCGCCGAGGCCAGGCCGCGCAGGTCGCTCGACAGGCGCACGCTGCCGCGCGCCGGCCGTTTCGGGTCGGCGTCGCGCAGCACCTCGAGCGTGCCCTGCCATTCCGCGGTGCCGGCGAGGCCGGCATTGACCGGCATGCGCGCGAGCGGCGCGAGCGAGGCGCCCTGGAGACTGCCGCGCGCATCGATGCGCGTGCGCAGCGCCCCGCCGGCCTGCGTCGCCGTCGTGATCGAGGCGTCGAACGGGCCGCCGAGCACGCGACCGGTCAGCGCCGGCGCCTCGATCTCGCGGTTGCGAACCCACAGCGTGCCCCGGACGCCGGACGCTTCGACCGGCTGCTGTCGGGTCCGCAGCGTGACGCCGTCGAGTTCCGCCATCACGGTGACCACCCGGCGGTCGAATTCCTTGATCGGCAGGAACAGCGCGACGTCTGCCTGCACCGGCCCGGCGCCGGCGAGGCCCGCGAACAGGGCGCCGAAGGACGGCGCAAGCGGCGTGCCCTGGAGCATGCGCAGCGCCCGGCCGGCGTCGGTGCGCGTGCTCGCGCGCGCGGCAAAGACGGCCTCGCGCAGGTCGCCGCTGTTGATCTCGGCGTCGGTGAAGGGGACACCGCCGAAACTGCCGCTGCTTGCGACCGCGTTCAGCGCCGGACCGTCGAAGCCGAAGTCCGCCTCGACGTCGCGCAGCTCCGGCCAGCCCGTCGCGACGTGCAGGCCGACGCCCTCGGCGTGCCCTCGCACCCGGAACAGGCCCTCGCCTTCCCGATAGGGGAACCCGCGGGTCGGTCCGGTGATCACCACCTCGGCGGTCGTCACGCGGCCCGCGCGGAACGCCGCGTCCAGCCAGCTGACGGTCTTCGGCGACAGCCGCCCGACCTGCAGGTAGCGCCACAACTGGGTGACGTCGAAGCCGGTCGCCGTCGCGGCCACGTCCATGAGCGGCCGCTCGCCGGGACGCAGGAGCATGCGCAGCTTGCCGCGCGCGCTGCCATGACCGCTGTCGGCGGCGACATCGTCGAGCCAGATCCTCGCGCCGTCGCCGAAGCGCTGCCAGCCCGCGCGGCCGTCGGCACTCAGCACCGGCACCGGCGCACGCCACTGCTGCGGCCAGTCGAGGGTCGCGTCGCGCGTCGCGAGCTCGACGCGGCCTTCGCTGCCCCGGCCCTCGAGCCGGCCGTCGAATCCGGTGAATCCGGCGCCCTTGCCGGCGGGCGCGATCCCCAGGTTCATGAACTGAATCCGGCCGGTGACATCCGGAATCCGGCGGACGTCGATGCCGCCGACCGTCAGGTCGATCCCCGTCAGCTCTCCGCGCGGGGCGAGCGCCGCGATCCGCTCGCGTGCCGCGCCCGGCGGCAGCAGGCCGGCGAGCGCGGCAAGATTCTCGAGACGCAGGTAGTCGGCACGCGCGGCCACCGTGACGATACGGCCATCCTTGCGCACCAGTCGGGCTTCCAGGCTGCCCGGGCGCCAGGCGGCGCCCGGCCGGGAAACCTCGAGCCCCGAGGCTTCGACCGACAGCGTCGTGGCGTCGCGCTGCAGCCGCAGGTCCCCGGCAAGGCGCGTGAACGGCTCGGCCGCGCCGGCAAGGCGCAGGTTCGCGAAATCCGGAACGAGGCGCAGGCTGCTGACCGTGCGGCCCGCACCCCGGGCCGAAACCCGTATCGAGCCGTGCCCCTCGTCCGGGACGCGAAAGCTCTCCGGCAGCAGCGCCGCCCAGCCGCCGAGATCCAGTCTCTGCGCGTCGATGCGCACGCGCCAGTCGACCGCCTGATTGTCGGCGAGCGCGCCGTGCGCCTCGGCCTCGATGTCGATCCCGGACCCGAGGTGATCCGGCAGGTCGACGCGCCCGGTCAGCGTGATCTCGTTGCCGCTGCGGCGCAGGTCGAGATCCGCGTCGGTCAGCTGGAATCGTCCCTGCTTCGCGCGCAGGTCCAGCACTTCCAGCACGGCGTCGGTGACGGCGAAGCGGCCGCGCGGCACCCGGTCGAGCGTCAGCGCCGGCCGGTCGCCGGCCGGCTGCCGCAGCGCGGCCTGGCCGACGAGGCTCACCCGGCCGTCGGGCGTGATGACGAAGCGGAGCCGCGGCTGCACGAAGATCACGCGCGCGACCTCGAGGCGGCGATAGCGGATCGATCGCGCAATGGCGAGGCTCACGCGGCCGGCGGCGGCGGACACCAGCGGCTCGTCGCCCGAACCGGGCAGCACGCGCGCGCCTTCGAAGACGACTTCGGGTCCGTAGCGCCCGATGCGCGCGTGAACGTCGTCGAACTCCAGGATCAGGCCGGTCTCTTCGCGCACGCGCTCGACGATCCGTTGCTGGTAACCGGGGAGCAGGTCGATGACCAGCCGGAACGCGCCGATGCCGAGCGCGAGCAGCAGCGCGGCGAGGCCGGCGAGGCCGGCCATCCAGCGCCCGGCGCGCTGGAGCGAACGGGACCAGGCTGGCGCGCTCACCGGGTGCCCCAGCGTGCGACGCCTGCGTCGTCGAGCAGGGCCGCCGTTTCGTATAGCGGCAGGCCCATGACGCCGGAGTAGCTGCCCTCGAGCCGGGCGACGAAGACCGCGCCGAATCCCTGGATCGCGTAAGCGCCGGCCTTGCCGGCGGGCTCGCCGGTCGCCCAGTAGCGCCGGCACTCCTCCGTGCCGATGCGGCGAAACGTCACGCGGCTCGTGCTGCCGGCCTCGCGCAATCGGCCGTCGCACCAGAGCGCGATCGCGGTCAGGACCTCGTGCGTGCGTCCGCCGAGCGCGGAGAGCATCGCGACGCAGTCGGCCTCGTCGGCGGGCTTGCCGAAAATCCTGCCGCCCAGCACGACCGACGTGTCGGCGGCCAGCACGGGCTGCCGCGACTGGCCGGCAGCCGTCCGAGCCAGCACCGCCTCGGCCTTCCCGCGCGCGAGGCGCCGGACGTAGTCGGCGGGCGGCTCCCCGGCGTGCTGGGACTCGTCGATGTCCGCGGCGACGCAGGCGTGGGCGACGCCGATCTGGCCGAGGAGCTGGCTGCGCCGCGCGGATGCCGAAGCGAGGAGAATGGCGTCGTAACCCATTGAGCCGCGAGAATAACTCAGGCCCGGTGGTAGGGGTGCCCCTGCAGCAGGCTGTGCGCGCGGTAGAGCTGTTCCGTCACCAGGATGCGCACCAGGCCGTGCGGCCAGGTGAGGGGCGACAGGGACCACCGGAAATCAGCGTCGGCGGACAGGCGGGCGTCGAGTCCGTCGGGCCCGCCGATGAGCAGCGCGAGGTCGCGGCCGCCGGCCATCCGGGCGGCCAGCCATTCGGCCAGCTCGGGTGTCGACAGGGCGCGGCCCTTCACCTCGAGCGCCACGACATAGTCGCGGGCGCCGAGCGCCGCGCGCATACGCTCTGCGGTGCGCTGGAGCGGGACCTCGACGAGCTCGAACTTCAGGCCGCGGCCGAAGCGGCGCGCGTAGTCTTCACAGCCCTCGTCGATCCATGAGGGCAGGCGGGTGCCGGCCGCGATCAGCCGGATGCGCATCGGGGAAAGTCAGGCCACGCTGGGCTCGCGCCTCGCGGGGCGCAGGTCCCAGAGCTTCTCGAGCCCGTAGAACTCGCGGATACGCGGCAACATCACGTGCACGATCAGGTCCTGCAAGTCGACAAGCACCCACTCGCCCTCCTGCTGGCCTTCGACGCCATAAGCGCGATGACCGGCCTCGCGGCAGCGCTCGATGACGCGATCGGCGATCGACTTGACGTGCCGGTCGGAGTTGCCGGTCGCGACGATCATCGTGTCGGCGACGTCCGTGAGCTTTCTCACGTCGAGCACCTTGACGTTCACGGCTTTCATGTCCTCGAGCGCGGCGACGGCGACCTTGGTCAGGCTGCCAGGTGCGGTCCTGGTCTTCTTCGTAGCGGGCGATTTGCGTTTCGGCTTCGATCGGGTGGCGGTCATTCCTTTGTTTCACCTGGCCGGGCGTAGCTGCCCGTGCCGAGGATGATCCTACGCGCGGCCTCGGGCATCAAGTAGCGCGGGTCGCGGCCGGCCGCGACGACGGCGCGCACGGCGCTGGACGAGAGGTCGAGCTGCGTGTTCTCGCACAGGTGCACGAATCCGGCCGGGCTCGACGCGAGGCTGGCGACGTCGGGGGCGCGACGGCGTTCCAGCAGCCGGGCGGCGAGGCCCCCGGCCGGCATCGCCGACCGCGGGCGCCGCGCAACGACGATGTGGGCGAGCGAGAGCAACTCGTCCGCGCGGTGCCAGGTCTCGATGCCCGCGTAGGCGTCCATGCCGAGGATCAGCACCAGGGGCTGTTCGCCGCGCTCGGCGCGAACCTCCTGCAGCGTGAGCACGGTGTAGGAAGGCCCGCGGCGACGCAGTTCGCGGTCGTCGACGAGGAAGCGCGGGTCGTCCGCGACGGCGGCGCGCACCATGGCGAGGCGCGTCGCGGCATCCGCGAGAGGCGCCGCCCGGTGCGGCGGGTCTCCTGCCGGCACGAAGGCGACGGCCTCGAGGCCGACCAGCTCGAGCAGCTCGTGGGCGGTGCGCAGGTGCCCGAAATGGATCGGGTCGAACATCCCGCCGAAGATGCCGAATGGCCGCAAGCGGGCGATCGCTTCAGGCATCCAGCGACGCGGCCGGCAGCCTGACGCCGGCCATCGCGGCGACGAGCCCGGTCAGGGTGGTCCAGGCATTGCCTCCGGCGGGCCCGGCCTGGCCCTTGAACTCCCGGTCCGCACGCGCGGCCGCGGCGAACCAGGGGCCGATCGCGTGGCCCGCGGTGCGCTTCGCCGCGCGGTTGACGAGCGCCTCGTGGCGCTCCGCCGCCGCTCCGTAGGCCTTTCCCGCCCGGCCGTTGCGCGCATTCGCAAGCGCGCGCAGCTCGCGGCATACGGCCCAGAGCACGAGCGGCGGCTCGACGCCTTCGGCGCGCAGGCCCTCCAGGATCCGCAGCGACCGCGCCACGTCACCCGCAAGGGCCGCCTCGCCGAGCTGAAAGACGTCGTAACGCGCGCTGTTGGCCACCGCGGACTGGATCGCATCCAGGTCGATCCGGCCGCCCAGCTGTAGCAGCGCGAGCTTTTCGATCTCCTGCTGCGCCGCGAGCAGGTTGCCCTCGACGCGCTCCGCCAGCAGTTCCGCGGCGCCCGGCTCGAAGGCGAGCCCGAGCTTCGTGCCGCGCGCGACGATCCATTGCGGCAGCCGGCCGATCTCGACCGGCCTGGCTTCGACGAAGACACCGTGCTTCTCGAAGGCCTTGAACCAGGCGCTCGACCAGGTGTCCTTCTCCGGGCGCGTGGTCACGACCAGCAGCAGGTTGTCCGGCCCGGGGTCCGCCGCGAGTGCGGCAAGCACGGCCCCGCCTTCCTTGCCGGGACGCGGCGTCGGCATGCGGATCTCGAGGACCCGCCGCTCCGCGAACAGCGAAAGCGTGCGGCTCGCCGCCGCGACCTCGGACCAGTCGAAGCCGCGGTCGGTGACGAACAGGTCGCGGCCGGCGTACCCGACGGCCCGGGCCCGGGCCCGCACGGCATCGGCCGCCTCGCCCGTCAGCAGGGGCTCATCGCCGGCGATCAGCCAGGCGCTGGCAAGCCCCCGCTCCAGGGTGCGCGCGACCTGCTCGGTGTGGATGCGCATGGCCGCTCAATTGTAGCCATCGTCCAGCGTCCGCAGGAACGCGACGACATCGTCGACCTCGGCCGGCGTGAGCGCCGGCGTGCCGCCGGCCTTGCGGTCGTAGGGGGCCTCGGCCGTATTCACGGTGCCCGCGAGTTCCCGCGGCAGGTCGTCGAATCGGCGGACGCCCGCCGGCGATTCCGGGTACCAGGCGGCCGGCTCCGTGTCGCGGCGCGCGTAGAAATCGACGACCTCCCGCAGCGTCCCGAATGCGCCGTTGTGGAAATAGGGTGCCGTGCGCGCGACGTTCCGGAGCGTCGGCACCTTGAACGCGCCGCACAGGTCGCGGCGGTCCGCGAGGTCCTTGCGGAGCGGGCCGCACAGGCCCAGGTCGAAAAACGCGGGGTCGGCGTTGGCCGGGATCCGGCCGTTGCGCGGCACTCCGACGTTGTCGTACGTGAAGTCGGTGAACAGCGGCGGCGAGCCGTCCGCGGCGGGCCGGCTCGGGTGGCAGGCGGCGCAGTTGCCCTTGTCGGGATCCTCGAACACCGCGAGGCCCCGGGCCTCCTGCGCGGTGAGCAGCGTCTGGCCGGCCAGGTAGGCGTCGTACTTGCTGTCGAAACGCCGGAAGTCCGGCAGCTCCGCCTCGTACTGGGCGATCGCCGCTGCGAGCCGGTCGAACGCGATCGCCGCGTCGTCGAGCGCGGCGGCGCCGAACACCGCGCGGAAGCGTGCGGCATTGGACGACTGTCGCAAGCGAGCGATCACCGCTTCGACCGAGGGATTGGCCATCTCGCGCGCGTCCAGGAACGGTTGTTTCGCCTGTTCGGCGAGCGTCGCCGCGCGCCCGTCCCGGAAAAGGCCGCCGAACGCCGTGCCCTCGTCGTCGAAGCCGAAGGGCGGCGTGAAAGCCGCGTAGCGGATCGAGGGCGAGTTGCGGATTCCCGGCAGGTCCATGCCCGGGCCGCCCGTCGACACGAGGTCGCCGCCGGGAGCGGCATGCGCGAACTCGGGGCGGTGGCAGGTCTCGCAGGACTGGCGCCCGGACGCCGACAAAGACGAGTCCTTGAAGAGCTGCTCGCCCAGCGCGGCGATCGGTGAAAGAACCGGCGTCCGGCGCGGCGCGTCGCACAGCGCGGTCTCCTGGCAGGCCGCAAGCGCGAGTACGGCCGCCCACACCGAGAAAGACGACAGGCAGGGGGTTCGCAAAGCCACATCAGATTAATGCGAATGATTCCTGTTAACAATGGCAAGAGGGCGCGCGCCTGTGCGATAGTGCCAATCGCTTGAAGCGCCTCATCGCCACCGCCCTCGCCGCCCTGTTGGCTACGCCCATCGCGTCGGCGGACGACTTGCCGCTGTTCCAGGCCGGTCTGCACGGCGGGTATCGCATGGGCGGCGGGCTCGAGGACCAGGACACCGGCGCGGACCGCGACCTCGACGACAGTTCGAGCTTCGCCGTGTCGCTGGAGCTGCGCTACGGGCAGGGCGACGACCGCTTCTACCAGCTCTGGTATTCGCGCCAGTCGACCGACGTCGACAACGGCGCCGAAGACTTCGACGCCGACGTCGAGTACCTGCACATCGGCGGCACGCTGCCGTTCGGCGGCTGGGAGCACGCCCAACCCTATTTTGCTGCAGGCATCGGTGCCACGCGGTTCTCCGCGTCGATCCCTGACGCCGATGACAGCACCCGCTTCTCCGGGTCGATGGCGTTCGGCCTCGAGATTCCCCTCGCGACCCATGCAGCGATTCGTCTCGAGGCCCGCGGCTACCTCACGGCCGTCGATACCGACACCTCGTTTTTCTGCCGATCCGACGACGGCGAAGGCGCCTGCCGGATCGTTGCCAGCGGCTCGGCCGTGTTCCAGGCGGAAATGCTCGCCGGGATCCTGGTGCGCTTCTGAGCAGCGCATATCGGGTAAAATGAAATGATGCGCAGGTTCCTTGAAGCCCTGCTGCTCGCGGTGCTGCTGGTCGCGGTCCAGACCGCGATCCTCGCGCACGGGCATGAGGGCGACGCCTCGAGCGGCGCCGCCGCGCAGAGCTGCGAATTCTGCGCCGGTCACCACGCAGCCGCCCCCGCACCGGCCGCAGGCGGCCCGACGCCGCCCGTCAAGCGCTCGATCCCCGTTCCGGTTCCCCGGATCCATGCCGCCCGCGCAACCGACGCCCGGGCAGCCCACCGCAGCCGCGCGCCCCCCGCTTTCCGTCCCGTCTGATTCGAGGCGGCGCGGCCCGACGCCGCGCCAATCGCCGGCCCGTAGCGCCGGCGTCGGTCACCATGGAACGGAATCATGCGTCACCTGCTCATGCTCGGCGGCCTCGCGGCCGCTCCTTTGCTCCAGACCGCCTCTGCGGAGGAACAGCACCCCCGTGAACTCGAGGAGGTCGTCGTGACCTCGGCGCCGATCGCCATCGACGCGCAAAGCATGGCGCAGCCGGCCAGCGTGCTGTCCGGCGATGCGCTGACGCTCGCGCTCGCGCCGACGATCGGCGAGACGTTGTCCGGCACGCCGGGCGTGTCGTCGACTTTCTTCGGGCCGGCCGCTTCGAGGCCCATCATCCGCGGACTGGGCGGCGACCGCGTCCGCGTGCTCACCGACGGGCTCGCGACGCTCGACGCCTCGGGTCTCTCCGAGGACCACGCCGTCGCGATCGACCCCGCGCTCGCGGACCAGGTCGAGGTGCTGCGCGGACCGGCGACGCTGCTGCACGGCAGCGGCGCCGCCGGCGGACTCGTGAACGTCGTCACCAACAGGCTGCACCAGCACGCCCACGAGTCGCCCACCGGGCTCGTCGAGCTGCGCGGCGATTCGGCGCTCGGCGAGCAGGCCGCCGCCGGCCGCTTCGACGCCGGTGACGGCGAGATCGCGCTGCACTTCGACGGCGCCTGGCGGGAAACCGACGACTACGAGATCCCGGGATTCGCGGAGTCGCACCGCCTGCGCGCACTGGAAGAAGAAGAGGAAGGCGAAGAGCACGAAGAGATTTACGGCACGGTCGAGAACAGCTGGAGCCGCACGAAGGCCGGCGGCATCGGCGCGAGCTACATCAGCGAACGCTGGCAGTTCGGGCTCGCGGGCAGCCTGCACGACACGGAATACGGCGTGCCGGTCGGGCACCATCACGCGGAGGAAGGCGAAGAAGAGGAGCCCGAAGAGGAAGGCGGCATTTCGATCGATCTCGAGCAGAAGCGGCTCGACTTCCGCGCGCGGGGCCCGCTGACGGCCGGTGACGGCCCGACGCTCGAGCTGCGCGGCGCCCTGAGTGACTACGAGCACGCCGAGATCGAACCCAACGGGGAGATCGGCACGCTCTTCGAGGTCAGCGGCGAGGAGCTGCGGGCAACGATCGGTTTCGGCGACGACGCGGCCCGGCAGGGAACGCTCGGCCTGCAATGGCAGCACGTGGACCTCGTGGCGACCGGCGAAGAAGCCTTCATACCGTCCACGACGACACGCACGGTCGGCCTGTTCGGCTTCCAGCGCCACCGCTTCGACGCCGCTTCGCTAGAGTACGGTTTCCGGCTCGACCAGCAGCGCATCACCGGCGCGCCGGCGGGCGCCTACGACGACAATGCGATAAACCTGTCGGTCGGCAGCGTGTGGCCGGTCGCTGAGAACCTGTCGCTGGTCGGCCAGCTCACCTACAGCGATCGCCACCCGAGCGCGACCGAGCTGTACGCCGACGGCCCGCACGTCGCCACGCAGCAGTTCGAGGTCGGCGACCCGGACCTCGACACCGAGCGCGGCGTGACGGCCGAGGCGGGCCTTCGCCTCGAAGGCACCGGATTCACGGGCGAGCTGCGCGTGTTCGCGTCGCGCTACCACGACTTCATCTATCTGGCGCCGACCGGCGCGGAGGAAGACGAACTGCCGGTCTTCGCCTACCGCCAGCGGGACAGCCGCTTCGAAGGCGTCGAGGCCGAGTTCGAGATTCCCTTCGGCGACTCGCCGGTCACGCTGGCGCTGACCGGCGAGTACCTGCGCGGCCGCCTGGAGGGCGGCGACGACCTGCCGCGCAT
This sequence comes from uncultured Steroidobacteraceae bacterium, assembly GCA_964626745.1. Taxonomy (GTDB): domain Bacteria; phylum Pseudomonadota; class Gammaproteobacteria; order Steroidobacterales; family Steroidobacteraceae; genus SCUD01. The sequence goes on from CAZVIF010000003.1 coordinate 119,728, forward strand.
GCCGCCACTCGGGCTTGGCGCGCGGCTTGGCTATGACGACGGCCGGTGGGCCGCGAGCCTCACGGTCACACACCATTTCGAGCAGGACGAGGTGGCCGCGTTCGAGCTGCCGACGGACGCCTACACGCTGCTGGACGCCGACCTCGTCTTCCGGCCGGACTGGCTGGGGGACGGCGTGACGCTGTTCCTGCGCGGGCGCAACCTCGCCGACGAGGATGCGCGCCTGCACACCTCGCCGCTGAAGGACCAGCTGCCGCTGCCCGGGCGCTCGATCGGGGCCGGCATCCGCATGACTTTCGGGGGCTGAACATGACCGGACGCCGCAGCCTGTACCCGCCCGTCGAACCGAGCCGCCAGGGACACCTCGCGGTCGGCGACGGCCACGAGATTTATTGGGAGGAATGCGGCAATCCGCAGGGCAAGCCGGTCGTGTTCCTGCATGGCGGGCCAGGCGCCGGCTGCGACGCCCGCGCGCGGCGCTTCTTCGATCCCGCGCGCTACCGCATCTTCCTGTTCGACCAGCGCGGTTGCGGGCGCAGCCGCCCGCACGCGAGCCTCGACCACAACACCACCTGGCACCTCGTCGCTGACATCGAGCGGCTGCGCGCGCTGTTCGGCGTCGATCGCTGGCAGGTGTTCGGGGGCTCCTGGGGCTCGACGCTCGCCCTCGCCTATGCGCAAGCGCACCCCGACCGGGTGAGCGAACTGGTGCTGCGCGGCATCTTCATGCTGCGCAAGACGGAACTCGACTGGTTCTACCAGGCGGGCGCGTCATCCCTGTACCCGGACCGCTGGGAGGACTACGTCGCGCCCATACCGCCGGCCGAGCGCGGCGACCTCATGCGGGCCTTCCACTGGCGGCTGACCGGATCCGACCCCGCTGCCGCGCAGGCGGCGGCGCGCGCATGGGCCATCTGGGAGGGAGCGACGAGCTACCTGGTCACCGACGAGGCGAACGTGCGCCACTGGGGCGAGGATGCGTTCGCGCTCGCCGTCGCGCGCATCGAGTGCCACTACTTCGTGAACGGCGGGTTCATGCGGCGCGAGACCCAGCTCCTCGACGACATCGATCGCATCCGCCACCTCCCGGCGGTCATCGTCCAGGGCCGCCACGACGTCGTGTGCCCCATGACGACGGCCTGGGACCTGCATCGCGCCTGGCCGGAGGCGGACTTCCGCGTCGTCGCCGACGCCGGCCACTCGGCCTTCGAGCCCGGCATCACCGACGAGCTGGTGCGCGCGACCGACCGCTTTGCCGACTAGAAGGGGACGCTCACCATTTGGAAAAGGGGACGCTCACCTTTTTCATCCTTGGAAAAGGGGACGCTCACCTTTTTCATCCTGGGCACTCTAGCTTGTAGTGCTCGCCGACGAAAAAGGTGAGCGTCCCCTTTTCCAAATGGTGAGCGTCCCCTTTTACTCAGCCCGCAGGCGGAGCAGCTCGGCGTCGTCCTCGTCGGTGAGTACGTAAACGAGGCCATCGGGGCCCTCGCGCAGGTCGCGGATGCGCTTGCCGTAGGCGCCGAACAGGCGCTCCTCCTCCACGAACAGCCCGGTTTCCTTGCCGCGCCGCAGGCGTGAAACAGCGTGCGTCACGAGCCCGCCGACGAGCAGCTTGCCCTGCCAGTCGGGAAACACGCTGCCTCGGTACACGACGAGTCCCGACGGGGCGATCGAAGGCGCCCAGAAGAATGCGGATCGCTCGAATCCCGGCGCGAACGCGCGCTCGGAGATGATTGAACCGTCGTAGTCGATCCCGTGCGTGACCAGCGGCCAGCCGTAGTTGGCGCCCGCGCGCAGCAGGTTGATCTCGTCGCCGCCGCGCGGCCCGTGCTCGTGCGACCAGACCTCGCCGGTCTGCGGATCGCGCGCGAGTCCCTGCACGTTGCGATGCCCGCTGGTCCACACCTCCGCCCGCGCGCCTGATGCGGCAATTCGCGGGTTGTCCGGCGCGGCGGCGCCGTCGCGCGTCAGTCGCAGGATCTTGCCGAGGTGGGAAGCGGGATCCTGCGCCGCCGCCTTGTGGTCAAAGCCGTCGCCGACGCTGAGCAGCAGCGTGCCGTCGGGCAGGAACAGCATGCGGCCTCCGGGGTGGCCGGGCCCCGCCTTGTCCGGCTGCGAGCGGAAGATCACGCGGCCGTCCTGCAGCCGCCCGCCTTCGTAACGCGCGCGCCAGATGGCCGTGCGGTTGGCCTTCGCGTCGCCTTCCACGAAAGAAATGAAGAGCTCGCGCGTGCGCGCAAAATCAGGGTCGAGCGTGACGTCCAGCAGGCCGCTGTCCGCCTCGGCGAACACGCCGGCGGGCCCGCCCGCGACCGGTTCCGGCAGCAGCCGGCCGTCGCGCACGATCCGCAGGCCGCGGTACTTCTCGGTGACGAGGATGTCGCCCTCGGGCGTGAAGGCAAGGCTCCAGGGCCGCTGCAGGCCGTCCGTGATGCGCTCGAGCCGAACGCCGCCCTGGACGGACGCGCCCGCCGCGGCCAACGCGACGGCCTGCTCGCGCGGCGACTGCCCGACCGCGGCCGCGACGCAGGGCAGGCTGACGAGCATTGCAAGGATGAGTTTCGACATCGGCGCCGTCCCACGGATGGAGGGAAAACCCGAGGCTAGCCGAAGGGTCGGGCTCCGGGAGCCCGGAATTGGCGAAGCGCCGTAACGGTGCGACGAACGGCGGGGACGCGTTAGCACTCCGGGACGTTCACGGCCAGGCCGCCCTGGGAGGTCTCCTTGTAGATGGCCTTCATGTCGTAGCCGGTCTGGCGCATCGTCGCGATCACCTGGTCGAGCGACACCTTGTGCGTGCCGTCACCGCGCAACGCCAGCTTGGCGGCGTTGATCGCTTTCACGGCGCCCATCGCATTGCGCTCGATGCAGGGGATCTGCACGAGGCCCGCGATCGGGTCGCAGGTGAGGCCCAGGTTGTGCTCCATGCCGATCTCGGCGGCGTTCTCGAGCTGGCCGTTGCTGCCGCCGAGCGCGGCCACGAGCCCGCCCGCGGCCATCGAACAGGCGACGCCGACCTCCCCCTGGCAGCCCATCTCGGCGCCCGAGATCGAGGCGTTGCGCTTGTAGAGCAGCCCGATCGCGCCGGCGGCGAGCAGGAAGCGGCGGATGCCGGCCTCGTCGCCGCCGGGACAGCGGCGCGCGTAGTAATGCATCACGGCGGGCACGATGCCGGCGGCGCCATTGGTCGGCGCGGTCACGACCTGCCCGCCCGCAGCATTCTCCTCGTTCACCGCGAGCGCCCAGGCATTCACCCACTCCATGGCATCCGCCCGCGCCGCGTCGGCTTCGAGCGCGCGCTTCATCTGCGGCGCGCGGCGCCGGACCTTCAGCACCCCCGGCAACGTGCCCTCGGCCGCGAAGCCGCGCTCCACGCAGGCCTGCATCACCGACCAGATGCGCGCCAGCCGGGCGTCGACTTCGGCCGCCGGCCGCAGCGCCAGCTCGTTGACGCGCATCAGGCCGTCGATCGACAGCCCGGCGCGCGACGCCTGCGCCAGCAGCTCCTCGCCGCTGCCGAAGGGCAGCGGCACTTCCGCGGGCCCCGCCGCGTCGGCGCCCGCTTCCTCGCGCTCACGCTGCACCGCCCCGCCGCCGATGGAATACATCTCCTCCGACAGCAGCGTCACGCCCGCGCCGTCGCGGGCGGTGAAGCGCATGCCGTTCGAGTGGCCGGGCAGCATCTGGTCGCGGTGGAACAGCAGGTTCATCGGCTCGTCGAACGCGATCTCGCGGCGTCCCAGCAGCCGGATGCGGCCGGACCCGCGGATGCGCGCCAGCGTCGGCTCCATCACCGCCGGGTCGAAGCCGGAGGGATCGTGTCCCTCGAGGCCGAGCAGGATCGCGCGGTCGGTGCAGTGCCCGAGCCCGGTCAGCGCGAGCGAGCCGTAGAGCTGGACGTAAACCTCCTCGGTGCGCGCGAGCAGGCCCTTCGATTCCAGGTCGAGCACGAAGAAGCGGGCCGCCAGCATCGGTCCCATCGTGTGCGACGACGAGGGCCCGACGCCCACCTTGAAGACGTCGAAGACCGAGAGGTTCACAGCGTCGCCAGCCGCCGCAGGATGAGGTCCGCGATCTCGCCGGCCAGCGCCACGCGCAGCGAGGCTTCCTCGTGCTGCTTGGCGAGCACCGCCGCCTCGTCGTAGCCGTAGTCGCGGGTGAGGCGGACCTGGTCGCGCGGAATGACCTCGGTCGCGCCCTGCGTGACCGAGAACTCCGCGGCGTAGAAGACCTCGTACTCGCCCGGCTTGTTGTCCGCCGTGACGGAGAGCAGCTCGCGGCCCGTCCGGTCCAGGTGCAGCCGTATGACGACGCTGGCCGTCGACGCGCTCGCCGCCGGCACGGCGCCGGCGTCGCGCAGGCGCCGGTCGAGCGCCGCGTACAGCGGCGAGAAGCGGTCGGAAGCCTCGATGTACGGCGCGGCCGCCACCGCCGGCAGCGGCGCCTGGCCGCGCAGGTGGAATCCGCAGCCCGCGAGCAGCGCCAGGAGGGCGAGGCCGGTTGCCGCGCGTCCCATCACACCACCACGTTCGCCAGCTTGCCGGGGACGTAGATGAACTTGCGCACCGGCTGGCCGGCCACGAACTTCGCGACCCCGGGGTCGGCGAGCACCGCCTCGCGCACGGCCGATTCGTCGGCCGCCACCGGCACGGAGAGCCGCGCGCGCAGCTTGCCGTTCACCTGCGCGCCGATCTCGATCGTGTCCCTGACCAGCGCCGCCTCGTCCGGTTCCGGCCAGCGCTCGTCGACCACGAGCGTCGCGTGCCCGAGCGCGCGCCACATCGCCTGCGACGCGTGCGGGACGACCGGCGACAGCATGAGCACCACGAGTTCGAGCGCCTCCTGCAGGACCGCCCGCCCCTGCGCCGTACGGTCCTGGAAGGCCGACAGCGCGTTGTACAGCTCCATCACGGCCGCGATCGCGGTGTTGAACATGCGCCGGCGGCCGATGTCGTCGCCGACCTTGGCGACGGTCTCGTGCACCTTGCGGCGCAACTCGCGCGCGGGCCCCTCGAGCGCCGACGTGTCGAGCGCCGCCGCCGGGCCCGCCTCCACGTGCGAGTGCACGATCTTCCACAGCCGCTTCATGAAGCGGAAGGCGCCCTCGACGCCCTCGTCCGACCACTCGAAGGTGTGCTCCGGCGGGACGTTCGACATCGTGAACAGCCGCGCCGTGTCGGCGCCGTAGCGCTCGACCAGGTCCTGGGGATCGACGCCGTTGCGCCGGGACTTCGACATCGTGCCGATGCCGCCGTACTCCACCGGCTTGCCGTCACCCTTGAGGACACCCGCTCGTGTGGCACCCTCGCCGCTCGCCTCCACCTCCGACGGATGGTAGTACGTCACGCGGCCGGAGGCCGGCTTGCGGAACCAGATCTCGTTCAGGACCATGCCCTGCGTCAGAAGGCGCTGGAACGGCTCGCTGACGTCCGTGAGCCCGCAGTCGCGCATGACGCGCGTCCAGAAGCGCGAATAGAGCAGGTGCAGGATCGCGTGCTCGATGCCGCCGATGTACTGGTCCACCGGCATCCAGTACCGGGCGCGCGCGTCGACCATCGCGTCGCCATTGCCCGCCGAGGCGAAGCGGAAGAAGTACCACGACGAGTCCACGAAGGTGTCCATCGTGTCGGTTTCGCGCCGCGCGGCGCCGCCGCACGCCGGGCAGCGGCAGTCGAGGAAGTCGCGCGACTTCGCGAGCGGGTTGCCGGAGCCGTCCGGCACGAGGTCCTCGGGCAGCCGGACCGGGAGCTGGTCGTCCGGCACCGGCACGTCGCCGCAGGCCGCGCAGTGAATGATCGGGATCGGGCAGCCCCAGTACCGCTGCCGCGAGATGCCCCAGTCGCGCAGCCGCCAGACGACCTGCATGCGGCCGAGGCCCTTCGCCTCGAGGTCCCGGGCGATCGCGTCCACGGCCGCATCGTGGTCGAGGCCGTCAAAGGCGCCCGAATTCACGCAGCGGCCGTACTCCGCGTACCAGGGCTGCCAGGCTTCGGTCGAATACGGCCGGCCGTCGACGTCGATGACCGGCACGATCGGAAGCCCGTACTTCTTCGCGAACGCGAAGTCGCGCTCGTCGTGGCCCGGCACGCCCATCACGGCGCCTTCGCCGTAGGTCATCAGCACGTAGTTGCCGACCCAGACGGGCACTTCGGCGCCGGTCAGCGGGTGGCGGACGAAGAGCCCGGTCGCGACGCCCTTCTTCTCCATGGTGGCGACGTCGGCCTCCATGACGCTGCCGCGCCGGCATTCGTCCACGAAGGCGCGCACGGCGTCATCGCGCGCCGCGGCCAGCTCAGCGAGCGGGTGTTCGGCCGCGACAGCGACGAACGTCGCGCCCATGAGCGTGTCGGCGCGCGTCGTGAAGACCCTGAGCTCGCCCTTGCGGCCGCCGGCCTCGTACGGGAACGCGATGTTGACGCCCTCGCTGCGGCCGATCCAGTTCGCCTGCATCGCGCGCACGCGGTCCGGCCACTCGGGCAGCGTGTCGAGCGCGGCGAGCAGCTCCTCCGCGTACTGCGTGATGCGCAGGTAGTACATCGGGATCTCGCGCTTCTCCACCAGCGCCCCGGTGCGCCAGCCGCGCCCGTCGATCACCTGCTCGTTCGCGAGCACGGTCCGGTCGACCGGGTCCCAGTTGACCGTGCCGGTCTTCTTGTAGGCGATGCCGCGTTCGAGCATGCGCAGGAACAGCCACTGGTTCCACCTGTAGTAGTCCGCGTCGCAGGTCGCGAGCTCGCGCGACCAGTCGATCCCGAACCCGAGCGATTTCAGCTGCGCCTTCATGTGCGCGATGTTGTCGCGGGTCCACTTCGCGGGCGGCACGCCGTTCTCGATCGCCGCGTTCTCGGCCGGCAACCCGAAGGCGTCCCAGCCCATCGGCTGCAGGACATTGCGGCCCTGCATGCGCATGTAACGGGAGAGCACGTCGCCGATGGTGTAGTTGCGCACGTGGCCCATGTGCAGCTTGCCGCTGGGGTACGGGAACATGCACAGGCAGTAGTACTTCAACCGCGCGGCGTCCTCGCGCGCGGCGAACGTGCCGGCGGCGTCCCATTCGGCCTGCACGGCGGGCTCGATCTCTTTCGGTTCGTAGCGTTCTTTCATGCGAACTGGGAAGGATACCCGCTTAGGCAGGCGGCTTGGAGGCTCTCGATAGCCGGGGGGAAGGGGGGGTTGGAAAAAGAATGACAAGCTGCTTGTCATTCCCGTCGGCGAACGCTGCGGAGTGATGTCCGAGACGAATGACAAGCAGCTTGTCATTCTTTTTCCAACCCCCCCCCTTCCCCCCGGCTATCGAGAACCCCCAGGCCGGGCGCGTCAGCCGGTGCGCCTCGCCCTGATGCGCAGGATCGTGAACGCGACGAGCGTGAGGAAGGCGAAGCCGAGGATGGGCCCGTTGCCGGTGCGCGCGTAGGGGGTGAGGCCGGTGCGCGGCACGACCGACGCCTTGAGGATGCCGGGGACGAACTGCGGAATGCGATCGGCGACGGCGCCGTCGGGTCCGATCACGGCCGTGATGCCGTTGCTGGTCGCGCGCACCAGGAAGCGGCCGGCCTCGAGGGCGCGGAAGCGGGCCATCTGCAGCTGCTGGTGCGGCGCCGCCGAGTCGCCGAACCAGGCGTTGTTGGTCACGTTGACGAGCAGCGTCGAGGCCGGCAGGGCGGCGAGCTGCTCGGCGCCGTAGGCATCCTCGTAACAGATGGTCGCGGCGAGCCGTTGCCCGCCGGCCCTGAGCGGCTCCTGGTATTCCTCGCCCGGGGTCATGTCGTAGTAAGGCAGGCTCTGCAGCCGCATCCACTTGCGCACGGCCTCGGGCACCGGGAAGAACTCGCCGAAGGGCACGAGACGGCGCTTGTAGTACCAGCCGTCGCCCGCGCCGCTCATCGAGAACAGGCCGTTGCGGATCTCGCCCGTGCCGAGGTCGAAGTCGAGGAGCCCGAGCATGACGTCGGAGCCGGCCGCCGCCGACTCGCGGCGGATCGCCTCGAGGTAGATCCCGGCGTCGTGGGCGAGCACCGGGATCGCCGACTCGGGCCAGACGATGATGCGCGCGCCGAGCGCCTCCCGGTTGAGCGCGCGATACCTCTCGAGCGTAGCGGCGCGGTTCTCGGCCAGCCACTTCTCGTCCTGCGGGATCGCGCCCTGGAGCAGCGCGACGGAGACCGGAGCGCCCGCCGGGCGCGTCCACTCGCGGCCGTCCAGCAGCCAGCCCCCGAGCCACAGCGCGGCGGCGGCGGCGACGGCCGCGAGCCGCGGGCCGCCGCCCCGCACCAGGACCACGGCCGCGCCGGCCGAGAGCGCGACGCCGAAGGTGACGAGGTGGACGCCTCCCAGCGTCGCGAGCGCGGCGAGCGGCGTGTCGCTCTGCGAATAGCCGAGCTGGAGCCAGGGAAAGCCCGTGAACAGCCAGCCCCGCAGCCATTCCATCAGCGTCCAGCCCGCGGGAATCAGCAGCAGCGAGCGGACCGGCGACGGATCCGGCGCGATGCGCACGACCAGGTAGCCGAGCAGCGCGTAGTACGAACCCTTGATCGCGAGCAGCGCCGCGACCAGGAACAGCGCCAGCCAGACCGGCGCCTGGCCGAAGTCGTGGATGGCCGTGTAGATCCACCAGGTGCCCGCGCCGAACAGCGCGGCGCCGAACCAGAAACCCGTGCCGGCCGCCTCGCGAGGCGATTCGTACTCCCAGAGCAGGAACAGGACCGCGGGCGCCAGCCAGGCGAGGAAATGCCAGCCGTAGGGCGCGAAGGCGAACGAAGCGCCGGCGCCCGCCAGCGCGGCGACCAGGCGGCGATGGCGAAGCAGCCGCGAGACGGGCCCGTCAGGCGCCGGCATTCAGTCGGACCGCGCTTCGCCGGCGCCCGACGGCAGGGGCCCGGGCGTCGTGACGCGGAGCTGGTCGATGCGCCGGCGATCGGCACGCTGGACCTTGAACTCGATGCCGTCCATGGTCACGGACTCGCCGCGGCGCGGCAGCCGCCCGAACTGGTGCATCACGAGCCCGCCGATCGTGTCGTACTGCTCGTCGCTGAAGCGCGTGCCGAAGTAGGCGTTGAACTCCTGCACGCGCGTCAGCGCCAGCACCAGGAACTGCGTCTCGCCCTCCCGGCGGATGGTCTGGTCCTCGTCCGTGTCGTACTCGTCGGCGATCTCGCCGACGATCTCCTCGATCACGTCCTCGATGGTGACCAGCCCCGAGACCCCGCCGTACTCGTCGACGACGATCGCCATGTGGTTGCGGCTGACGCGGAACTCCTTGAGCAGCACGTTGAGGCGCTTGCTCTCGGGCACGAAGGCGGCGGGCCGGAGCACGTCGCGGATGTCGAAGCTGCCGTCCGCGCCCTCGGCGAAGTAGCGCAGCAGGTCCTTGGCGAGCAGGATGCCGACGATCTGGTCGCGGTCGTCGCCGATCACCGGGAAGCGCGAGTGGCCGGACTCGATCACGGCCGGCAGCAGCCGGCCGGGGACGGAATCGCGCTCGAGCACGACCATCTGCGAGCGCGGCACCATGATGTCGCGCACGTGCAGGTCGTCGACGCGCAGCACGCCCTGGATCATGCGCAGCGCGTCGGCGTCGATGAGGTCGCCGCGCGCGGCGGCGCGCAGCATCTCGATGAGCTCCGCCTTGCTGCCCGGCGCGTCCTTCGTCAGCCGACGCAGCCAGCCGCTTCCCCTGCCCTTTGCCATCGATTCAGTCCCCGTACGGGTCCGCGAAGCCGAGCCGCGCGAGGAGCGCCCGCTCGCGCCCCTCCATGCGCTTCGCGTCGGCGGCGCGCGCGTGGTCGTAGCCGAGCAGGTGCAGCGTGCCGTGGACGACCATGTGCGCCCAGTGCGCGGCGAGCCGTTTGCCCTGTTCGCGCGCCTCGCGCGCGACCACCGGAGCGCAGACGACGAGGTCGCCGAGCTCGCGCCCGCGCAGTTCCGGCGACGCCGGGAAGGACAGCACGTTGGTCGGCTTGTCCCGGCCCCGCCAGCGCCCGTTGAGCGCCCGGCTCTCGCGGCTGTCCACGACGCGGATGCCGAGCGCGCCCCGCCTGTTGCCGGCGGCGACGCGCGCCCAGCGACGCAGCGACGCCGGCCCGGGCGCCCAGGGACGGCGGGTGCGGTAGCGCAGGACCACGTCGAGCGTCATGTTCCCCCGCTCCCGCCGCCTTCCCGCTCGTAAGCCTCGACGATCCGCTGCACCAGCGGGTGGCGGACAACGTCCTTCGCCGTGAAGCGCGTGACGGCGATGCCCGGCACCCCGTCCAGCACCTCGAGCGCGTGACGCAGGCCCGACTGCCGGTGCGCCGGCAGGTCGGTCTGGGTGACGTCGCCGGTGACGACCGCGCGTGAGCCGAAGCCGATCCGGGTCAGGAACATCTTGATCTGCTCGACCGTCGTGTTCTGCGCCTCGTCGAGGATGATGAAGGCCTCGTTCAGCGTGCGCCCGCGCATGAACGCCAGCGGCGCGATCTCGATGACGTTCCGCTCGATCAGGCGCGCGACGCGGTCGAAGCCGATCATCTCGTACAGCGCGTCGTACATCGGCCGCAGGTACGGGTCCACCTTCTGCGACAGGTCGCCCGGCAGGAATCCGAGGCGCTCGCCCGCCTCCACCGCCGGCCGCACCAGGACGAGGCGCCGCACGCTCTCGCGCTGCATCGCCTCGACGGCGCAGGCGACCGCCAGGTAGGTCTTGCCGGTGCCGGCCGGGCCGATCCCGAAGGTGAGGTCGTGCGCACGGATCGCGGCGAGGTACTGCTGCTGGTTCGCGCCGCGCCCGCGGATCAGGCCGCGCAGCGTCTCGACGGCGTGCTCCTCGGCCGCGTGCCGCGCGCCCATGCCGCTCTCCTGGATCGCGAGATGCACGTCCTCGGGGGTCACCGGCTGGCCGGCGGCGCGCTCGTAGAGCTGGCGCAGCACGGCCGCACCGGCGGCCGCGTTCGCGCCGCGCAGCGAGAAGCGTCCCGAGCGGCGGCGGATCTCGATGCCGAGCCGGTTCTCCAGCTGGTGCAGGTTCTCGTCGAGCGGTCCGCAGACCGCGGCGAGCCGCGCATTGTCCTCCGCGCCGAAATCGACGCTGGACTCGGGGGCGGCGTTCAAGCGACCAACCGGCCGCGCAGCGAGTTGGGCATGGCCTCGGTGATGCGCACGTCCGCGAAGCGGTCGACGAGCGCGGGCGGCCCGTCGAAATTCACCCAGCGCATGTTCTCGGTGCGCCCGGCGAGCTGGCGCGGGTCGCGGCGCGAGTGCTTCTCGACCATCACGCGCTGCGTCGTGCCGACCATGCGCCGGCTGATGGCGCGCGCCTGGCCGTCGATCTTCGCCTGCAGCCGCCCGAGCCGCTCCTGCTTGACCTCGTGCGGCACCTCGTCGGGCAGCGAAGCGGCGGGCGTGCCGGGCCGCCGGCTGTAGAGGAAGCTGAAGGACTGGTCGAAGCCGACGTCCTCGATCAGGTCGAGGGTCTGCAGGAAGTCCGCCTCGGTCTCGCCCGGGAAGCCCACGATGAAGTCCGAAGACAGGCTGATGTCCGGACGCACGGCGCGCAGCCTGCGGATCTTCTGCCGGTACTCGAGGCGCGTGTAGCCGCGTTTCATCGCCGCGAGGATCCGGTCCGACCCGCTCTGCACCGGCAGGTGCAGGTAGTTCGCGAGCTTGGGCACGTCGGCATAGGCGGCGACCAGCGAGTCGCGGAACTCGAGCGGGTGAGAGGTCGTGAATCGGATGCGCTCGAGCCCGTCGAAACCGGCGATGTGGCGGATCAGCCCCGCGAGGTCGACGGCCGCGCCGTCGTCGCGCGCGCCGCGCCAGGCGTTGACGTTCTGGCCGAGCAGCGTCACCTCACGCACGCCCTGCGCGACGAGCGCGCGCACCTCGGACTCCACCTGCGCGAACGGCCGGTTCAGCTCCTCCCCGCGCGTGTACGGCACGACGCAGAAACTGCAGTACCGGCTGCAGCCCTCCATGATCGAGACGAACGCGGTCGCGCCCGCGGCGCGCGGCTCGGGCAGGCGGTCGAACTTCTCGATTTCCGGGAACGAGACGTCCACCTGCGGCTCGCGCGTGGCGCGGAGCCGTTCGATCATCTGCGGCAGGCGATGGATGGTCTGGGGCCCGAACACGAGGTCGACGAACGGGGCGCGCTCCAGGACGCCTTCGCCCTCCTGGCTCGCGACGCAGCCGCCGACGCCGATGACGAGCCCGGGCCTGTCGCGCTTCAGCAGGCGCCATCTGCCGAGATGGGAGAACACCTTCTCCTGCGCCTTCTCGCGCACCGAGCAGGTGTTCAGCAGGACGACGTCCGCCTCTTCCGGCCGGCCCGTGAGCTCGAGTCCCGCCGACTCGCGCAGCACGTCGGCCATGCGCGCCGAGTCGTATTCGTTCATCTGGCAGCCGAAGGTGGATATGTAGAGCCGGCCGCTCATGTCCGGGATGACGTCTCCAGCGCGCAAAGGGGCCCCATAGGGTACCGTTTCCGGGCCCTTGCGTCGTAAAACGCTGATTTTACTTGGATTTCCGGGTCATCCCGCGACCGAAAGTGCCGGTCGCGACGAAGTCCGCCGGCTTCAGGTCGCCGATGACGAAACGGCCCGTGGCCGTGATGCGGGCTCCCTGGGGCAGCGTGTCCGCCAGCGTGCGGCGGCGCGCCATGTGCACCGAGTACTCGATCTCGTGCAGCAGGGCCGGCCGCGAATAGAAGTAGCCCTGCCCCGCCACGCAGCCGAGCTCGATCAGGTTGCGCTGCTGGTGCTCGAGTTCGATGCCCTCGGCGACCACCTCGAGGTCGAGCGTGCTGCCGAGCGTGATGATCGCGCGCGCGAAATCCTCGCCGCCGTCCACGCCGCCGAGACGCTCCACGAAGCTGCGGTCGATCTTCAGGATGTCGATCGGGAAGCGGTGCAGGTAGGTCAGCGACGAATAGCCGGTGCCGAAGTCGTCGATCGCGACGCGCACGCCGAGCTTCTTGAGCTCCGTGAGCGTCGCGAGCACGCTCTCGCTGTTCTGCATCAGGACGCTCTCGGTCAGCTCGATCACGAGGCACCCCGGGTCGATCTCCGAGATCGCGAGCGCCCGCTTCACGTCCGCACAGATGTCGGACTTCGCCAGCTGGACCGCCGATACGTTGACGCCGACGCGCACCTGGCGCCCTTCCGGCAGGCGCGCCTGCCACACCTTGACTTCGCGGCAGGCCTGGGCGAGCACCCAGCGGCCGAGGGGGACGATCTGCCCGGTCTCCTCGGCCACCGGGATGAAATCCGACGGCATCACCATGCCGCGCTCCGGGTGCCGCCAGCGGATCAGCGCCTCGACGCCCAGCAGGTAGCCGGAGTGCAGCTCGACGATCGGCTGGTAGTGCAGCAGGAACTGGTCCTGCCGGATCGCCTTGTCGATCTCCGACTCCATCTCCTGGCGCTCGCTCGCGGCGCTCTGCATCGAGGGTTCATAGACGAGGTAACGGCCCTTGCCGGCGGTCTTGGCCGCGTACATGGCGACGTCGGCGTTGCGCATCAGCTCCTCGACGCCGTCGTCCGGCGTCGAGAACGCGACGCCGACGCTCGCCGACACGCGGGTGTCGGCGCCCGGCAGGTCGAGCGACTCCTGCAGGGCCTCGACGATGCGCCCGGCGATGTCGATGACCTGCTCCCTCGAACCGAGGTTCTCGAGCAGCACGGCGAACTCGTCGCCGCCGAGCCGCGCCACCGTGTCGCCGCCCCGGGTGGCCTTCACCAGCCGCTGCGCGCTCTTGTGCAGCACGCGGTCGCCGATCGCATGTCCGAAGGAGTCGTTGACGGTCTTGAAGTTGTCGAGGTCCACGAACATGACAGCCACCGACCGCCCATTGCGCTTGCTGACCGCCACGGCGTGCTCGACGCGGTCGCGGAACAGCGAGCGGTTGGCGAGCAGCGTCAGCGGATCGTGCAGCGCCATGCGCTTCAGCTGTTCCTCCATGCCCTTGCGGTCGGTCATGTCGCGCAGGTTGAGCAGGCGCCCGCCGATCGCGGGCTCGTGGTCCATGTTCGTGCCGTGAATCTCGATGACCCGATGGCGCTCATCTCCGTGCGGGACGCGCGCCTCGACGACGCCGGCGGCACCGGACTGCGCCAGCTCGTGGGCCAGGAACTCGCGCAACCGCGCGCGGTCGTCGAACACGAGCAGCTCGTCGAGGTGCTGGCCGATCAGGTACTGGGCCGGGAAGCCGAAGATCCGCTCCGCGGTCGGCGTGACGTAGATGACGGTGCCGTCCGCGGCGACGATCGCAATGACGTCCGCGGTGTTGCGGATCAGCGCGTTGAAGCGCGCCTCGGCGGAGCGCGTCGCGAGCCCGGTCTGCACCGCGACCGCGAGGGCCGTCGCGATCGCCTGTCGCGCGAACAGGAGGCCCGCCGCGATGCACACCACCCAGGCGATGACGCCCGCGGGCTCACCGAAACTGCCTCCGTGCAGGACCAGCAGCGCGTAGCCGGCCAGCATCAGCGCGGCATACGGCGTCAGCGCGGCGAGCGGCGAGCCGCGCTCGGCGGCGTCCATCGGCGGCGCGCGCCGCTCCGTGCGCAGGTGGTCGCAGTGCGCCGCGACCGCGAATGCGGCGATCGCGCCCACGTGCAGCGGCAGCGCGTACAGGGAGACCGTGCCGCGCGCCGCCGCATGCGCCTCGAGCAGGCGCGCGCCGACGAGCGCGCCGAGGGCGAGCGCGAACGCGACGTCGCCGGGCCAGTGCTTCCAGTCCGAGCGTCGCAACAGCAGCACCGCGGCGAGCACCCCGATGACGGCATCGAGGCCGACGGTCCAGGAGCTGCGCGCCGGCAGCGCGCCGGTGGCAAGTTCGTGCGGCATCGCGAGCCAGAGGACGCTGCCGACGCAGAGCGCGACGAGCGTCGCCTCGAGCCAGAATTGCGGGCCGAACGCGCGCCCGCGCGTCGAGAACAGGATGCCCGCGGCGGCCATGGCGACGCAGGGGAAGAAGGCGAATTCGAGCAGCCCCATCGCCGCCTGCACGGCCGGAAGATCGATCGAGCGCGTGACGGGAACCAGGAGCGCCGCCACGAACTGCAGCATGAGCGCCCAGGCAAGCCAGGCCCAGGCGCGCCGGCGCCCGGGTTGCAGGGCCTCGAGTTCGACCGCCCGCAGGATGACGGAGATTGCCGAGAGCGCCGCGGCGACGCCGATCAGCCGGGCGACCAGCGCCTCGTTGTAGTCCACGCCGCCGAAACTGGTGACGGCGGCGAGGACGGTGAAGCCGACGCACAGCAGCACGAGCCAGGCCGCCGAGTGGTCGAACCACGGCGCCAGGGCCTCGCGCAGGCCGTTGCCCGACGGCTGTCTGCTTTCCGCCTCCATTCGGCCGTTCTCCCTTCTCCGGGGCCCGGGACGGAAGCTCGGGAAACCCGAAAAATCGGCTGAATGGTGACTTAACGTGCCCGCAAGGGACGTCTACCGCATCACATAATGCGCGGCGTCAGGCGGTACGTTGCCGGAGGGGACAGTCCCCTTCACGAAAAAGGGGACCGGAGTCCCCTTTTTCGTGAAGGAGGACAGTCCCCGGGGCGGCGCTAGAACGGGATTTCGTCGTCGAAGGATTCGGCAACGCCGGCGGGCTCGGGGCGCGCGGCGCGCTCCTCGCCCCGGTCGCGCGAGCGGTCCTGCGGCGGCGCCGCGCCGCGCTCGCCGGCCCCGCGGCCGCCCAGCATGTTCATCTCGTTGGCGATGATCTCGGTCGTGTAACGGTCGTTGCCGTCCTTGTCCTGCCACTTGCGCGTGCGGAGCTTGCCCTCGATGTAGACCTGCGAGCCCTTGCGCAGGTATTCCGCGGCGATCTCCGCCAGACGGTCGAACATGGCGACGTTGTGCCACTCCGTCGATTCCTTGTTCTCGCCCGTCTGCTTGTCGCGCCACTGGTCGGTGGTCGCGATGCGCAGGTTCACCACGGCCTTGCCGGAGGGCATGGCGCGCTGCTGCGGATCCTGTCCGAGGTGACCGATCAGGATGACTTTGTTGACGCCGCGTGCCATGGCCGTTCCCCGTTCGTTATCGGATGTCTCATTGTAATCGCCCGTCGCCCGGCAGCGCACGGTCAATCTGGCGGGTATGGCTCGATTCTGCCCGGGCCGCGAGCGGCAGCCAGGCGAACGCCGCGAGGGCGGCGCAGGCGAAGATTCCCGTGAACTGCCAACGGCTTCCGAGCAGTACGCCGCCGGCCAGGCCGCCGGCGAAAGCCCCGGCAAACTGGCAGGTCGCGAAAACGCCGAGCGCCGCACCCCGCACGGCCTGCCCCGCGGCCTCGGTCAGGGCCGCAGGCAGGCGCGCCTCGAGGAAATTGAAGGCGCCGAAATAGGCCACGAGGCCCGCGACCAGCACGCCGAACCGCGCTCCGGCGAACGCCATCGCGCCGAGCGCCGCGCCGATGCCCAGGCACGCCGCGACGGCGGCACCGCCGATGCGGCGGCTGCGTTCCGACCAGAGCACGAGCGGCACGGTCAGCGCGACCGACGCCAGGAACACGCCGAGATACACGAGCCAGTGGCGCGACGCGGGAAGTCCGTGCACGTCGCGCAGCAGCTGCGGGACGGCGATGAAGGACGCGGTCAGGGTGAGGTGGAGCATGAAGATGCCCGCGTAGTGCGGCAGCAGCCCCGGCGTGAGCGCGGCGCGCCAGTCGCCGCGCGCCGCCCTTGCGTGCGCCGGGGGCTCGGCCGGCAGGGCCAAGGCCACGAGCGCGATGGCGAGCGCTCCGAGGGCGCCGATCAGCCAGAAGACGCCCGCAACGCCGACCTGGGCGGCGAGCAGCGGGCCGGCCACCAGCGACAGCACGAAAGACCCGCCAATGCTGATGCCGATCGCGAACATCGCGCGGGTGCGCGACTCGGGGCGCGTCAGGTCGGCCAGGAAGGCCGTCACCGGGCCGGAAACGGCGCCGAGGCCCTGCACGACGCGCGCCAGGACGAGCGCGGGCGCGGTGGCGGCCAGCGCGCCCAATGCGGAACCCGCCACGTGCAGGAGCAGTCCCACGACGATCAGCGGCTTGCGCCCGATGCGGTCGGACCAGACGCCGAATGGAATCTGCATCAGGGCCTGCGTGAGGCCGTAGGCGCCGACCGCGAGGCCGGCAAGCAGCGGGGTCGCGCCCGGCAGGGCGCCCGCGTGCAGCGCCAGCACCGGCAGGAGCAGGAACAGGCCCAGCAGCCGGACGACGTAGATCGTCGCCAGCGAGGCGACGGCGCGGCGCTCTGCGGGCAGGAGTGCCGCGCCACTCGGCAGGTCCACTGGGAATCCCTTTGCGGTGCCCGGAACGGGCGGGCTATTCTAGCAGGCTGCCCCGATGAGCCAGACCATCCACATCCGCGGCGCGCGCACGCACAACCTCCAGGACCTCGACCTGGAACTGCCGCGCGACCGCCTGATCGTGTTCACGGGCCTGTCCGGCTCCGGAAAATCCTCGCTCGCCTTCGACACGATCTACGCCGAGGGCCAGCGGCGCTACGTGGAGTCGCTCTCCGCGTACGCGCGGCAGTTCCTGTCGATGATGGAAAAGCCCGACGTGGACTCGATCGAAGGCCTCTCGCCGGCGATCTCGATCGAGCAGAAATCGACCTCCCACAACCCGCGTTCGACGGTCGGTACGGTCACCGAGATCTACGACTACCTGCGCCTGCTGTACGCGCGCGCCGGGATCCCGCGCTGCCCGGACCACGGCCTGGACCTCACGGCGCAGACCGTCAGCCAGATGGTCGACCAGGTCCTGTCGCTTCCCGAGGGCACCGCCGTCGCGCTCCTCGCCCCGGTCATTTCGGGCCGCAAGGGCGAGCACCTGCAGGTCATCGAGGAGCTGCGCGGCAAGGGCTTCGTGCGCGCGCGCGTGGACGGCCGGTACGTCGAACTCGACGGCGTGCCGAAACTCGACGCCAAGAAGAAGCATTCCATCGACGCCGTGGTGGACCGGCTGAAGGTCCGGCCGGACCTGCAGCAACGGCTCGCGGAATCCTTCGAGACGGCGCTGCGCCTCGGGGAGGGATCGGCGCGCGTCGCCTTCCTCGACGACCCCAAGCGCGAGGAGCTCGTCTTCTCGGACAAGTTCGCCTGCCGGGTGTGCGGCTATTCCGTGGCCGAGCTCGAGCCGCGGCTGTTTTCCTTCAACAACCCGTTCGGCGCCTGCGCCGGCTGCGACGGGCTCGGGGTGAAGCAGTTCTTCGACCCGGAGCGCGTGGTCGGCAACCCCCAGCTCTCGCTCGCGAACGGCGCGGTGCGCGGCTGGGACCGGCGAAATGCCTACTACTACCAGATGATCCAGGCGCTCGCGGACCACTTCCGGTTCGATCCCGAGGCGCCGTACGCGAGCCTGCCTCAGAAGGCGCGCGACGTGCTGATGCGGGGCAGCGACGGCGAGGAGATCGAGTTCCGCTACTTCGACGCGCGCGGCCGCACGGTCAGGCGCCGGCACAAGTTCGAGGGCATCCTGCCGAACCTCGAGCGGCGCTACCAGGAGACCGAGTCGCTCGCGGTGCGCGAGGAACTGGCGCGCTACCTCGGCACGCGGCGCTGTCCCGAGTGCGACGGCGCGCGCCTGACGAAGGCCGCGCGCTTCGTGTTCGTCGGCGGCTGGTCGCTGCCGGCGGTCAGCGCCCTGCCCGTCCGGCGCGCGCTCGAGTTCTTCGGCGCGCTCGCGCTCGAGGGCTGGCGGCAGAAGATCGCGGCCAAGATCGTCAAGGAGATCACCGACCGTCTGGGTTTCCTGGTGGACGTCGGCCTGGACTACCTCACGCTCGACCGCAGCGCCGAGACCCTCTCGGGCGGCGAGGCCCAGCGCATCCGCCTCGCGAGCCAGATCGGCTCGGGGCTCGTCGGCGTCATGTACATCCTCGACGAGCCGTCGATCGGCCTGCACCAGCGCGACAACCAGCGACTGCTCGACACGCTCCACCGCCTGCGCGACCTCGGCAACACCGTGATCGTCGTCGAACACGACGAGGACGCGATCCGGCAGGCGGACCACGTCGTCGACCTCGGCCCCGGCGCCGGCGTGCACGGCGGCCGCGTCGTGGCACAGGGCACTCCTGCCGAGATCGAGGCGAGCCGCGCGTCGCTCACCGGCCAGTACCTGTCCGGCCGCAAGCGCATCGAGGTCCCGGACAAGCGCCGCAGGAACGAGGCGAAGCAGCAGTTGCGGGTCAGGAACGCCGGCGGCAACAACCTGAAGGGCATCGACGTGTCCTTCCCGGTCGGCCTGCTCACCTGCGTGACGGGCGTTTCCGGCTCGGGCAAGAGCACGCTGGTCAACGACACGCTGTATCGCATGGTCGCGCGCAGCCTGGACCTGGTCGCCGCGCAGCCGGCGCCCTCGGCGGGCATCGAGGGGCTCGAGGCCATCGACCGGGTCATCGACATCGACCAGAGTCCGATCGGCCGCACGCCGCGTTCCAACCCGGCGACCTACACGGGCCTGTTCACGCCGATCCGCGAGCTGTTCGCCGGCACCCCGGAGTCGCGCTCGCGCGGCTACCAGCCGGGGCGCTTCAGCTTCAACGTCAAGGGCGGACGCTGCGAGGCCTGCGAGGGCGACGGCGTCATCAAGGTGGAGATGCACTTCCTGCCGGACGTCTATGTCGCCTGCGACGTGTGCAAGGGACGCCGCTACAACCGCGAGACGCTCGACGTGCACTACAAGGGCAGGAACATCCACGAGGTGCTCGACATGACGGTGGAGGACGCGGCCGTGTTCTTCGCCGCCGTGCCGGTCATCGCCGGGAAGCTGCAGACCCTGCTCGACGTCGGGCTCTCGTACGTGAAGCTCGGGCAGAACGCGACCACGCTCTCCGGCGGCGAGGCGCAGCGCGTCAAGCTCGCCAAGGAGTTGTCGAAGCGGGCCACCGGCCGCACGCTCTACATCCTGGACGAGCCGACCACCGGCCTGCATTTCGAGGACGTGAGGCACCTGCTCGCCGTCCTGCACCGCCTGCGCGACGAGGGCAACACCGTCATCGTGATCGAGCACAACCTGGACGTGATCAAGACCGCCGACTGGGTGATCGACCTCGGTCCCGAGGGCGGCGACGGCGGCGGCACGATCGTCGCCGAAGGCACGCCCGAACAGCTGGCGCGGGCCGGCGGGTCCCACACCGGTCGTTACCTGAAGCGCGTGCTCGCGCGCGGGAGGAAAGCCGCATGAACCGCAGGATCCTGGCCGGCCTCGCGCTCGCCGCCGCGCTCGCCGGCGCGCCCGCCTCCGCCGGCGGGCTCTCCGTCACGGGCGCCTGGTCCCGCTCGACGCCGCCGGGGGCGAAAGTCGGCGTGGTCTACTTCACGCTGGTCAACGACACGAAGAAGTCCGACCGCCTGCTGAAGCTGTCGACGCCGGCTGCGGCCGGGGTCGAGGTGCATCGCACGGAAGTGCTGGACGGGATCGCGCGCATGCGCGAGGTCGCCGTGCTGCACGTCGACGCCGGGCAGAAGCTCGAGTTCGAGCCGGGCGGGCTGCACGTGATGCTGACGGGCCTGCGGCAGCCGCTGGTCGCGGGCACGACGTTCGAGCTCGAGTTGCTGTTCGAAGTGGCGGGACCGCGCAAGGCGCGCGTCGAGGTGCGCGGCCCATGACCCGCGAGCCGGCGCGAGACTAGCGCCCCGCCGCCCCCGCCGGGCCCGCGCTCGTGAAGGAGTGCGCGACCTCGCCCTGGCCTCGCTGCTCGCGATACCTGCCGTTGGTGAACTCGGAGACGACGCGCCGCCAGAAGCGGATCGCGCCGGGATTGCGCGACTGCTCGGGCACGGTCCACTCGCCCGCGTAGCGCGCGAAGATCAGCATCGCGGCGCCGCGGCCGACGCCCTTGTTGCGGAACGGCTTGCGGATGAAGAACTCGCTCAGCCGGAAGTGGCGCTTCGGGTCGCCGGAGTTCGAGAGCCCGCGTTGCACGACCGCGAAGCCGACCGGCTCCTGCTCGCGCAGCACGATGAACACCGTGCAGCGGTCGTCGTGGAACCAGCCCTGGATGATCTCGGCCACGCCCTGACCGGTGACGGTCAGCGACGGAAAGACGCCGGTGCTGTCGGCGGTGAGGTCGGCGAGGTATTCGCCGTAGGTTTCCTCGATCCAGTCCCGGTCCGACTTCGACGCGCGCGCTTCACGGATGGTGATCGGCATTCCCTGTCCCGGAAAGAGAACGGCCGGGGGAAGTCGCGGGGTCTCCGCGCCATCCACCCGGCCGTTCAGGCCTGACTAAGGCAATCGCTTACTGCGACGGAGGAGTGGTTTCCGTGGCGGTAGCAGCGGCGTCGGCAGCTGCAGCAGCGGCGTCGGCAGCCGCATCGGCAGCGCCGGCGGCGGCGTCGGCAGCAGCAGCGCCGGCGTCAGCGGCGGCATCGACCGTCGCATCGGCAGCGGCAGCAGCGGCATCACCCGCCGACTCGGCAGCAGCAGCGGCGGAATCCGCAGCGGCGGCGGCGGCATCGGCAGCCTCTTCCTTCTTGGCGCCACAGGCGCCCAGCACGAGGGCAACCGCAATGGCGCCCCAGATCTTTGCATTCATCGTCAGTTACCCCAGTACGTCAGTGAGAGTTACAAGTGCACCTGCGCGACGGATCCGGAGCCTGTGGGTCGGCTGACCGTCCCGTCGCGTCGGCGGATTTTAACGGTATTGTCCGGGTAAGCAAAGGTCGCTGTTTTGCGACAACTGAAGCTGCCGGTTAACCTCTCGAGTCCGATTCTGCGAGACGAATGATGGCGAAAAAGACACTGGCCGAGCTGTACGGGGAGCACCTGAGCGAGGTCTCGGCGCGTGCCGACCGGGCAATGATTGCGGGCGGTTACGACGGATTGATCATGTGCTCTGGAAGCCCGGTGTACTACTACCTGGACGACAACACCTATCCGTTCCGGCCCAATCCCCGCTACCGCGCCTGGCTGCCGGACGGCAGTCCCGATTGTTATGTCGTCTACCGCCCCGGCGAGCGGCCAAAGCTCATGTTCACCCAGCCGGACGACTACTGGTACCTGCCTCCGGAGCGGCCGGAAGGCTATTGGGTCGAGCATTTCGACGTCACGATCGTCCGTTCACCGGCCGAGCTGCGCCCGGCCATCGGGAAGGGCCGCTGGGCGATCCTGGGGCAGCCGGGGCCGGCAACCGAGGGCCTGGGGGATCATGACCCGCCCGCCGTCACCGGGCCGCTGGACTACGCCAGGGCGGTCAAGACGCCCTACGAAATCGAATGCATGGCCGTCGCGTCGGCGGCCGGCGCGCGCGCCCACCGGGCGGCCGAGCAGGCCTTCTCGGCCGGCGCTTCGGAGTACGAGATTCACCTGGCCTATTGCCGGGCCGCGGGCGCGCGCGAAGAGGAACTCCCCTACAACAACATCATCGGGTTCGACCGGCACGCCGCGGTCCTGCACTACCAGGTGCTGGACCGGCACCGGCCGCCGGGCGTGAAGTCCTTCCTGATCGACGCGGGCGCCCAATACGCCGGCTACGCCTGCGACATCACGCGGACCTATGCCGCGGGGACCGGCGAGTTCCTGGACCTCATCCGGTCGCTGGACGCGGCGCAGCAGAGGCTGGCGGGACGCGTGCGGCCCGGGGTCGACTACCGCGACATCCACCTCGAGGCGCACCGCGCGGTGGCGGGCATCCTCGTCACCCACGGTATCGTTTCGGGTACGCCCGATGCGGCCGTGGAATCGGGGCTGACGTCGGTGTTCTTCCCGCACGGCATCGGCCACCTCCTGGGACTCATGGTTCACGATGCGGCCGGCTTCGCAGCCGGGCCGGACGGCGGGACCCGGGAGAAACCGCCCGGGCACCCTTACCTTCGCCTGACGCGCGACCTCGAACCGGGCTTCGTGGTGACGATCGAGCCCGGGATCTATTTCATCGATTCCCTGCTCGAAGCGGCGCGCGCCGACGGTCGCGGTCGCGCGATCGACTGGAAGCGCGTGGCGGCGCTGCGCCCGTTCGGCGGCGTGCGCATCGAGGACGACGTCGTGGCCCAGGCCGGCGCGCCGCGCAACCTCACGCGCGAGGCTTTCGCGGCGGCGGGCTAGGAAAAGGGGACGCACCCCTTTTCGTCGACGCCTTGCAGATCAAGATCGAAAAGGGGTGCGTCCCCTTTTCCTGTCAGCGCTGCCTGAGCAGGTCGCGGATCTCGGTCAGCAGGACGACGTCGGCCGGGGGCGGCGGCGGCGCGGCGGCCGGGGCGGGCTTCTTCAGCCGGTTGATCGCCTTCAGCGCCATGAAGATGGCCGCGGCGATGATCAGGAAATCCACCAGCGCCTGAATGAACCGGCCGTAGCCGATCGTGACCGGCTCGCCGGTCGCCGCGCTCTCCCCGAGGGTGATCGCCAGGCTCGAGAAGTCGACCCCGCCGACGATCCAGCCGAGCGCCGGCATCACGACCGCGTCGACGAACGCCGAGACGATCTTTCCGAAAGCGGCGCCGATGACGATGCCGACCGCCATGTCGACGACGTTGCCCTTCATCGCAAACTCTTTGAACTCGCTAATCAGGCTCATGGTTTCCTCCCGTCAAGAAGATGAAGGGGTCAGACCCCTTCATGGGGAAAGGTATAAAAAAAAGCCGGGGATGTCCCCGGCTTCTCCATGGCGACCGGGGCGGCCGTGGCCGCCCGCAGATTGGAAAACCTCAGCCCGCCGCCTTCCGGCGCTTCAGCTTCGCCTCGGCCTTGCCGGCCTTCGGCGCGGCCTTCCTGGCGGCCTTTTCCTTCTTCGGCGCGGCTTCCTTCTTCGCCTTCCGGGCCGGCTTGTCGTCGCCGGAAGTCGCCGCCGCCGGGGCCTCGCCCTCGACCAGCTGCATCAGCGCCATCGGCGCCGAGTCGCCCGGCCGCGGGCCCATCTTCAGGATCCGCGTGTAGCCGCCCGCCCGGGTGCGGAAACGCGGGCCGATGTCCTCGAACAGCTTCACGACCAGCGCATCGTCGCGCAGCGTGACGAAGGCGCGGCGGCGGCCGGGCAGCGAGTCGGTCTTGCCGAGCGTGATGAGCGGCTCGACGACGCGGCGCAGTTCCTTCGCCTTCGGCAGCGTGGTGCGGATCGTCTCCGCGCGGATGAGGGCCGCGCACATGTTGCGCATCAGCGCCCGGCGGTGGGAGCTGTTGCGCGATAGCTGGCGCCCCGACAGTTGGTGTCTCATTTCCTATCCCGTTCCCGCGCTCAGGCCGTGCGCAGTTCGTCTTCGCGGCGCAGCGACGCCGGCGGCCAGCCGTCGATCCGCATGCCGAGCGTCAGCCCGTGGCTCTCGAGGACTTCCTTGATCTCGGTGAGCGACTTCTTGCCGAGGTTCGGCGTGCGCAGCAGCTCGACTTCCGTGCGCTGCACGAGGTCGCCGATGTAGTGGATGTTCTCCGCCTTGAGGCAGTTCGCGCTGCGGACCGTGAGCTCGAGCTCGTCGACCGGGCGCAGCAGGATCGGGTCCGGCAGCGGGCCGGCATCGCGCGACGGCGACTCGCCCTGGCCCTCGAGGTCCACGAACACGGTCAGCTGGTCCTTGAGGATCCCGCCCGCGCGGCGGATCGCCTCGTCCGGGTTGATCGTGCCGTTCGTCTCGATGTCGATGATCAGCTTGTCGAGGTCGGTGCGCTGCTCGACGCGCGCGGACTCGATGCCGTAGGTCACCCGCCGGACCGGCGAGAAGGAGGCATCGAGCTGCAGCCGGCCGATCGGACGGCTCTGCTCCTCGAACTCCAGGCGCTGCACGGCCGGGCGGTAGCCGCGGCCGCGCTCGATCTTGAGCGTCATCGACAGCTCGACCGCCTTGTTCAGGTTCGCGATGACCAGGTCCGGGTTCACGATGACGACGTCGTGGTCGAGCTGGATGTCGGCCGCGGTGACCGGGCCCGGGCCCTTCTTGACCAGGCGAAGCTCGACCGAGTCGCGCGTGTGCATCTCGATCGCGACCGCCTTCAGGTTCAGCAGCACGTCGACGACGTCCTCCTGGACGCCCTCGATGCTGGTGTACTCGTGGAGCACGCCGTCGATCTCCACCTCGGTCACGGCGCAGCCGGGCATCGAGGACAGCAGCACGCGCCGGAGCGCGTTGCCCAGCGTATGGCCGAAGCCGCGCTCGAACGGCTCGATCACGATGCGCGCCTGGCGCGCGCCGGTCTCGGTGACCTTGACCGACCGGGGCTTCAGGAATTCGGTGGCGGTACCCTGCATTGGCATCACCTGTTACTTGGAGTAGAGCTCGACGACCAGGTTCTCGTTGATGTCCGGGAGAATCTGGTCGCGGTCCGGCAACGCCTTCAGCGTGCCGGTGAATTTCTTGTCGTCCACCTCGACCCAGTCGGGCCAGCCGACCTGGGTGGCGATCGCGAGCGCGGCCGCGATGCGCGCCTGCGCCTTCGACTTCTCGCGCACCGCGACCACGTCGCCGGCGGAGCACTGGTACGAGGGCACGTTGACCACCTCGCCGTTCACCTCGATCGCCTTGTGCGATACGAGCTGGCGGGCCTCGGCGCGGGTCGCGGCGAAGCCCATGCGGTAGACGACGTTGTCGAGCCGGCCCTCGAGGAAGCGCAGCAGGTTCTCGCCGGTCGAGCCCGGCCGCCCCGCGGCCTTCGCGTAGTAGTTGCGGAACTGGCGCTCGAGCACGCCGTACATGCGACGCAGCTTCTGCTTCTCGCGCAGCTGCACGCCGTAGCCCGAGAGGCGCGTGCGTCGGTCGCCCTTGATGCCGCCGGGCGGCACTTCGAGCTTGCACTTGCTCTCCAGCGGCTTGACCCCGCTCTTCAGCAGCAGGTCGGTGCCCTCGCGGCGCGAGAGCTTGCACTTGGGACCCAGGTATCTGGCCATGGTTATCCGGTCCTCAGACGCGCCGCTTCTTGGGCGGGCGGCAGCCGTTATGCGGGATGGGCGTCACGTCCTCGATGCTCGTGACCTTCAGGCCGCAGGCATTGAGCGCGCGGACGGCGGACTCCCGGCCCGGGCCGGGTCCGCGCACGCGCACCTCGACGGTGCGCAGCCCGTATTCCTGCGCGGCGACGCCCGCCTTCTCCGCCGCGACCTGCGCGGCGAACGGCGTGCTCTTGCGCGAGCCGCGGAAGCCCGAGCCGCCGGACGTCGCCCAGGCGAGCGTGTTCCCCTGGCGGTCGGTGATCGTGACGATCGTGTTGTTGAAAGACGCGTGGATGTGCGCGACGCCGTCGGACACCTGGCGCTTGGTCTTCTTGCGCGCCTTGGCGGGCGCGGCGGCCTTGTCGGCGCCGCCCTTGGCATCCGCCTTGGCGTCCGGCTTCGCGTCGGATTTCTGTTTCGTCTCAGTCTCGGCCATCTTCAGACCTTGCCCGGTTGGACGTTCGTCTTGACTGCCGCACGGCGCGGGCCCTTGCGCGTGCGCGCATTGGTGCGCGTGCGCTGGCCGCGTGCCGGCAGCCCCTTGCGGTGGCGGATGCCGCGGTATGCGCCGAGGTCCATGAGCCGCTTGAGGCTCATCGCGTTCTCGCGGCGCAGGTCGCCCTCGACCATGAAGCGCGAGACCTGGGCGCGCAGCGCGTTGACCTCCGGCTCGGTGAGGTCGCGCACGCGCGTCGACGGGTCGACGTTGGCCGCCTTGCAGGCGTTCAGGGCGCGCGTCCGGCCGATGCCGTAGATGTGCGTCAAGCCCACCCAGACGTGCTTGTTGACGGGAATGTTAATGCCGGCGATACGCGCCATGGCTACTTGACCTCGACCCGCGGAGAACCGCGAAGTGTATGTGATTGCAGGGCTTTTCTCAACATTTCCGGGTACCTGGCTCAGCCCTGGCGCTGCTTGTGGCGGGCGTCGGACGAGCAGATGACGCGCACGACGCCCTTGCGCCGCACGATCTTGCAGTTCTTGCAGATCTTCCTGACCGATGGACGAACCTTCATCTCAAGGACCTCTCTTGCCGGGGCCGCGCAGGTTGGCCTTCTTCATGAGGCCCTCGTACTGGTGCGACATCATGTGCGCGTGGAGCTGGGCCACGAAGTCCATGACCACGACGACCATGATCAGCAGCGAGGTGCCGCCGAAATAGAAGGGCACGCGCGCGTAGGACATCAGGATCTCGGGCAGCAGGCACACGAGCGTCACGTACAGGGCGCCCCAGACCGTCAGGCGCGTCAGCACCTTGTCGATGTACTCGCCGGTCTGCTGGCCGGGACGGATGCCCGGGATGAAGGCCCCGCCCTTCTTCAGGTTGTCCGCCGTCTCGCGCGAGTTGAAGACCAGCGCCGTGTAGAAGAAGCAGAAGAAGATGATCAGGCCGCCGTAGATCAAGAGGTGCAGCGGCTGGCCCCAGCCGAGCGCGGCCGCGACCGTCTGCAGCCAGCTGCCGGTGTCGCTGGTGCCGAAAAAGCTCGCGAGCGTCGCCGGGAACAGCAGCAGCGACGAGGCGAAGATCGGCGGGATCACGCCGGACATGTTCAGCTTGAACGGCAGGTGGCTGGTCTGGCCCGCGTACATGCGCCGGCCGACCTGCCGCTTCGCGTAGTTGACCGGGATGCGGCGCTGGCCGCTCTCCACGAACACGCAGAACGCCGTCACCGCGCCGATCAGCAGCAGCAGGATGATCGCGAACGCCGGGTTCATCTCGCCGCTCTGCACCTGCTGGAAGGTGCCGCCAATCGCCGACGGCAGGCCGGAGATGATGCCGGCGAGGATGATCATCGAGATGCCGTTGCCGATGCCGCGCTCGGTGATCTGCTCGCCGAGCCACATCAGGAACATCGTGCCGGTCGTCAGAGTCAGCACCGCGGGCAGCAGGAAGCTGAAGGTGCCCGGGTTGATGACGACCCCCTGGTTCTGGAACGCGACCGCGGCGGCGAAGCCCTGGAAGGCCGCCAGCACCACGGTGAAGTAGCGCGTCCACTGCGTGATCTTGCGCCGCCCCGACTCGCCTTCCTTCTTGATCGCCGCCATCGAGGGCACGACCACCGCCATCATCTGCAGGATGATGGAGGCCGAGATGTAGGGCATGACGCCCATCGCGAAGATGGACAGGCGCTCCAGCGCGCCGCCCGAGAACATGTTGAAGAGGCCGAGGATCGTGCCTTCCTGGCTGTCGAACAGGCGCGCGAGCGCGACCGGGTCGATGCCCGGCACCGGCACGAAGGTGCCGATGCGGTAGACGACCAGCGCGCCCAGCAGGAACAACAGGCGATGGCGCATCTCGGTGAAGCGCGCAACTTCACCGATCGCCAGCGCCGCATTGCCTGCCGTCGTCGCCATGGCTGCCCGCGCGGCCGTCAGGCCGCCTTGCCCTCGTCGATCCTGCCGCCGGCCTTCTCGATGGCCGCGCGTGCGCCCTTGGTCGCGACCACGGCCGGGCCCTGCAGCGTGACCTTGCGCTTGATCTCTCCCGACAGGATCACCTTGGCACGCTCGGTCTCCGCCGGCACGACGGAGGCGGCGAGCAGCGCCGCGAGGTCGATCAGCTCGGCCTTCACCTTGTCGAGGTCGGTCAGCGTCACCTCGGCGCGCGTCCGGCGCATCGCCGAGCGGAAGCCGACCTTGGGCAGGCGCCGCTGCAGCGGCACCTGGCCGCCTTCGAAGCCGACCTTGTGGTAGCCGCCCTTGCGCGCTTTCTGGCCCTTGCCGCCCTTGCCGCAGGTCTTGCCCTGGCCGGCGGACGCGCCGCGGCCCACCCGCAGGCGCTTGCGCCTGCTGCCCGGCCCCGGCTTCAACGTGTTCAGTCGCATGTCGTCGCTCCTTCGGGTCTCAGGCCTTCTCGACCGCGATCAGGTGCCGGGCGGCATTGATCATGCCGCGCACCTCGCGCGTGTCGGCGACGACGCGGGAATCCCGGATGCGCCGCAGCCCCAGCCCGTAGACCGAGGCGCGGATGTTGCGCAGCTGCCCGTGGACGCTGCGGTTGAGGGTGACTTTCAGCTTCGCGTTGCTCATCGGCTTCAGCCCGTGATCTCTTCCAGTGTCTTGCCGCGCTTGGCCGCGATGCGGTCCGGCGAAACCATGCGCTCGAAGGCGTCGAAGGTCGCGCGCACGACGTTGATCGGGTTGCGCGAGCCGTAGCTCTTGGCGAGGACGTTGCGCACGCCCGCGCACTCGAACACCGCGCGCATGCCGCCGCCGGCGATCACGCCGGTGCCGTCCGAGGCGGGCTGCATGTACACGCGCGTCGTGCCGTGGCGGCCCTGCACCGCGTAGTGCAGCGTCGCGTTCGTGATCGGCACGCTGGTCAGGTTCTTGCGCGCCTGCTGCATCGCCTTGCTGATCGCGACCGGCACCTCGCGCGCCTTGCCGTAGCCGAAGCCGACGCGGCCGGCGCCGTCGCCGACGACCGTCAGCGCGGTGAAGCCGAACTGGCGGCCGCCCTTCACGACCTTCGCCGTGCGGTTGACCGCGACCAGCTTCTCGATCAGGTCGTCGCCGGACTGTGAACGTTCCACTCGTGCCATCTGTTGATCCTCAGAACTTGAGGCCGGCTTCGCGGGCGGCCTCGGCGAGCGCCTTCACGCGCCCGTGGTAACGGAAACCCGAGCGGTCGAAGGCGACCGAATCGATCCCTGCCGCCTTCGCGCGCTCGGCGATCGCGCGGCCGACGGCCTTCGCCGCCGTGGTGTTGCCGGTGCCCTTGAGCCCCGCGGCGACGGCCTCCTGGACGGTGGACGCCACGGCCAGCACCTTCGCGCCGTCCGGCGTCGTGACCTGGGCGTAGATGTGCTGCGGCGTGCGGTGCACCGTCAGGCGCGCCGTGCCGGTCTCGCGGATCTTGGCGCGGGCGCGGGTCGCGCGCCGCAGGCGCCGGTCTTTCTTCGTGAGCTTCATGGCCTACTTCTTCTTGCCTTCCTTCATCACGATCTTCTCGCCGGCGTAGCGCACGCCCTTGCCCTTGTAGGGCTCCGGCGGGCGGTAGCCGCGGATGACCGCCGCCACCTGGCCGACCTTCTGGCGGTCGGTGCCCTTCACCACGATCTCGGTCTGGCTCGGCGTCTCGATGGCGATGCCGTCCGGCACCGGGAAACTGACCGGGTGCGAGAAGCCGAGCGTGAGGTTCAGGTTCTTGCCCTGAACGGCGGCGCGGTAGCCGACCCCGACCAGCTCCAGCTTGCGCTCGAAGCCCTTCGAGACGCCGGTGACCATGTTCGCCAGGTTCGCCCGCGCGGCGCCGGCCGCGGCGACCCGTTCGTTCGTGGCCTTGCCGTCCGCGACCGAGACGACCAGCGCCTGGTCCTGCTGCGCGACGCTGATGCCGTCGCCGAGCGGAAGCGTGAGCGCGCCCTTGGCGCCCTTCACGGTCACGGCGCCCGCGGAGACCGTCGCATTGACGCCCTGCGGGAGCTTGACCGGCATTTTCGCGATTCTCGACATGATCGGTTCCTCAGGCCACGACGCAGAGCACTTCGCCGCCCTGCCCGGCGCGGCGCGCCTCGCGGTCGGTCATGACGCCCTGCGGCGTCGAGACGATGGCGACGCCGAGGCCGCCCAGCACCTTCGGCAGCGCGTCCTTGCCGCGATAGGCGCGCAGTCCCGGGCGCGATACGCGCTCGAGCCGCTCGATTACGGGCTTGCCCGCGTGGTACTTCAGCGCGATGACCAGCGTGGTCCGGCTGCCGTCCCTGCTGACCACGTAGTCGGTCACGTAGCCCTCGTCCTTCAGGACGCGGACGATCGCCTCCTTGACGCGCGAGGACTGCACCCGGACTTCCGCCTTGCCGGCGGCCTGTCCGTTGCGGATGCGGGTCAGCAGGTCCGCGATCGGGTCGTTCATGCTCATGCTGCGTTCCTCACCAGCTCGCCTTGCGCAATCCCGGCACGTCGCCGCGCATCGTCGCCTCGCGCAGCTTGACGCGGCCGAGGCCGAACTTGCTGTAGTTGCCGCGCGAGCGGCCCGTGATCGCGCAGCGGCTGCGGGCGCGGATCGGGCTCGAGTCGCGCGGCAGCTTCTGCAGCGCCTCGACCGCGGCCATGCGGTCCTCCTGGGAGGCCTTCGGGTCGCGGATCTGCTCCTTGAGCTTCGCGCGCTTCACGGCGTACTTCTTCACCGTCTTCGCCCGGCGCTTCTCGCGCTCGATCATGCTGGTCTTCGCCATCGGTCACTTCCTGAACGGGAAATTGAACGCCTCGAGCAGCGCGCGGCCACGCTTGTCGTCGCCCGCCGAGGTCGTGATCGTGATGTCCATGCCCCGGACCTGGTCGATCTGGTCGTACGCGATCTCGGGGAAGATGATCTGTTCCTTCACGCCGAAGCTGTAGTTGCCCTGGCCGTCGAACGAGCGCGGGTTGACGCCGCGGAAGTCGCGGATGCGGGGCATCGCCACGTTGATCAGGCGGTCCAGGAACTCGTACATGCGCGCGCCGCGCAGCGTCACCATGCAGCCGATCGGCAGGTTCTCGCGGATCTTGAAGGTCGCGACCGACTTCTTGGACTTGCGGACCGAGGGCTTCTGGCCGGTGATCTTCGCCAGGTCGCCGGTCGCGGCGTCCATGACCTTCTTGTCGGCCACGGCCTCGCCCACGCCCATGTTGACGGTGATCTTGGTGATGCGCGGCACCTGCATGTCGGAGACGAGCCCGAGCTCCGAGCGGAGCTTCGGCTTCACGACCTCGCGATAATGCTTCTGCAGCCTGGCTGATTCGGCCATCTCGATACTCTCCGGTTACGCGTCCACCAGCTCGCCGTTCGACTTGAAGAAGCGCACCTTGCGGCCGTCCTTGAGGGTGCGCACGCCGACGCGGTCGGCCTTCTTCGTCGCCGGATTGAGCAGCGCGACGTTCGACGCGTGCAGCGGGGCTTCCTTCTGCACGATGCCGCCCTGCACGCCGCGCTGCGGGTTCGGGCGCTGGTGCTTCTTGACCATGTTCACGTTCTCGACCAGCACGCGGCCGTCGGCCTGCACGCCGACCACGGTGCCGGTGCGGCCCTTCTCGCGGCCCGCCGTCACGACGACGGAGTCGCCCTTGCGTATCTTCCTCACAGGACCTCCGGGGCCAGCGAGATGATCTTCATGAACGCGACGCTGCGCAGCTCGCGCGTCACGGGCCCGAAGATGCGGGTGCCGATCGGCTCGAGCTTGTTGGTCAGCAGCACGGCCGCGTTGCCGTCGAAGCGGATCAGCGAGCCGTCCGCGCGGCGCACGCCGCGCCGGGTGCGGACCACGACCGCGTCGTACACCTCGCCCTTCTTGACCTTGCCGCGCGGGATCGCGTCCTTGATGCTCACCTTGATCACGTCGCCCACGCCGGCGTAGCGGCGGCGCGTGCCGCCCATGACCTTGATGCACATCAGCTCGCGCGCGCCGGAATTGTCCGCCGCCTGCAACCGGGTCCTGAGCTGGATCATGGCCGCGTACCTCCGCTCATTCCGCCGGCGCGCGCTCGATCACGCGCACCAGGGTCCATGACTTGTTCCGCGACAGCGGCCGGCACTCCGAGATCGCGACCGTGTCGCCCTCGTTGCACTCGTTCTTCTCGTCGTGCGCCAGCAGCTTGGTCGTGCGCCGCACGTACTTTCCGTACGTCGGGTGCTTGATCAGCCGCTCGACGGCGACCGAGATGGTCTTGTCCATCTTGTTGCTGACCACGGTGCCGGTCAGCGTCTTCGCGCTCTTCTGTTCGGTCTCGGTCATCACGGCTTGCTCCCCGCCTGCGCGCGGTCCATCTCGTTGAGGACGGTCTTCACGCGCGCGATCTTGCCCATGGCCTTGGCGTGCTGGTCCGGCCGCGCCGGCTGGCCCGAGGCCGCCGCCATGCGCAGGTTGAACTGCTCGCGGCGCAGCTCGGCGAGCTCCTCGCGCAGCTCCGCGCGGGTCTTGCCGCGCAGCGCCGTCAGCGACCGCGCCCTTTCCTTGACGTTCTTCCTGCTCATCAGCGCACCTGCCGCCTGACGAAGGCCGTGGATACCGACAGCTTGGCCGCAGCCAGCTTGAATGCCTCGCGCGCCGTTTCCTCCGGCACGCCCTCGATCTCGAACAGCACCTTGCCCGGGGTCACCTTCGCGACCCAGTACTCGACGTTGCCCTTGCCGCTGCCCATGCGCACCTCGAGCGGCTTCTGCGTGATCGGCACGTCCGGGAAGACGCGGATCCAGATCTGGCCGCCGCGCTTCACGTAGCGCGTCATGGCGCGGCGCGCGGCCTCGATCTCGCGCGCGGTCATCCGCGAGCGGTCGGTGGCCTTCAGCGCGAAGTCGCCGAACGCGACCGAGCTGCCGCGGTGCGAGCTGCCCTTCAGGTTGCCCTTGAACTGCTTGCGGAACTTGGTCCGCTTCGGCTGCATCATGTCCCTGGCTCCTCGCTCAGCCCGCGGCCGGTTCCGGCGCCGACGCCGGCGCCGCGCCCTCGGCGGGCTTGTCGGACCCCGAGGCGGCCTCGGCCTGGGCTTCCGCCTCGCGCGCCTCCTGCTCGGCCTCGTCGCGGTCGAACACCTCGCCCTTGAACACCCAGACCTTCACGCCGATCACGCCGTAGGTCGTGCGCGCCTCGGCGGTGCCGTAGTCGATCTCGGCGCGGAAGGTGTGCAGCGGGATGCGGCCCTCGCGGGTCCATTCCGACCGGGAGATCTCGGCGCCGTTCAGGCGGCCGGCGATGCGTACCTTCACGCCCAGGGCGCCGCTGCGCATCGTGTTCGTGACCGCGCGCTTCATGGCGCGGCGGAACATCACGCGCTTCTCGATCTGCTGCGCGATGCTCTCGGCGACCAGCGTCGCGTCGAGCTCCGGCTTCCTGATCTCGGCGATGTTGAGGCGCACGTCGGCGACCGCCATCTTCATCAGCTTCGCGACCTCGACGCGCAGCTTCTCGATGTCCTCGCCCTTGCGGCCGATCACCACGCCCGGGCGCGCCGTGTGGATGGTGATGTTGGCCTTGCGCGCCGCGCGCTCGATGTGGATCTTGCTCACCGAGGCGTCGGTCAGCTTGCCGCGCAGGTACTCGCGCACCCGCCAGTCCGACAGGATGTGCGCCGGGAAGCCCTTGGTGTCCGCGTACCAGCGCGAAGTCCAGTCGCGCGTGATGCCGAGACGGATGCCGATCGGATTTACTTTCTGGCCCATGTAACGCCCTCAACGCGCCCGGTCGGCGACGGTGACCCTGATGTGGCTGAGCCGCTTGACGATGCGGTTGCCGCGGCCCTTGGCGCGCGCATGGAAGCGCTTCGCCACCGGCGCCGCGTCGACCTCGATGCGCGCGACCTTGAGCTCGTCGATGTCCGCCTCGTGGTTGTGCTCGGCGTTCGCGATCGCGGACTCCAGCACCTTGCGCACCAGCTTCGCGCCCTTCTTGGGCGTGTAGGCGAGCACCGCGAGCGCGTCGCCCACGGGCTGGCCGCGCACGAGGTCCGCGACGAGGCGGCACTTCTGCGGGGAGATGCGCGCGTGGCGCAGCACTGCCGATACCTGCATGTCCTTACTCCGCCGTCGCCTCGACCTTCTTGGCCGAGGAGTGGCTCTTGAAGATGCGCGTCGGCGCGAACTCGCCGAGCTTGTGGCCGACCATGTTCTCGGTGACGAGCACCGGGACGTGCTGGCGGCCGTTGTGCACCGCGATCGTGAGCCCGACCATGTCCGGCAGGATCATCGAGCGGCGCGACCAGGTCTTGATCGGGCGGCGATCGTTCTTGTCGCGGGCCGCCTGCACCTTCTTGGCGAGGTGCAGGTCGACGAACGGGCCCTTCTTCAGCGAACGTGACATCTCGCTTACGCTCCCTTCTTGCGACGGCGCACGATGAACGCGTCGGTGCGCTTGTTCTTGCGCGTCTTCTTGCCCTTCGTGTGCCAGCCCCAGGGCGAAACCGGGTGCGGGTTGCCCTGCCCCGAGCGGCCCTCGCCGCCACCGTGCGGGTGGTCGACCGGGTTCATCACGACGCCGCGCACGGTCGGGCGGATGCCGCGCCAGCGCTTGGCGCCCGCCTTGCCGTAGCTGCGCAGGTTGTGCTCGTCGTTGCCGATCTCGCCGATCGTGGCGCGGCAGTCGACG